>NZ_JAINFN010000003.1:0-622482 GCF_026130245.1 Pantoea sp. JK
CGTTGAAGACTACGACGTTGATAGGCCGGATGTGTAAGCGCAGCGATGCGTTGAGCTAACCGGTACTAATGACCCGTGAGGCTTAACCTTACAACGCCAGAGGCGTTTTGGTCTGAGAGACCGGATTTTCAGCTTGTTTTACGGATTAAAGATTTAGCGGAAGCGGATGTTATTCGTTTTTGCGCAAAGAATTTGCCTGGCGGCTTTAGCGCGGTGGTCCCACCTGACCCCATGCCGAACTCAGAAGTGAAACGCCGTAGCGCCGATGGTAGTGTGGGGTCTCCCCATGCGAGAGTAGGGAACTGCCAGGCATCAAATTAAAGTGTGCTGATATGGCTCAGTTGGTAGAGCGCACCCTTGGTAAGGGTGAGGTCCCCAGTTCGACTCTGGGTATCAGCACCAGTTTTAAAGCGTGAGTTCGGTAAATTACAGAATTTGCCTGGCGGCTTTAGCGCGGTGGTCCCACCTGACCCCATGCCGAACTCAGAAGTGAAACGCCGTAGCGCCAATGGTAGTGTGGGGTCTCCCCATGCGAGAGTAGGGAACTGCCAGGCATCAAACACAAAAGCCCTGAACGAAAGTTCAGGGCTTTTTTGTATGCATCAAAACCGTCTATGCCCGCCAAAAGCACCCCATTAAAATTGCAGTTATAAAAAAGCCCCTGCTTTGCAGCAGAGGCGCTTTTCAATCTCACTATCTGGATATTAATGAATAACCTGCGACAGAAACGCACGCGTACGTTCTGATTTCGGGTTAGCGAAGAACTCCTGAGGTGGAGCTTCTTCCACGATTTCACCGCGATCCATAAAGATCACGCGATCCGCCACGGTACGCGCAAATCCCATCTCATGGGTAACACACAGCATGGTCATGCCATCTTCTGCCAGGCCAATCATCGTATCGAGCACCTCTTTGACCATCTCAGGATCGAGCGCTGAAGTTGGCTCATCAAACAGCATAATTTTCGGCTTCATACAGAGTGAACGAGCGATAGCCACGCGCTGCTGCTGACCACCCGAAAGCTGGCCGGGAAACTTATGCGCATGCTCGGCAATGCGCACACGCTGGAGGTAATGCATGGCCAACTCTTCCGCTTCTTTCTTCGGCATTTTGCGTACCCAAATCGGCGCCAGCGTACAGTTTTGCAGAACCGTGAGATGCGGGAAAAGATTGAAATGCTGGAAAACCATACCTACTTCGGTACGAACGCGTTCGATATTGCGCACATCGTGATTGAGATGGATACCATCCACCACGATACGTCCTTGCTGATGTTCTTCGAGGTGGTTGATGCAACGAATTGTCGTCGATTTACCCGAACCAGAAGGTCCGCACAGTACGATACGTTCACGTGGTTTTACTTTTAGGTTGATGTCTTTCAGTACATGGAACTGGCCGTACCATTTGTTAACGTTTTCGAGTGTAATCATCATGGCATCAGCCGCATTAGTCATAGTTTGTGTCATGTTAAACCTCAGTGCGATGCACGCCCGGTGTGAAAACGCTTCTCCAGATACTGGCTATAGCGCGACATGCTAAAACAGAAAATCCAGTAAACCATGGCAGCAAACACATAGCCTTCTGTCGACATCCCCAACCAGGTTGGGTCGACGGTGGCTTGCTGCACGCTACTGAAGAGATCGAATAGGCCGATGATGATCACCAGGCTGGTATCTTTAAACAGGGCAATGATGGTATTCACCAGGCCGGGAATGGTCATCTTGAGTGCCTGCGGTAAAATCACCAGCATCTGGGTTTTCCAGTAACCCAGCGACAGTGATTCCGCAGCTTCATATTGGCCTTTCGGTAGCGCCTGCAAACCGCCGCGTACCACTTCTGCGACATAAGCGGACTGGAACAAGATCACGCCAACCAGTGCACGCACCAGTTTGTCGATGGTGGTGCCTTCCGCCATAAACAGCGGCAGCATCACCGATGACATAAACAGTACGGTTATCAGCGGTACGCCACGCCAGAACTCAATGAAGATGATCGAAAGTGTACGCACCACCGGCATTTCTGAGCGGCGTCCCAGCGCCAGTAAAATCCCCAACGGCAGTGCGCCGGCAATCCCCACTGACGCGATAATCAGCGTCAATGTCAGGCCGCCCCACTGGCGAGTCTCTACGCGCTCTAAACCGAAATAGCCGCCATACATCAGGAACCAAACCACAATCGGATAGACCACCGCCCAGCAGGCGATATAGCGACCGCGACGCGGCATTGATTTGATGAACATCGGAATGATCGAGAGCAAGCCGATGACCAGCGACAGATTGATGCGCCAGCGCAGCTCATGCGGATAGAGTCCATACATAAACTGGCCAAAGCGTGCATGGATAAACACCCAACATGCGCCTTCTTTGGTGCAATCTGCGCGCGTCTCACCAATCCAGTTAGCCTGAAATACCAGCCAGTTCAAGGCCGGAGGAATCACGTTCCAGATAAGCCAGATACTGAATAGCGTCAGCAGCGTATTCAGCCAACTGGAGAACAGATTTTTGCGTGCCCAGAGCCAAGCCTTACTCAGTGGGTTGGTCGGAATCGGCGGTGTTTCATGTGTAGTAACAGACATAATGATCCCGTTCTCTTAACGCTCAACCAGCGCAATTTTGCGATTGTAGAAGTTCATCAGCAGTGAAATGATCAGGCTGATAATCAGGTAGACCGCCATGGTAATCGCAATAGTTTCAATCGCCTGACCGGTTTGGTTCAGCACGGTGCCGGCAAACAGCGAAACCATGTCTGGATAGCCGATAGCGGCCGCCAGCGATGAGTTTTTCACGATATTGAGATACTGGCTGGTCAGTGGCGGGATAATCACACGCATGGCCTGCGGGATAATCACCTGACGCATGGTTACTGGATTAGGTAAACCGAGCGAACGTGCGGCTTCATTTTGACCATGCGGTACCGACTGAATACCAGAGCGAATTACTTCGGCTATAAACGACGAGGTATAAACCGACAGCGCGAGAGTCAACGCAGCGAGCTCAGGGATCATTACGAAACCGCCGCGGAAGTTAAATCCACGCAGTTCTGGCACATCCCAATGCATGGCAGCGCCAAACAGGGTATGAGCAATCAGCGGCAGCAAAACCAGCAGCCCAACCGCAGCCGGCCAAGTGCGACGCAGTTGACCGGTTTTAAGCTGATGCTTACGGTTGTAGCGGAACAGCGCCACGCAACCCAGCACCGCTAACGCCAGCGCGATCAGAAATGGCCAGGTGCCAGGCGCGTACTCGGGCCACGGGATATACAAACCGCGATTGCTGACGAATGCTAAATCAAACGCGTTGAGTGCCTGACGCGGGCCGGGCAGGTTACGCAGTACCGCAAAGTACCAGAAAAAGATCTGCAGCAGCGGCGGGATATTACGGAAGGTCTCGATGTAAATGGTTGAAAGCTTGCGCAGCAGCCAGTTCTCAGATAAGCGAGCCAGGCCAACGGCAAAGCCAAGGATCGAAGCGAAAACAATACAGAGCGCGGAAACCAGCAGGGTATTGGTCAACCCCACCATAAACACGCGCGTGTAGGTGTCGCCTTCGGTGTATTCGATCAGGTGCTGGACAATGCCGAAGCCGGCACTGCGATCCAGAAACCCGAATCCGGAAGTGATGCCACGATTGGCCAGGTTGATTACGGTGTTGTGGATTAGATATCCCACCACAGCAAGCACGGCAACAATCGCGACGATCTGGTAAAGCCAGGCGCGAACCGTAGGATTACCGAACGAAAAATCCCTTTTTACGGTTGGGCGTTGCGACATGTTAAAACCTCAGTGAAGATTACGCGTGGGCACCGCAGGATGCGGTGCCCGACTGGCAGGACGGAATTAACGAACTGGCGGAGCGTACTGGATGCCGCCCGCATTCCACAGCGCATTCTGGCCGCGTTTAATTTTCAGTGCGCTGTCTTTACCGACGTTACGGTCGAACACTTCCTGATAGTTACCTACTTGTTTGATGATGTTGTAAGCCCACTTGTTATCGAGCTTCAGGTCTTTACCGAAGTCACCTTCCGCGCCCAGCAGATGTGCCATATCCGGTGTAGTTGGCTTGACTACCATGTCATCGACATTTTTAGAGCTGATACCCATCTCTTCCGCGTTCAGCATGGCATACAGCGACCATTTAACGATGGTGAACCAATCGTCATCACCGCGACGCACAACGGGACCCAGCGGCTCTTTGGAGATCACTTCTGGCAGTACGATGAACTCGTCTGGCTTGCCAAGTTTAATACGCAGCGCATACAGCTGAGATTGGTCGGATGCGAGGGTGTCGCAACGGCCGCTGTCGAGCGCTTTGGCGGATTCGTCAGAGCGGTCAAAGGTCACTGGCGTGTACTGCATTTTGTGGGTTTTGAAGTAGTCAGCCACGTTCAGCTCGGTATCAGTACCGGCCTGAATACACACGGTGGCACCATCCAGCTCTTTAGCACTTTTCAGACCGGCTTTCTGGTGAGTCAGGAAGCCGATACCGTCGTAATAGTTCACGCCTGCAAACAGGAAGCCCATGCCGCCATCGCGCGATGAGGTCCATGTGGTGTTACGAGACAAGATGTCCACTTCACCGGACTGCAGCGCGGTGAAGCGCTCTTTTGCGGTCAACGGGGTGTATTTCACTTTGGTTGCGTCGCCAAATACTGCGGCAGCCGCTGCGCGGCATACATCCACGTCAATACCGGTGAATTTGCCGTTAGAGTCAGCATAAGAGAAGCCTGGCAGGCCGTCACTGATGCCGCACTGTACAAAACCTTTCTTTTTAATGGCATCCAGCGTGGTGCCAGCGTGCGCTTGTTGAGCAACGGCGAACAGCGAGGCTGCAGCAACCAAAGTGGAAAGCATCATCTTTTTCATAAAGCATCCTGTGTGGCGATATCGTGTGTTGTTATGTTTGCGCGCACTTTAATGTGCGCTGTTTTCTGTCTGTGGTGGTTAGCCATTCATAACTCTGCAAACCTGATGCCAGGTTTGCAGAATCCTGAATTCTCTGGAAAGATCTTTTAATAAACTGAAGCACTCAGAAGATTCTGACTAATATGGCGCACCAAAAGGCAGCATGACGAGACGACACGATCACAAATAGTGCAAAAAGTTTCACTATATGGAAGCAGTGTGAGCTAACGCTCAGGAGTGGGTGTATGAGTTTGCACGCTTACGGCCGAAGCGGTTAATGATCACAGAGAGAGCGGGCTGAAGCGTGATGAAGGATAAATAGGCGCGAAGTAAAATGGAGAAAAAGGTGTTGCTAAGGGGGAGGGGATATCACTACGGAAATTGCAACTATCGTTACCATTATCGCGCCAATTGTTTCATGCGTTGCTAACGTCAGGAAATTATCCGTGCTGCAGAAACAAAAACGCCAGCCGCAAGGCTGGCGTTATCGCAGCAACGAACAGATTAGTTCATGCCGTATTTTTTCAGCTTCTTACGCAGGGTACCGCGGTTGATACCCATCATCAGAGCTGCACGGGTCTGGTTGCCACGGGTGTACTGCATCACCATGTCCAACAGAGGCTGCTCGACTTCTGCCAATACCAGCTCATACAGGTCACTCACATCCTGACCGTTCAGTTGAGCAAAATAGTTCTTCAGTGACTGTTTAACCGAATCACGCAGTGGCTTTTGGGTCACCTGATCCTGAGAGTTAACGGTAGAAACGGTGAGTACGTCAGAATTTACGCGTTGTTCGAACATAGTTCTTTCAGCTCTTTATTTCGTTTACGCAAGATTTTCGAAGTATGCCTCCAACGCCTCCAGCTGTTCGCTGGCATCCTCTATGGCGTTGAATGTGCGCCGAAACTGGTCATCAGGAGCACTTTCCTGCAAATACCAGGAAACGTGTTTTCGGGCAATACGGTATCCTTTGCGCTGACCGTAAAAGTCGTGCAGCTCCCGTATGTGTCCAATCAGCATTTGCTTCACTTCAGCCAGCGGCTTCGGTGCCAGCAGCTCCCCTGTGTCCAGATAATGCTGGATTTCCCGGAAGATCCACGGTCTTCCCTGAGCGGCACGGCCAACCATAAGAGCATCGGCTCCGGTATAGTCGAGCACCGCTCTGGCTTTATGCGGGTCAGTAATGTCGCCATTCGCGATGATCGGAATGGAAACGCTCTGCTTAACTGTCCGAATGCTGTCGTATTCAGCAAATCCCTCAAACAAACAGGCGCGCGTGCGGCCATGAATGGTGAGAGCCTGAATGCCACAGCGTTCAGCCAATTGGGCAATCTCTACACAATTACGATTTTCTTTGTCCCAGCCGGTGCGAATCTTCAGCGTAACCGGTACATCCACTGCATTGACGACCGCGGTGAGAATCGACTCCACCAGTTGCGGATGTTGCAGCAGCGCTGAACCTGCCATCTTACGATTCACTTTTTTGGCTGGGCAGCCCATGTTGATATCGATAACCTGCGCGCCAGACGCCACATTAATGCGCGCGGCAGCAGCCATCTCATCAGGATCGCAACCGGCAATTTGCACGGCGCGAATACCAGGCTCGTCACTATGCACCATACGCAAACGGGATTTGTCACTGGCCCAAACTTCCGGGTTCGACGACAGCATCTCGGAGACAGTCATACCGGCGCCGTTCTCATAACACAGGGTGCGAAATGGCTTATCGGATACTCCGGCCATAGGCGCAGCAATGAGTCGATTACGTAGCTGATGTTGTCCAATGCGCATGAAAAAGAAGTGACCCTAACTGTTCGCAAGGCGGCGTATATTACGCATTTTTTAAAGAAGATGAAAGGCCAAACTTTGAACAATTCGCCGTTAGAGAGAGGGGAAATCAACTTATCAGCCACAAGGAAAGGTATTAATCATTATATTTCATATGATTAAAAAAATATGATGGAATTGTGTACAAAAATTTTTCTCAAAACATGACCAAAATCACAACATAAAAACCGCCACTTCAGGTAATTAGCGAAAGAAATGACGCCACAATGATTATTAATTGAGCTACTTAGTTACGTTAGCTTAACGTCTTTTCCGCCAATAGTGGATTGAATGTCACTCCCCTGGAGCGCGCATGCAGAGGGAGTGACGGATGTAACCTCAGTTATCAAGTCACTATTCAATAATCACGCGACCATTCAGCGGCTGCACAGGACGACTGTTGCCATGTTCACCCAACAATGTGGTGAACGTTTTGAGCTGTTCAGCAGATGCCGAAACAGTTTGCTTCATCACTAACCAGCGCACACCTTCGGTGCAAGGTGGCGTCGTAAGCGAACCACTAAAGCGAAAG
Source organism: Pantoea sp. JK (assembly GCF_026130245.1). Lineage (NCBI taxonomy): Bacteria > Pseudomonadati > Pseudomonadota > Gammaproteobacteria > Enterobacterales > Erwiniaceae > Pantoea > Pantoea sp. JK. The sequence continues at coordinate 7,260 of NZ_JAINFN010000003.1, forward strand.
TAGTTCTTTTGACCCGGAATCAGAGCGCTGAGATTGAGTGGCTGTTGCAGGGCCACCTCTTTGTTAACTTCAGCGGGTAACTCACGCAGTACCTCTGCCAGCGCAGGGTTTTCCGACCCGGCTTCAAACATCACGCCAACCACCGCCAGATGGCCCTCTTCGCTAGCATGGACGAAATGCGCAGCCAGCGGAAAGCGTTTGCCATCAATCAGATTTTCGCTCGGCGTATGGAAGTGGAACTGACGCAGCGTATAAGCTTCGCCATCCAGCGTCAGCGCATCGCCATCCTTGACGTTGATCTGGATGGTGTGACCGTTATTGATGATGGATTTTTGTTTGGCTTGATAGCTCAACGTCAGCGGCGGCAGTTGTCCATTCACCACCTTGCGGATATCGACAGGCGACTGGTTCACACCGCTTTTACAGGTGTGATAATCGGCGTGCAAGTTGCCCCACTCATCTGGTGCTTCATAAGACCAGTTGGAGCTATGGGCGTGCGTGAACGACGCCATGCTTGTCAGAAAAGCGAGCAAACAAAGTTTCTTTATCATAATCAATTACTTTCAGCGATTTATCGAAGTGAAATGCCCTAAAAGACATTGCCAAAAGGGATAGCGCTATCGCCTGAAGCAGGATTGTAATGATTGAAATGTAAAGAAACGGCAGTAGATGAGAAGGGCTGGCGCTTTGAGACGGGTCTCAGAAAAATAGAACGGCTTGCCAGTCAGTTAGCCCGACTGGCAAGCGGGCAGATTAGCGGCGTACGCCGGTGATGCGGCACCACTCTTCTTTCTCGGCAACCGCGTCGAGTGCAAAACGATCGGCGTAAGCTTCACACACGCTTTCGGCCTGGCTCGCCAGCACGCCGGACAATCCAAGATGCCCACCGGCTTTCGGCAGCACGCTAATCAGCGGCGCCAGCTCGCGCAGCGGACCAGCGAGGATGTTGGCGACCACCACATCAGCCTGCAGGTTTTCCGGCTGCTGGTGGGGCAGATAGAGCGCCAGACGCTCAGAGACGCCATTACGTTCGGCATTATCGCGGCTGGCCTGGATCGCCTGCGGATCGATATCAATACCGATCGCCTGCGCTGCGCCTAATTTTAGTGCGGCAATAGCGAGGATGCCGGAGCCGCAGCCAAAGTCGATCACCGTTTTGCCTTGCAGATCCAGCCCATCAAGCCAGGTCAAACACATCGACGTGGTGGGATGCGTGCCGGTGCCAAATGCAAGGCCCGGATCCAGCATCACGTTGACGGCATCTGGATCCGGCACATCGCGCCAGCTCGGGCAGATCCACAGACGCTCACCGAAACGCATTGGGTGGAAGTTATCCATCCATTCACGTTCCCAGTCTTTATCTTCGATCTGCTCGATCTTATGGCGAAACGCGGATCCCAGCAGCGGATGCTGGCTTAACTCGGCCACCACATCGCTCATTTCGGTTTCGGCGTCGAACAGGCCGATGACATCGGTATCGCCCCACAGCAGCGTTTCGCCCGGCAGCGGCTCGTAAACCGGATTGTCGTGCGTATCCTGGAAAGTGACCGACACCGCGCCAACATCCATCAGCGCATCGCTCAGGGTTTCGGCGTTTTCACCGGTGCTGTTAATTTTGATTTGAATCCAAGGCATAGCGTTTCTCTTTATTCCAGTGCCGCTGCATGCGTTGCAGGCGTGCGGCCAAACAGATTACCCACCAGGAAGGCCAGCAGGCTTAAGGTCAATGACGGAACGATTGGGTGGAAACCCCACCATTCAATGTTCAGGCTGGCAAGCAGCGTATAGCATCCCGCGCCGACCAGCATGCCGCTGATCGCACCGGTAGAGTTGGCGCGCTCCCAATACAAGCCCAGTACCAGCGGCCACAGGAACACGGCTTCAAGACCACCAAATGCCAGCAGATTCAGCCAGATAATCATATCGGGTGGATTCCACGCCGCCAGTAGCAGCAGCACGCCAAGCACGAAAGTGATAGTGCCTGACAGCATGCGCAGGCGCGCCTCATTTTCACTGTGCTGCGGTGCAATACGCAGGTAGAGATCTTTGATCAGCGTAGCGGAGGATTGCAGCAGCTGCGCGTTAATGGTCGACATAATGGCCGCCATTGGCGCCGCAAGAAATACGCCCGCCGCCATCGGCGGTAACACGGTAATCATCAGCGTGGGGATCACGCGATCGGGGATGGTGAGATCGGGCAAAATCACGCGGCCCAGCGCACCGGCCAGATGCATGCCAAGCATCAGGATCACTACCACAATGGTGCCGAGCACAATGCCACGATGCATCGCTTTGCTGTCTTTATACGAAATACAGCGCACCGCAGTGTGGGGCAAACCAATCACACCGAAACACACCAGTACCGCAAACGAGCTGAGGAAGGTTGGATTGATGACATTGCCAACGCCTTCCGGCGACGTCAGTTGTGGATCGATGTTGTGCAGTTTGGTTACTGCGCTTTCCAGCCCGCCCGCCTGGTGAATTACCGCGAAGAGGAGCAGGAAGGTGCCGATCAGCATCACCATGCCTTGCATCGCATCGTTCAGCACGCTAGCGCGGAAGCCACCGAAAGCAGTGTAGAGCGCGATGGTGCCACCGAAGATGAGCAGGCCGGTGTCGTAAGGAATACCCGCAGCGGTTTCCAGCAGACGCGCGCCACCGATGAACTGCACGGTCATCGCGCCAATAAACGCCACCAATAAACTGATACTGGAGAGCCAAATCAGTAACGTGCTGCCGTAGCGGCCATAAAGCATGTCGTTAAGCGTCACAGCATTGTAACGACGCGCCAGAATGGCGAATTTCTTGCCTAATACGCCAAGAGAAAGCCAGACGGCGGGCACCTGAATCATTGCCAGCAGCACCCAACCAAGACCATATTTATAGGCTGCGCCGGGACCGCCAATGAATGAGCTGGCGCTGATGTAAGTGGTGGTGATGGTCATGGCCAGCACAAAGCCGCCCATCGAACGGCTACCGAGGAAGTATTCACTCAGGAAGTTGCCCTGACGCTGCTTGCGCATCGCAAACACCGACAGCGCAGCGATCAGCACCAGATAGGCCAACAGCGGAAGAATGATTTCAGAGTCCATCGTTATCCTCCAGCGACATGTCGCGGAACAGCACGCGCACCATTAGCCAGCACAACACAATAAACAGCAGCGGGGCGAACAGGCACGAAAGCTCAAACCATCTTGGTAAGCCAAAGAAGCCGATCTCATTGCCGCCCAGCCAGGCAGAAAGTCCCCAAACGGCAAGGTAGGCCAGCGTCAAATAAAACGACCAGCGCGCCTCTTTGTTCGCTTGTAAAAAACGCCAATCCATTATGTAACCTCAAAGGCGACAAAAATGAAAAAGGCCGGAGTTAGCCGGCCTCTGTCTTGCTCTGCGCTGCGATTACTTCTCTTGCAGGCCGAGTTTTTTCTCCAGATAGTGGATGTTAGTCCCACCCTGCTGGAAGTTTTCGTCGGACATGATTTTCATCTGCAGCTCAATGTTGGTCTTGATGCCGTCGATGATCAGTTCCGCCAGCGCATTCTTCATGCGCGAGATTGCCACGTCACGGTTTTCACCGTAGGTAATCAGCTTACCAATCATGGAATCGTAGTACGGTGGCACGCTGTAACCGGCATAGATATGCGATTCCCAACGAACACCGAAGCCGCCCGGCGCGTGGAAGCGGGTGATCTTGCCTGGGCTTGGCAGGAAGGTATTCGGATCTTCGGCGTTAATACGGCATTCCACCGCATGACCGCGAATCACCACGTCTTCCTGTTTGATCGACAGCGGCTGACCAGCAGCAATACGCAGCTGCTCTTTGATCAGGTCGACACCGGTGATCATTTCTGTCACCGGATGCTCAACCTGAATACGGGTGTTCATCTCAATGAAGTAGAACTCACCGTTTTCGTACAGGAACTCGAACGTACCTGCACCGCGATAGCCGATGTCGATACAGGCTTTAGAGCAGCGTTCGCCGATATAGCGACGCAGTTCCGGCGTAATGCCTGGCGCTGGTGCTTCTTCAACGACTTTCTGGTGACGACGCTGCATTGAGCAGTCACGTTCGGCCAGATAGATCGCGTTACCCTGGCCGTCGGCCAGCACCTGAATCTCGATGTGGCGTGGATTCTCGAGGTACTTCTCCATGTACACCATGTCGTTGTTGAAAGCCGCTTTGGCTTCCGCTTTCGTCATGTTGATGGATTGCTCAAGATCCTTGTCGCTACGCACAACGCGCATACCGCGACCGCCGCCGCCGCCAGAGGCTTTGATGATCACCGGATAACCGATGCGCTTAGCGAAGGCACGGTTTTTTTCCATGTCGTCGGTCAGCGAGCCATCAGAACCTGGTACGGTGGGTACGCCGGCTTTCTTCATTGCGGTGATCGCAGACACTTTGTCGCCCATCAGGCGAATGGTATCGGCTTTCGGGCCAATGAAGATAAAGCCTGAGCGCTCAACCTGCTCGGCGAAATCGGCGTTCTCAGAGAGGAAGCCGTAACCCGGGTGAATAGCGACCGCGCCGGTAATTTCAGCGGCGGAGATCAGTGCCGGGATGTTCAGGTAGCTTTTGACCGAAGGTGGTGGGCCGATGCAGACGGTTTCGTCTGCCAGCAGCACGTGCTTCAGGTCACGGTCCGCGGTGGAGTGCACGGCAACAGTCTTAATGCCCAGCTCTTTGCAGGCACGCAGAATGCGCAGCGCGATCTCACCACGGTTAGCAATGACAATTTTATCCAGCATGCTTCGCCTCGTTATTCGATGATGACCAGCGGCTCGTCAAATTCAACCGGTTGGCCGCTTTCGACCAGAATCGCCTTCACAACGCCGGATTTGTCGGCTTCGATCTGGTTCATCATTTTCATCGCTTCAACGATGCACAGGGTGTCGCCGGCATTCACTTTCTGGCCAACTTCAACGAAGGCTTTCGCGTCTGGGCTTGGGGTGCGATAGAAGGTGCCCACCATCGGAGAACGCACGATATGGCCACTGATTTCTGGTTTAGCTTCTGCTGCAGCCGGTGCGGCAGGTGCCACAGCGGTCGCCAGCGCAGGCTGCTGCTGCTGCATCATTGGCGCAGCATAAGCCTGCTGCATCATTGGGTAGCCGGCATTTGCAGGTGAACGGCTGATACGAACGGACTCTTCGCCCTCGGAGATTTCCAGCTCGGAGATGCCAGACTCTTCAACCAGTTCGATCAGTTTCTTAATTTTACGAATATCCATGAGTGTGGTTCCGTACTCTGTTTAATTGGAATGTGACAGGCGTTTTACTGCCGTTTGTAAAGCCCACGAGTATCCATCAGCGCCAAGTCCACAGATGACGCCAGCAGATACATCGGAAAGATAGGAGTGATGTCTGAACGGTTCGCGTGCATGCACGTTCGAGAGATGCACCTCAATAAAAGGAATGCTAACCGCCAACAGGGCATCACGCAGTGCAACGCTGGTATGCGTAAACGCAGCAGGATTGATGATGATGTAATCCACGTTGCCGCGGGCTTCGTGAATACGGTCAATCAGCTGAAACTCTGCGTTAGATTGCAAATGACTCAATTTCACATGGTGCTGATCGGCCTGTTGCGTCAGATCGCCGACGATTTGCGCCAGCGTGGTGTGACCATACTTATCAGGCTCGCGCGTTCCCAGTAAATTCAGATTGGGACCGTTCAAAAGCAGTATGTGAAATTTGTGCGCCATCTTGCTGCTATCTCCTGCAATCAGTAAGGCATCGCGTAAAATACCGCGCCATCTTGCGTTTGTCACCCTTGAGGATGAAAAAGAAGACTTCGTTTGCAATAAAGCCGGGCATTATATCCGTTTCGTCGACATTCGCAGCAAAATACTGGTCTTATCTGCGAAGTTGATCGAATGCGGCCCGAAGGCCACACTTTTTAACAGATCTCGCGGGAGGAACACAACCGTGCGGGGATTATCTGGAGAGAAGTTTACGCAACTTATTGTAACGCCACGCTAACAGCGCGATGGCCAGCGCGGCGTAGATTACCGGCTGCGGGGACACGACTTTCACAGACCAAAGATAGTGGATAGGAGCGAGGATCGCGACCAGATAGATGCCGTTATGCAGCGTTTGCCAGCGACGACCCAGTTTGCGCTGCATGCGTTGAAATGAAGTGATGGCGAGGGCGAAGAGAATCGTCCAGCTGATCATCCCCAGTAACAAATAAGGACGAGAAACCAACTCACTGCCGAGTAAACGCAGATGATCGTAGCCAAGTTCCAGCAAGTAGTAGCTGGTGAGATGTAAAGTGGCCCAGGCAAAACACCACACGCCGAGCAGGCGGCGGGTCCGAATCAGCAGCGGCTGTTTCAGGTAGCGCGTTAATGGGCTGACCAGCAGCGTGGCAAGCAGCAACTTTAGCGCCATTCTGCCGGTAAAATGCTGGATATCTTTCGCCGGATCGGCGCTCAGCCAGCCCTGACTCGCCGCCATAAACAGATAAACAAACGGCAGAAAAGCCGCCAGATGCAGCACGACTTTTAACGCGGTGATGTGGCGTAAAGTGAGGCGCACTTAATAGTTCTCCCGTAAATCCAGCCCGCGATACAGTGAAGCCACTTCTTTCGCGTAGCCGTTGAACAGCAGCGTAGGTTGGCGATCAACCTTTAGAATGCCGCCCGCGCCAATAAAGCGTTCGGTAGCCTGCGACCAGCGCGGATGATTCACATGCGGGTTCACATTGGCATAGAAACCGTACTCATTGGCAGCGATCTGGCTCCAGGTGGTTGGTGGACGATCGTGCGTCAGCGTGATCTTCACGATCGATTTAATCCCTTTGAAGCCATATTTCCACGGCACCGTCAGGCGAATCGGCGCGCCATTTTGCGGTGGCAGCGCTTTGCCGTATACGCCGGTACTCAGCAGCGTCAGTGGATGCATCGCTTCATCAAGACGCAAGCCTTCTACATAGGGATAATCCAGCCCGCCGCCGATAAAGCGATCTTTCTGACCGGGCATTTGGTCAGGTGCGTAAAGCGTTTCAAACGCCACATAGCGTGCATTGCTGGTGGGTTCAGCCAGTTTCAGCAGCTTGTTGAGCTCGAAGCCGACCCACGGAATCACCATCGACCAGGCTTCGACGCAGCGCATGCGATAGATGCGCTGTTCCATGGCGAAACGCTTGAAGATGTCATCCATATCCAGCGTGATCGGTTTGGCCACTTCACCTTCAATGCGCAGTTTCCACGGATCGGTTTTCAGCGTGCCGGCATTGGCGGCAGGATCGGCTTTATCCAGACCAAATTCGTAGAAGTTGTTGTAACCCGACACCTTATCAAACGGCGTGAGCGGCAAATCGGCCTGCCATTCGGCCGGTTTAGTGAAATCTAAATCTCTGCCAGCGGGCGCGGGCGGGCGGTTATTACCTTTAAACCAGCTCAACACATCGGCTTGCGCCGTGCCTGGTAAACTCGCTGCTGCTGCGCCTAATCCCAACGCTTTTAACACCTGACGGCGGCGCATATTAAAGACGCTTTCTGGCGTGACGTCGGCTTCTGTGAGCAAGTGCTTCAGCTTCATGACGTTCTCCTGTGAATAGTAAGTTATTACCAGCATGCTCAACTTCAGCGTCAGGCGCGAACTTGCGGGGAAAAATGTGAAATTTCCTGGCAAAACGCACTCTTTGAGAATAGGACGAAAAAGCCCGTAGCAAAGTCAGGCCATCACGGTTTAACGCTATACTCGCGCCGTAGCGCTTATCAAGCTGTGTTATGTGCGATTTTGATGCCAGTCTGGCGCTGAATCACACCTTGATTTGTGCTATTTTGCTCAGGTTTGCGCCAGTGGTCGGAGTGGCGCCAACGGATTAACACCGTTCATAACCGCAGTAATGCAGGCACAGGGATGCGATTAACAACTAAATTTTCTGCGTTTATTACCTTATTAAGCTTACTGGCGATGATATTGATGCTGGTGGGCTGCGCTTTTAGTTTTATCTGGCTATCGCAGCAGCGCGTGGAAACGCGGATGCAAACGCTGGCGACTGAAGTGGATAAAGCACTGGCTTCACAATCGCCGCAGGAAATCACGCAGTGGCTGACGCGCATGATGCCGGTGGTCAATGCCGAACAGGTGCAACTGCTGAACGGCGATACGTTAGTGTTCAGTTTAGCCCGCCATGAAAATCCGATGTTAGAAGATGAGCCTAATCGCTTTGTGCAGTTCGATTTGCCCCTGACGCATTCGCCGGGCCTCGAACTGCGCGTGGTGGTGCTGGATCCGGCCAAAACGCTGATTCGCTCCTTTACCGGCACTTATACGCTGGTGGTCCTGTTTACGGTCGTCGCGATCATGTGCGTGCTGCTGGTCATGACCAACCGTTGGCTCAAGCGGCGCTGGCAGGATATGGAACAGTTAGAAGCGCGCGCCGATCGCATTCTGACCGGTGAACGTCATTCGCAGGGTGACCATGCGGCGGAATGGCCGCCGAAAGCCAGTCGCGCCATCGATACGCTTCTGGGCGATTTGCAGGAAGCGGGCGAGCAGCGTTTACGCATCGATACCTTAATTCGCACCTTTGCGGCGCAGGATCCGCGTACCGGTCTCAACAATCGCTTGTTCTTCGATAACCAGTTGGCGACGTTGTTGGAAGATCAGGAAGATGTTGGCACGCACGGCGTGGTGATGATGGTGCGCCTGCCGGATCTCGATACCCTGCACGAAACCCTCGGCCCAACGCTGGTGGAAGAGTATCTTTTTGACCTGATTAATATGCTGTCGACCTTTGTGCTGCGCTATCCGGGCGCGCTGCTGGCGCGATATTTCCGCAGTGACTTCGCCGTCTTGCTGCCGCATCGCACTTTAAAAGAAGCCAATAGCATTGCCGATCAACTGATTAATGCCGTCGATTCACTGCCGCCGATGCGCATGGTCGATCGCGATGATTTGATCCACATTGGCATCAGCGCGTGGCGCAGCGGACAAAGTGTCTCGCAGGTGATGGAAAATGTGGAGATGGCCACGCGGCGTGCGACATTGCAGGGCGGTAATAGTTGGTCGGTTGGCGAAGGCAATACGCTGGACATGGGGCGCGGCAGCGTGCGCTGGCGGACCTTGCTGGAGAATACACTCAATCGTGGTGGCCCGCGTCTGTACCAGAAACCGGCGGTACTGCTGGATGGAAAAGTCCATCATCGCGAATTGCTGACGCGCGTGTTCGATGGCGACAAAGAAGTGGTATCGGCGGAGTTTATGCCGCTGGTGCTGCAGCTGGGTATGACCGACAGCTGGGATCGCCAACTGGTGGCGCGCATTGCGGCGCTCTCTGAAATGTGGCCGGATGAAACTCTGGCACTACCCGTCAATATTGACTCGTTGTTGCAGCGGCCTTTTCAGCGCTGGCTGCAAAAACTGCTGCTGCAGTGCAGCAAATCGCAAAGAAAACGTTTTTTATTTGAACTTGCTGAGGCCGACGTTTGTCAACACATCAGCCGTTTAGTGCCGGTTTTTCACATGTTAACCGCATTTGGTTGTCGCATTGCGGTGGTTCAGGCCGGATTGACGGTGGTGAGCAGCGCCTATATTAAGCAATTCCCGATAGAAGTGATTAAACTTGCGCCGGGTTTGGTACGCAATATTGAACGGCGTACTGAAAACCAGCTGTTTGTGCAGAGTTTGCTGGAAGTGTGTAAGTCATCACCGACACAGGTTTTCGCCGCCGGCGTGCGTACGCGCGCGGAGTGGCAAACGCTGTCGGGATTGGGTGTCTCTGGCGGGCAGGGCGATTTCTTTGCGCCCTCGTTGCCGGTCAACAGTAACGTAAAGAAACACTCACAACGTTATCGAATTTAAACCTTCAGCGCGCGAAATGCAGGCTGATGGCTGTTTTTCTCGCTTATTTGTGCCGGAGCGCGCGATGCTGGAGGCTGGAAATGTTAGATTTTATGTCGAAATTTGCCGGCTAGCGCCGGGGCAATTTAGGTTAAAACGGCGTGTTAACGCCATTTAACTGCGGCAAAAGACCCTACCATCAGGCCAAAAAAGTATTCAGCGTATTTTTTCACCGAAGCAGAACGTTTTTGCGCCTTGTAGCGGCTTCGCGTGGTTGGTAAAGTAGGCGGATTTTATTTTCCGCCCCCAGCTTGCAGGATTATCCCTTAGTATGTTTAAAAAATTTCGTGGCATGTTTTCCAATGACTTGTCCATTGACCTGGGTACCGCGAATACCCTGATTTACGTGAAAGGACAAGGCATCGTGTTGAACGAGCCTTCTGTGGTTGCTATTCGTCAGGATCGTGCCGGCTCCCCAAAGAGCGTAGCGGCTGTCGGTCATGACGCTAAGCAGATGCTTGGCCGTACGCCGGGCAATATCGCTGCTATCCGTCCTATGAAAGATGGCGTTATCGCCGACTTCTTCGTCACCGAAAAAATGCTGCAGCACTTCATCAAGCAAGTGCATAGCAACAGCTTTATGCGTCCAAGCCCACGTGTGCTGGTCTGCGTACCGGTGGGTGCGACCCAGGTTGAGCGTCGTGCCATCCGTGAATCTGCACAAGGTGCAGGCGCGCGTGAAGTCTTCCTGATTGAAGAGCCAATGGCTGCGGCGATTGGTGCAGGTCTGCCGGTTTCTGAAGCGACCGGTTCGATGGTAGTGGATATCGGTGGTGGTACCACTGAAGTGGCAGTGATCTCGCTGAACGGCGTGGTTTACTCCTCTTCTGTGCGTATTGGTGGTGACCGCTTCGATGAAGCTATTATTAATTATGTCCGTCGCAATTACGGTTCCCTGATCGGTGAAGCGACTGCGGAGCGCATCAAGCACGGTATCGGTTCTGCTTATCCGGGCGATGAAGTGCACGAGATTGAAGTGCGCGGCCGTAACCTGGCAGAAGGTGTGCCACGTGGCTTTACCCTGAATTCGAACGAGATTCTTGAGGCGCTGCAGGAACCGCTGACCGGTATCGTGAGCGCGGTGATGGTCGCACTGGAACAGTGCCCGCCAGAACTGGCTTCTGACATCTCCGAGCGCGGTATGGTGCTGACCGGTGGTGGCGCATTGCTGCGTAACCTCGATCGCCTGCTGATGGAAGAGACCGGTATTCCGGTGGTCGTGGCAGAAGATCCGCTGACCTGCGTAGCACGCGGCGGTGGTAAAGCATTGGAAATGATCGACATGCATGGCGGCGATTTGTTCAGCGAGGAGTAATTCCTCAACGGCTAAGGCCCTGGTCAAATTGCGCAGGGAATAGCGCCTATGCTGACGCTGCTGCTGCAACGCACGACGGCGAGATGCGTCCAGCCCTGGAGGCGTTGGCTATAAGGCTAACGCTTCTTCCCTGATGTCGAGGAACACGCAGAATTTATGAAGCCGATTTTTAGCAGGGGACCTTCCCTGCAGTTGCGCCTCTTTCTGGCAGTCATTGTGGCTATCGCGATTATTATCGCTGATAGCCGCGTGAGCTCCTTTTCCCAGATTCGTAACTACCTGGACACGTCGGTCAGTCCATTTTATTTTTTGGCCAACGGGCCAAGACAACTTCTTGATGGCGTTTCCGAAACGCTGGCGTCACGTCAGCAATTGGAGCTGGAAAATAAAGCACTGCGCCGTGAGCTCTTCCTGAAAAACAGTGACTTGCTGATGCTGGGGCAATATAAGCAGGAAAACGCGCGTCTGCGTGAACTGCTTGGCTCGCCGCTGCGCCAGGATGAGCACAAGATGGTGACGCAGGTGATCTCCACCGGCACCGATCCTTACACCGATCAGGTAGTTATCGACAAGGGCAGCGTAAACGGTGTTTACGAAGGTCAGCCGGTGATCAGTGATAAAGGGGTTGTCGGTCAGGTGGTTGCAGTCGGTCAGGTTACCAGCCGCGTATTGCTGATTTGCGATGCCTCGCATGCATTGCCGATTCAGGTGTTGCGTAACGATATTCGCGTGATAGCCGCCGGTAATGGCTGCAGCGAAGATTTGCAGCTGGAACATCTGCCGGGCAACACTGACATTCGCGTCGGCGATGTGCTGGTCACGTCTGGCCTGGGCGGTCGCTTCCCGGAAGGTTATCCGGTTGGCGTGGTCTCCTCGGTGAAAGTCGATACACAGCGTGCTTACACGGTGATTCAGGCGCGTCCAGCGGCTGGCTTGCAGCGTTTGCGCTATCTGCTGCTGCTGTGGGGCGCGGATCGTAACGGCGTAGCACCGATGGCGCCGGACGAAGTGCATCGCGTTGCCAACGAACGTTTGATGCAGATGATGCCGCAGGTTCTGCCGCCAGCAGGCGAAATGGGCCCACCGGCACCGGATACTTTGCAGTCATCGCAGCAAATGGGGCCACCGCAACCCGCTAATAGCAGTCGTTCGCAAGGGAATTCTGCGAACACACGCGGAGGCCAGCCTTGAGTCGATATCGCAGCCAGGGCCGATGGGTTATCTGGCTGTCCTTTCTGATTGCCCTTATCCTGCAAATCATGCCGTGGCCGGAACAGATCTTCATGTTCCGGCCTTCATGGCTGTTGCTGATCCTGATTTACTGGGTGCTGGCGCTGCCGCATCGGGTGAATGTTGGTACCGGTTTTTTCCTCGGTGGCATCATGGATCTGGTGGCAGGCTCAACGCTGGGCGTGCGTGCGCTGGCATTCAGCATCATCGCGTATCTGGTGGCCTTTAAATTTCAGTTATTCCGAAACTTAGCGTTGTGGCAGCAGGCATTAATGGTTATGGTGCTGTCCCTTGCGGTGGATGTGATTGTTTTCTGGGCAGAATTCCTGGTGATCAACGTCTCATTCCGCCCGGAAATCTTCTGGAGTAGTGTGGTCGACGGCGTCCTGTGGCCCTGGCTATTCTTATTGATGAGAAAGATTCGCCGTCAATTCGCTGTTCAGTAAGGAATACTATGATTAGCCTGTACCTCGCATCCGGTTCACCGCGTCGACGTGAGCTGTTAACGCAGCTTGGTCTGCAATTTGAACGCCTGATTACCCACGTAGAAGAGCAGCGTCAGCCAGAAGAAGCGGCTGAAGTTTACGTGCGTCGTCTGGCGTCAGATAAGGCGCACGCGGGCGTCGCGGTCGCACCGCAGGATCTGCCGGTGTTGGGTGCCGATACCATTGTGGTACTGAACGGTGAAGTACTGGAAAAGCCGCAGGATGCCGCGCACGCCGCCGCGATGCTGAGTAAGCTGTCGGGACAAACTCATCAGGTGATGACCGCCGTAGCGCTGGCTGATAAACAGCGTGAACTGGATTGCCTGGTGACCACGGACGTGACCTTCCGCAAGATGACGGCGGAGGAAATTTCGCACTATATCGCCAGTGGCGAGCCGATGGATAAAGCCGGCGCGTACGGAATTCAGGGCCTTGGCGGCAATTTTGTCCGCAAGATTAATGGAAGCTATCACGCCGTGGTGGGATTGCCGCTGGTTGAGACCGGTGAGCTGCTGAGTCATTTTCAGTCACTGCGAGCGTTAAGGGGACAAGATGACGGCTGAACTGCTGGTAAATGTGACACCTTCGGAAACCCGTGTTGCCTACATTGATGGCGGCATTCTGCAGGAAATCCACATTGAGCGCGAAGCACGACGCGGCATCGTGGGCAACATCTATAAAGGACGCGTCAGTCGCGTCTTGCCGGGTATGCAGGCGGCCTTTGTCGATATCGGCATGGAAAAAGCCGCCTTTCTGCACGCGTCCGACATCATGCCGCACACCGAATGCGTGGCGGGTGATGAGAAGAAAAATTTTGTGGTGCGCGACATCGGCGAACTGGTGCGTCCCGGCCAGGATTTGATGGTGCAGGTGGTGAAAGATCCGCTTGGCACCAAAGGCGCGCGCCTTACCACCGACATTACCTTGCCTTCGCGCTATCTGGTGTTCATGCCTGGCGCATCACACGTTGGCGTCTCACAGCGTATTGAGACCGAAGCCGAGCGCGAACGACTGAAAACGGTGGTTGCGGCGCACTGTGACGATCTCGGCGGCTTTATTATTCGTACCGCCGCCGAAGGCATTGGTTCGGAAGAGTTGTCGCAGGATGCCGCTTTCCTGAAACGTTTGTGGACCAAAGTCAGCGAGCGTAAAAAGCGTAATCAGACGCGTTGCCTGCTGTACGGTGAGCTGGCGTTAGCACAGCGCGTACTGCGTGATTTCGCCGGTGCTGCGCTGGATCGCATCCGCGTGGATTCACGTTTGACCTGCGATTTGCTGGTGGAATTCACCAGCGAATACATTCCGGAAATGGCCAGCAAGCTGGAGCTCTACAGCGGTAAGCAGCCGATTTTTGATCTGTTCGATGTTGAGAACGAAATCCAGCGTTCGCTGGAGCGCAAGGTCGAGCTGAAGTCCGGCGGCTATCTGATCATCGATCAAACTGAAGCCATGACCACGGTGGATATCAATACCGGCGCGTTTGTCGGGCACCGCAATCTTGACGAAACCATTTTCAATACCAACATTGAAGCGACGCAAGCTATCGCGCGTCAGCTGCGACTGCGTAATCTCGGCGGCATCATCATTATCGATTTCATCGACATGAGTAACGACGAACATCGCCGTCGCGTGCTGCATTCGCTGGAGAGTGCGCTGAGCAAAGATCGGGTGAAAACCGGCATCAACGGTTTCTCTGCGCTGGGTTTGGTGGAGATGACGCGCAAGCGTACGCGAGAAAGTATTGAACATGTGCTGTGCGCCGATTGCCCGGTGTGCAAAGGGCGCGGCACCTTGAAAACGGTGGAAACCGTCTGCTATGAAATTATGCGTGAAATTGTGCGCGTGCATCACGCCTACGATTCTGACCGTTTCCTGGTGTACGTTTCCCCGGCGGTGGGTGACGCGCTGAAGGGCGAGGAGTCACACGCGCTGGCGGAAGTGGAAATCTTCGTCGGTAAGCAGGTGAAAGTTCATGTTGAACCGCTCTATACCCAAGAGCAGTTTGATGTCGTCATGATGTGATCGTGAGGTTAAGTTCCGTAAGCCAACGGACTGCAAGGAGAGGTGTGTGAGGCGGTTGCCGAGGATTTTGTTACTGCTGCTCGCCGCAATCATCGTAATTGTGGCGCTGCTGGTCAGCGGGTTGCGCCTCGTGATGCCGCACCTCAACAGTTATCGCAGCGATATTCTGCAGACGATCTCACGCGTCAGCGGCGTCACGGTCGATGCCAGCGAACTGCAAGGGAAATGGGAGAATTTCGGCCCGACGCTGCAGGTGCGCGATCTCAACATCTCGATGCAGGAAGATGGTCAACTCACCATCGGCCGCGTCAATCTGGCGCTCAATGTCTGGCAATCGCTGCTGCACTGGCGCTGGCAATTCCGCGATCTCACCTTCTGGCAGCTGCATCTCGAAACCAACCATCCGCTGTTCACCAGCGATGAACAGAAGAACAGCTTCAAACCGGCGCAAATTAACGATCTGTTTTTGCGTCAGTTCGATCACTTCGATCTGCGCGACAGCAGCATCCGTTTTCTGACGCCGTCCGGCCAGCATGCCGAACTGGCGATTCCACGCCTTACCTGGCTGAACGAAAATACCCGTCATCGCGCGGAAGGCGAAGTGAGCCTCTCCAGTTTTACCGGCCAGCATGGCGTGGTACAGGTGCGGCTTGATCTGAACGACAGCAACGGTTTACTCAGCGATGGCCGCATCTGGATGCAGGCCGATGATGTTGATGTGCGGCCGTGGATTGGCCCGTGGCTGCGTGACAATACCAGCCTTGAAAGCGCACGTTTCAGTCTGGCTGCGTGGGCGAATTTGCGTGATGGCGATCTCTACGCCGGTGATTTGCTGCTGAGCAAAGGCGGCGCGCGCTGGCGCGGCGAGCAGGGCGATCATCAATTACAGGTCGATGGCTTAACCGCGCACTTGTCGCGCTATCAAAATGGCTGGAGCCTTTCGGTACCGCAAACGCGACTGAGCACCGACGGCATCGCATGGGCGCCGGGGCATTTTTCTCTGCTGTGGAAGCCGGAAGATAAGCAGATGATTGGCGCCAACAGTGCGGCGGAAATGCGCGTGCGTGCCACCCAACTCGACTTAGAACGTCTGGCACCGATCGTGCCGCTGTTTAAGCCACTTTCCCCCACTTTGCTGGATAACTGGCGTTCGTTACAGCCGCGCGGCCACATTGATGCGCTGGCGCTGGATATCCCGTTGCAGCAGCCGGAGCAAACGCGTTTGCAGGCGAAATGGCGCGATCTCGCCTGGCAACAGTGGGAATTGCTGCCGGGTATCAGCAATCTCAGCGGTAGCGCCAGCGGCAGCTTAAACAACGGTTTGCTGGATGTGGCGATGGGCCAGGCGGAAGTACCGTATGGCGATATGTTCCAGGCTCCGCTGCAGATTAAACAGATCACTGGCCAGCTTAACTGGCTGCGTGATGCCAACGGCTTAACGCTGGATGGACATCAGCTGGATGTGCAGGCGCGCTCGCTGTGGGCACGCGGCGATTTCCGCTACCAGCAGAATTTGGGGACCGCGCCGCGCCTTGATATTCTCGCCGGGATTCGTGTCACCAATGCCGGCGATGCGTGGCGCTACTTCCCGCAGCAGCTGATGGGCCACGATCTTACGCACTATCTCAGCGACGCGATTAAAGGCGGGCAAGTGGATAACGCCACGCTGCTGTTTGCTGGCGATCCCGCGCTATTTCCGTTTAAGCACAATGACGGCATGTTTGAAGTTTGGGTACCGCTGCGTAACTCCACCTTCCAGTTCCAGCCCGGCTGGCCTGCACTGGAAAATCTCGACATTAATCTCGACTTCCTCAACAACGGTTTGTGGATGAAAGCCGATCAAACCAAACTCGGCGAAGTTGATGCGCGCAACGTCAGCGCGGTGATCCCGGATTACCTGAAAGAGAAGTTGATTATCGATGGCGATATCAGCGGCGAAGGCAAAAAAATCGCCGACTATTTCGAGCAAACGCCACTGAAACCAACACTCGGCGCGGCGTTGCAGGAGTTGCAGATTGGCGGCAATGTGCGCGGCAAACTCAATCTCGATATTCCGCTGGATGGCGAGCAGGTGCACGCCAGCGGCAATGTGGTGCTAAATAACAACACGCTGCATATCAAACCGTTAAAAACCACGCTGAACAATCTCACCGGCCGTTTCCGTTACAACAACGGCAATCTGGAGAGTGAAGAGTTGCAAGCCAATTGGTTCGGGCAGCCAACCGGCGTGAGTTTTAGCACGCAAGAGAATCCCAACGACTTTGGCGTGAACGTCAAGCTGTTGGGCGATTGGCAGCCAGGTAAACTCAAGGTGCTGCCGGACGCCATCACGCGTCAGTTAGGTGGCTCTTTACCGTGGCAGGGCAATGTCGATATCACGCTGCCGCACAAAGGTGGCGCGACTTACAAAGTTGCACTGCAAGGCGAGGGCAAAGCAGTAAGTAGTCACTTACCAGCACCGCTGGATAAAGCGGCCGGTGAAGCGATGCCGATTACTATCAATGCGGAGGGCGATCTCAAAGGCTTTACCTTGAGCGGTAGCGTGCGCGATCACCATCGTTTCAATAGCCGCTGGATTCTGGAGCCGCAGCTGCGCGTTGATCGCGGTATCTGGCTTAACGATGCGAAAAGCACACCGAAGCTGCCGGAAAAACGCGGCATGGAGCTGAATCTCCCGCCGCTGGATGGCGAAGCCTGGATAGGGATGATGGCTGGCGCGGGCAGTTCACGCAGTGCGCAGGGCGAGCCTGAAGTGGGCGGCGCATTGCTGCCTGGCGATTTTATTCTGCGGACACCGGCGCTGACGCTGGGTGGTCAGCAGTGGCACGACGTTAACGCCACCGTCACGCAGGGCGCAGGCGGCAACACGCGTTTGCAGCTGGAGAGCCGTGAAGCACGCGGCAGTTTGCAGACGGCGCAGCAGTCACCGTGGCAGATCAACCTGAGCTATCTTTACTACAATCCTGAATGGACTGAGAAAAGCGATGGAAAATCATCGCCGTTTGGCGGCAACAGCAGCAACATCAACTTCAGTAGTTGGCCAGCATTGCAGCTTAACTGTGATGAGTGCTGGTTGCGCGGACAGAAATTCGGTCACATGCAGGCGAAGCTGCAGCCGCAAGGCGATACGTTAGCACTTACTAACGGTTCGATTGATTCTGGCAGCTCGAAGCTCAACGTGGCGGGTGAATGGGTGAATAAACCCGGCGATCAGCGCACTTCGCTGAAGGGCAGCCTGAGCGGTGACAATATCAATGACGCCGCCAACTGGTTTGGCATGAACACGCCGCTGCGCGACGCACCGTTCAAACTCGATTACGATCTGCATTGGCGTTCTGCGCCGTGGCAACCCTCGGTAGAGACGCTGAGCGGTACGCTGAAAAGCCACTTTGGCAAAGGCCAGATCGCCGATGTTAATACCGGTCGCGCGGGACAGTTGCTGCGTCTGTTTAGCTTCGATGCCTTGCTACGTAAGATGCGCTTCGATTTTAGCGACACCTTTAGTGATGGTTTCTATTTCGATTCGATTAACGGCACCGCATGGATTGAAAACGGCGTGATGCGCACCGATAACCTGCTGGTGGATGGCCTTGAAGCGGATATCGCCATGAAGGGCAACATCGATTTGGTGAAGCGTCAGATCGACATGGAAGCGGTGGTCGCCCCGGAAATCTCCGCCTCGGTCGGCGTCGCCACCGCCTTTGTGATCAATCCGGTGGTCGGCGCAGCGGTGTTCGCCGCCAGTAAAGTGCTGGGGCCGCTGTGGAATAAGATTTCGCTGCTGCGTTATCACATCAGCGGACCGCTGGATAAGCCGGAAATCAATGAAGTACTGCGTAAACCGCGCGTAGACGATAAGAAGTGAATTTGACGCCGTCGGGTAATTGCCGCAGGCTATGACTATCCGAGCACATAATGAGTGAGAAACGATGACTCTGAATCTGGTAAGTGAGCAGTTGCTAACTGCGAACAGCATTAATCAGCAGGACCTTTACTCCCTGTTAGGGCAGCTTTCAGAACGTCGTCTGGATTATGCCGATCTCTATTTCCAGTCCAGTTTCCACGAATCCTGGGTGCTGGAAGACAAAATTATTAAAGATGGTTCTTACCACATCGATCAGGGCGTGGGCGTCCGCGCCGTCAGCGGCGAGAAGACCGGTTTTGCTTATGCTGACCAGATTTCCCTGAATGCACTGCGTCAGTCGTCTGAAGCGGCGCGCAGCATTGTGCGTGAACAAGGCAACGGTAAAGCGCACACCTTGTCGGCAGTCCTGAACCGTTCGCTGTATGCGCCCGTCAATCCGCTGGATAGCCTGACGCGTGAAGACAAAATTGCCCTGCTGCATCGCGTCGATAAAGTGGCGCGTGCTGCCGATCCGCGCGTGCAGGAAGTGAATGCCAGCCTGAGCGGCGTCTACGAACAAGTGCTGGTGGCGGCAACTGACGGTACGCTGGCAGCAGATATTCGTCCGCTGGTGCGTCTGTCCATCAGCGTGCAGGTGGAAGATCAGGGTAAACGGGAGCGTGGCTCAAGCGGCGGCGGTGCGCGTACCGGTTATGAATTCTTCCTCGCCGACGAGAGCGGTGATGTGCGTGCCGATGCCTGGGCGCGTGAAGCGGTGCGCATGGCGCTGGTCAATCTTTCCGCCGTGGCGGCGCCCGCTGGCATGTTGCCGGTGGTGCTGGGCGCAGGCTGGCCGGGCGTGTTGCTGCATGAAGCGGTCGGGCATGGTCTGGAAGGTGACTTCAACCGTCGTGCGACGTCGGTATTCAGCGGCAAAATGGGCCAGCTGGTGGCTTCAGAGCTGTGTACCGTGGTTGACGATGGCACCATTGAAGGTCTGCGCGGTTCGCTGGCGGTCGATGATGAAGGCGTGCCGGGCCAGTACAATATGCTGATTGAAAATGGCGTGCTGAAAGGCTACATGCAGGACAAGTTGAATGCGCGTCTGATGGGCGTCAATCCAACCGGCAACGGTCGCCGTGAATCTTACGCGCACCTGCCAATGCCGCGTATGACCAACACTTA
Organism: Pantoea sp. JK; assembly: GCF_026130245.1. Taxonomy (NCBI): domain Bacteria; kingdom Pseudomonadati; phylum Pseudomonadota; class Gammaproteobacteria; order Enterobacterales; family Erwiniaceae; genus Pantoea; species Pantoea sp. JK. The sequence continues at coordinate 27,193 of NZ_JAINFN010000003.1, forward strand.
CATGCTGGCGGGTAAATCGACGCCGCAAGATATCATTGAAAGCGTGGAATACGGCATTTACGCGCCGAACTTTGGTGGCGGCCAGGTTGATATCACGTCCGGCAAGTTTGTGTTCTCCACCTCAGAAGCTTACCTAATCGAGAAAGGCAAAGTGACTACGCCAGTCAAAGGCGCCACGCTGATTGGCTCTGGCATTGAAGCGATGCAGCAGATCTCGATGGTTGGCAACGATCTGGCGCTGGATAAAGGCGTCGGCGTATGCGGTAAAGAGGGACAAAGCGTGCCGGTTGGCGTGGGCCAGCCAACGCTGAAGCTGGATAAAATCACCGTAGGCGGTACCGCCTAAACTTGTAGGGTCGCCATTCATGGCGACCTTGGTGCGTCGCTGCCAGAACCACGCTGGGTTGTGGCGGTCCTCGCGCCGCTTACGCGGTGCCTTCACGCCGTTCGGCAGCCTTACGGACCGGCTCAGACGGGGCTTCCTGCCCCGGCTTCGCCTTAAGTTCGCGTCCTGCGAGCTTATCCTGGCCGCCTCACTCTGTTCAGCGCTGCGGATTGCCACAACCCAGCGCGGCTCAGTCAGCTTTTCAACATTTGTGCAGTGTTAGATCAATTCAAAGTTTTCACTATCCAGCAGCAGACGTTGCAGCTCCCGCTCTAAACACAAAACAAATCAACCCTTCCGATGCTGCTGATACTGCTGCGCCACCTGCTTAAAATACTCGGTCAGATAATCAATGCACACCTGCACTTTCAGCGGCAGCTTATCTTTCTCGGTATAGAGCGCATATACCGGGCGCGGCTCCGAGTGATATTGCGGGAACAGAATATCGATCTCACCCGCGCTGATCTCATCAATCACCCACATCAACGGCACATAAGCGATACCGCAACCTGCTTTTAGCCAGCGAATCAGCGTCTGCGAATCGTTGGTGACGAAACGGCCCTGCGGCGTCAGGCGCGTCACCAATCCTTCCGGCGCAACCAGTTCAAACGTGTTATCCGGTCGCACGCTGTATTCCAGCCAGGAAAAATTATCGATCTCGCCGGGCTTCTCTGGCGTGCCGTGCTGCGCCAGATAGCTCTTCGCTGCGCACACTACCATCGGCATCGCACCCAGCCGACGCGAGAACAAGTTCGAATCCTGTAACGCACCCACGCGCACCACCAAATCCAACCCGTTGGCGATCAGATCGGGTGCAGGAATGCCCGTCACCAGATTGACGCTCAAACCCGGATATTCGCGTAACATTTCGCTGGTCATCGCCGATAACACATTTTGCGCCATCGTTGATGAGCAGCCGATGCGTAGAATACCGATCGGCGTGTTGTTGAAGGCATACAGCTGCTCGTGCACCTGCGATGCCTCCGCTAACATGCGACGACAGCCCTGAAAATAGATCTTTCCTGCTTCGGTCAGGCCAATGCTGCGCGTGCTGCGGTTAAGCAATTTGACCTGTAACTCATCTTCCAGTTTGGCGACAATCTGGCTGATAGACGAAACGCTAAGCTGTAGCTGGCGCGCTGCGGCGGTAAATGAACCCAATTCAACCACTTTGGCGAAAATGGACATGCTTTTAAGTCGATCCATTGTTTACTCTGGCTAAAAAGTGATTTAGCTCACAATATGTAGAAAACGTATAGTCAAGCGCGTTACTATACGCGTCGCTGGGTCTCTTCACTGCACCTGTACATGGCTGTGTTAACCCGATGATACGCTATGATTAGCTCAACGCGGCCTGAATGTTGCCATCAGTTTATCCGTCATCCCCTGATCGTAAACCCAACGTGCCGCACGGCATGTGGGCAGGTATCGGTGCAATCCGGCAAGGTCGAACTAAGGATCCGAAATGAGTGTGCTTCCGGTATTTGTCGTATTTGGGCTGAGTTTTCCGCCCATCTTCGTTGAACTATTAGTTTCACTGGCGCTGTTCTGGCTGGTGAAACGCGTGCTGACGCCCAGCGGGATCTACGATCTGGTTTGGCATCCCGCACTGTTTAACACCGCGCTGTATTGCTGTGTGTTTTACCTTGTATCCCGTTTATTCGTCTGAGGTTCTTTAAGTGAAAGCGCTAATAAGAAAAATCGCGCGATACGCGATTACACTCCTGCTGGTTGTCATCGCCATCGTGATCATCTTCCGCGCGTGGGTGTTCTACACCGAATCACCGTGGACGCGTGATGCCAAATTCTCTGCCGATGTGGTGGCGATCTCGCCTGACGTCACCGGCATCATCACTGACGTGCCGGTGCACGATAACCAACTGGTGAAAAAAGGCGATACGCTGTTTGTGGTTGACCGTCCGCGCTACCAAAAAGCGCTGGATGAAGCCCAGGCGGACGTCGAATATTACCAGGCTTTGGTGAGTGAAAAACGCCGTGAAGCCACGCGTCGCAATCAGTTGGGGACCAGCGCGATGTCGCGTGAAGCGATTGAGCAATCCAACAACGATCTGCAAACCAGCGAGCATCAGTTGGCGAAGTCTGTTGCCACGCGCGATCTGGCGGTGATCGATCTCGATCGCACCACCATCAAAGCGCCATCTGACGGCTGGGTTACCAACCTTAATGTTTATCAGGGCGAATTTATCACGCGCGGTTCAGTCGCCGTGGCGCTGGTACAGCAGCACTCCTTCTATGTGCTGGCCTATATGGAAGAGACCAAGCTGGATGGCGTGCGTCCTGGCTTCCGCGCGCAAATCACGCCGTTGGGTAGCAACGCAGTGTTGCGCGGCACCGTCGACAGCATCGCGGCAGGCGTAACCAACAGCAGCAGCAGCAGCGACAGCAAAGGCATGGCGACCATCGACTCGAATCTGGAGTGGGTGCGTCTGGCGCAGCGTGTGCCGGTGCGTATTCGTCTCGATGAGCAACCGGGCAACCGCTTCCCGGCCGGTACCACCGCAACGGTGGTGATTACCGGTGCGCAGGATCGCGAAACCAAAGTCTCGCCGCTGGCGCAGTTGTTCAATCGCCTGCGTGAGTTTGGTTAAGCGAGGGCGATATGATTGAGTTTTTGCGTTTCCCGGTGAAGCTCACCTTCGCGCTGGTTGCAGCGTTGATGATTGGCTTTCACTTCAATCTGGAAACGCCGCGTTGGGCGGTGATGACCGCCGGCATCGTGGCCGGTGGTACCGCCTTTGCTGCGGGGGGCGATCCCTATTCTGGCGCACTGCGCTATCGCGGCATTCTGCGCATCATCGGAACCTTCATTGGCTGTATCGCCGCGCTCACCATCATGATTGCCACGGTGCGTGCGCCGGTGGTGATGCTGCTGCTGTGCTGTATGTGGGCTGGCATGTGCGTGTGGCTCTCTTCGCTGATCAAAGTCGAAAACTCCTATGCGCTCGGCCTTGCCGGTTACACCGCGCTGATCATCGTGGTCACGGCGGATGCCAGCGGTGGCTTAACGCTGGCTCCGCAGTTTGCGGTTGAGCGCTGCAGTGAAATCGTCATCGGTATTCTGTGTGCGATTCTCGCCGACATGCTGTTCTCGCCGCGTTCAATCAAAAAAGTGATTGAGCAGGAAGTGGATGCGCTGCTGGTGGCGCACTACAAACTGCTACAGCTGTGCGTAGCGCATGAAGATAAAGACGAAGTGGATAAAGCCTGGAGCGCGTTAGTGCGTCGCACCACGGCGCTCAACGGCATGCGCGGCCAACTGATGATGGAATCGTCACGCTGGAAAAACTCCAGCCGCCGCCTGCAAATGCTTAACACCTTATCGCTGACGCTGATTACCCAAGCCGCCGAAACCTTCCTGATTCAAAACTCGCGCCCGGAATACATTCCACCGCACTATCGTTTGCTGATCGAAAAAGAGGTCAACGACGTCAACGATGTGCATAAACGCATGAAGGTGATGCGTCGCTTGATTGGCGTAAGCAGCAAAACTGTGCCGGTAACGCTGGCGAGTTGGGTCGGCGCAGCCACCGAATATCTGCTGCTGATCAACGGCATCAAAAGCAACAGCCGCATCACCACGCTGGAAGAGAGCATTCTGCAGCGCGAAGTGGTGGTTCAGGCGCGATCCGCTGAAACCCATCACGCAATGATCAATGGCGTGCGTACCTTTGTCGCCACCGCGCTGGGTTCGCTGTTCTGGTTATATACCGGCTGGACATCGGGCAGCGGCTGCATGGTGATGCTGGCGGTGATTACCGCGCTGGCGATGCGTATGCCGAATCCGTTGATGATGGCGAAAGACTTCCTTTACGGCATGACGGTTGCGGTGCCGCTCGGCGCGCTTTACTTCATCTTTATTCTACCCGCGACCCAGCAAAGTGCGTTGCTGTTGTGTATCGCCATCGGCGCGCTGGGCTTTATCGGCGGCATCTTCGTGCAGCGCCGCCAGTTAGGTACGCTGGGCGCGCTGATTGGTACCATCAACGTGCTGGTACTGGATAACCCGATGAAGTTCGAGTTCAACGTGTTCCTTGATAACGTGTTGGGCCAGGTGATTGGCTGCTTTGTGGCGATGATGGTGATTCTGCTGATTCGTGATAAATCACGCGATCGTACCGGACGTAAGCTGCTAAACCGCTTTATGTATGCAGCAGTAGCCGCGCTCACCACCAATCAGGCGCGTCGTCGTGAGAACCACTTGCCGGCGCTGTATCAGCAACTGTTCTTGCTGCTTAATCTGTTCCCCGGCGATATCGACAAATACCGTATCGCGCTGACGCTGATTATCGGCCATCAACGCCTGCGTAATGCCGAAGTGCCGGTGAATGCCGATCTCTCGGCTTATCACCGCCAGCTGCGCTCCACCGCCGATCGCATTATTTCGGCGACCAGCGATGACAAGCGCCGCTATTACTTCGAGCGGCTGTTGCAGGAGCTGGAGGTATATCAGGAGAAGCTGCAGTATTATTCGGCACCTGATAACGTCACCGAACCGGTGAAACGTTTGGCGCTGATGCTGGATAAGTATCAGAACACCTTAATACAAATCTGAAACTGGCCGCTGCAGCCTGCAGCGGCCTTTTAGATCCCACGCTGACACAAAAACCTCTGATATTGGCATCTATACTTTCCTGACAGGACGCAAACTGACAGGAGAAAACCGATGTCCACTTCCCTGCAACAACACGACTTATTCAAGACCGGCTATTTCGCTGATGGTCAGTGGCATAACGCCAGCGCGACCTTTGAGGTGACCAATCCCGCTACCGGCGAAGTCATCGCCAACGTAGCGAAAGCCGGCCAGCACGAAACCGAACAGGCGATTGCCGCCGCGCAGCGTGCATTTCCCGCCTGGCGCGACAAAACCGCCAAGGCGCGTGCCGACATCCTCAATCGCTGGTATCAGCTGATCATCGAGAACAAAAGCTGGCTCGGCCAGTTGATGACGGCCGAGCAGGGTAAACCGCTCAAAGAAGCCGAAGGTGAAGTGGAATACGCCGCCAGCTTTATTCAGTGGTTTGCCGAGCAGGCGAAACGCGCCAACGGTGAAATCATCCCGCCAGCTAAACCGGGCTCGCGCATTCTGGCGACGCGTGAACCAATTGGTGTGGTCGCGGCGATCACCCCGTGGAATTTCCCGATGGCGATGCTGACGCGCAAACTCGGTCCCGCGTTGGCTGCGGGCTGTACCGGCATTATTAAACCCGCGAATAACACGCCGCTGAGTGCCTTCGCGCTGCTGGCGCTGGCGCAGAAAGCCGGCGTCCCTGATGGCGTGCTCAATGCGGTGGCGGGCGACACGCATGCCATCAGCGACGCGATCATGGCCAGCAAAGCAGTACGCAAAATCTCCTTTACCGGTTCCACCGCGGTGGGCAAAACGCTGATGCGTAATGCCGCCGAAACCATGAAAAAAGTCTCGATGGAGTTAGGCGGCAACGCGCCTTACATCGTGTTTGATGATGCCGATATTGATGCGGCGGTGCAGGGCGCGATTGCCAACAAATTCCGCAACGCCGGACAGGTGTGCGTCAGCGTCAACCGCTTCTATGTGCATAACGCGGTCTACGATCGCTTCGTTAATCAACTGGCCGATGCGGTGGGCAAACTAAAAGTCGGAAATGGCGTGGAAGAAGGGGTGATCGTTGGCCCGCTGATTGAGCCGTCCGCGCTGGAGAAAGTGGAAGAGCACGTCAAAGATGCATTGAGTAAAGGCGGCAAATTGCTGGTCGGCGGCGAACGTCATCCTCTTGGCGGCAACTTCTGGCAACCAACGGTGATTGGCGAAGCGCATGAAGAGATGAAGCTGGCGCAGGAAGAGACGTTTGGTCCGGTTGCGGCTTGCTTCCGCTTTGACGATGAAGCCGAGGTGATTGCGCGTGCCAACAATACCGAATTTGGCCTGGCGGCTTACTTCTACACGCAGAATCTGCAGCGGGTATTCCGCGTCTCAGCGGCGCTGGAAGCGGGCATGATCGGCATTAACGAATGCGCGGTATCCACTGAGCTGGCACCGTTTGGCGGCGTGAAAGAGTCTGGACTGGGACGCGAAGGATCGGTGTTGGGGATGGAAGAGTATCTGGAAGTTAAAGCGTTGCACCTCGGCGGACTCAGCTAGCCGCAACAACCAAGAGGGCGTCATGATGAGAACCGAGCGTTTCGATTTCGACGAGATTGTCGATCAAGCCCATTTTTATCGACAGTTTAGCGATCGTTTTGCGCTAGCCGATCTCGCCATCAACGATCTTGACGATCTTTGGGATGCGATTGTCGGTGAGCAACTGCCGTTGCCGCTGGAGATTGAATTTGTAAATCTGGGGAAAGGGCAGAAACGCCGGTATGGCGCATTGATCCTGCTATTTGATGAAGCAGAAGAGGAGCTGGAAGGCCAGCTCCGCTTCAATATAAAGTAAAAAGGGCCCCGGCGAGCGGGGCCAAAGGGTTCGTCTTAATTGACGAGGAATTACTTATACAGCTCAGCTGTCACGTGGTAGCTGTCGCCGGTTTTCGCTTCAATCACTTTGTAAGCGCTGGCACCTTGCTCATCCGCTTTCTGAGAAAGCTCGGCACGATAGTCCATTGGCGAACCGCCGGTTCCGCTGATTGAAATGGTGCTGCCGGTAGGTTGCAGATTCTGCGCCTGTTGTTCGGTGACCAGTTGTGCTGCAGAAGCACCAAAGGCGAACAGGGAAAGCAGGGTAGCAGTTGCGATGGTTGTTTTGATTTTCATAATTTTCTCCTCGTTTAATCAACAACCTGCGGCAGAAAAGGGGTGGCGGGTCGTCGATCTATTGCCCGGCGCCATCAAGGCACCGGACGTTCAATTAGTGATTATTTGTAGAGTTCAGCAGTGACGTGGAAAGTATCGCCACGGTTGCTTTCGATGATGCGGTAATGGCTGGCACCCTGCGCATCAGCTTTCTGTGACAGTTCCTGACGAACGTTAGTCTGGTCACCGTCAACACCGCTCACGCTGATGGTTTGGTTCAGAGATTGCAGCTGTTCAGCTTGTTGGTTTGAAACAAGGCTGGCGGCACTCGCGCCAAAAGAAAGAACAGAAGCCAGGCCCAGTACTGCGATAGCTAATTTGGTTTTCATGATTCACTCTCCTGAAATGGGGGCCGGCAACCTGAGAGGCAAGCGCGTCTCAAACGGGTCGCCGTTCACATTGCTTTTTAAGTCAATAACTTATTTGTACAGCTCAGCGGTTGCGTGGTAGCTGTCACCGGTATTCGCTTCGATCACGCGGTAAGCTTTCGCACCTTGCTGATCGGCTTTATCGTTTAACTGCTGACGGATATCCATTGGAGAACCGCCCACGCCGCTGACGCTAATGGTGCCTGCGGGTTGCAGATTCGCTGCCTGTTCGGCGTTAATAGAATCTGCTGCAAAAGCACCAAATGACAGGGCAGAGAGAACACTCAAAGTCGCGATAGTAGTTTTAACGTTCATGATATTTTTCCTCGTCGTATATTTTTATCTTTTTCTTTCGTGTGATTTGCATCACGAAAACAAGTATAGATCTAATCACCCAGGAAATTAATACCGAGCTAATAATGTTTGGTTGTAATTCTTTATCCTTATGGCACTTTTTTAGAACCTGAAGTTATAAAAAACGCCTGGATCTTAACCATTGATGGTTATTTAGACGTAAAAACAATGATCTACATCAAATTATCTTTTAGTGCGAAAGATCATGGTTGATCTCGCTGGCTGATACGCAGAGGAAAGGGAATGACACTGAGCACGATGTGTAAAGCAGTGTAAAATAGCGCATAAGGTTAAGCAGGCGCAAAGGTCGTACCAATCTGTTAGCCTGAAAAGAACCGCTAAGCATATGGATAACTTATTATTTACCAAGGGGTTTGTAACAGATTGGTTACGAATGAAGCGGGAAGGGCAAGATAACCGGCAGAGGATCTGCCGGTATGCAGCAGGGTTTTATAGCTCTTGTTCGAATAAAACCAGAATCGCGTCGTACAGCTGTTTTACTGAGAAGGTGCGCGCAGGCGTAATAAAGATGGTGTCATCACCGGCGATGGTGCCGAGAATCCCTTCCGCTTTACCCAGCGAATCCAGCAGACGCGCAATCAGCTGCGCAGCGCCCGGGCTGGTGTGAATCACCACTAACGCATCGTTGTAATCGATATCCAGCACCAGATTCTTCAGCGGGCTGGTGGTGGTGGGTACGCCGAGTTCAGCAGGCAGGCAGTAAACCATCTCCATCTTGGCGTTGCGCGTACGCACCGCGCCGAACTTGGTCAGCATGCGAGAAACTTTGGACTGATTGATATTCTCGAAGCCGTCTTCCTGCAGCGCCTGCACGATTTCGCCCTGGGAGCTGAATTTCTCTTCCTTCAATAAGGCTTTAAACGCCTTAATCAAGTCGTCTTGTTTCGATGGGTTTCGCATAAGCTACCAATTAAAAGAGGGTTGCAGAGGGCAACAGGCCCACGGCAGATAAATTATTATGCATTTAGATGAATTTTTATGCAATAAGTCTGATGAGAGAATCGCGGTAATGACCTGCGGGGCGGGCATAATAACAGAATATGATGTCGCACCAAAATCGCGGGTGGGCGCGCAAAGCGAAGGTTGCAAAGTTGTTATATTATTGAGGTGGTAACAACAATATCGATGATCATTGCCGTCCATTGTCTTCTGGCTGCGAATGAATCATTCAGGCGACTTCTGAAGTGGAGATGTCTCGGGAGCCGATTGCGGCGTAGTGTTAAGTGCGCGACAGGTTTAGTCGCTATCGCCTGAGAAGTTGATTAAACTCGTAACCTGATGGATTTTCGGCATATCTCTGCCCCACCTTAATAAGGAGTTCAGGATGAAAGTTGCCGTTCTCGGTGCCGCTGGTGGTATTGGCCAGGCGCTCGCACTGCTGCTCAAAACGCAATTACCCGCAGGCTCAGCTCTCTCACTTTACGATATCGCCCCGGTAACGCCGGGTGTGGCGGTCGATCTCAGTCACATCCCAACGGCAGTCACCGTGGAAGGGTTTAGCGGTGAAGATGCTACGCCTGCGCTGCATGGTGCTGATGTGGTGCTGATTTCCGCGGGTGTGGCACGTAAGCCGGGCATGGATCGCGCCGACCTGTTTAACGTTAACGCCGGTATCGTGCGTAACCTGATCGAACAGGTTGCCAGCACCGCGCCAAAAGCGCTGATTGGCGTCATCACCAATCCGGTGAATACCACGGTGGCGATTGCGGCCGAAGTGCTGAAAAAAGCCGGCGTGTATGACAAGAATCGCCTGTTTGGTGTTTCCACCCTCGATATCATCCGCGCTAATACCTTTGTCGCGGCGCTGAAAGGCAAGCAGCCTAATGAGATTGAAGTGCCGGTGGTTGGCGGGCATTCAGGCGTAACCATTCTGCCGCTGCTGTCGCAGGTGAAAGGCGTGAGCTTCAGCGAGCAGGAAGTGGCGGATCTCACCAAACGTATTCAGAACGCGGGCACCGAAGTGGTGGAAGCGAAAGCCGGTGGCGGATCGGCGACGCTGTCGATGGGACAGGCGGCGGCCCGTTTTGGCCTGTCATTAATTCGTGCCCTGCAAGGCGAAGCCAACGTGGTGGAGTGCGCGTATGTGGAAGGCGATGGCGAATATGCCCGCTTCTTCTCGCAGCCGCTGCTGCTGGGCAAAAACGGCATCGTTGAACGCCGTCCGCTGGGCACGCTAAGTGCCTTTGAACAGCAGGCGCTAAACGGCATGCTGGAAACGCTGAAGAAAGATATCGCGCAGGGCGAAGAGTTTGTGAAGTGATCGGCTCTGAGCTGCAATAAAAAACGCCCGGCAATTGCCGGGCGTTTTGTTTTTATAAGCCGCCAGATTTGAAGGTCTTATTGGCGGGCGCGCCGTTGCTGGCGGGATTTTGTTTTCCTAGCGTCTCCATGCGTACCTGGAACGGCGGGAATGGCATCTCAATGCCGTGCTCCTCAAAGCCGCGCAGAATCAGCTGATGCAGTTCATGGCGCAGCGGCATGCGATGTCCCATCTCCGCCGCATGCACGCGCAGTTCAAACAGCTGAATACCTTGCTGCAAATCGACAAGGAAAACATCCGGCGCCGGCATATCCAGCACGTAGGTGCAGCGATCGGCCGCCTGTTTAAGAATGTTGGTCACTTCATCACTGTTGACTCTGGCTGGCGCCGGAATCGTCAGCACCACACGCGTCACCGAATCCGATAGCGACCAGTTTACGAATTGCTCCGTAATGAAGGCCTTGTTCGGCACGATGATCTCTTTGCGGTCCCAATCAGTGATGGTGGTGGCGCGCGTGTTGATGCGAGTGATGCTGCCGGTCAGATCGCGAATGGTCACGGTATCGCCGATGCGGATCGGCTTCTCAAACAGGATAATCAGGCCAGAGATAAAGTTGGCGAAAATCTCCTGCATCCCGAAGCCCAAACCCAGACCTAACGCGGCAACCAGCCACTGCAGCTTCGACCACTCAATGCCCATCATCGAGAAGCCAATCAAGCCGCCAATCAGCATCAACGCATACTTGGTCAAGGTGGTAATGGCGTAGCCGGTGCCCGGTGCCAGGCTGAGATGCTGTAACAGCGCCAGCTCCAGCAGCGCGGGCATATTGCGCACCAGCTGCGTGGTGATAATCAGCACCAGAATCGCAATCAGCACCGCACCCAGCGTAATCGCCTGCACGCTATCAACGCCCTGAATGGTGGTGCTGGCATTCCACAGCGGAATGTTATCGAGGAAACTAAACGCCGAGTGAATTTCTGACCACAGCACAATCACCGAAACCAGCGCGATCAGCGTCAGGATTGAACGTACCAGACGCAGCGACTGCGCGCTGATCTCATCGAGATCAATGCTTGGCTCATCGATTTCGATGGTGTCGGCATTCGCCGGCGTCGATTGCTCTTTCTCTTCTTCACTGCGCGCGCGGTTGGCCAGCATATCGGCACGACGCTGACGTGCACGGTCAAAGGCGATGCGGCGGCGCTGAATCAGCATCCAGCGGCGGATAATGTGATACACCACCAACAGGAAGAACCAGATACCCACCGAGGTTTCCAGACGCGCCAGCAACGCCTGCGCGGTGGCGAGATAACCGATGCAGGAGGCGAGGGCAGCAACCAGCGGCAGGGCGATCATCAGGTTCCACAAAATGCGGTTTACAAAGTTATCGCCGTTGCCCTCTTTATCCAGATAGAGCGGAATACCGGCGCGTTTCAGGCTAACGGTAACGATGCTCAGCGCGCCACAAATCAGAATGAAACACACGCGTCCCAGCGTGCCGGAGAATTGCGGATCGTCGAGGTTTGCAAAGGCGATCAGCAGCATGATCAACGGCACAATCAGCCCAACCGACAGCGAGTAATAGCGCATCGCACGCGCCACGCGCGCTTGCGGCCAGCGGAAGTGCACCACAAACAAGCCATCGGGACGCGCAAAGGCGGCGCTGATCATAAAGGCCCACAGCAGCGGCAGCGTGGCGGTGATGCCATCGCCAATCGCCACGGCGAACGGATAAGGCCAGGCATGCTGTAAACCGTAACCAAGCGCGGCCCACAGCACCGGCAGCGGCACCGCCACCAGAATCGACCAAAATACCGTGCGCAGCGTCAGGCTAAAGCGGTCCTGCGTGACTTTGCCGACGCGGCTGGCGGAGCGCTCCATAAAGGCGTTGTAATGACGACGCGAACTGATGCTGAAGCCTACCAGCAGTACCGCACCAATAATCGGCAACACGGTTTCGCGATTGGTAAACATCATCGCCAGCGCTTTACCGAGCTGACCCGCCGTATCCAGCGACAGCAGACGCTTAAGGTCCTGCGCCATCTCGACCGGGAAATTCAGGCCGATGGTGTTGACGTCGGCGGTCCAGAACAGATAGCGATGCGTCGCATCTTTAACTTCGGCTAAGGCATCCTGCAGCTGCGTATTGGAAACTTTGAGCTTGGTGATTTCCAGAATCAGCGTATCGCAACCGGAAATCAATGAATTCAGCAGTTCGCGCTGGGTTTTGAGTTGCGCTTCGAGGATGCGCACCTGATCGCTGCTGAACGGCGTGCCATCATCCTGCTTGGCTTTACGCAGATCCTGCTGGCGCTCGAGCAGATCTTCATAATGCAGACGCTGCACGCGCAGCTGGCCCATTTCGCTGTCGATCTGCTGAGATTTCGGCATCTCGGGCAGACGCGCGACCTGCGCGCGCAGGGCTTCACCCAACAGATTGGACGCGCCCAGCCATTGCGACTGCTCACGCAGCGTGCTCAGCGCCTGACGCACCTGCAAAGTCTGATTGGTGGCGAGACGCTGCTGCGAGGCAACTAAATCCATGCGCTGCGCTTGTTGGTTGAGGTCAGCGGAGAGTTCGCGGTTAACGCGGAACTGATCGCTGATCGAGCTCGGCAGATCGCCGCTGTTTTCGGCCAGCTGCTCGGTACGCTCCAGCGCCAGTTCAGCTTCACGTTGGCGCTGGTTGTTGAGTTGATTGCGCAGCGCCTGCAGATAGTTATCCAGCTGGGTGGCTTTGCGCTGATGTACTTCGGCGCGCATACGCGCCAGTTCCTGACGATTATTCGCTGACAGCTGTGCCAGCTCTAACTCGTCCACGCGCGCTTTGTTGGCAGCATTTTCCGCCTGACGTGCGTATATCTGTGCCTGCGCCAGCGGCGTGGTGGCTGTCGAGGAACTCTGCGCGCGGCGATCGCTTTCGGTCATCGCCCGGCGTGCGTCGGTTTGTTGCTGTGGCAGCTGCGACAGGGAATCGCTGATTTCGCGCGCGCGATCCTGCTCCTGCTGTGCCTGACGGCCTTCCTCCAGCAGCTGGCTGCTGACCTGCAACAGCTCCTGATCCAGCTCGGCGCTGCTCATATTACTGCGCACCGCCTTGCTGCTGTCCGTCAGCGTGGCGATCTGCTGACGTAATTCACGCGCCAGGCGCGGGAAATCATCAATTACCTGCTGATACTGCTTCGCGCGTGCCAGCGACTCATCGCGCTCGTTGAGGAAGTTGATCGCCGCTTCCAGCGCCTGCACCTGTTCGGTTTGCGCGGGGGAGCTTTTTGCGGATTTAGCCGCATCCAGTTCCTGCTTAAGCTGGCTGGATTGCGGAACGGTGGCTGCAAATGCAGAACTGCTGAGCACAAGGCTCAGCAGCAGGGAGAGGAGAACACGCACGGGAGAGGTTCCGGGTTATTTGCTAAGTGAGACGCTGTCGCCAGGCTGAGGCAGGGCGATGGCCAGCGGCTGACCGAGACGGGTTTTGCTTTCGGCTTCAAGGCTTTCCGCCAGCTTCACGCGATTCGGCGCGAACAGGTTGATCACCGTTGAACCCAACTTGAAGCGACCCATTTCCTGGCCTTTCAGCAGCACCACCGCACCGTCATGATCGGCAGACGGATAGCGCCAGCGTTTGATTACACCTTCGCGCGGTGGCGTGATGGTGCCCGCCCACACAGTTTCGATGCTGCCGACAATGGTGGCACCGACAAGGATCTGCACCATCGGGCCATGATCGGTATCGAATACGCAGATCACGCGCTCGTTACGCGCAAACAGATTCGGGATGTTACGCGCGGTCAGCGGATTCACTGAGTAGAGATCGCCAGGCACATAGATCATTTCGCGCAGGACACCGTTACACGGCATGTGTACGCGGTGATAATCGCGCGGTGCGAGGTAAGTGGTAACAAACTCGCCGTCATGGAACTGATCCGCCAGATCGTCGTTACCGGCCAGCAGCGCCTGCAGGCTGTAAGTGTGGCCTTTGGCCTGGAAGATCTGATCGCCAGCAATGCGGCCCAGCTGGCTGATCGCGCCATCGGCGGGCAGCGCCAGTAAAGAGGCGTCAGGATCGACAGGACGCGCGCCCTCTTTTAACGGACGCACGAAGAAATCATTGAAGGTGCGGTAGCTGCCGGTATGTGGCTTGCTGGCTTCTGCCATATCCACTTTGTAGTACCAGACAAATATGTCGATGACCGCTTTAGTGAGCCAGCCACCACGACGGCTGGCGCCCCAACCGGCGAGTTCGGTGAGCCCTTTTTTGGGCAAAATATGATTCAGGCCGAGTTTAAAACGATCAAACACCGTTGCCTCCTGGCTTAATTACGTATCGTTAACAAAAAGGGGGCGGATTGTAGCAGCGCCCCAGCGCGTTGGCGAATGTGCCGTTGTACTGCTTAATCCGCGTCGGAGGAAAAGTTTTTACGCGTCTTTACCTGCGCCATACTTTCCAGAATTCGGTGGTAGTTATCGAAGCGCGAGATATCGATCTTGCCTTCTTCTACCGCTTCGCGAATGGCGCAGCCCGGATCGGTATCGTGCTTACAGTCGCGGAAACGGCAACTGCCCAGGAATTCACGGAATTCGACAAATCCGCGCGTCACTTGTTCCGGCTCAAGATGCCATAAACCAAACTCTCGCACGCCAGGTGAATCGATCACATCGCCGCCCGCCGGAAAGTGATAAAGGCGCGAGGCGGTGGTGGTGTGCTGACCCAAACCGGAGACGTTCGACACATCGTTAGTCAGAATTTCCGCCGCCACATCCAGGCCAAGCAGGTTATTCAACAGGCTCGATTTGCCTACGCCCGATTGACCGGCAAAGATGCTGACGCGGCCGGTTAAAGCACTTTCCAGTTCAACCAGACCATCTTTGGCGTGGCTGGAAACCATCAATACGCGATAACCAATATTGCGATAGATCTCCATCTGCTCATCAACAAACGCGCGGCCTTCGGTATCCAAAAGATCGGTTTTGTTGAGCACCAGTAGCGGTTCCACGCCGAGCGTTTCGCTGGCGACCAGATAGCGATCGATAATGTTGAGCGACAGTTCCGGCAGGATCGCCGAAACGATAATGATCTGATCGATGTTGGCGGCAATCGGTTTCACGCCGTCATAGAAGTCTGGGCGCGTTAGTACGGTTTTGCGGTCGTGTACCGCTTCGACGATCCCTTTACCGCCGCCAATGGCGACGCGCCACAAAACGCGATCGCCGGTGACCAGCGAGCGAATGGTGCGGCGGATGTTACAGCGATGCACAACGCCTTCGCTATCTTCCACGTCTGCGTGCATGCCGAAACGGCTGATCACCACGCCATCAGCCGCTTCCCCAAACAGGCTATCATCCGGCTCCGGCTTATCGCTCCGTTGCTGCAGACGACGCTGATGGTTGGCGCTTACGCGACGTTGTTGACCTTTCGACAGTTTGTTTTTACTCACGCATCCTCTCACGGCTTTCGCCAGGTTTCGCCCTGCTGGGCAAAACGTCTATGATACACCTGAAATGAGTTTAATGACGACTTTGGCAACAGGCGGGAAACGCATGACAGCTGGAAATGAAAACAACCTGATTTGGATCGACCTCGAAATGACCGGATTAGATCCGGAGCGCGATCGCATTATTGAGATCGCCACCATCGTGACCGATGCCAACCTGAACATCCTGGCAGAAGGTCCGGTGTTCGCGGTGCATCAATCTGACGAGCAGCTGGCGTTGATGGATGACTGGAACGTGCGCACGCACACCAATAGCGGATTGGTGGCGCGTGTTAAAGCCAGCGAGCATGACGACCGTGCAGCAGAATTGGCCACCATCGAGTTCCTGAAGCAGTGGGTGCCGGCGAATACCTCGCCGATTTGCGGCAACAGTATTGGTCAGGATCGTCGCTTCCTGTTTAAGTACATGCCTGAATTGGAAGCCTATTTCCACTATCGCTATCTTGACGTCAGCACGCTGAAAGAGCTGGCGCGTCGCTGGAAACCCGATATTTTGCCAGGCTTCAAAAAGTCCGGTAGCCATCAGGCACTGGATGACATTCGCGAGTCCGTCGCCGAGCTGGCGTACTATCGCGAACACTTCCTGCAGCTTTAATCGCCAGTGGGTGCGCAGGAAATCATCAGGTTGTCGATAAAAGCAGCGAACGCGCGGAAAGCGCAAAATTTTGCTTTTAGACTCTTGCGACTGAAAGGATTTCTCGTATAATGCGCACCCCGTACCGGTGAAGAATTTAATTCGGAATTCGGAACGGAGAAGTAAAACGAAGTTCAGAATCGAGCATGTTTGTTTGATGCAAGGCGGCAACTGAACGAGTCACAGCGAGCTTACATCAGTAAGTGACCTGTGCGAGTGAAGGCAGCCAACGCAGCAGCAAATAAACAGGCGAAGATTATGCGGGAATAGCTCAGTTGGTAGAGCACGACCTTGCCAAGGTCGGGGTCGCGAGTTCGAGTCTCGTTTCCCGCTCCAAACTTTCGTTGCGTAGTAAACCTCTAATGCGGGAATAGCTCAGTTGGTAGAGCACGACCTTGCCAAGGTCGGGGTCGCGAGTTCGAGTCTCGTTTCCCGCTCCAGAGTTTGTAGTAAACCATCCAAATCACGGATTTAGTCGTTAGCGTGATTGTTGTGACAAAAATACGAAGATGCAGAATCGAGTATTTTCGTTTGCAACAAGGCGGCAACTGAACGAATCCCTGGGAGCTTACATCAGTAAGTGACCTGGGTGAGCGAAGGCAGCCAACGCAGTAGCAGACTAAAATACGAAGATTATGCGGGAATAGCTCAGTTGGTAGAGCACGACCTTGCCAAGGTCGGGGTCGCGAGTTCGAGTCTCGTTTCCCGCTCCAAATTTTTATATTCACTAATGTTATTTGCCCTTAGGCGCAATCAGAATTAAAACTGCTGCTGATATTTTTATCGCATGCATCATCGTTTTTTCTGGAAATTTTGCACGCCTCGCTAGCATCGATAATGCTTGTTGTCTGACGCAGTTATCTTACAGGTTATCCACAATGTGCCTGCAAGGTTCTGACGGCGTTTTCCCCGTTGTTTAAAACTGTTTTGAACAGAGTTATCCACAAGCTCTGGACAAACCCCTGCGCGCTAAACACGACGTGAATATTTACAATAATCGCTTAATTAATTGATTTGTAAGGGTTTAAACCTATTTCAGACTGTAATCTTATCCTTTAGACGAAATTACGATCTCCGTCACTATTCCGTTGGATAATTTTATTCACAGCATGTGGAAAAGCGTTTTATCCTGTGCGACTGCTCAATCACGCATCACGTGGCAGGCCCTTTTCGACCGCGCGCACCAGCCGCTGTTTCTTCGCAGGCTGCACTTCCACCGCTTGCGCCGCGCGTTTCTGCAACTGCTGTGCAATCGCCCATTCAATATGTTCATCAAGCAGTGGATGTTCGCCGCTGCGCGATGCTAATGCCGCCATATTTTCTTCTGTCCAGGGCGCATTGCCCAATGCCACCGCAATGTTTCGCAACCAGCGCAAATGCCCAATACGCCGAATCGCTGAACCTTCAGTGATGCGCAGAAATTTGGCTTCATCCCATTTGAACAGTTCGGTGAGTGGCGGCGCATGCAGCACCGCGCGCGGTGAGAAATCGTCTTCATCAGTTAACTGACCGTAACGATTCCACGGGCAGATTAGCTGGCAATCGTCGCAGCCATAAATTCGATTACCTATTAGCGGACGGAACTCTTCAGGAATTGCGCCTTCCAACTCGATGGTGAGATAGGAGATGCAGCGACGCGCATCGACCACGTAAGGTTCGACGATAGCGGAAGTGGGGCAGATAGTGATGCAGGCGACACAGCGTCCACACTGCTCTTCCTGTGGCTGATCAACCGGTAACGGCAGATCAATCAGCAATTCGCCGAGGAAGAACCAGGAGCCCGCTTCACGGTTAAGGATTAGCGAATGTTTGCCGGTCCAGCCTAAACCGGCTTTAGCGGCAATCGGGCGTTCAAGAATCGGCGCGGAATCGACGAACGGGCGAAAATTGAGTTCGCCACAGTGCGCCTGAATCATTTCTCCGAGCTTTTTCAGTCGATTGCGCAATACTTTGTGATAGTCGCGGCCCAGCGCATAGCGGCTTACATAGCCCAACTGCGGATTTTTCAAGGTGCTGGCAAAGGCGGCTTTGGCTGGAAGGTAGTTCATGCGTACGCTAATCACGCGCAGCGTGCCAGGCAGCAGTTCATGTGGCCGCGCGCGCATCATGCCGTGGCGCGCCATCCAATCCATCTCGCCGTGATATTGCTTATCCAGCCACGCCTGCAGTTTGGGCTCTTCGGCGCTCAGATCGGTATCGCAAATACCCACCTGCTGGAAGCCGAGGTCGCGTCCCCACTGTTTGATTTGTTGAGCGAGCTGTTGAAGATCGAGAGGATATGACATGAGAAACCAGGCAATTGAAGCAAACGCGCGCAGTTTACCACACTCTGTCTGGCCTGCGCAGGCGATGGCACAACTGGAACGCGATGCCGCCGATAGCCTGGGCTTAACGCTGTTTGAGCTGATGCAACGCGCTGGCCAGGCCAGCTATGAATTAGGCCGCCAGCTGTGGCCGCAGGCGCAACATTGGTTGGTGCTGTGCGGGCACGGCAACAATGGCGGCGATGGTTTTGTAGTGGCGCGACTGGCGCAAGCAGCAGGTTTGAACGTAACGCTGCTGGCGTGCGCGGGCAGCAAAGCCTTGCCAGAAGAAGCACAGCAGGCGCAGGACGCATGGCTGGCGGCGGGCGGTGTGATTCACGCGGCAGATGCGCCCTGGCCGGAGCAGGTTGATGTGATTGTCGATGCGTTGCTCGGCACCGGCCTGAATCGTGCGCCTGCGGATCCCTACGATCGCCTGATTACGCTGATTAACGCGCATGCCGCACCAGTGCTGGCGATCGACATTCCCTCCGGTTTGCTGGCGGCTAACGGCACGGCGCCGGGTGAAACGGTCATCGCCGACCACACGCTGAGCATGATTGCGCTGAAACCCGGCCAACTGACCGGCAAAGCACGTGATTACGTTGGCGTGCTGCATAACCATGAGTTGGGTTTGTCGGCGTACCTTGCCGCTGAACAGGCACCGATTTCACGCTATGACGCCGGGGATTTAACGCGCTGGCTGAAACCGCGTCGTGCGACCTCACACAAAGGCGATCAAGGTCGGCTGTTGGTGGTCGGTGGCGATAGCGGCACGGCGGGTGCGATTCGCATGACCGGTGAAGCCGCATTGCGAACCGGTGCCGGACTTGTGCGCGTGCTGACGCATGAAGATAATATTGGCCCGATTCTCACCGCGCGACCGGAGCTAATGGTTGATGCGCTGAGCGATGAACGTCTGAATCAGGCGCTGGAGTGGGCGGATGTCATCGCCGTTGGACCGGGGCTTGGCCAGCGTGATTGGGCGCAGAAGGCACTGAAAAAGATTGCGGCCAGTGAAAAGCCGATGCTTTGGGATGCGGATGCGCTTAACCTGCTGGCAATCAAGCAGGATAACCGTCAGAATCGCATCATTACGCCGCATCCCGGCGAAGCTGCGCGCTTGCTGGGGGTGAAAACCAGCGAGATTGAGAGTGACCGCTTACATGCTGCGCGCGCCCTGGCGAAACGCTACGGCGGCGTGGTGGTATTAAAAGGCGCGGGCACGGTGATTGCCAGCGCGGCAGGTGACATCGCGATTGCTGATGTGGGCAACGCCGGCATGGCATCCGGCGGCATGGGCGATGTGTTGAGCGGAATTATCGCCGCTCTGCTCGGCCAGAAACTGACTTTACTTGATGCAGCCTGCGCAGGCTGTGTCGCGCATGGGGCAACAGCCGATGCCGTCGCGCGTCAGCGCGGTACACGCGGCATGTTAGCCACTGATTTGTTCGAGCTGCTGTGGCAGTTTGTTAATCCAGAGATGATCCAACAATAAAGCATGAAGACCTGTGTTATCCCTTTGCCCGATGAGGCGGCAACCCTGAATCTGGGTGCGCAATTGGCGCGCGTCTGCAACAGCGCGCTGGTGATCTATCTTTATGGCGATTTGGGGGCCGGTAAGACCACCTTTAGCCGTGGTTTTCTGCAGGCGCTCGGCCACCAAGGCAATGTCAAAAGCCCAACTTATACGCTGGTCGAGCCCTACGAGCTCGGCTCTCGCACGTTGTACCATTTCGATCTCTATCGTCTTGCCGATCCCGAAGAGCTGGAGTTCATGGGCATCCGCGACTATTTCACCGGCGATGCGCTTTGTCTGGTGGAGTGGCCGCAGCAGGGCACCGGCGTGCTGCCTGAGCCCGATTTAGCGCTGACGTTGCGCTATGTTGATGCAGCGCGTGAAGCCGAAATTAGCGCGGTTTCCGCCACGGGTGAAGCGCTGTTAACCCAATTCCAGCAAGGCAGGGATCCGGCATGATGTCACGGATGAGAATCATTGTACTGGGCTTGCTGTGTCTGTTTTCTGCCTCGGCGTTGTCTGCCACGTTATCAGATATCAAAGTTGAAAATGGCGATAGCCAGGCCACCGTCACGCTGAGCTTTAACGGTCAGCCGGTGTATGGCTTTTTCCCGCTGCATAATCCCAATCGTGTGGTGCTGGATATTCGTCAAAGCGGCGCGATTAAAGGTTTGCCGCTGAATTTTAGCGGCGAAAATATTGTGCAGCGCATTCGCCATAGCCAGCCAAAGGATAAGCAAAGCCTGCGTTTAGTGTTCGAACTGACGCAGGCCGCACAGACGCGCGCCAGCACCCAGCGCGATGGCAGTAATTATCGCGTGGTGTTCACCATTCGTGGGACGCAGCCAGCGAAGCGTCCGGCCGTTGCCGCACCTGTCACCACGGCACGTGAAAGCCAGCCACAAAGCAGCAGCCAGGGCAATCCGTTCAACGCCAATCAGGTGACTGCGGTAACCAGCAGCAATACCACCGTGCGTCCCGGCAACTCGGTCAGCCGCAACGATGTGGTGATTGTGGCGATTGATGCCGGACACGGCGGCCAGGATCCTGGTGCATCAGGTCAGCACGGTTTGCACGAGAAAAATGTCACCATCTCGATTGCGCGTAAACTGAAAGCGCTGATGGATCAGGATCCGATGTTCAAACCGGTGCTGACGCGTAACGGCGACTATTTCATCTCGGTGATGGGCCGTTCCGAAGTGGCGCGTAAAGAGAACGCGAATCTGCTGGTATCCATTCACGCCGACGCCGCACCGAATCATTCGGCCACCGGCGCATCGGTTTGGGTGCTGTCTAACCGCCGCGCCAATAACGAAATGGCGAACTGGCTGGAACAGAAAGAGAAACAATCTGAGCTGCTGGGCGGCGCAGGCGATCTGCTGGCGAACAGTCAGGCCGATCCCTATCTCAGCCAGGCGGTGCTGGATTTGCAGTTTGGTCATTCACAGCGTGTAGGTTATGACGTCGCCGTCAAAGTCCTGCAGCAGCTGCGCGGTATTACGCCGCTGCACAAACGTCTGCCGGAACATGCCAGCCTTGGCGTTTTACGTTCCCCGGATATTCCTTCTTTACTGGTCGAAACCGGCTTTATTAGTAATGCCGCGGAGGAGCGGCTGCTTGGCAGCAGCGCGTATCAGGAGAAGATTGCTCAGTCGATTTATAAAGGCCTGCGCAATTATTTCCTTACGCATCCGCTGCAATCGATCCCAAAGGAGGAAAACCGGCCGCTGGACAGCGCACCAGCGGTTAGCGTCGCCAGCAACCCGGCGACCGGCACGGTGCAATATACCGGCGCGACGCAGCGTCATACCGTGACGCGTGGCGAGACGCTGTCCGGCATCGCGGCAAAATATGGCGTGAGCATGGCGACGTTACGTGAGATGAATAGCCTGAAGCGCGATGTGGTTTGGGTAGGACAGCGCCTGAAGGTGCCCGCGAAATCCAGCGTTAGCGTGGCGGCGGCGAGTCGTCCAACCCGGCATAAAGTGGTGCGCGGCGATTCGCTGACGGCCATTGCCGCGCGCTATGGCGTGAGCTCGAAAGCCATCATGCAGGCGAATAATATGAAGTCGAGCAATGTGATGCTGGGGCAAAACTTAAAAATTCCGCAATCCTGATTGTTGGCTCCTCGTGAGCCAACCAGCCAGAAGGATCACCACCATGCCAATACAGATTTTACCGCCGCAGCTGGCGAACCAGATTGCCGCAGGCGAAGTGGTTGAGCGTCCGGCGTCGGTCGTAAAAGAGCTGGTGGAAAACAGCCTGGATGCCGGTGCCACGCGCATTGATGTCGATATCGAGAAAGGTGGCGCGAAGCTCATCCGCATTCGCGACAACGGCTGCGGCATCGCCAAAGACGAACTGGCGATGGCGCTGGCGCGGCATGCGACCAGCAAAATAGCCTCGCTCGATGACCTTGAGGCGATCATGAGCCTCGGTTTTCGTGGCGAAGCGCTTGCCAGTATCAGTTCTGTTTCTCGTTTAACGCTGACTTCACGCACCGCCAATCAAAGCGAAGCCTGGCAAGCCTACGCGGAAGGGCGCGATATGGATGTGACGGTGAAACCGGCTGCGCATCCGGTGGGTACATCGCTGGAAGTGCTCGACCTGTTCTACAACACGCCCGCACGCCGCAAATTCATGCGCACCGAAAAGACCGAATTTACCCACATCGATGAGGTGATTCGTCGCATTGCGCTGGCACGCTTTGACGTCGCCATCTCGCTTAGCCACAACGGTAAGTTGATGCGCCAGTATCGCGCGGTCAGTGAAAATACGCAGCGGGAGCGGCGTTTAGGTGCCATTTGCGGCACCACGTTTATGCAGCACGCTTTACGCATTGAGTGGCAGCACGACGATTTAGCGCTGCGCGGTTGGGTCGCCGATCCTAACGGCTCGCGCCAGGTTACCGACCTGCAATATTGCTACGTCAACGGACGCATGATGCGCGACAAACTGATCAATCACGCGATTCGTCAGGCGTATCAAACGCAGCTGGGTGATGATCAGCAACCGGCTTACGTGCTCTATCTGGAGATCGATCCGCATCAGGTAGATGTCAACGTCCATCCGGCTAAGCATGAGGTGCGTTTCCATCAGTCGCGTTTGGTACATGATTTTATCTGGCAAGGCGTGATGAGTGCGCTGCAAGCCAGCCGCGCGCCGGAATTGCCCATCGCCCACGCCGAAGAGCCGGCACCGAAGTGGCAGCCAGAAAACCGCCAGGCGGCAGGTGCGAACCACTTTGCCCAGCCCAGCAACACGCCACGCAGCGGCGGCACTTCTGCGGCGGCGGGTGCAAACTGGCAGAATAAAGAGCCGGTTTACAGTGCGCGTGAAGGCAATGCGTATAAGCAGTTGATGAAAACGCCGGTGGTAGAAACGCCGTGCGCTGCGCCAGTTCCTGCGGCGGCTCCGGTGCGTCAGGCGGAAACGCGTGAAGCACCGCTGGCCGCCCACGCGCAAAGTTTTGGCCGCGTGTTAAGCGTTTTACAGGATCGTTATGCGCTGCTGGAACGGGGGAGTGCGCTGCAATTGTTATCGCTGGCCGTGGCGGCACGCTGGTTAAAACAGGCCCAGCTGCAACCAGGCGATGAGGGCTTAAAACCGCAGCCATTGCTGATCCCGGTACGCCTGAAAATTGCCGCGCCGGAGCTGGCCGCTATCGCCGAGCACGCCGCGCTGCTAAGCCAGATGGGCATTGATTTACAACGAGAAGGGCAGCACGTGATGCTACGTGCGGTGCCTTTACCGTTACGAACACAAAATTTACAAATCTTGATTCCAGAACTGTTAGGCTACCTGGCCCGGCAGCAAGAGGTTTCTGCATCCACATTGGCCCAATGGCTGGCGCGTCGCGATGATGCAGAAGACGCTCACTGGAATCACTCGCAGGCGATTGCACTGCTGGCAGAGCTGGAAAGGCTCTGCCCGCAACTGCTGAAGTCGCCGCCTTCAGGTCTGTTACAGACCATTGAGATTGAGAGCGCGCTGAACGCGTTGAAGCATGAGTGAACTAAACCAGGCTAGCCGGCCAAAGGCAATTTTTTTGATGGGGCCTACCGCCTCCGGTAAGACGGCATTAGCGATTTCGCTGCGTCAGCAACTTCCGGTGGAACTTATTAGCGTTGACTCTGCCTTAATCTATCGCGGGATGGATATTGGCACGGCGAAACCGTCGGCAGAAGAGTTAGCACTGGCGCCCCATCGTTTGCTGGACATTCGCGATCCGGCGGAGGCCTATTCCGCCGCTGAATTTCGTCGCGATGCGTTGGCAGAAATGGCGGAGATCACCCGTAAGGGGAAGATTCCGTTGCTTGTTGGTGGAACCATGCTCTACTTCAAGGCGTTGCTTGAAGGATTGTCGCCGTTGCCCTCGGCCGATCCCGAGGTGCGTCAGCGAATAGAGCAAATGGCGGCGGAGAAAGGGTGGGAAGCCCTGCACCGTCAGCTGTGTGAAATCGATCCGGTCGCCGGTAGTCGTATTCATCCGAATGATCCGCAGAGACTTTCGCGAGCACTGGAAGTTTTTTTTATTTCGGGTAAAACTTTAACGGAACTGACAAAAACCTCCGGCGAAGCGTTACCCTACGACGTGTACCAGTTTGCAATCGCCCCTGCGAGTCGCGAACTGATACATCAACGCATTGCGTTGCGTTACGACCAGATGCTAGCGTCAGGATTTGAAGCGGAGGCTCGTGCACTGTTTGCGCGAGGTGATTTGCATACGGACATGCCTTCCATTCGTTGTGTCGGTTATCGCCAGATGTGGTCTTATTTGTCAGGTGAAATCGATTACGACGAAATGGTTTATCGGGGAATTTGCGCCACTCGGCAGCTCGCTAAACGCCAGATGACCTGGTTACGTGGCTGGTCTGAAGTACACTGGTTAAACAGTGATGAGCCAGAGTTAGCGCGTAATGCGGTGCTTAAGGTAGTTAGTGCGTAGCAGGGATGATTGTGTACAATTGGTCCGTTATCGTGCGCAAATTTTTACGCAGTTTTTCTGAACCACGGTTCTTAAAGCAACAAACAACAAGCATATAAGGAAAAGATAGAATGGCTAAGGGGCAATCTTTACAAGACCCGTTTTTGAACGCATTGCGTCGTGAACGTGTACCGGTTTCGATCTATTTGGTGAATGGTATTAAGCTGCAAGGGCAAATTGAATCCTTTGATCAGTTCGTCATTCTGTTAAAAAACACGGTCAGCCAGATGGTGTATAAGCACGCCATCTCTACAGTGGTTCCTTCTCGTCCAGTGTCGCACCATAGCAATAACGCGGGCGGCAGCGGTGGTAGCAGCAACTATCATCACAGCGGAAGCAATCAAAGCGCTCAGTCGCAGCCACAACAAGACGGCGATAACGCAGAATAATTTTGCGCTGCCGTAAAGCCAGGGCTGGAGAACGAGCACGTTTTCCTGTCCTGGTTATTTTATTTTAGCGAGGTTATAGCTTGTTTGACCGTTATGATGCCGGTGAGCAGGCCGTACTGGTACACATCTGGTTCTCCCAAGACAAAGAGCTGGAAGATTTGCAGGAGTTTGAAACTCTTGTCTCTTCTGCGGGCGTTGAAGCGCTGCAAGTCATTACGGGCAGCCGTAAAGCGCCACATCCCAAATATTTTGTCGGTGAAGGAAAGGCAGTTGAAATTGCCGATGCGGTGAAAGCGAGTGGAGCATCGGTCGTTTTATTCGATCATGCCTTAACGCCTGCTCAGGAACGTAATTTAGAGCGTGTGTGTGAATGTCGTGTTGTCGACCGCACCGGCCTAATTCTTGATATTTTCGCTCAGCGCGCCCGTACCCATGAGGGTAAATTACAGGTCGAGCTGGCACAGTTACGCCATATGGCAACACGTTTAGTGCGTGGATGGACGCATCTTGAACGCCAAAAAGGCGGTATCGGTTTACGTGGTCCGGGTGAAACCCAGTTGGAAACGGACCGTCGTTTACTTCGCAATCGAATTAGCCTGATCCTTTCCCGTCTTGAGCGTGTTGAGAAGCAGCGCGATCAGGGTCGCCAATCACGTGCTAAAGCTGACGTGCCAACCGTTTCTTTGGTGGGCTACACCAACGCAGGCAAATCTACTCTGTTTAATGCGATAACCTCCGCTGATGTTTATGTGGCAGATCAACTGTTTGCGACGCTTGATCCGACTTTACGTCGCCTGAATGTTGCAGACGTTGGTGAAGTGGTTCTGGCTGATACAGTGGGATTTATTCGTCATTTGCCACATGACTTAGTGGCTGCGTTCAAAGCTACGCTGCAGGAAACGCGTCAGGCCGCGCTGCTGCTCCATGTGGTTGATGCGGCTGATTTACGTATCAATGACAACATCGAAGCCGTGAATGAAGTGCTGGTAGAAATAGAATCCGATGAAATTCCAGCCCTGATGGTCATGAACAAAATCGATATGCTGGAGGACTTTGAGCCGCGTATCGATCGCAACGAAGAGAACCAACCGATTCGCGTGTGGTTATCTGCACAGAGCGGCGTGGGTCTGCCGTTACTGTGGCAGGCGCTTTCTGAGCGTTTGGCCGGTGAAATTGCGCAGTACGATTTACGTCTGCCGCCGGAAGCGGGCCGTTTACGCAGTCGTTTTTATCAGTTGCATGCTATAGAAAAAGAATGGAATGAAGATGATGGCTGTGTGAGTTTGCACGTGCGTATGCCGATCGTTGATTGGCGTCGTCTGTGTAAACAAGAGCCGTCGCTAGCCAGTTATATTGTTTGACCGTTGCCTAACCGATCTTACCCAAAAGATTTCAGGTTGTAGCAAGGCGGCAATTGAACGAATTCCCGGGAGCTTACATCAGTAAGTGACCGGGATGAGTGAAAGCAGCCAACGCCGCTACAATCTGAAAGATGAAGGGTAAGCCGTAAATACAATAAATGGAGTAGAAACATGGCGTGGAATCAGCCCGGAAATAACGGACAGGACCGCGACCCGTGGGGAAGCAGCAATAATCAAGGCGGCAACTCTGGGGGAAATAAAGGAGGTCGCGATCAGGGACCACCTGATCTGGATGATATCTTCCGAAAGTTGAGTAAAAAACTCGGCGGACTGGGCGGTGGCAAACAGAATGACAATGGCCAGCGCAGCGGCGGTAGCGGTGGCAAAGTGGTTGGCATTGTTGCCGTAGCGGCAGTCGTTATCTGGGCGGCTAGCGGTTTCTACACCATCAAAGAAGCGGAACGTGGCGTCGTCACGCGCTTTGGCAAATTTAGCCATCTGGTTGAGCCAGGCCTCAACTGGAAACCGACTTTCGTCGATCAGGTTCGCGCCGTAAACGTAGAAGCCGTACGTGAACTGGCGGCGTCTGGCGTGATGTTGACGTCGGATGAGAACGTAGTGCGCGTTGAGATGAACGTGCAGTACCGCGTGACGGATCCTGAGCGTTATCTGTATGCCGTGACCAGTGCCGATGACAGCCTGCGTCAGGCCACCGACAGCGCCTTGCGTGGCGTGATTGGTCGCTCAACCATGGACCGCATCCTGACGGAAGGCCGTACCGTGGTACGTAGCGAAACTCAGCGTGAGCTCGACGAGACCATCCGTCCGTACAACATGGGGATTACCCTGCTGGACGTAAACTTCCAGGCGGCGCGCCCACCAGAAGAAGTAAAAGCCGCGTTTGATGATGCGATTGCCGCGCGTGAAAACCGTGAACAGTACGTTCGTGAAGCTGAAGCTTATTCGAACGAAGTTCAGCCGCGTGCTAATGGTCAGGCGCAACGTATCCTCGAAGAGGGTCGTGCTTACAAAGAACGTACGGTGTTAGAAGCGCAGGGTGAAGTGGCACGTTTTGCTCGCTTGCTGCCTGAATATAAAGCTGCACCAGAAATCACGAAAGAGCGTCTTTACATTGAAACCATGGAACGTGTACTGAGCCATACCCGCAAGGTGTTGATCAGCGATCGTGGTAACAATTTGACGGTTCTGCCATTGGATCAACTGATGCGCGGTGGTCAGGCATCTGGCCAGGGCGGTCAGAAAATGACGAATTTAATGAAGTCTCCTTCGTCGTCCGATAGCAATGCGAGCCGTGGAGATTCTTCATCTTACAGTCCAGACAGCATCATGGATCAGCGTCGCGCCAATGCGCTGCGCAACGATACCCAGCGCCAGGGGAGGGAGTAATCGATGCGTAAGCCAATCATCGCCGTAATTATTGTAGTGCTGGTGGTGCTTTACGCGTCACTGTTCGTGGTGCAGGAAGGCCAACGCGGCATCGTGCTGCGCTTTGGTAAGGTTCTGCGTGATGACGAAAACAAACCGCTGGTGTACGCACCGGGTCTGCATTTCAAAATTCCGTTTATCGAAACCATGAAATCACTGGATGCGCGCATTCAGACCATGGATAACCAGGCTGACCGTTTTGTTACCAAAGAGAAGAAAGACCTGATCGTTGATTCTTACATCAAATGGCGCATCAGTGACTTCAGCCGTTACTACCTGGCAACCGGTGGTGGCGACGTTTCTCAGGCTGAAGTGCTGCTTAAACGTAAGTTCAGTGACCGTCTGCGTTCTGAAATGGGTCGTCTGGATGTGAAAGACATCGTGACTGATTCGCGTGGCCGTTTAACCACCGACGTGCGTGACGCCCTGAACACCGGCAGCGCTGGCAACGATGATGACGTTCAGACGCCCGCTGCGGATGACGCAATTGCGAGTGCGGCAGCACGTGTAGAACGTGAAACCAACAGCAGCGAGCCTGCTCCAAATCCGAACAGTATGGCTGCGTTGGGTATTGAAGTTGTCGACGTGCGCATCAAGCAGATCAACCTGCCGACTGAAGTTTCTGACGCGATCTATAACCGTATGCGCGCCGAGCGTGAAGCGGTAGCGCGTAGTCAGCGTTCACAAGGTCAGGAAGAGGCAGAGAAACTGCGTGCGCAGGCCGATTATCAGGTCACACGTACGCTGGCAGAAGCACAGCGTGAAGCGCTGATTTCTCGTGGTGAAGGTGATGGTGAAGCGGCAAAACTGTTTGCTGATGCCTTCAGCCAGGATCCGGATTTCTATGCCTTTATCCGCAGCCTGCGTGCCTATGAGAACAGCTTCTCAGACAATCAGGATGTGTTGGTGCTGAGCCCGGATAGCGATTTCTTCCGCTATATGAAAGCGCCCTCTAACGCCACGCGTTAAGAACTGATATAAAGTCCAGGCCGACAATGTTGTCGGCCTTTTTTTTGGGAAAAATCATGAATTCAACCATCTGGATGGCGCTGGCTTTGGTTTTGGTGCTGGAAGGACTTGGACCGATGTTTATGCCACGCGCCTGGCGACGCATGATTCTGGCGATGACGCAGTTACCCGATCGTCTCTTGCACCGTTTTGGTGGCGGTTTAGTGGTGGCCGGCGTGGTGATTTACGCGATGATCAGTATGCACGCGCGTTAATCAGCGTAAATTTTTTGTGATGCCGCGCGACTCAATTGTGTCTGTTGGCCGCTGTTCCCCCAACATGTTGTGAGCTGAGCAAAACTCAGGCAAAAAACAGCGCAATCGTATGCTAAAAGTGCTGAAAGAGTAAAAGTCAGGTGGTAGAATCCATTTTTAAGCAATCGGTGATTTTGAAAAAATGGGTAAGAACGTCGTCGTACTGGGCACCCAATGGGGTGACGAAGGTAAAGGTAAGATCGTAGACCTTCTGACAGAGCGCGCGAATTACGTCGTGCGTTACCAAGGTGGCCATAATGCAGGCCACACACTTGTCATCAACGGTGAAAAAACCGTCCTCCACTTAATTCCATCTGGCATCCTGCGTGAAAACGTCACCAGCATCATTGGTAACGGCGTTGTACTGTCGCCTGAAGCGCTGATGAAAGAGATGAAAGGTCTGGAAGAGCGCGGTGTGCCGGTACGTGAACGTCTGCTGATCTCTGAAGCCTGCCCATTGATTCTGCAATACCACGTAGCAATGGATGTGGCGCGCGAGAAAGCGCGTGGCGCCAAAGCTATTGGCACCACCGGTCGCGGTATCGGTCCTGCCTATGAAGATAAAGTGGCACGTCGCGGTCTGCGCGTGAGCGATCTCTTCAACAAAGAAACCTTTGCGGTGAAGCTGAAAGAGATCGTCGATTTCTACAACTTCCAGCTGGTTAACTATTACAAAACTGATGCTGTTGACTACGAAAAAGTGCTGAGTGATACGCTGGCGGTTGCCGATATCATTACCAGTATGGTGGTTGACGTCTCTGATCTGCTGGACGGGGCGCGTAAGCGTGGCGACCTGATCATGTTCGAAGGTGCACAGGGTACGCTGCTGGATATCGATCACGGTACCTATCCGTACGTGACCTCATCGAACACCACCGCAGGTGGCGTAGCGACGGGTTCAGGTATTGGTCCTCGCTATGTTGATTACGTGCTGGGTATCGTCAAAGCCTACTCAACGCGCGTTGGTGCAGGTCCATTCCCGACCGAACTGTTCGACGAAACCGGCGAGTTCCTGTGTGCACAAGGTAACGAGTTCGGCGCGACCACTGGTCGTCGTCGTCGTACCGGCTGGTTGGATGCGGTTGCCGTTCGCCGTGCCGTGCAGATCAACTCGCTGTCAGGTTTCTGCATGACCAAGCTGGACGTGCTGGATGGCCTGAAAGAAGTGAAAATCTGTGTGGCTTATCGTATGCCAGATGGCCGCGAAATGACCACCACGCCGCTGGCAGCTGAAGGCTGGGAAGGCATTGAGCCGATTTACGAAACCCTGCCAGGCTGGAGCGAGACCACATTCGGCGTTAAGACGCTGGAAGGTTTGCCGCAAGCTGCACGTGACTACATCAAACGTGTAGAAGAAGTGACCGGTGTGCCGATTGATATTATTTCTACCGGCCCAGACCGCAGTGAGACCATGATTCTGCGCGACCCGTTCGACGCATAATCTCCTCAGGCCGGACTCTGTCCGGCCTTTGTATTTCTAATCTTTGACTCCACTCACTCTATTTTTTCTTGCAGATATCGATACTTGCCAGAAAAAACGCACCGGCCACCACGCTCTGGTTTATCATCATATTTAAACATCACGCCGACCGGCGCATAACCATAACGTTCGATGATTC
Organism: Pantoea sp. JK; assembly: GCF_026130245.1. NCBI lineage: Bacteria > Pseudomonadati > Pseudomonadota > Gammaproteobacteria > Enterobacterales > Erwiniaceae > Pantoea > Pantoea sp. JK. The sequence goes on from NZ_JAINFN010000003.1 coordinate 58,384, forward strand.
ACTGAGGTATATGTGCAGCTAACAAGTTTCACCGATTATGGTCTGCGTGCCCTGATTTACATGGCGACGTTACCGGCAGGTAAGCAGACCAACATTACCGAAGTCACCGATACCTACGGGGTGTCGCGTAACCATATGGTTAAAATCATCAATCAACTGAGCCGGGCTGGCTTTGTCGCCGCAACACGCGGTAAAAACGGCGGAATTCGTTTAGGCATGGACCCGGAAAAAATCGTCATTGGCGATGTGGTGCGAAGAATGGAGCCGTTGCAGCTCGTGAACTGCGACGAGTGTGTGATCACGCCGGCCTGTCGTTTGCGTAAAGCATTGCACGATGCGGTCCAGCTATTCCTCAAGGAACTGGACAAGTATACGCTGGCCGATTTGGTCAAAGATAACGATTCGCTGTACCAACTTTTATTGTCCGAACCGCCGGTGGCAATCCAAATTAAATGACATCGGAGGAACCGTAATGTCAAAAGATCCTTATCAGGATAGAGAAGCTGAAAAATACGAAAACCCAATTCCAAGCCGCGAATTTATTCTGGCACTGCTGGAAAAACGCGAAAAGCCGACCAGCCGCGATGACATCGCGCAGGAATTGAATATCACCAGCGAAGAGCAGCAGGAAGCGCTGCGTCGTCGTCTGCGCGCTATGGAGCGCGATGGTCAGCTGGTGTTTACTCGCCGTCAATGTTACGCCCTGCCAGAACGTCTTGATCTGCTTCGCGGTAAAGTGATTGGCCATCGCGATGGCTATGGCTTCCTGCGCGTAGAAGGCCAGAAGGATGATTTCTATCTTTCAGCCGAACAGATGAAATTCTGCCTGCACGGCGACGTAATTCTGGCGCAGCCGGGCAGCGCCGATCGTAAAGGTCGTCGTGAAGCGCGCGTGGTGCGCGTGCTTGAGCCACGTAACAGCCAGATCGTCGGCCGCTACTTTACCGATGCAGGTACCGGTTTTGTGGTGCCGGATGACAGCCGCCTGAGTTTCGACATCCTGATCCCGCAAGAAGAAACGCTTAACGCGCGTATGGGTTCAGTGGTGGTGGTTGAAATCACCCAACGTGCGACGCGTCGCACCAAAGCGATCGGCAAAGTGACCGAGCTGCTGGGTGACGATATGGGCACCAGCCTTGCGGTCGATATGGCGGTGCGCACCCATGAAATCCCGCACACATGGCCGGAAGAAGTTGAGAAGCAGATCGCTAAGCTGAAAGAAGAAGTGCCGGAAGAGGCGAAGCTTGGGCGTGTTGATTTACGTAAGTTGCCGCTGGTCACCATTGATGGTGAAGATGCGCGTGACTTTGATGATGCTGTTTTCTGCGAGAAAAAGCGCGGCGGCGGCTGGCGTTTGTGGGTGGCCATTGCCGACGTCAGCTATTACGTGCGTCCGGGCACGCCGCTGGACGATGAAGCGCATCAGCGCGGCACCTCGGTCTATTTCCCGTCGCAGGTTATCCCGATGCTGCCGGAGATTCTCTCCAACGGCTTGTGCTCGCTGAATCCGCAGGTTGATCGTTTGTGCATGGTGTGTGAGATGACCATCTCCTCCAGCGGCAAACTTACCGGTTTCAAACACTATGAAGCGGTGATGAATTCCCATGCGCGACTGACCTACAATAAAGTGTGGAACATTCTGCAAGGTGATGCCGATCTGCGTGAACAATACGCGGCGCAGGTTCCTCATCTGCACGAGTTGCACAACATGTATCAGGTGCTGGAAACCGCGCGTGAGCAGCGTGGCGGCATTTCGTTTGAGACCGATGAACCCAAGTTCATCTTCAACGCCGAGCGTCGCATTGAGCGCGTTGAGCGCACCTCACGCAATGATGCGCATAAGCTGATTGAAGAATGTATGATTCTCGCCAACATCGCCTCGGCGCGTTTTGTTGAGAAAAATGAAGAGCCTGCGCTGTTCCGCGATCACGATCGTCCAAGCGAAGACAGCATCAAAAGCTTCCGTACCGTACTGAACGAGCTGGGCTTAAGCCTGCCGGGCGGCGCTAAGCCGCATCCGACCGATTATGCCGCCTTGCTGAAACAAGTGGCCGATCGTCCAGACGCGGAAATGCTGCAAACCATGCTGCTGCGTTCGATGAAACAGGCGGTTTACGATCCTGAAAACCGGGGGCACTTCGGTCTGGCGCTGGCGTCTTATGCGCACTTTACCTCGCCGATTCGCCGCTATCCGGATTTGCTGCTGCATCGCGCCATCAAATATCTGCTGGCAAAAGAGCGCGGCGAAGTCGATGGCATCACCACGCCGACCGGCGGTTATCACTACGACATGCAGCAAATGCTGCAGCTGGGCCAGCACTGTTCGCTGACCGAGCGCCGTGCTGATGAAGCCACGCGCGATGTTGCTGATTGGCTGAAGTGTGACTTCATGCAGGATCAGGTTGGCACCGTGTTCAACGGCGTAATCTCCAGCGTGACTGGCTTTGGTTTCTTCGTACGTCTCAACGATCTGTTTATCGATGGTTTGGTGCACGTCTCGACGCTGGATAATGACTATTATCGCTTCGATGCGGTGGGCCAGCGTTTGATTGGCGAATCCGGCGGTCGCACTTATCGTCTGGGCGATGCGGTAGAAGTGCGCGTTGATGCGGTACATATGGACGAGCGTAAAATCGACTTCGCGCTGATTTCCAGCAAGCGTGTACCGCGCGGCGAAGGCAAAACCGAGCGCGAGCGTGAGAAACGCGGCGGCAAACCGCCAGCTAAGCGTCGTCGTGATGCCGGTAAGAAGGGCACTTTCGAGCCTGATTCCGCGTTCCGTGGCGAGAAGAAAAAGCCTGCCGCTGCTGAGAAACCGGCTAAAAGCGAGAAAAAAGGCAAAAAAGTCTCCGAGAAAACCCGTAAAATCGCCGCCGCCACCAAGTCCAAGCGCGCGTCGAAGAAGCAGCCTGACGAAGCCTGATAGTTAGGTCGCCTTGCAGGGCGACCTGACGAAACCGTTGTAGGGTGCGCATCAATGCGCACCTGAACCTCCGTATTCAACGATCTAAATCCAACCTTGAGCAAAGTAATGAGTGAAATAATTTTTGGTATTCATAGCGTGCAGGCGCTGCTGGAGCGCGATCCTCAGCGTTTTCAGGAAGTCTTTATCCTTAAAGGCCGCGAAGATCGTCGCCTGCAGCCGCTGATCCTCGCACTGGAAGCTCAGGGAATCCCGGTGCAGGTGGCGAACCGTCAATGGCTTGATAGTCAGGTTGAAGGCGGCGTGCATCAGGGCATCGTGGCGCGCGTGAAGCCAGGCAAGCAGTATCAGGAAGGTGATTTGCCGGATCTGCTGCAGAGCCTTGAGAAGCCGTTCCTGCTGGTGCTGGATGGCGTTACCGATCCGCACAATCTCGGCGCTTGCCTGCGTAGCGCGGATGCCGCTGGCGTGCATGCGGTCATCGTGCCAAAAGACCGTGCAGCACCGTTGAATGCCACCGCCAAGAAAGTGGCCAGCGGCGCGGCAGAAAACGTACCGTTGATTCGCGTCACCAACCTGGCGCGCACCTTGCGCTTGCTGCAGGAATACAACGTCTGGGTCGTTGGCACCGCAGGCGAAGCCGATCACACCGTTTACCAAAGCAAAATGACTGGCTCAATGGCGCTGGTGATGGGTGCGGAAGGTGAAGGCATGCGTCGTTTAACGCGTGAGCATTGCGATGAGCTGATCAGCATCCCAATGGCCGGCAGCGTCTCATCACTCAACGTGTCGGTTGCCACCGGCGTCTGCTTGTTTGAAGCCGTTCGTCAGCGTCAGGCGTGATCCCCGCCGCAAAAAATTTTCCAGGCCAGGCATAACTGCACATCCTCTTCATACTTGAAAAATGAGTATGAGGAGGACGTTATATGATTTGGACCACTCACACCGTATTCAATCAGCCCCATCCGCTCAGCAACAGTAACCTGTTTACGCGTGATATCGCCCTGTGCGAGGCCGTTGTACGCGAAGGTGCCAGCTGGGATCGCGAATGGCTGGCTTCCGTCGGCTTGCAACTCGGCAGCGCCGAATCCCTTGAGTTAGGCCGCTTAGCGAACGTCGAAGCGCCGGAACTGTTGCGCTACAACGCGCGCGGCGAACGCCTCGACGAAGTGCGTTTTCATCCCGCCTGGCATCTGCTGATGCAGGGCTTGTGCGCCAGCCGGCTTAATAATCTCAGCTGGCAGCCCGACGTGCAGCCGCAGGCGATGGTGGCGCGTGCCGCCCGTTTTATCCTGCATGCACAGGTGGAAGCGGGCTCGCTCTGTCCGGTGACCATGACGCACGCTGCCATTCCGCTGCTGCAAAATCATCTGCCTGAACCCTACGCTGACTGGCGCGAAGCGCTGCTCAGCGATCGTTACGATGCGCATCATCTGCCGGGCAATAAGAAGCGCGGCCTGCTGATTGGCATGGGCATGACGGAAAAACAGGGCGGCACCGATGTGTTGAGCAGCACCACTCGCGCCGAACCGCTTGGCGTGCGCGGGCCGGGCGAAGCGTATCGCATCACCGGTCACAAATGGTTTTTCTCGGTCCCGCAAAGTGATGCGCATCTGATTCTGGCGCAAACGTCACAAGGATTGAGTTGCTTCTTCCTGCCCCGCTTGCTGCCGGATGGCACGCGCAATGCTATTCGCATCGAACGACTGAAAGACAAGCTTGGCAATCGCTCCAACGCCAGCGCAGAAGTGGAGTTTCAGGATGCGATCGGTTGGCTGATGGGGGAAGAGGGCGATGGAGTGCGGCTGATCCTCAAGATGGGCGGCATGACGCGCTTCGACTGCGCGCTGGGCAGCCACGGACAGATGCGCCGAGCGCTGTCGATTGCCGTACACCATGCTCAGCAGCGTCAGGTGATGGGCAAGAACCTTATCGATCAACCACTGATGCGCGCGGTGCTGGCGCAACAGGCGCTGCAGCTGGAAGGGCAAACCGCCTTGCTGTTGCGGCTGGCGCGCGCCTGGTCAACACCGGCCAGCGAACATGAACGCTTGTACGCACGTTTGTTCACACCGGCCGCCAAATTCGTGGTCTGTCAGGCGGGCATGCCCTTTTTGGCAGAAGCAATGGAAGTGCTGGGCGGCATTGGCTATTGCGAAGAGAGCGAGTTGCCGCGTCTTTATCGTGAGATGCCGGTCAATAGCATCTGGGAAGGCTCCGGCAATGTGATGTGCCTGGATGTCCTGCGCGTGCTCGGTCGTCACGCCGAAGTGATGACCATGCTGCACGATGAGTTTGATGCGGTGAAAGGCAGTAATCGTCATTTTGATCGCCGCTGGCGGCAGTTACGCTGGCAGCTCGCGAACCCGCGCGAAGGGCAGGCGCGGGAGATCACGCGCGAATTACTGCAGCTGGCGAGTGCCGCGATTCTGCTCAAAGTGGCAGAGCCGCCGCTGGCCGATGGCTGGTGTCAGCAGCATCTCGATCTGCGCGGCACGCGTGCATTGAGCGACGATCTCTGCGCGCGCTTACTGTTGCGCTGCAGTGCCGCTTGACGGCGCGCCATACAGAATGGCGGTGGCGTACCAGAAGCTGGGAATGGTGGTTTCATCCAGCATCAGAATTTGATAGTAAACCGCGCCCGCCTGATTGGCTTTAGCGGCAATAGCGCGCTGCGCATCATCCGGCGATCCGCGTGTGGTGGCGGTGATATTGCCGAGCTTTGGCAGACCAACACTTTGCGCGCGTGAAATCTCCTGCGCTTGCTGCGTGGGTGGTGGCGGAGCTTGTGGCGTGGTGGTGAACGCGGCGCAGCCGCTGAGCAGCAGTGTTAAGGCCAAATAGAGAGTACGCATAGCAACTCCTGAAGCAGGAAGATGGCTCAAGTTTAAGCCATCTTCCTGTGGCTTTTAGTCCTTCAGATGAAAAATGCTCACCAGCTGCGTCAGATGATGACCTTTCTTACTCAGATGATTGGCGGTAATTTCTGACTGGTTAATCATATCGCTGCTTTGATGCGTGGCCTGGCTGATGTGATTCATCGCCAGATTCACCTGACCAATGCCCGCCGCCTGTTCCTGCGCAGCAATATTGATCTCGCCCATCAGCGTTTTAACCTGCTCGATGTGATTGACGATATGGCTCATCGCATCGCGTGTCTGCTCGGATAGCGTGTGGCCGGCCGCCACTTTATCGATTGAGCTGGCAATCAAGCCATCAATCTCTTTGGCTGCCGTAGCACTGCGCTGTGCCAGCGCGCGCACTTCCGCCGCCACCACCGCAAAGCCTTTACCGTGTTCACCAGCGCGCGCCGCTTCAACCGCCGCATTGAGCGCCAGAATGTTGGTCTGGAAGGCAATTGACTCAATCACGTGAGTGATGTCGGCGATGCTCTGCGACGCCACACGAATCTCCGACATGGTTTCCACCGAACGTGCCACGGTGCTGCCGCCGTGATTCACGGTGTTAGCCGCTTCACCGACCAGCGCCATCGCCTGACGCACATTGGCTGCGGTTTGTGCCACAGTCGCGCCAAACTGCTCCATGCTGGCCGAGGTTTCCTCCACGCTGCTGGCCTGACGTCCAATCTGCTCGCTGATGCTGGAGCTGCTGGCGGCGATGGTATCGGTGCCGCTGCTGATTTCACGCGCCGCCGAACGCACCTGACTGACGACTTTCTCCAGCCCATCGCCAATGCCATTGATCGCGCTGACCAACTGACCAATCTCATCACGACGTGAAGAGTCGAGATGTGCCTGCAGATTACCGGCGGCGTACTGTTCTGCCAGATGAATCACCTGTTGCAGTGGACGCGTGATGGCGCGGCGGCTGTACCACATAAAGCCGATGGCAAAAACGATCACCAGCGCCAGCCCAATCGCCATAAACAGGTTACGGCTGTGCGTGATTGGTGCCAGCAGGCTGGCACGGCTCACTTCGCCGGCAATAACCCAGTTCCAGCCAGGAAGCTGCTGCCACGCCAGCAGTTTGGTTTCGCCATCCAGTTTAACCGCCACTAATCCCTTCGGCTGACTTAGCAGTTGCTGCTGCGTGGCGTTATCCCAGCGCGGCAGTTTGCCTTCAGCGTGACGATCAAACAGATATTGGCCCTGGCTACTGCCCGGCGCACCGTTCAAAACCGAGAAGGTGCCGCTGTCGCCAAGATGGCGCGCCAACACTTTGTCACGCATCAGCGCGTATTGCGCATCGATCTGCACCCCGACGAACAGGATGGCGATCACCGTGCCGCTGCTATCCTGCACCGGCTGATACTGCGTGATGTAACGATGGCCGAACAGCGTCGCCAGGCCGCGATACACCGTGCCCTGGTTGATGCTGCGCCAGGCCGCGCTGCTGCGATCCAGTTTGGTGCCCACCGCGCGGCTGCCATCCTCTTTTTTCAGCGAGGTGGCGATACGAATGTAATCCTCGCCATCACGCACGAAGATGGTGGAAACCGCACCGGTGCGATCGAGAAAATCATCCACCGCGATTTGATCGAGGTTGAGGGTTTTCAATCCCGCTCGCAGTGTTGGCGTGCTGAATTCGCCCACCTGAACACGTTCGCTGTCATCACGGCTAAAACGTTTTGGCAGGAAGCTTTGGAACAGTTTGGTGTAATTCGCCACCTCTTCCGACAGCGTGGCGTTGAACATGGTGGCCATTTCATTAATGCCTTGCACCTGATTCTGCATATCATCGGTTGCCAGCTGCTCCAGCTGACGTGCCGCGTTATGGCTCAGGGTTAAGGTTAGAGTAAATAGCACAATTGCCACGCTCAAAGACGTCAATACAGACAGCTTGATTCCGAGACCCATGGCGCTGAGAGAAAGACGCTTCATAAAGTACCTTTTGAGATTATTGAAGGGGTACAAGATCAACGGCAAAACGGGCTAAATGTTTAGGGCTGAAATTATTCAAACTTAATGTGAAGTGGCTCGCATTTTGTCACGCAGCGTTTACACTGAGTCCAGTGATAATCATTCTCAATGGAGGCGGTATGATTGAGTTGGCAACGGAGCATCTGGCAGGCATCGAATGTATTCACGCATCACCGGCTGGTCAGCGCCAGGCGCGCTTGCCGACGGTATTGTTCTATCACGGTTTTACCTCATCAAAAGAGGTTTACAGCTACTTTGCCGTGGCGCTGGCGCAGGCCGGTTTCCGCGTGATCATGCCCGATGCGGACATGCACGGCGCGCGTTATAACGGCGATACCGATGCACGTATGACCCACTTCTGGGAGATCCTCAAACAGAACATCGATGAAGTGCCGTTGCTGGAGAAGGCGCTGCGCGATAACGACTGGATTGCCGATGAGCGCTTTGCCGTGGCGGGCGCCTCGATGGGCGGCATGACCGCGCTGGGCGCAATGGCGCGCTATCCGCAAATCCACAGCGTGGCGTGTTTAATGGGTTCCGGCTACTTCATGCAGCTGAGTCATACGCTGTTTCCGCCGCTGGTGGCGCGCACGCCAGAACAGAAAGAAGCTTTTGCCGCGCGCTTAGCGCCGCTGGCGCCGTACGATCCCAGCGAGCAACTGGAGAAACTGGCGAATCGACCTTTGCTGCTGTGGCACGGCGAAGCGGATGAAGTGGTGCCCTTTGCCGAAACGGCGCGTCTACAGAAAGCGTTAGGCGAGGCGGGACTCAATCAACAGGTGACCGCGCTTTCCGAAAAGAACATCGGCCACAAAATCACACCTGCGGCCCTGACGGCGCTGGTCAGTTTCTTTAAACACCATTTATAAAAAATGCGGGTTGGCGTGATTGGCGCCAGCCCGTTTATGTTGCCGAACTAAAGTTGTGATGACAACCGTTCGGCGGCGCTGGTATTGGCACTGACTGGGTTACTGCTTGCAGGCGCATCCAACCGATTAACGTAGACATAGCCTGATGCCGCGTTGCTGTTACTTCTCATCTGCTGCGCATAGTCAGCGGAGCTGGCAAAAGCGGGTGGAGACAGGAAGAGACCCAGTAAAGTGGCGAAAATGATCATTTTCATAATCGACTCCAGACTCACAGGGATTGCACTCTCAGACGCGGCAAATAGGATTATTCGTTGCGCCTGTAAATAGTGTAGTTCTTAACCAACCTGCCGCCAGATCGTCCCATTGAACGCCTTGTTCAGAGAATTTGATCAAACGCCCGCTAACTCACTGAGACACCTCATTTAGCACAAAAAGCCGCATCTGCTGGCACGATAGTCGCCATTTGATGAAATGTGCGCTTGAGTTTCCACAAGGACGCCAGTATGATTACGCGTCAATTTTTCAGCTGCATTCAGAGGTGTGTTTCATTTTTAAATGATTCGCAACCTATAACGTTCCTTGCTTCCGTGGGCCGCAGCTGACCCTGACAGGAGGCTGAATAATCCGTAAGGAGCTATCGATGCGTCATTACGAAATCGTATTTATGGTCCACCCTGACCAGAGCGAACAGGTTCCAGGTATGATCGAGCGTTACACTGGTGCTATCACCGGTGCACAGGGCACGATTCACCGTCTGGAAGACTGGGGCCGCCGTCAGCTGGCTTACCCAATCAACAAACTGCACAAAGCGCACTATGTTCTGCTGAACGTAGAAGCACCGCAGGAAGTGATTGACGAGCTGGAAACTAACTTCCGCTTCAACGACGCCGTTATCCGCAGCATGGTTATGCGCGTTAAGCACGCGGTAACTGAAGCATCTCCGATGGTTAAAGCTAAAGACGAGCGTCGTGATCGCCGCGAAGACTTTGCTAACGAATCGGCTGATGACTCAGAAGCTGGGGATTCTGAAGAGTAATCCGACATGACGGCAAATCGACTGCGCCTGTCTGGCACTGTGTGCAAGACGCCGGTTCGAAAAGTCAGTCCGTCAGGGATTCCTCACTGCCAGTTCGTGCTTGAGCATCGTTCTGTGCAAGAGGAAGCCGGTTTCCACCGGCAAGCCTGGTGTCAAATGCCGGTGATTATCAGCGGCAGCACCCATCAGGTGATTACTCAACATATAACGGTCGGCACGCAACTCACTCTCGAAGGCTTTATTAGCTGCCATCAGGCACGCAATGGTCAGAGCAGAATGGTGTTACATGCCGAGCAGATTGATTTGATAGATTCTGGAGACTAGCCAAATGGCACGTTATTTCCGTCGTCGCAAGTTCTGCCGTTTCACCGCGGAAGGCGTTGTAGAGATTGATTACAAAGATATCGCTACACTGAAAAACTACATTACCGAAAGCGGTAAAATTGTCCCGAGCCGTATTACCGGTACTCGTGCAAAATACCAGCGCCAGCTCGCTCGTTGCATCAAGCGCGCTCGCTACCTGTCCCTGCTTCCGTACACTGATCGTCATCAGTAATCGGTAGTTGTCCATTAACGACTTTAAGAGGATAAGGTAATGCAAGTTATTCTGCTTGATAAAGTAGCAAACCTGGGCAGCCTGGGTGATCAGGTTAACGTTAAAGCGGGCTACGCTCGTAACTTCCTGGTTCCACAGGGTAAAGCTGTTCCTGCTACCAAGAAAAACGTTGAGTTCTTCGAAACACGTCGCGCTGAACTGGAAGCCAAACTGGCTGACGTTCTGGCTGCTGCTAACGCACGTGCAGAGAAAATCAATGCACTGGGCAACGTAACCATCGCGTCTAAATCAGGCGACGCTGGTAAACTGTTCGGTTCCATCGGTACCCGTGACATCGCTGATGCAGTAACTGCAGCTGGCGTTGAAGTGGCTAAAAGCGAAGTTCGTCTTCCAGAAGGCGTACTGCGCACCACCGGTGAGCACGAAGTTGACTTCCAGATCCATAGCGAAGTCTTCGCTAAACTGGTTGTGAATGTAGTTGCTGAGTAAGTTCACTCGGTAATGCGAAAACGCCGGCCTTGCGCCGGCGTTTTTGTTTCTGCGTTTTACTGAGCGCGGATAAAGCTGCCATCCGGCTGACGCGTAAACAGCACCGGACCGTTGCTGCCATCGACCGTTAAACCGGTCACCACGCCTTGCGCGTTCTGACGAATCTTCACCTGCTGACCATTCTGTAACGCGCTCAGCGGCTGCCCATCACCTTCGACACGCGCCATGGCAAATACATCATTCACCGGCAAATTGTTGTCGCGGAACAGCTGCGCCAGCGTCTGGCCTGATGCCACATTGTAGGTGCGCCATTCGCCCTGTGAATCGGTTTTCGGCGGCGTGTTCTGCTGCTGATTGTTATCGTAAATCTCCGCCTGCATCGGCACTTCTTTTGCGCTATTGTCCGCCGGACGCTCAACCGGATACTGCGGCGTACTGCTTGGCCAGAGAAACGCCAGCAGCAGCACCAGCAGGGCAATGACAATGCCGCGACGATGCAAAGCGGGCAGCGGATCCATCCAGCGCACATCATCCAGCAAATGCCAGACGCGCTGCAGTGCGGCGGGAACGCGGGAAGGGTGATCGGAAGCCATTCGTGAATCCTCCTCGCTGGCGGCTTTGCGCGGAATGCGCGGCAGCCAACGTTGCAACCAAGGTAATAAAGTACGCGGTGCGCGCGTCCTGCGACGTCGTGGGGCGATCTGGCCCATGTATTCTCTCTTGTGTCCGACGGTGGCAGGTGAAAACCTCGCCACAGCTATAGTATGAGCAATGCTGACAGGAAGTGCCTGGCAGCATTGAAAAATTTGACCGCTGTATTGTTTCCGTTTCGCCGGGAAATGTCATCTGCGGCGCGTGAGATTTTACGCCAGCCGCCCGCGCTGGTATGCTGCCGGTTCTATTTTTCTCCGGGATTAAGGAATCAAGATGACGACCCCTTCATTCGACAGCGTCGAATCACAAGCAAGTTACGGTATCGGTTTACAGGTAGGCCAGCAGCTGCAAGAGTCTGGACTGCAGGGTCTGCAGCCAGAAGCACTGCTCGCCGGCCTGCGCGACGCGCTGGAAGGGAACTCACCGGCCGTCCCGGTTGACGTGGTACATCGCGCACTGCGTGAAGTGCACGAGCGCGCAGAAGGCGTGCGTCGTGAGCGTGTAGAAGCGATGGCGGCAGAAGGTCAGACTTTCCTTGAGCAGAACGCACAGCGCGAAGGCGTAAGCAGCACCGAAACCGGTCTGCAGTTCAGCGTCATCACCCAGGGCGAGGGTCCAATCCCTTCACGTCAGGATCGTGTGCGCGTGCATTACACCGGCAAACTGATCGATGGCACCGTATTCGACAGCTCAGTCGCGCGTGGCGAGCCGGCAGAATTCCCGGTTAGCGGCGTAATCGCGGGTTGGATTGAAGCGCTGACGCTGATGCCAGTTGGTTCCAAGTGGGAACTGGCGATTCCACACAACCTCGCTTACGGCGAGCGCGGTGCGGGCGCCTCTATCCCGCCATTCAGCACCCTGATCTTCGAAGTTGAGCTGCTGGAAATTCTGTAAGTAGCTGTAGGGCGGCCATCGCCGCCCTTAATTGTCACTTCTTCTGCAAATCCACCTGCCACAACGCAAAACCTATCTCATCGCTGCCCACCGCTTTCATTGGGTAATCGGCATGCTGCTCAATAAACGTCGTCGCTTTTTCGCCAGGCGCGGTTTCAAACCGGATATCCAGCGGCGTGGTGCTATTAATCGGTGCTAAACGCCAGTTGTGATCCGCCTGCGGTTTCACTTCGCCATGCGCTTTGGTTTCGCTGCTGATATAGGCGGCAACCACCGAGCGGTTCTCATCCGGCGACGCGAAGGCGACATACTTATCGCCGGTACCGGCAAACTTGCCGCCGTAAGCGCGGTAGTTATTGGTGGCAACCAGGAAAGTGGCATCAGGATCGATAGGCTTGCCTTGCCAGCTAAGATCCTTAATGCGCGAAGCCCCTTTGTTGATCAGCGTACATTCCGCGTCATAGCGCGCCGATTGTGTGACATCGATTTGATACTGCACGCCATCGATCACATCGAAGTTATAGGTGCGGAAATCCCAGTTAATCAGCGATTGCGGTTTGCTGCTCTGCGGATCGATTTGATTAAACTGCGCCGCTGAGCACTCCAGCCACTCTTTCACCTGCGCACCGCTGACTTTCATCACCACCAGCGTATTGGGGTAGAGGTAGAGATCGGCGGCGTTACGGAAGGTGAGATTACCTTTTTCCACTTCGACATAGCTGGCGGGATCGTTTTTACGGCCACCGGCTTTAAACGGCGCGGCGGCGGAAAGTACCGGCAAGCGACCAAGATCAGGATCGCCCTGAGTAAAATGCTCAACGTAAGCGCGCTGCGCGTTATTAACGATCTGCACCGTGGGATCGTCCTGCACCAGCGACAGGTAGCTGTACATCACGTCGGCAGATTTACCGATTGGTTTGGCAACAAACTCGCGTGTGGCGTGGTGATCCTGCTCAAGCACTTTCACCAGATCGGCATCTTCAGCGGCCAGCGATTTTTTCGCCGCGCTGTCATAAATTGGGCGTGCTTCGGCTTTGCCCTGCGTGACTTGCCATTTATCCCCCTCGTTATTCAGCACCAGATCGACCACACCAAGATGATCGCCCCACATGCCAGGCATCACCGACGGAACACCGTTGAGCGTGCCTTGAGCGATATCAGCGCCTTTAATCGCCGCGAACTCTTTACTCGGGAACACCGCATGAGCGTGGCCGAACATGATGGCGTTGATGCCTGGAACCTGGCTGAGGTAGTAAACCGAATTTTCTGCCATGGCGTGATAGGGTTCACTGCTCAAACCGGAATGTGGAATAGCGATGATTATTTCAGCACCTTTTGCGCGCATTTCCGGCACATAACGCTTCGCTGTTTCAGTGATGTCATCAACCCGTACTTTTCCCTGCAGATTGTTACGATCCCAAACCATAATCTGCGGCGGAACGAAGCCGATGTAACCAATTTTCAGCGTATGCGGCTTGCCGTCACGGTCTGTTACCGTGGTTTCTTTGATTAAGTAGGGCGTAAACAGCGGTTTTCCACTTTTCTCGTCGATAATGTTGGCATTGACGTAAGGAAAGCGCGCGCCGGCCAGCGCTTTTTGCAAATAAGGTAAGCCGTAATTGAATTCATGATTACCGAGGTTTCCGACCGCGTAATCCAGCGTGTTCATCGCTTTATACACTGGATGCACTTCGCCCGTTTTCAGCCCTTTCGCCGCCATGTAATCGCCCAGCGGACTGCCCTGAATAATATCGCCGTTATCGACCAGCACGCTGTTCTTCGCTTCGGCGCGTGCCTGCTGAATTAAGGTGGCGGTGCGCACCAGGCCGAACTTCTCCGTCGGCGTATCTTTGTAATAATCGAAATCCATCATATTGCTGTGCAGATCGGTGGTTTCCAGAATGCGCAGATCCACCGTAGCAGCCTGTACCGTGGCGGCAGTAATACAGAGTGCCAATAACGACATGCTCGCTTTGAACATCGCTTGCTCCTTGTTCGGTCCAATGGGCCTCTCAAAATAATGTAAAACCATGACGAATTATCATTTCAATTTGTGATGGAGCTCGGACTTTCATCCAATATCTGCCGTCACGCCGCCGTGATAGCGTATTCAGCATCCCGCCATAGCCGCCGCTGATGAACTATGGTATTGATATTCATATAGATTGCCACAGCAGACAGCGCAGTCGCAGGCTGTTGAATGACAACTGCTAAAATAACAGCAGATAGGCGGTTGGTGTCTGACAGGCAGAATCAGCGGAAAAGAGGTAAAGAATGTTAGATAAAATTTGTCAGCTGGCGCGAGATGCGGGCGATGCCATTATGCAGGTATACAACGGCGCAGAGCCGGTTGATGTGACCCGCAAGTCGGATGATTCTCCAGTCACCGCGGCCGATCTCGCGGCGCATCGCGTGATTGTGCAAGGCCTGAAGGTGCTTTCGCCGGAGGTGCCGGTGCTGTCTGAAGAAGATCCGCCGAGCTGGGATGTGCGTCAGCACTGGCAGAAATACTGGTTGGTCGATCCGCTGGATGGCACCAAAGAGTTCATCAAGCGCAACGGCGAGTTCACGGTGAATATCGCGCTAATCGAAAACGGCAAACCGGTATTGGGCGTGGTGTACGCGCCGGTGCTGGGCGTGATGTATTCGGCAGCGGAAGGTAAAGCATGGAAAGAAGAGAACGGCAAGAAGACGCAGATTCATGCGCGTGAAGCGCGCCCACCGTTAGTGGTGGTTAGCCGTTCGCATTTTGATAGCGACACGGAGTTGCAGGAGTATTTGCATCAGCTTGGCGAGCATCAAACCACCGCGATTGGTTCATCGCTGAAGTTCTGTCTGGTAGCCGAAGGCAGCGCGCAACTTTATCCGCGCTTCGGGCCGACTAACATCTGGGATACCGGCGCAGGCCATGCGGTGGCGATTGCCGCCGGCGCGCATGTCCACGATTGGCAGGGCAAAACCCTCGATTACGCCCCGCGCGAATCGTTCCTCAATCCCGGTTTCCGCGTCTCACTGTTTTAAGATCTGTAGGGTCGCCATTTATGGCGACCTCCACTCACTTCTGCAACAACTCGTGAATTAACTTCATCGCCTGCTGCACTTCATCCTGCGTCAGCGGACCATCTTTGACGTAACGCACATGTGCGGTGTTATCCAGCACCACAATCGCCGATCCCCCTTTCTCCAGCTGCCAGGCCTGACGCGCGCTGCCGTTGCTATCGACGATAAACTGCGACCACGGATACTGCTGTTTATTGCTCTCAATGCTGCTGCGCACAAACATGCCGGTACCAGGAATCGCATCGTCGGTATTGACGATAGTGGTGGTTTGATAACGATCGTGCGGCAGATGCGCGGCTTTGATGGCTTCAATCAACGCAGCGTTCTGCTCTTTAGCCGAAGAGCGGCCGGCAATGTGCAGGATGACGCGAACTTTTCCGCTCAGCTGCGCGCTATTCCAGGATTTGTAGCTAAACTTATCTTCATCTTGTTGATAAACCAGCTCTCCTTTGTCGTTAACGCCAACAGCGGGCACGCGTTCACCCAGTTTGAATGCATGTGCCGAAGCCAGGCCAGGCAGCAGCAGCGCCAGTGCTATCACAGTGTGTCTCAAATGCATTTATCAAACTCCTTGGTGATCCGACCAGTTATTCATGTTTCTGCAATATTAGGCATGGATGATGCGTCTGTCGCAATGAGTTAACAGGTTTGCAACCTATGCCACAATTCCATAATGAGTGAAGGTTTATACTGGGTTTCGTGAGGCTGATAACAGAGTATTCTGTAATGATGTGTCAATTCAGTAAATAATTCACCTTTTCGGAACATGGGTAAGAAAGGATGCTCTATAGTTATGCCTCATTTGCGCTTCATGGGTTCGTACCAAATTTGGTCACGACGGAGCGTATTAAACATTTTCAGGAGTTAAACAGCATGAAGATCTTCCAGCGCTATAATCCGCTGCAAATTGCGAAATATGTAAAAACGCTATTTAGAGGAAGGTTGTACATCAAGGATGTGGGCGCGTTCGAGTTTGATAAGGGCAAAGTGATGTTGCCGCGTGTCAAAGATAAACAGCATCTTAGCGTGATGTCAGAAATCAATCGCCAGGTGTTGCGGCTGCAAGCCGAGTACAACTAAGTAAGCATAAGAAAGGGCGCCGATGGCGCCCTCAGTTTTTTGTGCGGTTGTTGGCTTGAACGCCAAGAATGGCGACCCTACGATGACTCTGCTTCATCCAGCGCATTCTTGGTCACATTCAGCATCGGCGGACGCTCATCAATACGCGTAACCAGCAACTGGTCGATGCGGTAGCTATCAATATCCACCACTTCAAACTTGTAGCCGGAAAACTTTACAAAGTCGGTACGCTTCGGAATCTTGCGCAGCATGTACATCATGAAGCCGCCGATGGTTTCGTAATTGCCAGACTGCGGGAAATCATCGATATCCAGCACGCGCATCACGTCATCAATTGGCGTGCCGCCCTCTACCAGCCATGAGTTCTCATCACGCGCGACAATCTGCTCTTCCTGACCCTGGCCCACCAAATCGCCCATCAGCGTGGTCATCACGTCATTCAGGGTAATGATGCCGACCACCAGCGCGTATTCGTTCATGATCACCGCGAAGTCTTCACCGGCGGTTTTGAAGCTTTCCAGCGCTTCGGAGAGCGTCAGCGTATCCGGCACAATCAGCGCAGAGCGAATATTTACACCGCTGTTGAGTGTCAGGCTTTGGTTGCCGAGTACGCGCAGCAACAGCTCTTTGGAATCGACATAGCCCACGATGTGGTCGATATCGCCATCGCAGACAATAAATTTGGAGTGCGGATGCTGAGCGATTTTGGTTTTCAGCGTGGTTTCATCTTCGTGTAAATCGAACCACACCACGTTCTCGCGCGAGGTCATCGATGACGGCACGGTACGCGATTCCAGCTCAAACACGTTCTCAATCAGCTCATGTTCCTGCTTACGCAGCACACCCGCCAGCGCACCGGCTTCTACCACCGCATAAATATCGTCGGAGGTGATGTCGTCTTTCCGCACCATCGGCAGTTTGAACAGGCGGAAGAAGACGTTCGCCAGGCCGTTGAACAGCCACACCAGCGGACGCAGCACCACTAAGCAGAAGCGCATCGGGTTGATGATGCGCAGCGCCACCGCTTCCGGGGCAATCATGCCGACGCGCTTTGGTGTCAGGTCAGCAAACAAAATGAACAGGCTGGTCACAATAGTGAAGGAGCAGATAAAGCTGAGCTGTTCAGCCAATTCGGGTGCCATGAAGCGGCTGAATAGGCTATTAAAGGCGGGCGAGAAGGCGGCATCGCCGACGATACCGCCGAGGATGGCGACGGCATTCAGGCCAATCTGCACCACGGTGAAGAACATGCCAGGTTGTTCCTGCATCTTCAGCACGCGCTGGGCATTGATGTTGCCTTCGTCAGCCAGCAACTTCAGCTTGATCTTACGGGCGGCTGCCAGCGAGATCTCCGAAAGGGAAAAAAATGAACTGATGACGATCAGTAAAAGAATGACAAGCAAGCTATCGAGCATAAAAGATCCGTTGGGTTAATCACTTGTCATTTTTGGCCTGGGCAGCGCGGGAGTGGGCGTACATCCGGTACTTGCCAGTCAAACAGGCTATCCGTGCCAAAAATGTCTGCGCCATATCGACAAGATAAGGTTAACGTCGGGGCAGAAAAAGATGCAGGCGAGGCCTGCTGGTCGCTGATTATAGCAGCAGCGCTTATCATGCCGCTATAGGGGCATGATAAGCGCTCGGATTAATCCGAGTGAACAGCTCTAATTAGCAGAAGCGCCGCTTGGTTGTTGTATCGTTTATGCCATTTACCGACAATAGGTCACAATTTGGCTTAGTCGCTGGGTTTAAGCCGATAGGCAGAAAAAAGGCGGCTATGCTGATGGGTACACGCGCGGTGGTGATACCCTTCCAGAGAATAAACGCCCCTGCGGAATAGGGGCCGGCATTATTAACAGGAGTACGTGTGCCACGATTTCATATTTATTGTTTGGCCAGCCTGTTGCTTGCTGCACCTGCCGTTGAGGCAGCCAAAGTGCGCTTGCAGTTGGACGGTCTTAGCGGGGATTTACAGAAGAACGTCAGGGCACGCTTGTCCACTATCGGCAGTGACGAAGTGTCGAACGACGGCCGTTTCCGCGCGCGTGTTGCAGAGGCGATCAAAGAAGGCCTGCGTGCGCTCGGTTATTACGAACCTGAGATCGATTTCGAATCGCGCCCGGCACCGCCACAAGGTGGCCGTCCGGTATTGATCGCGCACGTTAAGCCTGGCGAACCGGTCAAGATCGGCGGCAGCACCATTGTGATTGAAGGTGAAGCCCGCACCGACAAGGATTATCAAGCCTGGGTCAAACAGGGCACGCCGAAAGTCGGTACGCAGCTCAATCACGGCGACTACGACAAATTTAAGAATGGCTTCTCCAGCCTGGCATTGCGTAATGGTTACTTCGACGGTGACTTTAAGCAAAGCCAGCTTGGCGTATCAGTCGAACGGCGCGAAGCCTTCTGGGACATCAATTACGATAGCGGCCCCCGTTACCGTTTCGGCGATGTGAGTTTCCAGGGTTCGCAAATTGACGAAGCCTATCTGCATAATCTGGTACCGTTCAAAAAGGGCGATCACTATAGCTCGCGCGATCTGGCGGAACTCAACCGCCGTTTATCGGCCACCGGCTGGTTTAACTCGGTGGTGGTTGCGCCTGAATTTGATAAAGGCCGTCAAACCAAAGTGCTGCCGCTGAATGCGGTGGTATCGCCACGCGTGGAAAACACCATTGAAACCGGCGTTGGTTACTCCACCGATGTCGGGCCGCGCATTAAAGGCACGTGGAAAAAACCGTGGATCAACAGCAGCGGCCACAGCCTGGCCGCCAGCGCCTACGTCTCTGCGCCGGAGCAGCAGCTCGATCTCAGCTACAAAGTCCCGTTGCTGAAAAGTCCGCTCGAGCAGTATTACACCTTCTCTGGCGGCGTGAAGCGCACCGATCTCAACGACACCAAAGCCGATACCACCACGCTGGCGATGTCGCGTAACTGGGACAGCAGCAGCGGCTGGCAGAAAGCAATTAACCTGCGCTGGAGCCTCGATCACTTTACCCAGGCCAGCGTCACCAACACCACCATGCTGCTTTATCCGGGCGTCAGCCTCAACCGCACCCGTTCGCGCGGCGGTTTGATGCCGACGTGGGGCGATTCGCAGCGTTACTCGGTCGACGTGTCGGATACCACATGGGGTTCGGACGTTGATTTCGTCATCCTGCAGGCGCAAAACGTCTGGATTCGCACGCTCGCCGATAAGCATCGCTTTGTGGCGCGCGGCAATGTTGGCTGGATCGAAACCAACGACTTCGACAAAGTGCCGCCGGATCTGCGCTTCTTCGCCGGTGGCGACCGCAGTATTCGCGGTTACAAATACAAAGACGTAT
This sequence comes from Pantoea sp. JK, assembly GCF_026130245.1. NCBI lineage: Bacteria > Pseudomonadati > Pseudomonadota > Gammaproteobacteria > Enterobacterales > Erwiniaceae > Pantoea > Pantoea sp. JK. Next base: position 78,151 of record NZ_JAINFN010000003.1, read on the forward strand.
CGCCACGTGATGACAACGGCAAGCTGACCGGCGCCTCAAAAATGGCCACCGGCTCACTTGAATATCAATACAACGTGACCGGCAAATGGTGGGGCGCGGTGTTCGTCGATTCCGGTGAAGCGGTCAACGACATCAAGCAGAGTAACCTGAAAACCGGCGCCGGCTTCGGCGTGCGCTGGTCATCTCCGGTAGGGCCGATCAAGTTTGATATCGCGCGGCCAATTGGTGACGACAAGGAGCATGGATTGCAATTTTATGTAGGATTGGGGCCTGAACTATGAAGCTGTGGAAAAAGGTCCTGATTGGCATCGGTATTTTTCTGGTGCTGCTGTTTGGCAGCATCGCGTTTCTGGTGGGCACCACGCCGGGTTTGCATCTGCTGCTGAAAGGCGCCGATCGTTGGGTGCCAGGTTTGTCGATCAAACAGGTTGAAGGTGGCTGGCGCGACCTGACGCTCAGCGGCGTGAAGTATGAAATGCCGGGCGTCAGCGTGGATGCCGGACGTTTCCATCTGGCGCTGAATCTCAACTGCCTGCTGCATTCGTCGGTGTGTGTGAATGACATCGCGCTGCAGGATGTCAGCGTGGTGGTGGATAGCAAAAAAATGGCGCCGGCCAGCGCACCGCCGCCGGAAGAGCAGAGCGGCAGCACCAATCTCAGCACGCCGTATCCGATTACGCTCAGCAAAGTTGGCCTGCACAACATCAACGTTAAAGTTGATGACACGGCGATTTCCCTGCTCGATTTCACTACTGGCCTGCAGTGGCAGGATCGCGCGCTGACGCTGACGCCAACCCATATCCAAAGCCTGCTGATTGCGCTGCCGAAAGCGGCCAAAGTGGTAGATGAGCAAGTGGTGCAGCCAAAAGTGCAGCAGCCGCAGCCGGATGAAAAGCCGCTGGGCGAAACGCTGCAAGCCATGTTTGCTAAGCCGCTGTTACCAGACATGCCGGACTTCCAGCTGCCGCTGGATATCACCGTGCAGGAACTGCTGGGTGAACAGCTGCGTATTACCGGCGATACCGACGTATCCATTACGCGTCTGTTGTTAAAAGCCAAAACCGCCGATCGTCATCTGCAGCTGGAAACCTTCGATGTCGATTCGCCGCAAGGGCAGGTGAACGCCAGCGGTGAAGCGACGTTGGCCGATAACTGGCCGGTGAATTTCGTGCTCAACGGCACGCTCAATCTCGACCCGATCAAGGGCGAGACGATCAAAATGAACCTTGCGGGCGCGATGCGCGATGAGCTGAAACTCGGGCTGAATCTTTCCGGTCCGGTGCGTGCGCAGCTGGATGCGACCACGCAACTTGCGGTCGCCGGTTTGCCGCTGGCGCTGAAACTCACCAGCCCGCAGCTGCGCTGGCCGCTCACCGGCGCGGTGCAGTATCAGGCGGATAATCTCGATTATCAGTTCAAAGGCAAAGCCACCGATTACGTGATGTCGCTGCGCACCGCAGTGAAAGGCGAAGGCGTGCCGCCCGCGACCATTGCGCTGGACGGCAAAGGCAACGAACAGCAGTTCAAGCTCGATAAGCTGCGCGTGGCGGCGCTGCAGGGCAATATCGATCTGACGGCGCTAGTGGACTGGAGCAAAGCCATCAGCTGGCGCAGCGAATTGACGCTGTCCGGCATCAACACCGCCAAACAGTACCCGGATTGGCCAGCGAAGCTGGATGGCAAAATTGCCACGCGCGGCAGCCTGTACGGCGGAACATGGCAGCTCAGCGTGCCGCAGTTGGAGCTGATAGGGAACGTCAAACAGAACGCGGTGAGCGCCAAAGGTACCTTGAGTGGCAACAGCTACAACCAGTGGAAAGTGCCCGGCCTGAACATTGCGCTGGGTCGCAACCATCTGGATGTGAAAGGCGAGTTGGGCGACACGCTTAACCTCGATGCCAACATTGATGCGCCAAATCTGGATAACGCGCTGCCGGGTCTGGGCGGTGTCGCCAAAGGCACCATCAAAGCGCGCGGCACCTTGCAGGCGCCGCAGCTGCTGGCCGATCTCACCGCTACCGGTTTGCGCTGGCAGCAGCTGCAAATCCGTCGCGTGGCGTTACAGGGCGATGTGAAATCCAGCGATCAGATCGCCGGTAAGCTGCAACTGCGTGTGGAACAATTGCAGCAGGACGCGCTGAAAGTGAATCTGCTGACGCTGAACGCCGACGGCAACGAAAAGCAGCATCAACTGAAGCTCGACGTGCAGGGCGAACCGGTTTCCGGTCAATTGGCGCTGAACGGCAGCTTTGATCGCAAAACGGAGCGCTGGCAAGGCAATCTCAACAACACGCGTTTCGACACGCCAGTGGGCGAATGGCGCCTGACGCGCGCGATGGCGATTGATTACCTCAACAGCAAGCAAAGCGCCACCATTGGGCCGCACTGCTGGCAGAACCCGAACGCGCAGCTGTGCGTACCGGAACCGATTGAAGCCGGTGCCAGCGGACATGCGCATGTGGTGCTCAATCGCTTCGATCTGGCGATGATCAAACCGTTCCTCACCGATGCCACCAAACTCAACGGCGTATTCAGCGGAGATGCGCGCGTCAACTGGACCGCCGACGGCGCGCTGCCAACCGGCACCGTCGCGCTGAAAGGCAGCGGCGTGAAAGTGGAGCAGGACGTGCAGGGCAACACCTTGCCGATCGCCTTCGATACGCTGAACCTGAATGCCGCGCTGCGTAACGGTCGCGCCCAGCTTGATTGGCTGATCCATATCGTCAACAACGGCCAGCTGAGCGGCAATGTGCAGATCGCCGATCCGGAGAACCGGCGTCAGCTGTCGGGCAACATCGGCATCAGCAATATTTCGCTGGCGATGCTGAATCCGGCGCTGATGCAGGGCGAGAAAATCAAAGGCAATCTGAACAGCAATCTGCGCCTTGGCGGCACGCTGCAGCAGCCGCAGGTGTTTGGTCAGTTGGGGCTGAGCGATGTGGATGTCGATGGCAGCTTTATGCCGGTCGATCTCACCGCCGCCAATCTCAACATGGTGTTCAACGGCATGAGTTCAACGCTCAACGGCATGATTCAGACGGCGCAGGGCAATCTTAACCTGAGCGGTAACGCCGACTGGAGCCAGCTGGATAACTGGCGCGCGCGCGTGGCGGCGCAAGGCAGCCGTATCCGCGTCACCGTGCCGCCGATGGTGCGCATGGATGTCTCGCCGGATCTGGTGTTTGAGGCCACGCCAGCCGCATTCAGCCTCGACGGCAGAGTGGATATTCCGTGGGCACGCATTACCGTGCAGGAAGTGCCGGAAAGCGCCACCGGCGTCTCTTCTGATGAGGTGATGCTGGATCAAAATCTCAAACCGATTAAGCCGAAAACCGCCGCGATTCCGATCAACAGCAATCTGGTGATCCACGTCGGCAATGATGTACGGCTCTCGGCGTTTGGCCTGAAAGCCAAGCTGAATGGCGATCTCAAACTGGTGCAGGATAAAAATGGCTTAGGCTTAAACGGCCAGATCAATATCCCATCCGGCCGCTTCCATGCGTATGGTCAGGATTTGGTGGTGCGTAAAGGTGAGCTGCAGTTCGCTGGGCCGCCAGATCAGCCTTACGTCAATCTCGAGGCGATCCGTAATCCAGAGGCCACCGAAGACGATGTCACCGCCGGATTACGGGTAACCGGGCTGGCGGATGAGCCGAAAGTGGAAGTGTTCTCCGATCCGGCGATGTCGCAGCAGGAAGCGCTTTCTTACCTGTTACGCGGCCAGGGACTCAACAGCGATGGCGACAGCAACGCATTAACTTCCGCGCTTGTTGGATTGGGGGTTGCGCAAAGTGGTCAGGTTGTGGGTAAAATCGGCGAGACCTTTGGTGTCAGTAATCTCGCGGTTGATACCGCTGGCGTAGGCGATAGCCAGCAGGTGCAGGTGAGTGGTTACGTGTTGCCGGGTCTACAAGTAAAATACGGTGTTGGCATATTTGATTCACTGGCGACCTTAACCTTGCGTTATCGCCTGATGCCCAAACTCTATTTAGAAGCCGTGTCGGGTCTCGATCAGGCACTGGATCTGCTCTATCAGTTTGAGTTTTAGCAATGCGAATAATTGTCTATGGCAGTTTACGGCGCAAACAGGGAAACAGTCATTGGATGACGAATGCGCAGTGGCTCGGCGACCATCAGATTGTGGGGTTTGATCTCTACAATCTGGGTCACTATCCGGGCGTGGTGGAAGGAGAAGGCAGCGTCTATTGCGAGGTGTATCGCATTGACGCCAGCACGCTCGGCGAACTTGATGCCTTGCGCACCAAAAATGGCGAATACAAACGCCAGCTTATTCAGACGCCTTACGGCAGTGCCTGGCTGTATGTCTATCAGCGCTCAGTCGCGGGTCGCACGCATATCGCGAGCGGTGACTGGTTAAGGCGAGATGGCGAAACAGAGGCATAAATAAAAACACCGTCCATTGGACGGTGTTTTTTTATGCATGGCAGAAAGAGGCTTATTTCTTCTGCGCGCGCTCGTAAGAGGCGATGATTTCAGCTTTGGCCGCTTCTGCGTTGTCCCAGCCGTCAACCTTCACCCATTTGCCTTTTTCCAGATCTTTGTAGTGCTCGAAGAAGTGGGTGATCTGTGCTTTCAGCAGTTCTGGCAGGTCGTTCACATCTTTGATGTGATCGTACTCTTTGCTCAGCTTGGTGTGCGGAACCGCAACCAGTTTGGCATCTTCGCCAGACTCGTCGGTCATTTTCAGCACGCCAACGGGACGGCAGCGAATCACTGAGCCCGGCACCAGCGGATACGGGGTTGGCACCAGCACGTCAACCGGATCACCATCCAGAGACAGCGTGTGGTTGATGTAACCGTAGTTGCACGGATAGAACATGGCGGTAGACATGAAACGGTCTACAAACAGGGCGCCAGACTCTTTGTCGACTTCATATTTGATCGGATCGGCATTAGCCGGGATCTCAATGACAACGTAGATATCTTCTGGCAACTCTTTACCTGCAGGCACCTGGTTCAAACTCATCTGGCTTTCCTTCATTAGTCATATGTTGAGTGACGGCTATTATAGCCAACTGACTCTGAAAGTATGCCCCCTTTTTGGCGTTTCGGAATGCTCCAAGGCGCTACTTCGCGGTGACAAACAGCGAGACGATCCCCGCAGCAATCAGTGGTCCGACCGGCACACCACGGAAGAAGGCCACGCCAATCACCGTACCAATCAACAGCCCACCAATCACCGACGGCTGCACGCTCATAAAGTTCACGCCGCGCCCGCCCAGCCAGGCGACAAAAACGCCCACCACAATCGCGATAATCGATTGCCAGTTGGCGAACGATTTCAACAGCGAAGAAGCAGGCAGCGTGCCGCTGGCCAGCGGCGCCATCACCGCAACGGTGAGGATGATGATGCCAATCTGAATGCCCTGTTTTTCCACATAGGGAAAGAATTGCGACAGCGGAGTGAGCTTAATCGCCAGCAGGATCAGAATCGAAATGGTAACGGCGCTGTTATGAACGAAATAGCTGAGGACGGCGAGGCAAACAAGAATGATGGTGGAGGCATAAGCAGCCATGGTTTCTCCCTGCAGATGAATGGGCGCGCTGGCCGATGCCAGCGCTAAGCGTATTAAACGCTTACATTAATCAACAATCCTCGGGGTTGGCGCAACTGCCTTTGTTAATTGATTGCAACATCAGCGCCTGATTGCGCACCAGACTCACGCCCTGCGCACCAACCGACAGCGCGGCCATCGTGCCCTGACTGCTAACAAAATAGCTGCGGCTGGCATCCAGCCAGCTGTCGCGATAAGTCAGCCACGCGCGCTGGGCGTTGCGCAATTTGTCTTTAGGCGCGCCGGTTAATTTTTTCATCGCTTGGGTGTATTGCGCGTTCATCTCTTTATCCCAGGCTTTATTGGCCGTGCCGTAGCATTGAGACATACCGGCGGTGCTGGATTCCTCTTTCAGACACTGATCGAGCTGCTGATCGATAGGGTTTTGTTGTGCTGCAGCAAAACCACTGACCAACAAACACGCCATCGGGAGCCATTTTTTCATCGTTTCATTCCTTAAATTTTGCTGGGGCAGAGTTCAGTAAAAATGAAGTCTGGGTGATCGTCAGCCAATTGACCATCAACAATGGATAAAGTTTCTGCGATCAACGGCCGATAATCTTTCCGTTTTAGGGCCAGCGGATTTCTGCCTTTTCTTGCAAACGGGGATAATCATGTTCAAACAGCTATCAATTCGTACAGCATTACTCACGCTTTTGGCTTTTATGACGCTGCTGCTGCTGGCAGTCAGCGCGATGGGCATCTCGGCCATCAACGCAGGCAATCAATCACTGGATGCGCTCAACCGCATACAGGGGATTGAGCTCAATGCCTTGTATCAAAGTCGTTCCGAACTGATGCGCGCGCGTGCTAGCGCCGCATTGGCGGTGCGTAAAATTGAAATTGGTTTACTGGATGACGGCGATGTTGTCACCAAACAAACCCAGGCGGCAGTAGAAAGTTCTCATAAGTATTTGCAGGCCTTTGTGGAGGCCGGCACGGTCACCGCTCACGGCAAAACCCTGGCTGACGCTGTCGTCGCGACCTATAACGCGTACGAGAAAGAGGGCATCACACCGATGATTGATGCCCTGAAAAAGCAGTACACCGATGAATATTATCAGGTGCTGGAAGGCAAACAGTCGGCGCTGGCAGCCAATTACTCGAAAGCAGTGAATGATTTTAGCGTCTACGCCAATGACGTTTCGGCAGCGCGCCTGGCGCAGGCCGCGCATGATGAGCTGCAGCTGAAGATTCTGATTGGCGTTTCCATGGCGCTGACCTTGCTGCTGATTGTGCTGGCCTGGCAACTGCTGCGTCGTCTGCTGCTGCGTCCACTCGATGGTGCAATTCTGCATCTGGAGCAAATTGCGGCGGGCGATTTATCACAGCCGCTGCCAGCCGCCGGAAAGAATGAGTTAGGTCGTCTCAATCAGGCGCTGGCGAATATGCAGCTGGCGCTCAGCAGTTCGGTCAGTCAGGTGCGCGAAGCCAGCTTGCAGATTGATGTGGGCAGCCGCGAGTTAGCGGCGGGCACCGTGCATCTTTCCCAGCGTACCGAAGAGTCAGCCGCCTCGCTGGAGCAAACTGCCGCCAGCATGGAGCAACTTACTGCGACGGTACGTCTCAATGCCAGCAATGCCAAAGAGGCCAATCAGCTTGCCAGCAATGTCTCTGACAGCGCCGATCGCGGTGCCGAAGTGGTTGGCTACGTGATGGAGAAGATGCAGGAGATCACTCAAAGCTCCAATCGCATCGGCGACATTCTCAGCGTGATTGATGGCATTGCTTTCCAGACCAACATTCTGGCGCTGAACGCCGCGGTCGAAGCCGCGCGTGCCGGTGAGCAAGGGCGCGGCTTCGCCGTGGTCGCTAATGAAGTACGCACGCTGGCCGGACGCAGCGCTACCGCCGCCAAAGAGATCCGCGAGCTAATCGCGGAATCGCAGACGCGGGTGCAAGAGGGCAGCGATATGGCCACGCGCGCCGGTGAAACCATGGATGAGATCTCCAGCGAAGTGATGCGTGTCACCACGTTGATGAAAGAGATCTCTATCGCCTCGGAAGAGCAGAGTCGTGGTATCGAACAGGTGAATCAGGCGGTAACGCAGATGGATGAAGCTGCACAGCAGAACGCCGCGTTAGTCGAAGAAGCCAGCGCCGCAACCCAATCGCTGGAAGCGCAGTCGCAGCAGTTGCAGGATTCGATGGCGCAATTCCGCGTGTCTGCGGCGTAATAAAGTTAACAGGCGTGAAATAAGTTGGGTCGCGATAAATAGCGACCCAATAATTAATTTATCGCCGCACGTATTTAGATGCAGCGAATCATTAAGCTGGAATTTAATTAGTTTTATGCGTGCGAATGATTTCGGCGAGTGCATCATCTTCCGCGTAAAAATAGGCAGCGGGAATTTCTAATACATCCGCCAATCGCTGGGCTGTATCCAAATCAACCTGATGAATTCCATTCTCGTAACGATTAATTCGCGTGCTGGCAACAAACTCATCGATCCCCGCTGCAATCCCCAATCCTTTTTGCGACAAACCTTTAGCCAGACGCGCTTGTTTCAAGCGTCTTTGGAAGGTTAGCTGGAGAGAGGAGGTCGATTTCATGGCTACGAGAATCGTAGATTTACTGCTTGTCAGATACTACGAGTAACGTAGTATCGTAAATAGAACAGATAAGCGGACTAAGGAGAGTTACGTGAATAATGCAAAACAAGACTGGCATCCTGCCGATATTATTGCTGCTCTGCGAAAGAAAGGAACGTCAATGGCGGCGGTGTCGCGGCAATCTGGATTATGTTCAACCACGCTCGCCAATGCATTAGTGCGGCCGTGGCCAAAAGGGGAATTATTAATTGCCGATGCGATTGGTATTTCGCCCGCAGAAATTTGGCCTAGTCGTTATTATGCGGAAGATGGCGCGTTAATTGATCGCCAGGCAAAAATCAGAAATATGAAAACAAAAAGCCCGCACTAAGGCGGGCTTGCTACAGCGGGAAAAAATTACGCTGAATGGTCGTCCGGATATTCACGGATGAAGCGTTCAACGTCGCCCACCATCGCGTCGTTGCCGCAGAAGAACGGGCAGCGCTGATGCAGCGTTTCTGGCTGGATGTCGAGGATGCGATTAGCACCATCGCTGGCTTTACCGCCCGCTTGCTCCGCCAGGAAGGCCATTGGGTTGCATTCGTACAGCAGACGCAGCTTACCTTTCGGATGGCTGGCGGTGCTGGGGTAAAGGTAGATGCCGCCTTTTAGCAGGTTACGGTGGAAATCGGCCACCAGTGACCCAATGTAGCGCGAGGTATACGGGCGCTTGGTGGCGATATCTTCTTCCTGACAGAACTTCAGGTATTTCTTCACACCCTGCGGGAAGCGAATGTAGTTACCTTCGTTGATCGAGTAGGTGTAACCCTTCTCCGGGAAGGTCATGCGCTCGTGGCTCAGGCAGAATACGCCGAGCGACGGATCGTAAGTAAACGCATGCACGCCCACGCCGGTGGTGTAAACCATCATGGTGGAAGAACCGTACACCACGTAGCCCGCCGCAACCTGCTTGTTACCCGGCTGCATGAAGTCGGCTTCGGTGATTGGCGTGCCCGGCTCGCTGATGCGATGGTAGATAGAGAAAATGGTGCCGACGGAAACGTTAACGTCGATGTTTGAAGAACCGTCCAGCGGATCCATTAATACAACGTATTTGCCATTCTCGGAGCCTTCAAAGATGACGAACTCGTCTTCTTCTTCCGACGCGATACCGGCCACCACGCCGCGTGCTTTCAGGGCGGCTTTCAGCTTTTCGTTGGCAAACAGATCAAGCTTCATCTGCTGCTCACCCTGCACGTTTTCCACGCCGCTGGCACCCAGAATATCCACCAGACCCGCTTTGTTGATGTCGCGGTGGATAATTTTAGCGCCAAGCTTAATGGAAGAAATCAGCGCCGTCAGTTCACCTGTGGCGTGTGGAAAGTCGTGTTGCTTCTCGACGATGAATTCGCCTAACGTTTTCATAACACATTCCCTGCATCTACGATGGAGTGGCAGCAGCTGTAACAAGCTACCAACGTATGAGCGCAGTTTAGCCGATTGAACTTTAAAAACCATAGTCCTAATCCGTTTCTTCCCTCTCAACTCGGCGTTACACTGTGCGCCGAACTTTTGAGTAATGGATCTCTTTATGCGTATTCACATCCTCGGGATTTGTGGCACTTTCATGGGTGGACTAGCGATGCTGGCACGCTCGCTGGGACATGACGTTACCGGCTCAGACGCCAATGTCTATCCGCCGATGAGCACGTTGCTGGAGCAGCAAGGCATTGAATTGACAGAAGGTTACGATGCCAGCCAGCTCGATCCGCAACCGGATCTGGTTATCATTGGTAACGCGATGACGCGCGGCAATCCTTGTGTGGAAGCGGTACTGGAACGCAACATTCCTTACCTCTCTGGCCCGCAATGGTTGCACGATTTCGTGCTGCGCGATCGTTGGGTGCTGGCGGTGGCGGGAACCCACGGCAAAACCACCACAGCCGGCATGGCAGCGTGGATTCTCGAGGCCTGCGGCCTGGAACCGGGCTTTATCATCGGTGGTGTGCCAGGAAACTTCGAGGTTTCGGCAAAATTAGGAAAAAGTCCATTCTTCGTCATCGAAGCGGATGAGTACGACAGCGCGTTCTTCGACAAGCGTTCCAAGTTTGTGCATTACTGCCCGCGCACGCTGATCCTCAACAATCTCGAATTCGATCACGCGGATATCTTTGACGATCTGCGCGCTATCCAAAAGCAGTTCCATCACTTGATCCGCATCGTGCCGGGCCAGGGCAAGATCCTGCTGCCGGAGCACGACAACAACATCAAGCAAGTGATGGCGATGGGCTGCTGGAGCGAGCAGGAAACCGTCGGCGATAACGGTCACTGGCAGGCGAAAAAGCTGACGCCGGACTCGTCACATTGGGAGATCTGGCTCGACGGCGAGAAAGTCGGCGAAGTGAATTGGGCGCTGGTGGGCGAGCACAACATGCACAATGGCCTGATGGCGATTGCAGCGGCGCGTCATGTTGGGGTGAAACCGGTGGATGCGGGTGAAGCGCTGAGCAGTTTCATTAATGCCCGTCGTCGTCTCGAACTGCGTGGTGAAGTGAACGCCATCAAGGTGTACGACGATTTTGCTCACCATCCGACGGCGATTCTCGCCACGCTGGCGGCGCTGCGCAGCAAAGTGGGCGGCACGGCACGCATTCTGGCGGTGCTGGAACCGCGTTCAAATACCATGAAGATGGGCGTGAGCAAGAACGAGTTAGCACCATCGCTGGGTCGCGCCGATGAAGTGTTCCTGTTCCAGCCGCACCATATTCCGTGGCAGGTTTCCGATGTGGCCGAGGCGTGCATCCAGCCGGCGCAGTGGAGCGCGGATATCGATACGCTGGTGGAAATGGTGGCGAAGAAAGCCCAGCCAGGCGATTCGATTCTGGTGATGAGTAACGGCGGGTTTGGTGGTATTCACCAGAAATTGCTGGAGCGGTTAGGGCGGTGATTTAGCGGTTTCCCCTCACCCTAGCCCTCTCCCGCATGCGGGAGAGGGAATGTTTAGGCGGTGCTCAGTCGGCCCCTTCTCCCGCTTGCGGGAGAAGGTTGGGATGAGGGGAAAACCGCAGCGGTCTTAAGCTTCTGCCAGCTCGCGCAGATACTGGAAAATCTGGCGGGCAGATTTTGGTGGCTTATTGGTGGCTTTCTCTTTCTGCGCATTGCGGATCATGCTGCGCAGTTGCTGACGATCGGCGTGCGGATAGAGGTTAAACACCTCAGCGACCGCGTCATCACCTTGCTCGATCAAACGATCGCGCAACATCTCCAGCTTATGGAACAGCGCAACCTGCTGGTTGTGACGGTTCTTCAGCTTATCCAGCGCCTGGCGAATCGGATCTTCATCGCGGGCACGCAGCATTTTACCAATCAGCTGCAGCTGACGACGGCGGCCTTCTTTCTTGATGCGCTGCGCCAGTTCAATCGCGTCGCGCAGTTGTTCGTCGAGTGGAATCTTGTCGAGGGAATTTTTCCCCAGATCAACTAACTCGGCGCCAAGGCGTTTCAGCTCTTCGGCATCGCGTTTAATTTCGCTTTTGCTGACCCAGATAATCTCTTCGTCTTCTTCGTCATTATTATCCGGCACATCGTCGAGCCAGTCATCGGGCTGCTTTGTCATCTCTTGGCTCCCAAAAAAAAGAGGCTAATCCTACCAGTTTATCGGGCGACTGCGAAATTGTTCTCTGAGTCTGATAGACTCAAACAATTCATACTTAAGATTAGACGGCAGGTCGATGAACGTATCTACTCAGGTTGCAGAACAACGTAAAGTGTTGGAACAGGCTGTCGCGCAGGCGTTGGAACTGGCAAAAGCCAGCACCGATGGTGCTGAAGTGGCGGTCACGAAAACCACCGGCATCGGCGTCAGTACCCGCTATGGCGAAGTGGAAAACGTCGAATTCAACAGCGATGGTGCGCTCGGCATCACCGTCTACCATCAAAACCGTAAAGGCAGCGCCTCCTCCACCGATCTCAGCCCGGATGCGATCAAACGCACCGTGCAGGCGGCGATCGACATCGCGCGCTACACCTCGGTGGATCCGTTCGGCGCACCGGCCGATCCCGAGCTGCTGGCGTTTGAAGCGCCGGATCTGGATCTCTACCATCCGTGGGAGATCGATGCCGATCGCGCTATCGAACTGGCCGCTCAGGCGGAACAGGCTTCATTACAAGCTGACAAGCGCATCACCAATACCGAAGGCGGCAGCTTCAACAGCCACGTTGGCATCAAAGTGTTCGGCAACAGCCACGGCATGTTGCAGAGCTACTGCTCAAGCCGCCATTCGCTCTCCAGCTGTGTGATTGCCGAGCAGGACGGCAACATGGAACGCGATTACGCGTACACCATTGGCCGCTCATTTGACGATCTGAAAAGCGCCGATTGGGTCGGTGCCGAGTGCGCCCGCCGCGTGCTGGCACGTCTGGCGCCGCGCAAGCTCTCGACCATGAAAGCGCCGGTGATTTTCGCGCCGGAAGTGGCGACCGGTTTGTTTGGTCATCTGGTCGGCATGATCAGCGGCAGCAGCGTCTACCGCAAATCGACCTTCCTGCTCGATTCGCTGGGTAAGCAGATTCTGCCGGAGTGGCTGACCATCGAAGAGCATCCGCACCTGCTGAAAGGCCTCGCATCCACGCCATTCGACAGCGAAGGCGTGCGCACCCAATCGCGTGACATCATCAAAGATGGCGTGCTGCAGAACTGGCTGTTAACCAGCTATTCGGCGCGCAAGTTGGGTTTGCAGAGCACCGGCCACGCGGGCGGCATCCACAACTGGCGTATTGCCGGTCAGGGCCACAGCTTTGACGGCATGCTGAAGCAGATGGGCACCGGTTTAGTGGTAACCGAGATGATGGGCTCCAGCATCAACGGTATGACCGGCGACTATTCACGCGGCGCATCCGGTTTCTGGGTGGAAAACGGTGAGATTCAATATCCTGTGAGCGAGATCACAATCGCTGGCAACCTCAAGGATATGTGGCTCAATATGGTAACCGTCGGTAACGACATTGAAACCCGCAGCAATATACAATGCGGTTCGGTGCTGCTGCCGGAGATGAAAATCGCCGGACAATAAGAGTCATCGCTTTCTGAAAGCAGCCCGCAAGGCTGCTTTTTTTTTGGCCCGACAATAATAAAAGGAAATACCAATGCGTAATAAGCATGTGATTGCAGTGTTGTCGTTATCGCTGTTGTTCTCCTCGGCTAGCGTGTTTGCGGCCGATTTAGAAAAAGATATGGATGCGCTTAAAGATGGTCTGAGCGTGGTGAAGAAAACCTCCGACGCGCAGGAAATGCATACCGCGCTGGGCAAAATGCGTCAGGCGGCGACGGATGCTAAACAATCCACGCCGGAAAAACTGGAAGGTCAGGCGGCCGATAGCGCGCAGATCAAGGATTATCACGCCGGTCTGGATTCGCTGATTGCCCAGATCGATGTGGTCGATCAGCTGGCGCAAGCCAACAAGCTGGACGAAGCCAAGGCTGAAGCGAAGAAACTGGAAGATATTCGCAACGCCAACCATAAGAAATTCCGCTGATAAACCGGCCAGCCCTGCGGCTGGCCTTATTCCTTCTTGCCTTCTCACCGCTTTACTCCACGTAAATCCATCATTTCTCGCATTTTGTGACCGGTTTCGCACACTTCGTGCGTCCTGAGATCTGGCGCACACTCGCCCGTGGGATTTCCACTTTGAGGTGGAAAAGATGCGTCTCAACAGCCTGCAGCGGAAAGCGTAATTTCTTTTCAACGCGAATTATCTGTAATTGTCCGCTGTAAACAGGAGTAACAAGGTGAGGAGTGAAGCTGTCCCGCTGAAACAGAGCACGCCGGAAGCGATCCAGGCGCTGGCGGATAAGGTGTTAAGCCAAATTGCAGCGATCTACGCCGCGCATCACATCGAAGCCAACGCCGTGCAGCAGCAGATGCTGGCTTCGCATGTCCGGGCGATGGCATCGCGCTCCCTGACGGGCGAAGCGCTGCCGGAGGTAGAAGCTGAGCTGTTTGAAGATATCTCGCCGGAAACCATGGCGCTGGCGCAGCAGGTGGTTGATCTGTTTGGCAATCTGCCCAAAGAGGAAGCCTGGCTGTTATCCGTACATATCGAAGTTGCACGTGCAAACGAAGCTTAAATTTTAAGGAATTCAACATGGTAACTGTAGTGATTGGCGATCGTCTGGGTAAAGGTCAGAAAGTGGCTGCGGGCATCGAGAAAGCCGGTGGTCGTGCGGTGGTGGTGCCGGGCGTGGCAGCCGACATGAAGTTGGGCGACGTAATGAAAGCGGAAAACGCTGACTTCGGCATCTCCTTCTGCGGCAGCGGCGGCGCCGGTGCGATTACCGCGCAGAACAAATATGGCTACAAAGCCAAGCACGGCATGCGTTCGATTGACGAAGGCGTGACCGCCATCAATGAAGGTGCCACCGTGCTGGGCTTCGGCTTTATGGATAAAGAAGAGCTGGGTGAGCGTCTGGTGCAGGCCTGGACTAAAAAACACGGCAGCTAAGTATGAAACAGCAATACGAGACGCAGGTAACGGTGCAGGGCAAAGGCGACAGTAAAGCAAAAGCCTTTGCCGATGCGCTGAGCAAGGTGCAGCAGCAAGTGCTGCGCACCAGCCAAAAGATTCTGTTGCGCATTGAACCCATGGATGTGCGGGTGCTGCGCGCGCAGGAGAGCGTGCGCAAGGAAAAATTCTTGTTCTTCTTCCTCGCGCGTGAGCGACGGAATTACAGCGTTGAGCTGGACATTACCGTCAGCGTCACTGTGATCGACACCGACAAGGTGGACTTCATAGCGACGTAATAAAAATGACAACAAGGGTACGACGACATGTTTTTAATCATTTTGTTTAAGTCGTTAATCATTGGTGGATTGGTTGGCGTCGGGGTGGGAGCGGGCGCAGCGCGCATGTTCCACGCACCGACCACGCAAGGTATGGGCGCATTCCGTACCTTGGGTGAACTCAATTCCTGCGAAGGCGATCCCGCATCGCACTTCTCCTTTGGTCTCGGCTTCTTCTTTAACGCCTGGGCATCATCCGTTGCAGCGGGTTCTTTCACGCAGGACGTCGATCACCGCATTTTGCCGAACTGGGGCGCGGCGGCATTGATGGTGAAAAACCGCAACGTGGCAGAAACGCTGCACAATCCGAAACGCATGGCGATTGCCTGCGGCATCATCGGCATGATTGTGGTGGCCTTCCTTAACAGCACCGCATCTGCCGTTCCGGCGGCCTTGCAGGTCACCGCAGTGAAAGTGCTGGTGCCGGCAGCGAACCTGCTGGTGAACACCGTGATGCCAGTGATCTTCTGGCTGGCAGCGATTGATGCCGGTAAGAAATCCGGCTTCTGGGCCACCATCTTCGGCGGCCTGGCGCAGCTGATCATGGGCAACGCCGTACCGGGTTTGGTGCTGGGGATCCTGATCGGTAAAGGTGTGGAAGAGAGCGGCTGGAACAAAGTCACCAAAGTGATGATGTTCGCCATCGTGCTGCTGTTTGCTTTGAGCGGCTTCTTCCGCGGTTTCGACATGAAACTGCTGCAATCCTTCCAGCTGGGTATTCCGGGCTGGCTGGATATGATCCACAACAGCGTCAGCGGCAAATAAGGAGCCATCAGCATGAACGAAACCGAAAACAAAGGGTTCTGGTACGCCGACTGGTCTTTCCCGATTTTTGTTGGCCTGCTCTCGTCCGGCGTGTTTGCCGGTACGCACATGTATTACCTGTACGGCATTGGTGCTTTTAACGAAGTGGCGTTTGTCTCGATGCTGCGTTCCGGTATGGAAACCGGCGTGTACGGCGCGGTGGCGGCATTCGGTGCCAGCTTCCTGTTCGCGCGCATTATCGAAGGTTCGCTGGTGGGGATTCTCGATATCGGCGGCGCGATCCAGACCGGCGTCGGCCTTGGCGTACCTGCGCTGCTGCTCGGTGCGGGCATCGTGTTCCCGGTCGCTAACTTCGCCGCATCGCTGGCCACCGGTTTGGTGGTGGGTTTAGCGATTGGTTATCTGATCATCCTGGCGCGTAAGTTCACCATCAATCAGAGCGACTCAACCTACGGCGCAGACGTAATGATGGGCGCGGGTAACGCATCGGGCCGTTTCCTTGGACCGTTGATTATCTTGTCGGCGATGGCTGCATCGATTCCGATTGGTCTCGGTTCGCTGGTGGGTGCGCTGCTGTTTTACCTGTGGAATAAGCCGATCACCGGCGGCGCGATTTTAGGCGCGATGGTGTTGGGTGCGATGTTCCCAATTTCTCTCTGATGTTGGACGGTCGCCATGAATGGCGACCCTACACGTAAGGAGTAAGCATGTTTGATCTGATTTTGCGCTGCGCACGTTTGTGCGACGAACAGCTGGTGGATATTGCCATTCAGCACGGCAAAATCGCCGCCGTCGGCGAGGTGAGCGGCCCGGCACAGCAGGAGCGCGATCTTGCGGGACGTTACTACGTGAGCGCTGGCTGGATTGACAGCCACGTGCACTGTTATCCCAAATCCCCAATTTATCACGACGACGCCGACACCATTGGCATGGCGCAAGGCGTCACCACGGTGGTGGATGCCGGCAGCACCGGCGCTGATGACATCGACGACTTTTATCAGCTCACGCGTTCGGCTACCACCGAAGTGCGCGCGCTGATCAACATTTCGCGCACCGGCATTGTGACGCAAAACGAGCTGGCCGATATGGCGCAGATCGCTGGCGATGCGGTGGTGCAGGCGGTGAAGCGCCGTCCGGACTTTATCGTCGGCCTGAAAGCGCGCATGAGCAGCAGCGTGGTGGGCGAGAACGGCATTCAGCCGCTGGTGCGGGCCAAGGCGATTCAGCAGGCAGCCGGCAATTTGCCGCTGATGGTGCACATCGGCAACAACCCGCCGGTGCTGGAAGAGATCGCCGATCTGCTGACCTCCGGCGACATCATTACGCACTGCTTTAACGGCAAGCCGAATCGTATCTTGTCGCCGCAGGGCGAGCTGAAAGCGGCGGTGAAAAATGCCATCGCACGCGGCGTGAAGCTGGATATCGGCCACGGCGGCGCCAGCTTCAGTTTTGAGGTGGCGCGTCAGGCGATCGCGCAGGGCATTCTGCCCGACACCATCAGCTCCGACATTTACTGCCGTAACCGCATCAATGGCCCGGTACATAGCCTGGCGCACGTGATGTCGAAATTCTTCAGCATTGGCATGACGCTGCCGCAAATCATCGAGTGCGTCACCGTTAATGCCGCTGCAGGCCTGCGTCTGGCGGGCAAAGGGCGCTTAACCGCCGGTTATGACGCCGACCTGACCATTTTTACCGTCAAAGAGGAAGCCCGCCCGTTCGTCGATGCTGAAGGCGAACAGATTTTGGGTCAGCAACACATTTTGCCGCAGGCCGTGGTTATCGCCGGTCACTGGCATCTGACTGATGAAGGGAAAGCCAATCATGTCTTCGATTTATGAAAAATATGACCTGAAGCAGGTCATCAACGCCTCGGGCCGCATGACCATTCTCGGTGTTTCTACGCCGTCCGCAGAAGTGGTGGATACCGTCAGCTACGGTCTGAATCACTACTTCGAGATGAAAGATCTGGTCAACAAGACCGGCGCTTACATCGCCAAACTGCTGGACGTGGAAAGCGCGGTGGTGGTGTCGTGCGCCTCGGCGGGCATTGCGCAGAGCGTGGCGGCGGTGATTGTGAAAGATAACGACTGGTTGCTGGAGAACCTGCACGCCGCGCCGCTTAGCGTGCCGCACGATATCGTGGTGCCGAAAGGACATAACGTGAACTTCGGCGCGCCGGTGGGCAGCATGGTAGCGCTGGGTGGCGGTCGTTTGATCGAAGCCGGTTACAGCAACGAATGTTCGCCTGAGCAGCTGGCGGCGGCGATCACGCCGACCACGGCGGCGCTGATGTACATCAAATCGCATCACTGCGTGCAGAAAAGCCATCTCAGCGTGGAGCAGGCAGCGGTTGTGGCGCGCAAACACGGCATTCCATTGATCGTCGATGCGGCAGCAGAAGAAGATTTGCAGTGTTACTACCAAATGGGCGCGGATCTGGTGATTTACAGCGGCGCCAAGGCGATTGAAGGGCCGACCAGCGGTTTAGTAATTGGTCGCACGCAATACGTTGAGTGGGTGAAACGTCAAAGCAACGGCATTGGCCGCGCGATGAAAGTCGGCAAAGAGGGCATTCTTGGCCTGACGCAGGCGATTGAAAACTATCTGGTGCAGCCAAAAACCACCGGCGCCGAGATGGTGGCCAACATGACGCCTTTCATCGACAACCTCAACACGCTGAACGGCGTCAGCGCGCGCGTGGTGTGGGATGCGGCGGGACGCGATATTGCGCGTGCCGAAATCAAGTTTGATGAAGGGGTCACCGGCTGGCCGACTGGCGAACTGGTGCAGGCGCTGAAAACCGGCGACATCGCCATCTATTTCCGTGGCTACAAAGCCAACGAAGGCATTATCGAAGCCGATGTGCGCAGCGTCAGCGCCGATCAGCTGCACATCATCTTTAGCGCTATTCAGGCGTTGATCAGCGGAGGAAAACGCGCATGAGTCTGAACCCGAATTTCTATCAGGATCGCCTGTGCCTTAACGTGCTGGCGGGTTCGAAACAGAACGCCAAAGCGATCTGGCAGGCGGCTGAAGGCCATGTGCTGGTGGGTGTGTTGTCAAAAAACTACGCCAGCAATGAAGACGCCATTGCCGATATGCGCGAGTATGCGGCGCTGATCGACAATGCACTGTCGGTGGGGTTGGGCGCGGGCGATCCGAACCAGTCAGCGATGGTGAGTGAGATCTCGGCGGTGCTGCAACCGCAGCACGTCAATCAGGTATTCACCGGCGTGGCGACCAGCCGTGCGCTGCTCGGCCAGAACCAAACCGTGGTGAATGGTTTGATTTCACCCACCGGCACGCCAGGCAGGGTGAAAATCTCTACCGGACCGCGCAGCTCAAAGAACGCCGACGCGATTGTACCGATCGACAGCGCCATCGCCATGTTGCAGGACATGGGCGGCAGCTCGGTGAAATACTTCCCGATGGGCGGCCTGAAGGCGGTGAATGAGTATCGTGCGGTGGCGGAAGCCTGTGCGCGTCACGACTTCTGGCTGGAACCCACCGGCGGCATCGACCTCAATAACTTCGAAGAGATTGTACGTATTGCGCTCGACGCAGGCGTGAGCAAAGTGATCCCGCACGTCTACAGTTCGATTATTGATAGTGCAAGCGGCGACACGCGCATTGACGATATGCGTCAGCTTCTGGCAACGTGCAAGAAACTGCTGTAACAAATGAGTAACAGGTGAGGCTCCGTGAGATTTCCCAATCAGCGTCTGACCCAGCTTTTCGCTGCGCTGCAAAATGAAACGCTGCCGCAGGATGAGCTGGCACGCCGCTTTTCCGTTTCAACGCGCACGGTGCGCACCGATATCACCGCGCTGAACGCGCTGCTGGAGCAGCACGGCGCGCAGTTTGTGCTGGCGCGCGGCGCGGGATATCAACTCAAAATTGACGATGCGGCGCGCTTTGGCCGCTTACAGCAAGAGAGCGCCACGCCGCTGCGCGTGCCGCGTACCTCACAGGAGCGCGTGCGCTATCTACTGACGCGTTTTCTGACGGCGGCGTATTCGATCAAGCTGGAAGACCTGTCGGAAGAGTGGTTTGTCAGCCGCGCCACGCTGCAAAGCGATATGGCGATCGTTCGCGAATGGCTGGGCCGCTATCACCTCAATATCGAAACCAAACCGCATTACGGCATGAAGCTGTTTGGCAGCGAGGCGGCGATCCGCACCTGCTTAACCGACCTGCTGTGGCAGATCGACCAGGAAACGCCGGACAGCCCGCTGCTGACGGTGGAAGCGCTGCACAGCGGCATTCTGGCCCAGCTTGAACCTTTGCTGCAACAGTGCTTTGCCCAGCATGCCATTCGCCTCAGCGATGAGGGCGATCGCTATCTGCAAATCTATTGCGCAGTGGCGGTGCGGCGCATCAGTGAAGGTTTCCCGCTTAACGATCCGGGTGCGGAAGATGTCGGCGATGAAGTGCGCGAGGCGGCGCACGACCTGATCAACCTGATGCGTCCGCTGGTCGGCAAACCGATTTCACAGGCGGAAGAGAACTGGCTGCGGGTCAACATCGCCGCGCGCCAGATTCAGGCGCTGGCACCCAGCACCATTAACGCCGACGACGCCGATGCGCTGGTCGATTACCTGCTGAACTACATCAACACCCATTACAACTATCGGCTGCAGCACGACGAACAGCTGCGCGCCGATCTGCTCACCCATATCAAAACCATGATCACGCGGGTGCGCTACCAAATTCACATCCCCAATCCGCTGTTAAGCAACATCAAGCAGCACTATCCAATGGCCTACGATGTGACGCTGGCGGCTGTTACCAGCTGGGGTAAATACACGCCTTACACCATCAGTGAGAACGAGATCGGCTTTCTGGTGCTGCACATCGGCGTTGGGTTAGAGAGGCATTACGACGTTGGCTATCAACGCCATCCGCAGGTGCTGCTGGTGTGCGACAGCGGTAACTCCACGCTGCGCATGATTGAGGCGCTGCTGCTGCGCAAATATCCGCAGCTAGTGGTCACGGCGCGGCTGTCGCAGCGCGACTATGAACTGCGCGAGCATATTGATGAAGATTTTGTCATCTCCACCGCCCGATTGAGTGAGAAGAACAAGCCGATTGCGGTGATGTCGCCATTCCCAACCGAGTTCCAGCTGGAGCAGCTCGGCAAGCTGGTGCTGGTGGATCGCACGCGCCCCTACATGCTGGAGAAGTACTTCGACGCGCAGCACTTTATGGTGCTGGATAAGCCGATGGCGCAGTCGGATCTGTTCCGTCTGCTGTGCGATCAGTTGGAGAGCGAAGGTTTTGTCGATGCGGATTTTTATCCGTCGGTCGAGGAGCGTGAAGCAATTGTCAGCACCCTGCTCGGCGAAGGCATCGCGCTGCCACATTCACTTGGCTTGCTGGCGCAGAAAACCGTGGTCTACACGGTGCTGGCGCCGCACGGCGTTAGCTGGGGCGAGGAAACGGCGTCGGTGATTTTCCTGCTGGCGATCAGCAAGAGTGAATACGAAGAGGCGATGGCGATTTACGATCTGTTCGTCACCTTCCTGCGCGAAAGAGCGATGACGCGGCTGCGCGATTGCGCGGATTTTGTCAGTTTTAAAGCGGTGGCGATCGATTGTTTGAGCCGGTTGTAGGGTTTGTGCGCGCTGTCCCCCATCCCGGCCTTCCCCCGCTTGCGGGGGAAGGAGATGCTGCCACATGCAGCTCCATCACTGGCATATGGCAGCATCTTCCTCCCAAATGCAGCTTCATCACTGACATGTGGCAGCATCTTCCTCCCCCATTTATGGGGGAGGACCGAGGTGGGGGACTGCGTGTGCACAATCTACCCGCGCTTCGCCAACAACCTCGGAATCTCACGCAAACACCAGGCTTTGGCTTCGCCCATACTGTCGCGGCGCCACGCCATAATAATATCCACTTCGCGCGTATACTCGGCGCTCACCACGCGTAAACGACCTTCAGCGATATCCTGCTCCACCATCGGATAAGGCATGGTCGCCACCCCCAAACCGGCCAGCAGCGCGCGGCGTTTATCATCCATGCTGCTTACCGTCAGACGCTGCTGCTTATCCAGCAACTGCACCGTCAGCACCGGACGCTCGCGCGCGGTATCTGCCACCGCGATGCCGCGATACTTCACGCGTGTCACTTCTGATAGCGGCTCAGCTTCCTGATGAATTGGATGGTCCGGGCTGGCAACATAGACGCTCATAATGCTGTACAGCTTGCGGGTGTTGATTTCGGTGGAGGCGCGGAAGTGCATATCGGGCGCAATCACGATATCGGCACGGCCCTGTTCCAGCCGCTCCCAGGCACCGGCTAACACTTCCGTGATCAGCGAAATCTGCGTATTGGCTTTTTCTGACAGCTTCTCAACCAGCGGGAACAAACGCTCGGTAGGAACCAGCGCCTCGGCAACAATGGTGAGATGCGTTTCCCAACCGCGCGCCAGCGCTTCGGCATCGGTGGTGAGTTTATCGGCGGCTTCCAGCAGCACGCGGCCACGCTCCAGCAGCATACGGCCCACGTTGGTGAACTTGGTGCGGTGGCCGGAGCGGTCAAACAGCACCACATCCAGCTCCTCTTCCAGCTTCTGCATGGTGTAACTCAGCGCGGAAGGGACGCGACCCAGTTCATCGGCCGCGGCGGCAAAGCTGCCACGACGGTCAATAGCATCCATCACACGTAAAGCTTCGAGGGTTAACGCGCGGTCTTTTGCCATGCCGATTCTCTGTCAGTAAATTTGAACATGCCAGGCAGATTAACTGGCTTACAATCCGGCGTCCAGACTTTTACCATGATCCCATCAAGCCTGCGGTCGAATCTCACCGCAGCGCGTCGGAGGATTATCATGATGACAACCCGCTGCGCGTCCGCATGTGGCCAGGCCGATTTCGGTTGGTTGCAGGCGCGCTACAGCTTCTCATTTGGCCACTATTTCGATCCAAAATTAATGGGCTACGCGTCACTGCGCGTGCTCAACCAGGAAATTCTGGCACCGGGCGCGGCGTTCCAGCCGCGCAGCTATCCGCAGGTCGATGTGCTGAATCTGGTGCTGCAAGGTGAAGCCGAGTATCGCGACAGCGAAGGCAATCATCTGGTGGCACGCGAAGGCGAGGCGATGCTGCTCTCTGCGCGTCAGGGCGTGAATTATAGCGAAATCAACATCAGCAAAGACCGCCCGTTAACCCGCATGCAGCTGTGGCTGGCCGCCTGCCCGGAGCGTGAAAATCCGCTGTTGCAGAAGCGCGATTTGCCGCAGCAAACCAGCGTGCTGATCGCCTCGCCCGATGGCGCGCAGGGCAGCTTGCAACTGCGCCAGCAGGTTTGGGTGCATCAGGTGACGTTAGCGCCGGGCGAGCAGTACACGGTGAAATTGCACGGGCCGCGCGCTTATCTGCAATCGATCCATGGTTCTTTGGATGTGCAGGCCAGCAGTGCCAATCAGCAGCCGCTGAGCTGCGGCGACGGCGCGTTCCTCAGCGATGAGAGCCAGATTAGCCTGCAGGCCAGAACGCCGCTGCGCGCGCTGGTGATTGACCTTCCCGCCTAACCCTCACCCACAAAAAAGGGCGACCGAAGTCGCCCTGATACGTTGCGGTAACGCTTACTTGAGAATGGTGAAGGCGGTAGTCACGTGCTTCACACCGCTCACACGGCTGGCAACATCGGCCGCCGCTTTCGCTTCTTCTGCAGTGACCAGACCTAACAGGAACACTTCTCCGTTTTCGGTGGTCACTTTGACGTTCGAGGATTTCACCTGATCGCTGCCCAGCAGCTGCGAGCGGATTTTGGTGGTGATCCAGGTATCGGATGACGAGGTGCCGAGGCTGACTTTCTGTCCGCTACGGATTTCGTTATACACCTCGGTGGCACCGTCAACGCCCATGGCGATCTGTTTGGCACGGCTCGCCAGATCTGGGGTTGGCGACTGGCCGGTCAGCAGCACTTTGCCCTGATAGGCGGTGACAACCACGCGCGCCTGGTTTTTGATTTGTTCATCTTTGGCCAGTGCGTTCGATACGCGCAGCTCCAGCGTGCCGTCATCGACCTGCGTGCCCACGGTGCGCGGGTCAGTGGCGGTTTTGGTGGCGACGGCAGCGCCGCCGGCAACCACGGCAACACAGCCTTGCAGCAGCATGGCGGTTAAGAGAATGGCGACAGCGTTCAATGCTTTCATTTGAGCTCCTTCAGTCATTCCTGGTGTGGGAATAAAGTGTTATCAATCAAATCGCACAGGCAGTTCAGCGTCAACATGTGCATTTCCTGAATGCGCGCACTGCGATGTGATGGAATGCGAATTTCCACATCATGCGGACCGAGCAGGCCCGCCAGCTCACCGCCGTCGTGGCCGGTTAACGCAACGATGGTCATATCGCGGGTAACCGCAGCTTCAACCGCTTTGACGATATCGCGGGTGTTGCCACGGGTGGAAATGGCCAGCAGCACATCACCAGCCTGACCAAGCGCTCGAACCTGCTTGGCGTAAATTTCATCGTGCAGACGATCGTTACCAATCGCCGTCAGCATCACATTATCTGCGCTCAGCGCCAGCGCAGGCAGGCTAGGGCGCTCCGTCTCGAAACGGTTAATCATGCTGGCGGCAAAATGCTGGGCATTCGCCGACGACGCACCGTTACCGCAGCTAAGGATTTTGTTACCGTTCAGCAGCGACTGCACCAGCGTCATCGCGGCGCGGGAAATCGCATCGGGCAGCGCTTCGGCAGCAGCGATTTGGGTCTGAATACTCTCGGTAAAACACGCTTTAATTCTGTCCTGCACAAGACCACCTGGTTCTATCCATCGGCATTAAAGGCATTGGGCAGCCACTCCAGCTCACGCCCGGTAATGGCAATGATGTCAAAACGGCAATTCACCGTATCAAAACTGCCGCCACGCGCCAGCAACCAGAGTGCGGCGGCACGCAGCAGCTTTTGTTGTTTCTGGCGCGTTACGCTGGCGGCGGCACCGCCGTAGCGCGCATCGCGTCGATAGCGCACTTCAACAAATACCCAGCAATCGGCGTCGCGCATAATCAGGTCAATTTCTCCGCTGCGACAGCGTACATTGCTGGCGAACCACTGCAGCCCGGCGCGCTCCAGATAGCGGCGCGCCAGTTGTTCCTGCTCAGCGCCAATGCGCTGGCGGTTTACTGCACCGGAACGATCTGTCCCTGACGATACTGGTTCCATGCCAACTTCCTGTTGATCACGCAATCCGTGTCGGCGTTCAGCTTGCCGGTGTTGCCATCAATGGCAAAGCCAGGCACCTGACGCATCTGGTTAAAGTGATTCGCCAGCGTCCAGGCATCAATGCCCATCGCGTAGAGGCGAACCAGCGAATAATCGTTGTTAAACGACTTCGCCGCCTGCTGCATCAGGCCCGGATTGCTACCGGACAACAGCGGGATATCGCTGAACTGCAGGCCATCCATCTCCAGACGGAAGTCAGGACCTGCGCCCGCCTGCGCACTGCGCGAACTGGCGTACAGCGCGGTGTTGTTGCGGCTGCTGGTACGCATCGCAATCATCGGCTTGATCAGCTGCAGCTCATCCTGGCTAGCGACAATGTACACTGCATCCACGTTACCGCTGCTGGCATCGGCCGCTGGTGCCGGTGCGCTGGTTTGCGGCGCAGGAATCGTAAGGCCCGCCATCGCCACGCTCTGCGATTGCGCAGGCTCAACGTTCAGCGGCGTGCCGCTTAACGCGATACCGGCACCGCTGTTGATGCCTTGCTTCAGTTCGCCAACGCCGCCAAAACGCTGCTGCAGTACGGTTGAACCACC
Source organism: Pantoea sp. JK (assembly GCF_026130245.1). Classification (NCBI taxonomy): domain Bacteria; kingdom Pseudomonadati; phylum Pseudomonadota; class Gammaproteobacteria; order Enterobacterales; family Erwiniaceae; genus Pantoea; species Pantoea sp. JK. Next base: position 103,635 of record NZ_JAINFN010000003.1, read on the forward strand.
CAGCGTTTGCCACTCTTGCGCGAACGCTTTGCTAATACGGTCGCCATAGCTGCTGCGCGGCACCAGCAACAACGGCTGGCGTTTGCCTTGTTCGTAGATATGGTGCGCGGCATCGCGCGCTTCGTCTTCAGGAGAAAGCGCAAAGTAACAAATATTCGGATGGTTCTGGATCTGTTCGGGTTCGTTCAGCGCCAGCACGTTCAGCGGAGTGTTGCTATTAACGACGGTTTCAACGTCATTTTTTAGGAGCGGGCCGACCACCAGCGTAGCGCCATCTTGCTGAGCCTGCTGCATCACCTGCGCAATCGGCTGACTGCTGGTGTCATACACTTTTACCTGCGCATTGCTGTTGCCCTGTGCCGCGGCCGGTTGTGCGGCTGGCTGTGGCTGCTCGGTTTGCGGTGGTGTGTTACTGGCAACGGCGGGGCTGACAACGCTATTGGCGTCGGCTGGCGGCTGTGCGCTGGCATCGGCTGCAGCAGGCGCTGACGCGGCTTGCGGTGCCGGCGCGTTGAGCACGCCATTGCGCGCATCGTTGAAACCTTTTTGAATCGCGTTAGCAAACACCTGCGCCTGGCCGTTAAGCGGCAGCAGCAGCGCGATGGTGCTGGTCGACGCTTTAGTGAAGTTTTGCACCTGGCTGAGCTGCGTTGGCAGCGTCTTCGCGCCTGGGTTCTGCGGATAGCGCGTCTGCCAGTCCTGAATCGCCGCTTTCAACATTTGTGGATCCTGGCTGTTTGCACGCCAGGTATTCAGCAGATCCAACCAGCCTTGCAGCGTATTTTCGTCAGCATTGATCACCAGACTGTTGATCTGATCCTGCGTCATCTGCGTCAGCGCTTGCCAGGTTGCATCGATATTGCTTTGGTGATCGGCGCCTTTCAGCAGCGGCTCCTGCGCAATATAGGCACGCAGCAGTGGGAGTGAAGGGCGATTCTGCGCCGCTGCGATTTGCAACGCGTAGTAGCGCACCTGCTGATCCTGCGACAGGTCACCGACTTTCACCTGACCAAGCTGTTGTTGTGCACCGCTGTAATTCTGCTGACCAATCTGCATCTGCGCGCGCAGCAGCAGCAGTTCTTGCTGTTGCACATCGCTTAACTGCTGCGGCAGCTGATTAAGCTGATTCGCTGCCTGCGGATACTTTCCTTCCTTCAACAGGGCACGGATGGCAAGTAATTGCCAGTCGGTCTTGCTATCATCGCTGCTTTGCTGCACCTGTTGCAGATAATAGTCAGACCGGCCAGTCGCAGGACCCTGAATATTGACGTTAGAGGTTTGTTGCGGTCCCTGACCACTACAGGCGGATAAAATCAGCCCAGCGAGAAGAACAGGTACTAAGCGTCCTGCTTTATGACGTACGACTTTTGAAGGAAGCATACTGTATCCAGTGATGTTTTTTTCAAGATGCTCAATATTAAATCGGCAATTCGGATGAAACAATGAAACAACTCGATCGGGCAGAGATTTCTGCCAGCACGCTCTATATCGTTCCTACCCCGATCGGTAACCTGGGTGATATCACTCAACGAGCGTTGACGGTGCTCTCAAGCGTCGATCTAGTCGCAGCGGAAGATACACGTCATACCGGGCTGTTGCTACAACATTTCGCCATCAATGCGCGACTCTTCGCACTTCACGACCACAACGAACAGCAGAAAGCTGAGGTGCTGCTAGCCAAGCTGCAAGAGGGCCAGAGCATCGCACTGGTCTCCGATGCCGGCACGCCGTTAATCAACGATCCCGGCTACCATTTGGTGCGTCGCTGCCGGGAAGCAGGCGTGCGCGTGGTGCCGTTGCCAGGCGCTTGCGCGGCGATTACAGCATTAAGCGCGGCGGGGTTACCGTCCGATCGTTTCTGTTACGAAGGGTTTCTACCGGCCAAAAGCAAAGGACGTTGCGATGTGCTGCGTGCGCTGGGTGAAGAGCCGCGTACGCTGATTTTCTATGAATCGACCCATCGCCTGATCGATAGCCTGCAAGATATGGTCAGCGTGTGGGGCGGCGAGCGCTATGTGGTGCTGGCGCGTGAGATCACCAAAACGTGGGAATCTATTCAGGGCGCGCCGGTCGGCGAACTGCTGGCGTGGGTGCTGGAAGATGAAAACCGTCGCAAAGGCGAAATGGTGCTGATCGTTGAAGGCCATAAAGCCGATGAAGAAGCGTTGCCAGCGGAGGCGCTGCGTACGTTGGCATTGCTGCAAAAAGAGCTGCCATTGAAGAAAGCCGCTGCGCTGACGGCGGAAATTCATGCTGTGAAGAAGAACGCGCTTTATAAGTACGCGCTGGAGCAGCAAGAGGCGTGACAAACGCTGCCAGATCGCCTATTATCCCGCGCCGAAGCTGACTAGACAGTCGCCGCTTTGTCGTCGTCCTCTTTCGAGGGGAGACGGGCAAAGGGGAGGAAAGTCCGGGCTCCATAGGGCAGGGTGCCAGGTAACGCCTGGGGGGCGCAAGCCTACGACCAGTGCAACAGAGAGCAAACCGCCGATGGCCCAGTAATGGGATCAGGTAAGGGTGAAAGGGTGCGGTAAGAGCGCACCGCGCGGCTGGCAACAGTTCGTGGCACGGTAAACTCCACCCGGAGCAAGGCCAAATAGGGGTTCACAAGGTACGGCCCGTACTGAACCCGGGTAGGCTGCTTGAGCCAGTGAGCGATTGCTGGCCTAGATGAATGACTGTCCACGACAGAACCCGGCTTATCGGTCAGTTTCGACTTTTTTAAACACAAACCCGCTTCGGCGGGTTTTGTGTTTTCTGGGGCCAGGTGCGCGCTGGCCCTCATCCTAACCTTCTCCCGCAGGCGGGAGAAGGGACCGATCGAGCGATACGCCAAATCGCAGCGGACTGTTCCCCCCTCCCTTTGGGAGAGGGCTAGGGTGAGGGCATCAACCCGCACATAATTAATTAAACCCTCCCACGTAAAGAAATGAAAATCCCTGAAAAACATTATTGCCGCTATGCCAGAATAAGCGCGTGTTTAACTACTGAGGACAAATTTAATCCACACTGACGAGAAGCAACAACGTGGATAAGTTGTAATTTTATGGACAAAATGTTCGCGCTAAATAAGGCTTCACTCTCTTCCTCTCTCTTCGAATCAAACTGCTCAATCTGCGATCAGCACTGGCGCTTCGCGCTTTAGTTCCGTTCTCTCCTATTCTGACTTTTTAATTTAACTTTGCTAACACGCTTATTTTCGCGTGGGTGGCGTTTATTTCTCGTTCAGGAGAGAAATCATGCTGTATTGGATTTTATTAGCGCTGGCGATCGCTGCGGAAATTATTGGCACCGTCTCAATGAAATGGGCCAGCGTAAACGGTGGCAACGCCGGCTATATTTTTATGCTGGTGATGATCGCGCTGTCTTATATTTGTTTATCCTTCGCCATCAAGCGGATTGCCCTTGGCGTGGCGTATGCCATGTGGGAAGGCATTGGCATTCTGTTTATTACGCTGTTTAGCGTGCTGTTGTTCGATGAAGCCTTATCCGCCGTTAAAGTCGCTGGCCTGCTGACGCTGATCCTCGGCATTGTGCTGATCAAATCAGGCACGCTGAGTCGCAAGGAGCTGCGTCATGGCAACGTTTAACGGGCTACATATCGCGTGGCTGGCGCTGGCCATTGGCCTGGAGATTGTCGCCAATATCTTCCTGAAATACTCCAACGGTTTCCGCCGCCCATTGTTTGGCGTGTTATCGCTGGTGGCGGTGCTGGCAGCGTTCAGCGCGCTGGCGCAGGCGGTGAAAGGCATTGATTTAACGGTAGCCTACGCATTGTGGGGTGGGCTGGGATTGGTTGCCACCGTGGCGGCGGGCTGGATTCTGTTTGGTCAGCGGTTGAGTCGGGTTGGCTGGCTGGGCGTGGGATTGTTGTTGCTCGGTATGGTGCTGATTAAGTTCGCCTAAGGTTCCCTCTCCACTTGGGAGAGGGTAAGAGCATCAACCCCGGCCGTGTGGCTCATCCCAGTCAAATGCTGGGCCCAGCGAAATCACGCCGCTTGGGTTGATGGTTTTGTGGCTGCAATAGTAGTGATGGCGGATGTGCGGCAAATTGACCGTGTCGGCGATGCCCGGCATTTGATAGATGTCGCGCAGGAAGCCGTTCAGATTGCGGTAATCACTGATGCGGTGACGATCGCACTTGAAGTGGGTGACGTAGACCGGATCGAAGCGCACCAGCGTGGTCCACAAGCGTAAATCCGCTTCGGTCAGTTGGTCGCCTGTGAGATAACGGTGTTGGCCGAGAATCTGTTCGAGACGCGCTAACGAATGGATCAGCGCCGTTACCGATTCATCGTACGCCGCCTGCGAAGTGGCAAAACCGCTTTTATATACGCCATTGTTGACCGTGTCGTACACCCAGCTGTTCACTTCATCAATTTTGTCGCGCAGCGCCGCCGGATAATAGTCACCCGCACGGGCACCTTGCGCATCGAACGCGCTGTTAAGCATGCGCATGATGTCGGCGGATTCATTGCTGACGATGGTTTGCTGGGTTTTATCCCACAGCACCGGCACGGTCACGCGGCCGGAGTAGTGTGCATCGGCGTGCAGATAGATCTGATAAAGAAACTCTTTTTGATACAGCGCGTCGCCGGTGGCGTCAGGGAAACTGGCGTCAAAGGTCCAGCCGTTCTCCAGCATCAGCGGATGCACCACCGAAACTGAAATCATCTCTTCTAATCCCTTGAGCTTAAGCATCAACAGCGTGCGATGCGCCCACGGGCAGGCAAGCGAGACGTAAAGATGATAGCGATCACGCTCAGCAGCGAAGCCCGCTTTGCCGGTTGGACCGGCGCTGCCATCGGCGGTAACCCAGTTGCGCCAGACGGCTTCTGTGCGTTTGAAGCGGCCACCGGTTGACTTCGTATCGTACCAGGTGTCGTGCCAGACACCATCAATCAGCTGTCCCATAAGCCCTCCATAATAAAAAGGGGCGAGGAAAATCCCCGCCCCTGCAATTCAGTATATGTGTTCTCTAACGCTTGTGCTGCTTAGCGTGCAGCCGCTGGCTGAACGCGCTGACGAATCAGACGGTCAATGCTGTAAGCGCCTGGACCTACCAGACCCAACACCAGGAAGCCACCGGCGATGGAGAGGTTTTTCATGAACATCAGCTGGTTAACACCTTCCGCGAAGTTGCTGTGAAACAGGAACGCGGTCAGCAGAGTAAAGCCAGCGGTGAACAGGGCGGTAAAGCGCGTCAGGAAACCGAACAGAATCGCCAGACCGCCGCCGAACTCCAGCAGAATAACCAGCGGCAGCAGGAAGCCTGGGACGCCCATCGCCTGCATGTATTGTGCGGTACCGGCGTAGCCAGTGATTTTGCCCCAGCCTGCGGTGATAAACAGAATGGTCATTAATACGCGTGCTACCAGCAGGCCTGAGTCTTCGAATTTTTTCATCATCTACTCCAACAAGGTTTTTGTTGCAGGTTGTTGGCCTGCGGGTTTTGAATCCCCTTGAACCGGTTGTTTCAGTTCAGTGGGCTGATGGAGGGAGATGATAATCGCAGGTTGAAAGAGTTGTAAGCGAGATAAACTGTCAATGTTATTCAGTAAATTTGAGGAGGGCGAAACCGAATCGACTAGATCCGGTTTTAGAGAGAGGAATTAGCGAGTATTCAGGGTTGATTTGATCATGCGCCAGGTGCTCCAGACGCCGAAACCACGTTTGGCCCAGCGCAGCAGGCGATTGGGGCTGCGAATCGACCAGATGGCCAATGCACTGCTGCCAATCGCCAGATAACGACGCATGCCAATGATGGTTAACCAGCCGCGATCGTATTGCGCGGTGCTAATCAGCCAGTCGCGGCTGTCGGCGCTGAGATCAAGCCGCTGCTGCTGCACCTGATTGAGCAATTCGTGAATGCGTGCTTCACGTTCGCGGCGGCTCATGAGCGATGCTCCTCCAGCAGTTTGCGATCGGTGTCCAGTTCTTTACGCGTATGGCGCAACAACGTTGACTGGCGCGATTTGTACAATGTCCACAAACCAAAGATCAGCGCCAGAGCAAATAGCACCGCTGTGGTAATGGCAATCGCCATTAGGCGATATTGTGCATCCACCGCCCAGATGATCAATACCATCAGGCTCATCAGACCGAAAGCGGTAAACAGCATGGTAAGGCCCACCATCATCAGCATCTGAATCAGGTTAGCCTTTTCCTCTTCCAGTTCCACAATCGCCAGTCGGACGCGCGTCTCGACCATGCTAACCAGCGTGGTAACGACCCGTTGACCGATGTTAAAGACCCCTTTGCCGGGGCCGTGGCTTTGCTGACTATCACTCATCATTAACGCCGTGAAATTAAAATGCCGATGAGAATACCTACCGCTGCACCAATACCTACGCCGTGCCACGGATTATCGCGTACGTATTCGTCGGCTTTTTCCGCCGCTTCACGCGTGGTTTGTGCAATACGTTCGCCGGAATCGCCGAGACGTTCACGGGAGCTTTCAATAGCGCCGCGCGCTTTATGACGCAACTTATCCAGCTCGCCTTTGGATTTATCTGCTGAGCTGCTCAGCACTTCTTCCAGAGTATCAGCCAGATTTTTCAATTCAGCGCGCAGATGTTCAGATGTTGTTTCTTTAGCCATGGAAATCTCCTTTTACAGCATTTAGTTAAGTCCGATTAATAAGGTTCAGCTTCAAGCTTTTTCAGTTCGTGCTGCGCCTCTTCCAGCTTACGTTCGCGCTTCTCAATTTTGTCCTTGTCGCCATCCTGACGCTCTTCTTTCAGCTCACGCTCACGTTCGGCGATTTTGTGCTTCTGATCAGCGATACGTTCACTGTGTGCGGATTTCAGCTTCTCATCGGTGCAGCCTGCGCGGACTTCGGTCAATGCGCGCTCCAGCCCGGTAACGCGGCGCTGGTTGTCGTGCTGTTTCGCCATATCGATCTCGCGCTGAATGTCCTGCTCTTTTTGTTGGCAGAGCGATTCAGCCGCCAGCAGCGAACCCGAGAGTGAAAAAAGAATAGCACCTAGCAGTAATTGATGTTTCATCAGGTTGTGACCTTCCATTGTTGATGACCTGTCTGAGAGTAGACAAGAGAGGCTTCCCAGCATGTCTTAGGCTTACGCTATCTCTAAGGATAGACAGCAGACGAAAAAATTCAAAGAAGACGCGGGGATAGCGGGGGATTAGCTCACCGCCTGACTTGACGTCAGGCGGTGAAATTTAGCTAAAAGTTGGGCGACTGGCGTCAGGATATTGCTGCGAGGCCTGCGGGCCAGCGGCAACAACAAAGCCTTGTGGCAACAGGCGCTTCAACACTTTCTGCGCCGCCAGGCTCTGTTCTTCATTCTCAAAATGAATCACCAGCGCATCGCCTGAAGGCGTAATACTTTTGATACGCACGCCCTGCGCGGAAAGTTGCTGATAGAGATAAAAACCATCGGGCAGATTGGTGCCGCTGTTGGCGACACGAATCTGCACCACGGTTTCATGCTGCATCAGGGTCGGAACGAAACAGATCGCCAGCAGCGCCAACGCGCCACCCAGCGCCCAAGGCAGGAAACGCCTTGGGAATCCACGGAATTTGATCATGACTGTGAATTCCCGTTACGCGTCGACTGACGTTTGCGCCAAATCACCACTAAAGAACCGATCAAACCAATTACCAGCAGCACCAGTGGCAGCAGCATCAGGCACAACATCAGCTCATCTTCGTAACGACGGAAAATCGGCGTTTTGCCCAGCGCGAAGCCCAGCACGGTAAGAATCAGCACCCACAGGAAGCCGCTGACCCAGTTGAAGAACTGAAAGCGCGCATTACTCAGGCCAGAAAGCCCAGCGATGGTCGGGAGCAAGGTGCGGACGAAGGCAATAAAGCGACCCACCAGCAATGCTGACAAGCCATGGCGATGGAACAGTCGGTGGGCGCGTTGATGATATTGCGCAGGCAGGTGCGATAACCATTTTTGCACGGTAGGCGTATTACCCAGCCAGCGGCCCTGAATGTAGCTTACCCAGCAGCCAAGGCTGGCACCGGTGGTCAGAATTAGCAGTGTCAGCGGGAAACCCATGGTGCCTTTAGCAATCAGCACACCCACCAGAATCAGTAAACTATCGCCGGGCAAAAACGCGGCGGGCAGCAGTCCATTTTCCAGAAACAGAATCATGAACAGCACGCCATAAATGGCCCAAACCAGCGTCGGGTCGGAGAGCATTTCGTAATCCTGCTGCCATAAGGCATGCAGCAATGCTTGCAAAATATCCATCAATCATTCCTGAACATCATTGTTAAACGTGCCCGTGAGGGGCTTAGGCGCAGACTGGCGTTGGTTATACATTTTAGATAAGCAGCCTGAGCAGGAGTTTCCGGATCCTTCCAGAATTGATTGTTAAATCAGCGACTTTATAAAAGCCCTGTCGCAAAGGGTAATAAAAGGGCGATAACTGTAACAAAAATAACGTTATCCAGACAGGGGAAAGTGCCTGCCGCACAGGAGTTTTACCTTTAGACGCAGGTGGTCCAAAGGAGCTTTACATGAGCTGACACTATTGCAGACTAACTGACTTTTTCGGCAACAAAACGGCTGAAAAATAAGCAGGATTAGCGTGGGTTTTCGCTACCTTCAGGCAGGATGACCGGATTTTCAGCAAACATGTAACGGTCGACGTTAAACTCAAAATCGTCGGTGGTGGCGTTAAACAGCATCTGCTTAGTATTTTCCAGATGTTGCCACATTGCTAGCTTACTGGCGGCGGGATCCTTGCGGATTAGAGCTTTGAGGATCTGGTCGTGATCGTCACACCAGCTAGTGATATTTTTGGCATCAATGTGTTCGTGCAGCTTTAGCCAGTAAGGATTGTGCAGACGATGTAGCCACATCTTCTTGACAATCGCCGCTAAAGCGCTGTTCTGCGTTGATTGCGCGATGCGCACGTGAAACTCCATATCCCACGCAGAATCGCGCGAATGATCTTCCTGACGCGCTTTCTCCTGGATCCCCATTAATGCCACGATGTCCTGACGCGTTACCTGTGTAGCGGCAAACTCAGCCACGTTGCTTTCAATCAGCTGGCGCGCCTGTAGTAACTCGAAGGGACCGAAATTGGCGAACTCCAGCAGGCTGGACGTCACCACGCGGTTCTGCTGCTGGCTGCTGATGACGTGAATGCCGGAACCTTTCCGCACCTCCACGTAACCTTCCACTTCTAGCATGATGATCGCTTCACGCACCACGGTACGGCTCACCTGCATCTCTTCCGCAATCAGACGTTCAGCAGGCAATTTGTCGCCAACCCGGTAATCGGCGGCTTCAATGCGGCGTTTGAGTTCGCTGGCGAGCTGTTGATAGAGGCGTCGTGATTCGGTCAGGTCCATTGCGCGGTCCGCTGTGGGAGAAAGTTGAGTTGTTATACCACTTCAGCCGCACAGAGGAAATGGGCTGGCCGATGCCAGCCCGATGAGCTTAGGTGCGTACCGCAGCGGACTGCACCGCTGACCGATCGTCGAGTTCTGAAACCGGCTGGTTTTTCAGGACCGTCCAGATAACCACCGCGCCTAACAGATCAAACACCGCCAGCGCCGCGAACAGCGGGCTGAAGCCCAGCGTATCCGCCAGCGCACCAACCACCAACGCAAACATGGTGCTCGCCGTCCAGGCCGCCATGCCGGTTAAGCCATTGGCGGTAGCCACTTCGTTACGGCCAAACACATCCGAAGAGAGTGTGATCAGCGCGCCAGAAAGCGCCTGATGGGCAAACCCGCCGACGCACAGCAGCCCAATCGCGACATACGGACTGGTGAACAAACCGATGGTGCCTGGCGCAATCATCAAAACCGCGCCCATGGTGACCACCAGTTTGCGCGAGACGATAAGATTGACGCCAAACCAGCGCTGGAACAGCGGCGGCAAGTAGCCACCGACAATACAGCCGAGATCGGCGAACAGCATCGGCATCCAGGCAAACATGGCGATCTCTTTCAGGTTGAAGCCGTATACCTTGAACATAAACAGCGGAATCCACGCGTTAAAGGTTCCCCACGCCGGTTCGGCGAGGAAACGCGGCAGCGCAATGCCCCAGAACTGACGATTGCGCAGGATCTGGCGCGCCGACATCTTCTTGTTATTACCGGTTTGATGCTGCAGTTCCTGGCCGGCAATGATGTAGTGACGCTCCTCATCACTCAGCTTGGTTTGCTGTTTGGGATGTTTGTAAAACACCAGCCAGCAGATGGCCCACACCATGCTCAGCACGCCGGTAATAATGAACGCCATTTGCCAGCTGTGCGCCACGATCGCCCACACCACCAGCGGCGGGGCCAGCATCGCGCCAATCGACGATCCTACATTGAAATAGCCCACCGCCACCGAACGCTCTTTGGCGGGGAACCATTCGCTACTGGCTTTCAGGCCTGCCGGAATCATCGCTGCTTCGGCGGCGCCAACCGCACCGCGCGCCAGCGCAAAGCCGCCCCAGCTGCCCGCCATCGCGGTTGCGGCACAGAAGATCGCCCACAGCACGGCAAACACCGCATAACCGATTTTGGTGCCGAGCATGTCCAGCACATAACCGGCCACCGGCTGCATGATGGTGTAGCACGCCGAGTAGGCGGCGACGATATAGGAATATTGTTGCGTGGTGATACCCAACTGCGTTTCCAGCGTGGGCGCCGCAACGGCAATGGTGTTGCGCGTCAGGTAGCCGAGCACCGTGCCCAGCGTCACCAGCCCAATCATGTACCAGCGTAGCCCTTTGATCTTACGCATTATTAACCTCGTCCAGTCTGTCGTTGCGGTTTTACCGCTGTAGTTATCTGGAGCGGGAAGATGTGAACAGTGCTGATCACTCCCGCAGTTCCTTGCCTGTGCCATTAATCCCGTTAGCAACGGAGCGAGAGGTTAACTTGTTATACAGCTTCAAAAGTTGAATGCCATCACACAAACCTTGCGGCTCATGTGTGTAAGGACGAAAGATCGTTAAAACAGCTATTTAGCGCAATATCCGCAACAGAATCGTCCATATACCCACAGTGAAACTGTCATTATTGTGAGTCGGATCGCAAACAATTTTGCCGTTCGTCTAAATTGGTATGATAACTTTTAGTTAAAAGCCACCTGGCTACAAAATGAGGAAGCAGGTATGTCGCGTTTTATGAGTGAGGATTTTCTACTCGACACCGAGTTCGCCCGTCGTCTGTACCATGACTACGCCAAAGACCAGCCGATTTTCGACTATCACTGTCACTTGCCGCCGCAGCAGATTGCCGATAATTACCGCTTCACCAACCTCTATGACATCTGGCTGAAAGGCGATCACTACAAATGGCGTGCGATGCGCGCTAACGGCGTGCCGGAAGCGTTGTGTACCGGCGATGCCAGCGACCGTGAGAAATTTAATGCCTGGGCGCGCACCGTGCCGCATACCATCGGCAATCCGCTCTATCACTGGACGCACCTCGAATTACGCCGACCTTTTGGCATTACCGATGTGCTGTTGAACGAACAGAGCGCGGAACGTATCTGGCTGCAGTGCAATGAACTGCTGGCGCAGGACGCCTTCAGCGCGCGCGGCATCATGCAGCAGATGAAGGTGAAAATGGTCGGCACCACCGACGATCCGCTCGACGACTTGCAGCATCACCGTAAGCTGGCGCAGGACAGCAGCTTTGACGTCAAAGTGCTGCCGAGCTGGCGTCCGGACAAGGCCTTCAATATTGAGCTGGAGAGCTTCCTGCCATGGATTCAGCGCTTAGAGCAGGTGGCGGATGTCAGCGTGCTGCGCTTTGACGATTTGCGTCGCGCCTTAAGCCAGCGACTCGATCATTTCGCCGCGCATGGCTGCAAAATCTCTGATCACGCGTTGGATGTGGTGCTGTTTGCGGAAGCGGATGACGCCACGCTCGACGGCATTCTGGCGCGTCGACTGCAAGGCGCAGCGCCTTCCGCCGAAGAGACGGCTCAATTCAAAACCGCCGTGCTGGTGTGGCTCGGCAGCGAATATGCGCGCCGTGGCTGGGCGCAGCAATATCACATTGGTGCGCTGCGCAACGCCAATCGTCGCCAGTTTGATATCCTCGGCCCGGATGTTGGCTTCGATTCGATTAATGATGCGCCGCTGGCGATTCCGCTGGCGCGCCTGTTGGATGCGCAGAACCGCAACAACGCGCTGCCAAAAACCATCCTTTACTGCCTCAACCCGCGCGACAACGAAGTACTGGCGACCATGGCGGGCAATTTCCAGGGTGAAGGCGAACCTGGCAAAATGCAGTTTGGTTCGGCGTGGTGGTTTAACGATCAGCTGGATGGCATGCAGCGCCAGATGACGCAACTGGCGCAAATCGGCCTGCTGAGCCGCTTTGTCGGCATGCTGACCGACAGCCGCAGCTTCCTCTCCTACACGCGCCACGAATATTTCCGTCGTCTGTTGTGCCAGATGATCGGCAACTGGGTTGAGCGGGGCGAAGCGCCTGCCGACGAAGCGTTGTTAGGGCAGATGGTACAGAACATCAGTTTCAACAATGCGCGCGATTACTTCGGCATTGAGCTGGGAGCCTGATGATGAAGCGACTCAACCGTCACGACTTTCCCGGCGCGCACTATAGCGAACGGGTTATCCAGTTTGGTGAAGGCAATTTCCTGCGCGCCTTCATCGACTGGCAGCTCGACTGGCTCAATCAGCATCAAGACACTGATGCGGGCGTGGTGGTGGTGCGGCCACGCAATCGCGTGGTGGAAGAGACACTCAATCAGCAAGATGGCTTGTACACCACGCTGATTCGCGGGCTAAACACGGCGGGCGAGCAGGTGAGTGAACCCCGCCTGATCCGCAGCGTGAATCGTGAAATCCAGCCGTATCAACAGTTTGACGAATTTCTCGCGCTGGCACGCGCGCCACAAATGCGTTTTGTCTTCTCCAATACCACGGAAGCGGGCATTGCCTTCGCAGAGCAGGATCGGCTGGACGATACGCCCGCCTCGTCCTTCCCCGGCAAGCTGACGCAGCTGCTGTGGGCGCGCTTCAACCATTTTGCCGGCGCCAGTGATAAAGGCTGGCTGGTGGTGCCCTGTGAACTGATCGATTACAACGGCGACACGCTGCGTGAGCTGTTGCTGCGCTACAGCCAGCATTGGCAGCTGCCGCCGGCGTTTGCCCGCTGGGTACAGGATCACTGCGCGTTCTACAACACGCTGGTGGATCGTATTGTCACTGGTTATCCGGCGGATAGCGCGGCGATCGAAGCTTCACTGGGCTACGAAGATCGTTATCTGGTGGCGGGCGAAGTCTATTACCAGTTTGTGATTCAGGGGCCGGACGCACTGGCGCAGGAGCTGCAGCTGCACGCGCTGGCGCCAGAAGTGAAGCTGGTGGACGACATCACGCCGTACAAAGCGCAAAAGGTAGCGATCCTCAACGGCGCACACACCGCGCTGGTGCCGGTGGCGTTTCAGGCCGGGCTGGAGAGCGTGGGAGAAGCGATGGATGACGCGCAGATGGCCGGTTTTGTCGATGCGCTGCTGCGCGACGAGGTGATCCCCACGCTGGATCTGCCGCGCGATGAGCTGCACGCCTTTGCCGACGCGGTGCAGCGTCGCTTCCGCAATCCCTTTATTCGCCATGCGTTGCTCTCCATCGCTCTCAACGGTATGACCAAATTCCGCACCCGTTTGCTGCCGCAACTGCTGATGTCGCAGCAGCAAAACGGGCAATGGCCGGTGCGCCTGACTTTCTCCTTTGCCGCACTGCTGGCCTTTTATCGCGGTGCAGAGGGCGAGCGTCACTGGCCGCTGCAGGACGACGATCACTGGCTGCAGCGTTTTGCTGAACTGTGGCCAGCGGTAAATAACGATCAACAGACTCCAGAACAGTTGGTGCGCGCGGTACTCAGCGATGCCAATCACTGGGGCGAAGATCTCACGCAGCGGCCCGGATTAGTCGCTGCGGTCAGCCAGCACCTGCAAAACATCATCGTCCACGGGATGCGGACGGCGTTGACACAACTGAGATAACGCTATGCAAGATGCCATTAGAATACATTCACGCGACAACGTTGCTGTGGCGTTGCGCGATTTGCCAGCCAATACCCAGGTCGAAATCAATCAACAGACGATCACCTTGCAGCAGGAGGTTGGGCGCGGCCATAAATTTGCGTTGCAGCCTTTAATCACTGACGCGCTGGTGATCAAATACGGTTTGCCCATCGCGCACGCCACTCAGCCGATTGCGGCCGGCGAGATCATCCACTCCAGCAATGCGCGCACCAATTTGAGCGACGTGGATGAGTACGACTATCAACCCGATTTTCTCGAATTGCCGCCGCAAGTAGGCGACCGTGACGTGCAGATCTATCGCCGCACCAGCGGTGAAGTGGGCATCCGTAATGAGTTATGGATTCTGCCCACCGTCGGCTGTGTTAACGGCATCGCACGGCAAATCCTGACGCGCTTTATGAAAGAGACCAATGACGCTGAAGGCATTGATGGCGTGCATCTGTTCAGCCATCCGTTTGGCTGTTCGCAGCTTGGACAGGATCATGAAAACACCCGCACCATGCTGCAAAATATGGTGCGCCATCCCAATGCCGGCGCGGTGCTGGTGATTGGCCTCGGCTGCGAGAACAATCAGGTCGATGTGTTCCGTGAAACGCTTGGTGGTTTCGATAGCGATCGCGTGCAGTTCATGGAGTGTCAGAAGCAGAATGATGAAGTGGAAGCGGGGCTGGAACGCCTGCACGAACTCTATCGCGCCATGCGCGAAGATCAGCGTCAACCGGGCAAACTTAGCGAGCTGAAGTTTGGTCTGGAGTGCGGCGGTTCGGATGGTTTTTCCGGCATCACCGCCAATCCCATGCTGGGCTGTTTCTCCGACCAGATGATTGCCAACGGCGGCACCACCGTGCTGACCGAAGTGCCAGAGATGTTTGGCGCGGAGCGTATCCTGATGAGCCGCTGTCGCGATGAAGCCACCTTTGAAAAAACCGTGGCGATGATTAACGACTTCAAGCGCTACTTTATCGATCATCAGCAGCCGATCTACGAGAATCCCTCACCCGGTAACAAAGCCGGCGGCATCACTACGCTGGAAGAGAAGTCGCTTGGCTGCACGCAGAAGGCCGGACAAAGCCAGGTGGTGGATGTGCTGAAGTACGGTGAGCGCTTGCATACGCCGGGACTCAATCTGTTAAGTGCGCCTGGCAACGATGCGGTGGCCACCAGCGCGCTGGCGGGTGCGGGCTGTCATATGGTGCTGTTCACCACCGGACGCGGCACGCCGTATGGCGGTTTTGTGCCGACGGTGAAAATCGCCACCAATACGCAGCTCGCCGAGAAGAAGCCGCACTGGATCGATTTTAATGCCGGACGTTTGATTGAAGGGATGAGTATGGCGGAGATGCTGGAGGACTTCGTCGATATGATTGTGGCGATTGCCAATGGCCAACCGGCGCGCAATGAAACCAATGATTTCCGCGAGTTAGCCATCTTTAAAAGCGGAGTGACGTTGTAGAACCAGGTCGCCATGAATGGCGACCTGGAGCAATTACTCAGATTCTGAAACTGTACGACGCGGCTCGCGCTCGGCTTCAGCCTGGCATACGGCGGCGGTAAACAGAATATCCGTCGAGGAGTTCAACGCGGTCTCGGCGGAATCCTGCAGCACGCCAATAATGAAGCCCACCGCCACGACCTGCATCGCCAAATCATTCGGAATACCAAACATATTGCAGGCTACCGGGATCAGCAGCAGCGAACCGCCCGCCACGCCGGATGCGCCACAGGCACACAGCGACGCCACCAGACTCAACAGAATCGCGGTTGGCACATCCACCGAAATACCCAGCGTATGCACTGCAGCCAACGTCAACACAGTGATGGTGATCGAAGCACCGGCCATGCTGATGGTGGCGCCCAGCGGGATCGATACGGAGTAAGTGTCTTCATCCAGATTGAGACGCTTCGCCAGCGCCATATTCACCGGGATATTGGCTGCGGAACTGCGGGTGAAGAATGCGGTAACGCCACTCTCACGCATGCAGGTAAACACCAGCGGATAAGGGTTGCGGCGAATTTTCTGGAACACCAGCATTGGGTTGATCACCAGCGCCATAATCAGCATGCAGCCGAGCAGCAGCGCCAGCAGATTGGCGTATTCCCACAGCGCATCAAAACCGGTTGAGGCAAGAATGGAAGCGACAAGGCCAAAAATCCCCAGCGGCGCACAGCGGATCACGCAGCGCACCACCCAGGTCGCGGCATTTGACGCGTCATTAAGAAACGCTTTGCTGCTTGGGCTGGCATGACGAAACGCCAGGCCCAATCCCAGCGCCCATACCAGAATGCCGATGTAGTTGGCGTTCATCAGCGCTTCAATCGGATTCGACACCATGCTCATCAGCAAACCGTGCAGCACTTCGGCAATGCCCGACGGCGGCGTAATTTGCGTGGCACCGACGTTCATCGACAGCGTCTGAGGGAACAGATGGCTGAAGATCACTGCCACAACCGCAGCAAAGAACGTGCTGAGCAGATACAGCATGATAATCGGGCGGATATTGGTTTTCTGTCCCTGCTGATGGTTAGCGATCGAAGAAATCACCAGCACCAAAACCAGCAGCGGCGCGACGGCTTTCAGCGCACGCACGAACAGCTCGCCCAGCAAGCCAACGGCCAGTGCGGCATCGCGTGAGAACCACGCCAGCGCCACGCCCGCCACCAGGCCGATCATGATTTGTTTTACCAGGCTTCCTGCGAACAGCGCGCCCAGACGTCCAATAAAGTTGTTTTGCATATCACAGTCTTTTTATATTTGCGGTCATGAGTATTGTGCGCGGTTCAACCACCCACAACGGTTTGCCCGGCGGAGTATAAGGAAAAGAGCTTATGAGGAAAGAGAAAATTCTGTGCATGCGCGGCAGATCGGTTTTTTGATCTGCTGATGATGGGAAGTGTGACAGATATATAAAAGGTTAAGGTTGCCACTGGCGAAACAAAGCAGGGGCGATTAGCGCCCCTGCAGAAGATTATGGTGAGATCTTCTTCTGGTCGTTTCTATGGTTTACCCAGGCGTTAATCAGCAGCGTACCGCCGAGAATCACGCCCACCACCGTCAGCGAGATGCCGACGGGAATGTGATAGAACTCGACGATCAGCATCTTGATACCGATAAACACCAGCACAATCGCCAGGCCATATTTCAGCATCGAGAAGCGCTCCGCCACGTTAGCCAGCAGGAAGTACATGGCGCGCAGGCCGAGAATCGCGAACAGGTTTGAAGTCAGCACAATGAACGGATCGGTGGTTACCGCGAAGATGGCGGGGATGCTGTCCACGGCGAAAATCACATCGCTCAGTTCAACCATGATCAGCACCAGCAGCAGCGGCGTAGCAAACAGCACGCCGTTTTTACGGGTGAAGAACTTCTCGCCGTCCAGGCTATCGGTCATCCGCAGATGCTTGCGCAGCCAGCGCACCACCGGCTTGTCGCCAACCGTGCTGTCATCTTCCTCTTTCGCCAGCGCCATTTTCAGGCCGGTAAACAGCAGGAAGGCGCCGAAGACGTAAAGAATCCAGCTGAACTGGGTGACCAAATAGCTGCCAGCGAAGATCATGATGGTACGCAGCACAATCGCGCCCAATACGCCATAAATCAGCACGCGGCGCTGCAGGTTGGCTGGGACGGCGAAGTAGCTAAACAGCATCAGCCAGACAAAAACGTTATCCACCGCCAGCGCTTTTTCTAAAACATAGCCGGTGAGGAAAGCGAGAGTTTGCGCGGTAGCGACTTCGCGCCCGGCGGTGCCGTCGAGATACCACCAGAAGGCAGCGCTAAACAGCAATGAAACGGAGACCCAAATCAGCGACCAGACCGCTGCTTGTTTGAATGACATGGTTTGTGCGCCGCGTCGACCCTGTAATAGCAGGTCGATCGCCAGCATGATGAGCACCACGACAGCGAAGCTGCCCCAAAGTAACGGTGTGCCAACTGAGTGCATAGTCGTATCCTTTTCCAGAAATAAAAAAGCGGCTGAAGTCAGAAGACGTCAGCCGCTTTGATCGTGCTGCAAGCAAACCTCGCCTTCCGGCAAGGTCTCACTTACAACTCAGAATAGGTTCCGGGTTGCCTGACGACCGGATGCGTTTCGCATATTGCGTTGCGCATCGTAATGACGATCAATCAGCTTACAAGTTACTCCCCTTTGCAGCGCTAAACATACGGAGTTCGATAATCGCTTTCAAGAGGGCGCCAGAAATGTTTTGCAATATTTACACTTCAGCCTGATCTGCCGGGAATACCACGCCGGTCTGGCGGCGAATTTCCGTGAGCAGTTGCGCCGTAATGCGCGAGGTTTCTAAGCCCGCATGATCAACTTCACCGGCTTCCACCAATTTGGCGAAGGTTTCGGCTTCATACAGCATGGTGTTGATGTGCTGCGGCTGCGTCAGGTTTTGGCTCTCGCCGCCGCGCGGGATAAAGCGCAGTTGCTGGCATTCGGAGATCTTTTCAATTATCAGCGATCCCGCTTCGCCCTGAATCTCACTCGGTATCAGTGAATCGCTGACTTTTGAGTGCAACAGCGTGACATCAAAATCGCCGTAGCCCAGCACCACCACGCCATGCGCATCAACGCCACTTTCCAGTAGCGAAGCTTGCGCTTTGACCTGCTGCGGCGCGCCCCACAAGTTGACAGCGGCGGCGAGGCAGTAAAAGCCGATATCCATGATGGAGCCGTTCGACCAGCGAGGATTAAAGGTATTTGGATTCTCGCCATCCAGATAGCGCTGATAACGCGAGGAGTACTGGCAATAGTTGATCAGGGCTTTACGTAGTTTGCCCAATTGCGGCAGCGTTTTTTGCAGCTGCAGGAACGTCGGCAGGCTGGCGGTTTTAAAGGCTTCGAACAGCACCACCTGATGCTGGCGCGCGCAGGCAATCATCGCCTCGGCTTCACGCAGGTTAGACGCCATCGGCTTTTCGCAAATCACATGCTTGCCGTGCGACATAAACAGTATCGCCTGCTCACTGTGCAGCGCATTCGGACTGGCGATATATACCGCATCGATCTCACTGCTGGCGGCAAGTTCATCCAGTGAGGTGAAGGTCAGCTTGCAGGGATAATCCACCACAAAAGCGTCGGCCTGCTGCTGATTACGCGAATAGACGCCGCTCAGCTTCATCTTGCCGGTTTCATGCGCGGCGTCGATAAACTGGCGGGTAATCCAGTTGGTTCCCACGATGGCGAAACGAATCACGTGCTGCTCTCCTGCTAAAGTAAAACGGCAGAGTAACATGTTCATCTGAGCGCCAGGCAGGCGAAATTTGATCCTGAGATCCGCATTCCAATATGATGATGCCGCACAACTTTTTAACCGACTTAGCGGGGACGCGCGGGTGAGTGGAAGTAAACATGCTCTGAACTGGACCACATTACTGATCGCCATCCCCGTTGGATGCGTGGCCTCGCTGGTGACGCTGGCTTTTCGCGGCGTGATCGATGTCATTAACCGCCTGCTGTTCAACAGCGATAACGAAATCACCGTGGCGATGCATGTCTGGCCGTGGATCTTCTGGCCGCTGCTGGTGGGCGCGGGTGGCGTTATCGCCGGTTTTTTCCTGCGCTATGCGGTGGCGATTGAGAAACAGGAAACGGTGCAGACCGATTATCTGGAAGTTATCAACGCGCGCCTTGATGCGGTGCCGACCAAAACCTCGCTGTTCCGTGCGCTGTCATCGATTGCCAGTATCGGCAGCGGCGCGTCGATTGGTAAAGAGGGGCCGATGGTGCAGCTATCGGCGCTGAGCGGCAGTTTAATCGGGCGCTGGCTGCCCAAATCGCTCAATCTGCGCAACAGCGATATCGTGGCGATGGCCGCTGCCGCCGGGCTGTCGTCGGTGTATCACGCTCCGCTGGCGTCAGCGATATTTGTGGCGGAAATCGCATTTGGCATCTCGGCGCTGCAACGCTTGATTCCGCTGATTGTTTCGTCGGCGGTGGCGGTGATGACCATGTGGTCGCTGGGTTTTCGCAGCGCGCTTTATCCGTTATCCGAAGCGCTGTTCCAGATGGATATCAGCAGCTTGCTGATGACGTTGCTGATTGGTTTTGTCGCCGGTATCGCCGGTTGGCTGCTGATCAAACTGATTGCGCGCAGCAAGGCGCTGTTTGGCCGGGTGCGTTCGCTGCCGCTACGGCTGGGTGTGGGTGGATTAGCAGTGGGCTTTCTGGCGCTGATCTCCACCGATATTCTCGGTAACGGTTATGAAGTGATCGTCAAAATCATTGATGGCCAGTATCTGCTGATGGGTTTGCTGGGATTGCTGGTGTTAAAAACGCTGGCGACCACGCTGTCGGTGGGCTCCAACGCGGTGGGTGGGCTGTTTACCCCTTCATTATTGATCGGCGCACTGCTTGGCGTGGCGCTGGCGCAGTTGGGCGTGATGCTGCATTTACCGGTTGGCAATACCTTGCTGTATGCGGCGATCGGCATGGCGGCGGTGCTGGCGGCGGTCAGTCAGGCGCCGTTAATGGCGATGCTGATGGTGTTAGAGATGACGCTGAATAGCAGCCTGCTGTTCCCGATCATGATCGCGTCGGTGCTGGCATCGATGGTGGTCTATCGCCTGCAATCGTCCAGTACTTATCCGGTGGTGAGCAGCCATTTCAGTCGTTCCGAAGCCAAGTATGATTTCGATAACATGCGCGTCGACCAGCTGATCATTCCCGGCGCAGCGCTGCAGCCGGAAGAGTCGGTAGGGCAGGCGCTGGCGGTGAGCTCACTCAAGCGTGAACGTTATGTGTATGTGATTAATAGCGAAGGGAAATTTCTCGGCGTGGTGTCGATTCACGATATCTCACGCAAGGTATTGTCGCAGGAGATCACGCTGCATTCGCCCGTTAGTAGCGTGATGGACAATAACTTTCCCTGCATTTATCAGAATCAAAGCATGCGCGAAGGCTGGGAAGCCTTTGCCCGCGTCACGCTTGAGCGCCTGCCGGTGCTGAATAACCCGCAGGAGCGCCGTTTTATGGGCGCACTGACCAAAACCAGTTTAATTCAAAAGGCGCAGGAGTTTCTTTAAGCCGCATTGCCGCGCATCGCCTGGTCGGTCATCCACAAGCGGGCGTCAAACTCGAGCTGATGATAATCCGGTTCCATGTGGCAGCAGAGTTGGTAAAACGCTTTGTCGTGCTCTTTCTCTTTAAGGTGCGCCAGTTCGTGCACCACGATCATGCGCAAAAACGCTTCCGGTGCGAGACGGAAGAAAGTGGAGATGCGAATCTCCGCTTTGGCTTTGAGATTGCCGCCTTGCACGCGCGAAATCGCCGTGTGCAACCCCAACGCGTGCTTCATCACTTTGATCTTATTGTCCCAAATCACTTTGCTCACCGGCGGCGCGCTGCGCATGTAGCGGTTTTTCAGCGCCTGGGTGTAATCATAGAGCGCGCGGTCGCTGACGATATTGTGCGTATCGGGATAGCGTTGCTGGAGAAATGAACCTAAACGCTCATGTTCGATCAGCGTCTGAACCTGCTCGAGGATGTTTTCAGGGTAACCCTGCAGATAGATTAATGACATTGGGATTCCCGGCGAAAGACAGTATACTGCGCCCCCTTTTTAGGGCGAAAATCGCGCAAAGTGTACCACGCCGGAGATTCCATGAGCCAACTTGAACTGACCAATCGCACGCTGACGCTGCACCGCTTCCCGCCAATGCGTGAGGAAAGCCCGCTACAGGCGTGGGATTCCGCCGATGAATACCTGCTGCAGCAAGCGCTGCCTGAGGGACCGGTATTGGTGTTCAACGACAGTTTTGGTGCGCTGACCTGCGGGCTGGGCGCACGTCCTGTGTGGCACGTCAGCGATTCGCTGCTGAGCGAACAGGCGGCAAAACAGAACCTGCGTCTCAATGAGATGGATGAAGATCAGGTGCACTTTATCGATAGCCTGGCGCCACTGCCCGCCGCGCCGGCGGTGGTGATGATCAAAATTCCCAAAGCGCTGGCGCTGCTGGAGCATCAACTGCGTGCATTGCGCGAAGTGATCACGCCAGACACGCTGATTCTGGCGGCGGCGAAAGCCAAAGATATTCACAACTCTACGTTGCAGCTGTTCGAGCGCATTTTGGGCGAGAGCAAAACCTCGCTGGCGTGGAAAAAAGCGCGTCTGATTTATAGCCGCTATACCGCGCCTCAATTAGCGGATCAGCCAGCAACCACCGTTTGGCCGCTGGATGATTCTGAATACCAAATCCACAACCATGCCAACGTGTTCTCCCGCGCGTCGCTGGATGTGGGCGCACGCTTCTTTATGCAGCATCTGCCTTTTGACATTGAAGGTGAGATTCTCGATCTGGGTTGCGGTAATGGCGTGATTGGTTTGCTGGCGCTGGAGCAGAACCCGAACGCGGACGTGCTGTTTTATGACGAATCCTACATGGCGGTGGCATCAAGCAAACTGAACGTGGAAGTGAACCGTCCCCAGGATATGGAGCGCTGTCAGTTCCGCGTTAACAACGTGCTGAGTGGCTTCCCGTCCGATCGCCTGCACGCGGTGCTGTGCAATCCACCGTTCCATCAGCAGCACGCGGTGACCGATCATCTGGCGTGGCAAATGCTGCGTGATGCCAAACGCTGCCTGCAGTATGGCGGCGAGTTGCGCATCGTCGGCAACCGCCATCTCGGCTATCACGTCAAAATGAAAAAGCTGTTTGGCAACTGCGAACTGGTGGCGTCCAACGCCAAGTTCGTGGTGCTGCGTTCGGTCAAACTGCGTTAATTAGATACTTAGCGCTAGTTCAGTCGCCTGAGCAATGGCGCGGCGAGCATCCAGCTCCTGCGCCACATCTGCACCGCCAATTACCCGAACGGATTTACCTCGCGCGCTGAGCTGGTCCGCCAGCAGGCGCAGCGGTTCCTGTCCGGCACAAATCACCACGTTATCCACCGCCAGCGTTATCGCTTCGCCCTGATGACGCAGATGTAATCCGGCATCATCAATTCGCAAATACTCGACGTCGCCCCACATCTGCACGCCGTGCGCCTGCAAGCTGGCACGGTGGATCCAGCCAGTGGTTTTCGCTAAGCCTGCGCCCGGCTTGCCGGATTTGCGTTGCAGCAGCCAGATTTGCCGATCGGCGGGCTGTGGCTGTGGGGCAATCAAACCGCCGCGCGCCTGCAGGCTGCGATCGATGCCCCAGCTTTGGTAGAAATCGTCATGGCTGGCTTGATGCAGCAGAAACTCGGCGGTATCAAAACCAATACCGCCTGCGCCGATAATCGCCACGCGTTTTCCCACCGGTTTTTTATCGCGTATCACATCGAGGTAGCTCAGCACGCTGGGATGATCGATGCCAGGAATCGTCAGCTGGCGCGGCAAGATACCGGTGGCGATAACCACTTCGTCAGCGGTTTCCAGTTCGTCTGTGGTGACGCGATGTTCTGTTTTAATCGTCACGCCCGCAGCAGCAAGCTGATGACGGAAATAGCGCAGCGTTTCGCTGAATTCGGCCTTGCCGGGAATCTGTCGGGCGATATTAAACTGCCCGCCAATTTGTGTGTCGGCTTCGTACAGCGTGACCTGATGGCCGCGCTCGGCCGCCTGCAGCGCGAATGCCATGCCGGCAGGTCCCGCGCCCACCACCGCTAACTGCTTTGGCTGTTCGGTGGCGATCACCGGCATCAGCGTTTCATGGCAGGCGCGTGGATTCACCAGGCAAGAGGTGACTTTGCCGACAAAGATTTGATCGAGGCAGGCCTGATTACAGGCAATGCAGGTATTGATGGCATCAGGCTGGCCGGTTTCTGCTTTACGAACGAAAGCCGCATCGGCGAGGAAAGGGCGAGCCATCGAAACCATATCGGCGATGCCTTCACGCAGAAGTTGTTCAGCCACATCGGGATGGTTGATGCGGTTAGTGGCGATGACCGGCACTGACACGCGCTCGCGCAGATGCTGGGTGACCCAGGCAAAACCGGCGCGCGGCACGCAAGTGGCGATGGTAGGAATACGCGCTTCATGCCAGCCAATACCGCTATTAAATAGCGTAACGCCGTTCTGCTCTAGCGCTTGCGCCAGCGACAGCGTTTCCTCGAGCGAACTGCCGTTATTGACCAAATCAAGCATCGACAGGCGGAAGATGATGATGAAGTCGCTGCCGACAGCATCGCGCACCGCTTGCGTCACAGCTAACGCAAAGCGCTGACGTCGCGCCACATCGCCGCCCCAGTCATCCTCACGCTGATTGGTATGTGCCACCAAAAACTGGTTAATCAGATAACCTTCCGAACCCATAATCTCCACGCCGTCATAGCCGGCCCGCTGCGCCAGTTTGGCGCAGTGTGCGAAGTCCTGAATGGTTTGATGAATATCCGCATCGCTGAGCGCCTGCGGTGTAAAAGGATTTATCGGCGCCTGCAACGCCGAAGGGGCAACCAGGTCGCGTTGATAGCTGTAGCGGCCAGCATGCAGAATCTGCAGCGCAATTTTCCCGCCTTCTGCATGCACCGCATCGGTGATGATACGGTGCCAGTTGCACTGACTATCCTGGTTTAGGATCGCTCCGCCATGTGCCACCACGCCTTGCGGATTGGGCGCAATACCGCCGGTGACAATCAGCGCCACACCTTCGCGTGCGCGCTCAGCGTAGAAGGCAGCCAGACGTTCGGCACCTTCAGCATGTTCTTCCAATCCGGTATGCATCGACCCCATCAGGAAACGGTTTTTAAGGTGGGTGAAACCCAAATCTAGCGGGGCGAACAGATGGGCATAATGTTCAGACATGATCACATACTCAGAAAGTGGTCGGATGAGTGAACTCTAGCGGGAATTTGCAGGGAAGGAAGTGTGTGGCGTTCAGCCTGTGAGAAGCATCAAAAAAAAGCAGGGCGGTAAGTCGCAGACGAAAGTATCGGACTTCTTTCGCCAGGCACGGGAAGAAACCTACTCGCCCTGTAATAGCATGAAGAAGGGGCTAATAAATTAGCTCTGTGGTTGTTAATTCCTTTATAACTCAATCTTTTTAAAAACTGTCCAGGGTAAGGACAAGGCACATCATGCCATGTCACTACACTGTTTATCCGCAAGACTAGTCTTGATTTTTCTTTTAGCACGCACCATTACGACGTGCGAGTTCGATGATATCGACCAGGTTTTTTGACTCAAGTTTTTGGAATATTTTTGTTTTATAGGTGCTGATGGTTTTGTTATTCAATCCTAATTCACAAGCTATGGTTTTATTCGACTTTCCCTGTGCAAGTTGCCGTAAAATCAAGTTTTCACGATCTGTTAAACGCGAAAGCATATCTTGTTCGTTCACGTAACGCTGACGTTTATCCAGAATGTCACCAGGAAGATAATTTACATTGTTAGATACACAGCCAATAGCAGCGATTAGCGTTTGAATCGGATCATATGTAGATACGAATCCGTTTACTCCCTGGCTAAGTGACTGTAATGAAACAGGGTTGTTCCCACTGTGGCCAATTAGGATAACTTTCATCCAGGTCTTGGATTTAACGATATCACGCAAAAAAGCAATACCGTTTTTCTCTTTGAAGTCCGGGGCCAATATGAGTATGTCGATGTGATGATGAATAATATCATCTATGCCTTCGTTAATTGTGTGCGCAGTAGTGACACAATTAAAACCGTTCATTAATAATAAAGCCTGCACGCCGGCGGCAACCAAACGATGCTCATCAACGATGAGGATTTTTGCATTAAACATATATCTCCCTTAACGGCACCGTAATGATGACGCTGACGGCCATTATGTCCGGCAGAATAATAGGGCGAACCGAGAAATGTCTCGATAAGATTATGATTCTAGGAATCTTGCTGATTTTTCAAGCGATGTTTCTCAAATTCATCCAATGACTCGTCGACACGGTTCATCTCTTGGATAATTTGCTGAATTAACGATTGTGAATTGTGCCCTTCCTCAAGGTGCTTTTCCAGCTTGCGGCCCAATTCAACCAGAACGGTAGCATTAAGTATTGCTGCTCCTCCTTTAAGTTTATGTCCAAGCTGCGACAATGTATTGGCATCATCCGTCTGCTGAAGTGATGCCACTAATTCATCGTGACTGCTTCGTATGCTGGTGAGTAATGCCAGGCAACCTTCTCTGTCTTGTTCGGCCAATTGTGTGAAAAGCTGCGGGTAAGAGGCAATACTCGGTTCTGATGGAGTTATTGACGTCACTAGCATTTCTGGTTGTAGGGCACTGCGACGGGTACAGCGTGCAACCTGCGTCAGTAAGCTCTCTAAATTTAGCGGCTTGAAAAGACAATCGTTCATTCCCGCCTGTAAGCAGCGTTGCATGATATGCTGCTCAGCCGATGCAGTCAGGCCGAATAACATAATCGGTGTTAATTGATGATCCTGCTCGTATTGCCGTAGCGCCTCAGTGAACTGAAAACCGTTCATACCGGGCATATTGCAGTCAGTAATGATAAGATCGAAGCGTAACGGATCCTGTTGCCATAATGTCAGTGCTTCAGCTGCACTTTCACTCACCATGACTTGATGTCCGGCCAGTTCCAGCTGTTTGCCGAGCAGCAATCGATTGGGGGCGTGATCGTCAATGATCATCACCGAGAGCTTGTCTGACATCAGCGGCTGCGACAAATGAGGTTGTGTTTGATCCTGAGGTTCACCCGGCAAGGCACGGAAGTAAAAAGAGAATACCGCGCCCTCACCCGGCGAACTTTCTACAATTAACTCACCATCCAGTAAATGTGCCAGATTACGACAGATGCTTAGTCCTAATCCGGTGCCAATCTGCTGCTGCTGGCGATCGCCGACCTGTACAAAAGGTTCGAAAATGGCGTGCTGTTGATCTTCCGTCATGCCACAGCCTTGATCGCTAACTTCAATCACGAATTCGCAACCCTCCTCCTCTTGCGCGATGCCCTGCATGAGGACAACCGTAACAGTGCCGTTGTCGGAAAACTTAATGGCGTTGCTTATTAGATTAGAAAGGATTTGATTAAGCATTAATGGGTCCGTTTTCACCCAGTAAGCGGCAATATCCATTTCTATCCGCAATTCAAGGCCCTTAATCTCTGCTTTATTACGAAAAAGCGTGACTGCTTGATCAAGTACATCAGGAAGATAGATTGTTTCTAATGTTGGCTGATAAAGGCCGGATTCGATTTTCGACAGATCGAGAATATCGCCAATCAATGACAGCAGTGCGCGTGCTGAGTTATAGGCGACGCGGATATTCTCTGATAGCGAATCCGGTGGTTGTAAGCGAGTTTCTAATTCCAACAAGCCAATCATAGCGTGTAGTGGCGTGCGGATCTCATGGCTCATGCTGGCAAGAAATTCACTTTTGGAGCGGTTGGCTTTATCAGCCACATCTTTGGCGAGCTGTAACTCCTGCAACAGCGCATTGCGTTCAGTGACATCCAGCCAGCCTCCGATAACGCCTGCGACATCACCGTGCCGATCGCGAAACGGCAGCGTCCAGTGATAAAGCTGGAATGAAAGCTGATCAAAGTCCATATGGATGTCGCGTATGACGGCTTCGCCATCCAGTAACGTTTTCTGATAGCCATCTTCAATACTATGAATATTGGCGTTATTGCCTGTCAAAACGTCCGAAAGTCGTTTTCCGATGACCTCTTCGCGCCGGAAATTCATAAAATTCAGGTAGGCATTGTTGCAATCCACCAGCCGGGTTTGTTTGTCGCGAATATACATAGCAACGGGCGAATCATTAAACAGCGTATGGGTGAAATTGAGCTGATTTTTGAGCGCGTTTTCGGCCTGAATACGCTGTTGAATGACCTTACGCAGATGGCGGTTCCACAACAGAATCAGTGCTATCAAACCGGTTGAAACTGATACGATCAGCAAGATAATTTGTTTGTAGTTCTGCCAGGAAGCACTTAAAAACGGCATATCTGACTGACGCCACTGCGCCAGTAATTTGAACATCGTTTCCGGCGGAATTGCGATTAATGCTTTATTAATGATGCTAACCAGCATTTCATTACCGGGCTCTACGCGCATCACAAAGCGTGCCGGCTCGGCACCCAAAGTCGTTTCGACAATAAAGTCATCTGTATAATGGTTGTGGAGCAAGTTATCCGCAAAGATTTTTGGCAGCACTACCGCATCAATTTCTTGCGTCTGCAAAGCGCGTAAGGCCTGTAAAGGGTCATCGACGTAGGAGAGATTCAGATGGGGATAATGCAGCAGCATCCAATCTTTCATTTGCCTATTGTTGAGCATGAGAGCAGAACCAAACGGGAAAGTATTCCGAGCCATAATATTGCGGGGGCGCTTATGGCGAATAATAACCCAGTGTGAAACTAGCCAGGATCGGGTGACCAACTGAGGAGGAATTTCATGGGTAAGCATCTCTAGTGCATACAGATGTGGAGAATGCTTATCGGCTTGATTACGGCTACTTTCTTCCTGAACTTCTGGATTGAAGGTGATGCCACTTAGGTTGGCAATAAGATCTAAGACGTCAATGATCATGCCGCGAAAGGGCATACCCCCGCTGCGACTGCTGAGTGGCGCGAGGGTTTGCGGTAGTGCGGTATTGATAAGTGGGTGTTCCTGTAGCCACTTCTCCTCTTCATGCGAGAGTGCTAGCGGATTACGTTGCAGCACATGGTACGTATCAAGCTGCCAGCGCTTCGCTATTTGCATTCGAATAGAGAGCGGAATTTGTGTTAGGGCAAGATTGATCGCATCGGCAAGTTGTGGATAACGCGGACTAATGCCAAAGCTAACATTCATCGCGAGAGAGTGATCATCTTTCGTGATTTCCAGCGCATTTGCGAACATAAAGCGATTGAGGTGCATAAGTGTGGCGGCGCTGCCCCAAACTCGCTCTGATTGACCAAAAACTGTCGCCGCGACAGCATCGTAGTAACCGGGAAAGCGAACCAAAACATCACTCTTATAAATCTCTTCCAAATGCGCACGCAGCAGTGCTGAACCTGACCAGGCCATACGATTAGGTCCATCATGATTGAGTTCATTGCGCTCTTCAGGATTAAAACCTATCGCTGCGTAATCCAGCATCCAGGGTTCGCTGGCGATCAATGATTGCGGCTCTGCGAGTGAGGGTTGATCCACATAGATCGCTAATAGATGCATTTCTCCGCTGGTTAAGGCTTCCAGGGCCGCGCTGTGGCTGGCGTAATAATGGATTTCTACCGTGGTATCCAGCATATTTTGAATTAGAGAGAGATAATCCGCACTTACGCCTTCGAATCGCCGCGTATCCATATCCATAAAAAAAGGCGGTTGTGGTTTCCCAGCTACAGCAACTTTGAGTACGTGATTACGAAACTCTGAAGTAATAGGCTCAGCCAGTTGCAAAGCAGGTTGAGCAGTATCATATCGCGCCAGTAATTGCAGTTTTTTCTCTGATGCTATTAATGAACATGAAAATAAAGCCAAAAAAAATACAGCTAACAAGCGAAAGGTATTAAGGTTGATTAGCACGCAGCCTTCTTAAAATATTCATTAATGTCAATCAGGACTATCGAGTATAAGGATATTGTTATCTTTCGCTCGCTCTATTCTTTTGCTGAGAATATTTTGCGACCATTCTCAAATATTTGATTTTTAGTGAAAGAGTGTCTGTGAAGGTGGTGTTACGATATGGCTATAATTAATTAGTAAATTCAGTTAGTTATATTGCTCATTTTCTTTCAAGACAATTCTTATGTGGTCTTGTTAAGGAGTTAAGTCAGACTTTTCCCACTTTTACGTGAGCAGGCAAGTAAAAATTTATCACGATAAAATATAAACCTAAAGAGGCATATAAAAATGGCCGCTGTTAGGGTGACTCTATCAATTTAAAATTCTGATGTTGTGAATGCTACTCTTTCACGACTGCTGTAATCGATACCATTTATTTATTGAAGCAGTTGTGGTGGTCAGAATTGGACAAAGTTAATGCTGTAATAAAGGAATAAATAAATGGTATATGCACATAATAAACAAGTGCGTGTGGCTGTCCTTGATGATCACCCAATGGTCCGTACCGTTTTCGAGTTGTGTTTAAAACATGAGTCCGATATTCATTTGGTGGGAACCTGGGCTTCAAGTAATGAATTATTTAATCAGCTAAGGAGTACCGTGGTTGATGTGCTGGTACTGGATTTCCTGCTGGGCGAGCGTGAACTGGATGGTTTGGCGTTGGTGAAGCAACTGCGTAATCACTATCCGCAGCAAAAAATTCTGATCTCTTCTTCAATGGAGAGTCCTGCCATCGTCAAAATGGTGCTGAGCGCGGGTGTAAAAGGCTTTATTGGTAAGAGCCACAACATGCAAGAGATCACACACGCTATTCGTCAGGTGGCACAAGGACGTTTGTTCCTGTCAAAAGAAGTCGCCTATGAAGTGGAAAATCTCTATGTCATGAGTGAAGAGTCACTGGATGAAAGCCTTGATTTCAGCAGCAAAGGCAACATGTATGAGAAGGTGAAAACCCTCAGCCCGCGCGAAGTGGAAGTGGTGCGTTGTTTTCTCGATGGTTTAAGCGTGTCGCAAATTGCCGTGAAGTTTAAGCGCAGCCGTAAAACGGTGAGCGGACAGAAACAATCGGCGCTGAAAAAACTCGGTTTGCGCTCCGATTCTGAGCTGTTCAAATACAGCCACGACCTGATGTCAGGCTATTAATTTTCTTCACAGGCGGCCACATACGGCCGCCAGTAGCCTCCTCTGCATTGCATACTTCACGTTCCAGGTAACACCTTTCCGTAACATGTCTTTAGGTGATCTTCATCACAGTTTAAAGCTGCGTAACCCGGTCTGATGGCGCCCATTGCTACAGCACTTATGGGGACGTTATGAATATCGAAACGCAATCCGGCATGATCACTGGAAAAAAACAAGTCAGCGTTGCACAGCAGCAGGTGAAATGGGACGGCAAAGGTACGTTGGTGCGCATCACGCGTGGCGGCATTTGTGGCTCCGATCTGCATTACTATCAGGAAGGTAAGGTCGGCAGTTTTGAGATCAAAATGCCGATGATTCTTGGCCATGAAGTGATTGGCTACGTGGTTGAGAGCGATGACCCGAATCTCAAACCCGAGCAAAAAATCGCGGTAAATCCCTCAAAGCCCTGCGGCACCTGCAAATATTGCCAGCGCGATCAGGAAAATCAGTGCACCACCATGCGTTTCTTCGGCAGCGCCATGTATGTGCCGCACGTTGATGGCGGTTTTACTCAATATAAAGTGGTCGATAGCGCGCAATGTGTGCCGTTCCCGCAGGATGCCGACGAAACGGTCATGGTATTTGCTGAGCCGCTGGCGGTTTGCATTCACGCCACGCAGCAGGCGGGCGATCTCACTGGCAAGCACGTGTTCATTTCGGGCGTGGGTCCGATTGGCTGCCTGATTGCGGCGGCGGCAAAAGCGCGTGGCGCCGCCTCCATTGTGTGCAGCGATATCAGCGAGCGTTCACTGGAGATGGCGCAGCAAATGGGCGCAACCGACGTGATTCATGCCGCAGAGGGCGATTTCGCGCCATACCTCGCCGACAAAGGCTATTTCGATGTGGCGTTTGAAGCCTCTGGTCATCCTTCTTCGCTGCAGCGCTGCCTTGATGTGGTGTGCGCCAAAGGCACGCTGGTGCAGGTTGGTATGGGCGGCACCATCCCCAATTTCCCAATCATGGCGCTGATTGCCAAAGAGATAAATCTGGTCGGTTCCTTCCGCTTTACCCATGAATTCAACACCGCCGTCGAATGGCTAGCTACTGGCGTGGTGAATCCGTTGCCGCTGTTCAGTGGTGAGTTCGCCTTGCAGGATATTGATGCCGCGCTGCAGTTTGCCGGCGATAAAACCCGTGCCGCTAAAGTTCAGTTAACTTTTTAAGGAGCAGTGATGAGCCAGTTATTTTCTCTCGAAGGCAAGCGTGTGCTGCTGACCGGTTCGGCGCGTGGTATTGGGTTTTTGCTGGCGCGTGGCTTAGCGGAAGCCGGTGCCGAAGTGATTGTCAACGCCACCACGCTCGAAGGGGCAGAGAAGGGCGCCGCGCATCTGCGTGAGTTGGGCTTACGCGCGCACGCCAAAGCGTTTGATGTCACCCAATCGGCGCAGGTTAAGCAGGCGGTGGATGAGATTGAAGCGGAGTGGGGCGCGATTGATGTGCTGGTAAATAATGCCGGCATTCAGCGCCGCCGACCTTTCCTGGAATTCCCGGAGCAGGACTGGAATGACGTCATTGCGGTAAACCAGACCGCCGTATTCCTGGTTTCGCAAACCGTGGCGAAAAAAATGGTTGAGCGTCAGCAGGGCAAAATCATCAATATCGGTTCGATGCAGAGCGAATTAGGGCGCGACACCATCACGCCTTACGCGGCCTCCAAAGGCGCGGTGACTATGCTGACGCGCGGCATGTGCGTGGAGCTGGCGCGTCACAATATTCAGGTCAACGCCATTGCGCCGGGCTATTTCGTCACTGAGATGACCCAGGCGCTGGCAGACGATCCTGCCTTTACCGGCTGGCTCACCAAGCGTACGCCAGCCGCACGCTGGGGCAAGCCGGAAGAGCTGATTGGTGCGGCTGTATTCCTCGCTTCCGGTGCATCGAACTTTGTTAACGGGCATCTGCTGTTCGTTGACGGTGGCATGCGCGTCGCCGTGTGATATCTGGACGCGGCTGGCGTTATCGTCGGGCCGCGCCTAAACCTTAATCACCCCTCTGTATTCCTAAGGATAATAAAAAATGCCAATAACCATCATTGTGCTGGGTGTGATACTGCTGCTGGTGTTGATGATTGTATTTAAGGTCAATGGTTTCATTGCGTTGGTGTTTGTCTCGGCGGTGGTCGGTATCGCTGAAGGCATGACGCCGCTGAATGTGATGGCCTCGATCCAGAAAGGTATCGGCTCCACGTTAGGCGGATTAGCGATGATCCTCGGCTTCGGTGCCATGCTGGGGCGGCTGGTTTCCGATACCGGTGCCGCACAACGCGTTGCCACTACGCTGATCGCCGCGTTTGGTAAAGAGCGGCTGCAATGGGCGCTGGTGGTGACCGGATTGATTGTCGGGCTGGCGATGTTCTACGAAGTCGGTTTCGTGCTGCTGCTGCCGCTGGTGTTCACTATCGTGGCAGCTGCCGGTCTGCCGCTGCTGTACGTCGGCGTGCCGATGGTCGCCGCGCTCTCGGTCACGCACTGCTTCCTGCCGCCACATCCGGGCCCAACGGCGATTGCCACCATCTTTGGTGCCAATCTCGGTACAACGTTGCTCTACGGTATGATCATCACCATTCCAACGGTGATTATTGCCGGACCGGTTTTCTCGAAGTTCCTCAAAAGCTTTGAGAAGTCACCGCCGGAAGGGCTGTATAACCCAAAAATCTTCACGGAAGAGGAGATGCCGGGCTTTGGTATCAGTATCTTTGCCGCAGTGATTCCCGTGGTACTGATGGCGATTGCCGCCGTCTTCGAATTGACCACGCCGAAAGAGAACGCGCTGCGTCAGTTCTTTGAATTCATCGGCAATCCAGCGGTAGCGCTGTTTATCGCGGTAGTAATCGCCGTGCTGACGTTGGGGCTGCGCAATGGCCGTAAGATGGAAGAAGTGATGGATATGTGCGGCGAATCGATTGCCGCCATCGCCATGATCATCTTTATCATCGCAGGCGGCGGTGCGTTCAAACAAGTGCTGGTGGACAGCGGCGTGGGTAACTATATCGCCGATATGATGAAGGGATCGTCTCTTTCACCGCTGCTGATGTGCTGGACGGTGGCGGCAATGCTGCGCGTGGCGCTGGGTTCGGCCACGGTGGCCGCCATCACCACCGCCGGTATTGTGACGCCGATTATCGCGGCCACGCACGCCGATCCGGCCTTGATGGTGCTGGCGGTGGGTTCCGGCAGCGTGATCGCTTCACACGTTAACGATCCCGGCTTCTGGCTGTTCAAAGGCTACTTCAACCTGAGCGTGGTGGAAACCCTGAAAACCTGGACGGTGATGGAAACGCTGATCTCGATTCTCGGTTTAGCCGGCGTACTGGCGCTCAATGCGATAATTCACTGATCGACAAGGCTTCACAAGGATGTGAAGCCCTCAAACACGCGTGCGGATCCACGAGAAACGTGACTGATAGCCGCTGTCAAAATGGGTGTTGTAGCGATAGCTGGAACCCGATTCCGCCATGCAGTAAGTACAAACGTTTAGCATCTCAATATGTTCCGCCACTATTCCCCGCTGTAACAACAAGCGCCGCGCCAGATTAGGCAAATCAAACCAGATTCCATCTTGCTGAGCCCGCGCCTGCGGACGGATCGCTTGTGCGTTATGCGGCTGCTGAGTGAAGTAGGGTAACGGCGGAAGATCGTCACGATCCTGCATCTGTGTCACCAGATCGTTACCCAACTCATAGCAGCACGGCCCGATCGCCGGACCGATGGCCACACACAGCGTTGCACGGCTGGCGCCGCGTTCCAGCAGACGATCAATCGCGTTGTTCAACACGCCACCGAGTGTGCCTTTTAATCCGGCGTGCACCGCCGCCACTTGCTGTTGTTGCGGGTCGGCAAATAACACCGGCAGACAATCGGCGGTATATACCGCGACCGGCAGATGATCTTCGCCAATCAAACCATCTGATTCGCAACGCTTAGGCGGGATGTTTTGATTAGCCAGCAGCACATTGGCGCTGTGACGCTGTTGGCCGTAAGCGGCATTGACTGGAACGGGCTGGCCCGCCGGTTGAAACGCGTATTCCAGCCAGGAAAACGCATCCAATAGTCTCGAGCGTGGACCGCTGTGCGGGTGCTGTGCCATAAGTGTCTCCTCTCACCAAACGGCTGCTTTCTGCTGCCCACAGCTTACGTTAACTGCTACATTTTTAAAGCTTTACAAAAACTGACCCTAATCACTTAAGGATGAAATGATGAAGAAAACCACTTTGCTGGCGGCGTCCGGCTTAATCGCGTTGGCGTTGACCGGTTGCGCGCAACCTGCCAAACAGCAGGCTCAGCAGCAGCTCGGTCAGCAATCGGTACTGGCAGTGAACTGGTTCCAGCAATCCGGCGAATATCAGGCATTGAGCTGGCAGGCGTTTAACAGCGCGCGCATGGCTTTTGATCAGGCGCCATCGCTGGCGGGTAAACCGAAAGCGGTTATCGTCGATTTGGATGAAACCATGATTGATAACAGCGCCTATAGCGCGTGGCAGGCAAAAAATGGCCAGCCCTTCTCCGGTAAAACCTGGTCAGCGTGGACGCAGGCGCGTCAGGCCACCGCCGTGCCGGGCGCAGTGGAGTTTGCTAACTACGTCAACAGCCACGGCGGCACCATGTTCTATATCTCCAACCGCGATCAAAAAGACTATGCCGCAACCGTGGAGAACCTGAATAAGCTGGGCTTCAGCGGCGTGAGCGAGAAAACGGTGCGCCTGAGCACCGGCAATTCCAACAAGCAAGAGCGCTTCGATGCGGTGAAAAACGCGGGTTACAACGTGGTGCTGTATGTGGGCGACAACCTGAATGACTTTGGCGGTTCAACCTGGCATCAGGGAAATGCGCAGCGTCAGCAGTTCGTGAGCCTCAACCATCAGCGTTTTGGCACCCAATTCATCGTGTTACCAAACCCGCTGTATGGCGACTGGGAAAGTGGCATGGCAGAAAACTACAACAAACTAACGCCTGAACAGCAATTGCAGGTGCGTGAAGCGCGTATGAAAGCGTGGAACGGTAAATAGTTCGTCAGGTGAAATAGCGTCTGCGTTGGCAGGCGCATTCATATCCTCTTCAGGTCCAGTGATATTTACACTTCTGAGTAACTATTATTCTCCTCACTGTTTTCCTGATCTCTTACTTTATTTGATGAGAATGAACAGTGAATTATATTGTCTTGCTCGCAAAAGGGCAGTGAATAACGCTAATCATAAATTTTACAATTAGGAATCTTCTCAGCTCAAAAGGCTTAATTCTTATCGCCACTTGAAAGGCATAGCATTATTACGTGTATTTTTTTGTAATTGCATCACGAATATTATATTTAAAGATGCCCTTATTTAACTGTTAATAATCATTTTTATCGTTTTC
This sequence comes from Pantoea sp. JK, assembly GCF_026130245.1. Taxonomy (NCBI): domain Bacteria; kingdom Pseudomonadati; phylum Pseudomonadota; class Gammaproteobacteria; order Enterobacterales; family Erwiniaceae; genus Pantoea; species Pantoea sp. JK. The sequence goes on from NZ_JAINFN010000003.1 coordinate 139,627, forward strand.
GCTCAATGCTTGCCCACTTGCATAAACTTACCAAATTAATATGTTTACTGAAGTTTTGTTTACAAAAAGACGCATTTTGTCGACGTCAAAAATATTCCTGATGCAACACTATGCTTAAGCGTCTATAAACAATTTCTGTGAGGAAGTTCTGCTTTCATCCTCAATTGTTCTCCATAGCCGCGTTTAATGACGTCGCTATTTAGCTGAAAGCGATATTTATAAACGTTGAGAGAAGATTATTGTGACGACCCTGAAACCCTTATTAGCGATAAATCGCAGTCTGGCTATGCAGCGCCGCGCGCGGTTAATTCAGCAATCTGCAGAGGAATCAACGCCATGAATTTAAGCACGCTTCGTCAGGATATTCCGGCTGGTTTAGTGGTGTTTCTGGTCGCGCTGCCGCTCTGTCTTGGCATCGCGCAGGCAAGTGGATTGCCCCCCTTTGCTGGTCTGCTAACCGGTGTGATTGGCGGTTTGCTGGTTACTGCGCTCAGCCCGTCGCGCTTTGCCGTCAGCGGTCCAGCGGCGGGTTTGGTGACGATTGTGGTCGCATCGATCGCCACGCTAGGAAGCTTTTCCGCCTTTCTCACCGCGCTGATTCTGGCGGGTGCGTTGCAGTGCCTGTTTGGCTTACTGCGTGCCGGACGCTTTATCGCGCTGGTGCCGAGCAGCGTGATTAAAGGCATGCTGGCGGCGATTGGTATTCTGCTGATTATGCAGCAAATTTCGGTCGCATTCGGCGCGGCGGGCGATGTCGAGCTGCTGTCGTTGGTTAACGGGGAGTTTCAATTTTCGCGCAGTGCGATGCTGGTTGCTGTCGCGGGATTATTGATTCTCTGGCTATGGACCACACCGCTGATTAAATCGTTTAAAGCGCTAAGCTGGATGCCCGGCCCGCTGGTGGCGGTGCTGGTGGGCTGTGCCGCCACAGTGTTTGGCGATCGTCTGTTCCCGGCGCTGGCAGAAGGCTTACCGCGCATCACGCTACCTGCGTTTGATAGCATGTCGGCGCTGGTGGCGGAGCTGGAAACGCCAGACTGGCAAGCGTGGCAAAACCCTGCTGTGTGGATGGTGGCGATAACGCTGGCGCTGGTCGCGAGCCTTGAAACGCTGCTCAGCCAGGAAGCGCTGAAGAAACTGCGTCCGCAAAATCCTGCACCTTCACCCAACAAAGAGATGTTTGCGCAGGGCATTGGTAACCTGACGGCTGGTTTCCTTGGCGCGATGCCGATTACTGCGGTGATCGTGCGCAGCTCGGTGAATGTGAGCGTTGGCGCGCAAACTAAGCTGTCGATTCTAATCCATGGTGTGCTGCTATTAATTTGCGGCCTGTGGTTCAGTAATCTGCTCAACGCGATTCCCCTTGCCAGCCTCGCGGCGGTGCTGCTCTATACCGGTTATAAGCTGGCTACACCGCGCCTGTTCATTGAGCAGATACGCATGGGGCCGCAGCAATATGTGCCATTCCTTGCCACCATCGGCGGGATTATCGTGTTTGGCATGCTGGCCGGCATTGGAATTGGCATCGCTACCCAAATTCTCTACAGCATCTATAAAAGCCATCGCAACGCCTTGCAGCTCACGCGTCATGACGGTCACTACGTTTTACGCCTCAAGCAAAATCTGACCTTTATGCACAATCCGAAACTGCAGGGATTGCTGGCGGAAATTCCGGAAAATAGCGTGGTCGTTGTGGATAACGATAACGCCGAGTATATGGATCCGGACGTTAAGGCGGTGCTAAAAGACTTTGGTGAAAACGCGCGTGAACGTGGCATTCGTCTGAATCAGTGGCCTGTTGTGGTGAAATAGCAATAAGTCTGCGCTGGAATAGTGGTTTTAAAATGAAAAATCGGATATCTCGGATAGCCGATTTTTTTATTTACAAGGCATAATTGCCGCAAGTTTTATCCTTTTTCTCTAGCGTTTCCACAATGCCATTTGGCCCGACACTGCTGTTTATGGCAGGTTGAGCGCCGCCCAGCCGCAGAGTAGGATGACGAACACTTGCTTAATTACCGAATCATCGCACGGTTATTTCCGGTTTAATGCTTGCTGATGCCTATGGCTGATGGCGGCACTTTCCAGGTTACAGGGTTCAGACGTATGCGCGTTATGCTGTTTGAAGAGAATAATTTTAAAAAGAATGCTCTCACGCTGTTCTTCATTACGCTGTTTTTCTGCTTTATCGGCAGCCATTTACGCATTCCCGAAGAGTTCTCTCTGTTTTGGCCGGTGAATGCACTGGTGGCGGGACTGATCGTGCGGAATCCGTTTTTGCACACCACCTCCAGTTATCTGGTGTGTTTTAGTGCGATGGTTTTTAACGACACGGTATTTTCCGGCTGGGCGCTGCCGGCGTTTACCGTCAATTTTGCTAATATTCTGTTTATCCTCGTCGCGGTCAGCATGCTGATCAAACATTTGCAGCGTCCTTCCGCTAACAGTCAGGTATTTAATGCGATGCGCATTTTTCCCGCCTGTTTTCTTGGCGCGGCGGCGTGTGCGACCTGGGGCGCATGGGCGCAGGATATCGATTTCAATGCGCGCTTTATCGTGGCGTGGGGCGACTGGTTCAGCGAACAGTTCTCCACTTCGCTGATGCTGCTGCCGGTAATGTTGGCACGCCCGCTGCGCACGGTTTCACCGCGCACCTTGCTGCATCCCGGCAAACTGCTGCCACTGGCGGCGGTCATCCTGTCGCTGATCGTTGGAGCATTAATTGGCGGGGCAGGCAGCCTGACATTCCCGGTTCCTGCCCTGATCTGGTGCGCTATCGTGTTGCCGATTCCGTTGACCAGTTTGGTGATCCTGATAACCGGTATCACCGAGATTGTGCTGGTGTCGCACGGCGTCATGAATATTCAGGGTGACGATGCGCTGCTGCCGATTAGCCATCTCACTTCGGCACGCCTTGGCGTTGCTACCGTTGCGCTCAGTCCATTGCTTGTGGCGGTGAGCATGGATGCCATCCGCCAGCTGAATCATCGCCTTGCTTTGCGCGCTAATTTTGATTTCCTCACCCAGTTGCTGTCGCGTTCCGGTCTGTATGAAAGTCTGAGAAATGAACCTTTTTCGTTACAGCGGGAAGCCGGCGTAGTGATGCTCGATGTCGACTATTTCAAAGCCATTAACGACAACTTCGGTCACGATGCCGGTGATTGCGTGCTTGAAGAGATTGCGCGGCGCATTCAGCGTGTGGTTGGTAACCGTGGCATGGTGTGTCGATTTGGTGGTGAAGAGTTTGTGGTGGTGGTGTTCGATTGTAGCCACAGCCAGCTCTATCAACTGGCTGAAACAGTGCGCCAGGCGATGGTCAAAGAGAAGTTCTGGATTCAGGGCAACACGGTAACGGTCACCGCCAGTTTAGGCCTGGCGCGCGGCAGTGCGCAGAGCGAACGTGAGTGGCCTGGCGTAATTAATCGTTTAGTGTCAGCGGCGGATAAGAATCTCTATCTCTCCAAACGCAATGGACGAAATCAAACCTCACCGGCGATGGAACCGCGCAGCATGATGAATGACGTGGCCTGAGCCACGTCCGCCTTTTACACGCGGCTGGTCTGTTGATGACGCTGCTGTGCCAGCTCGATCAGACGGGAAATCAGGTCGCTGTAGCTTAAGCCCGCAGCCTGCCATAACTTCGGATACATGCTGATGTTGGTGAAGCCTGGCAGGGTATTCACTTCATTGACAATGATCTCGCCGCTTTCCGTCAGGAACACGTCAACACGCGCCATACCAAAACACTCCAACGCCTGAAACGCGGTAATCGCCACCTGACGTATTGCCTCGCTGGCTTCATCGCTGATCGCTGCTGGCACCACCACTTGAGCGCCGCTTTCGCTGATGTATTTGGTGTCGTAGGAGTAAAAGGCATCGTGGACGACCACTTCGCCGCATGGGCTGGCTTCTGGCGTATCGTTGCCGAGCACAGCACACTCAATCTCGCGTCCTTTGATCCCTTGCTCGATCAACACTTTGCGATCGAACGTAAAGGCCAGATCCAGTGCGACATCGAACGCTTCAACGCTGTCGACTTTGCTCACGCCGACGGATGATCCCTGGTTAGCCGGTTTGATAAACAGCGGCAGACCAAAGCGCGCAATCACGGCCTCAGCGTTAATATTCGCGCGCTGTGCCTGCGTTACGCTCAGCCAGGGAGCGACGCTCAGACCAGCATCACGTAACAGGCGCTTGGTGAAATCTTTGTCCATGCTGACTGCAGAACCGAGCACGTCAGAACCGACAAACGGCAGATTCGCCATGCGCAATAAGCCCTGCAGCGAACCATCTTCACCCAGCGTGCCGTGCACGATAGGGAAAATAACATCCAGTTGTGATAGCGGCTGCGCCTGCTGACGGGTAATCACCTGCTGGGAAGAACTTCCTGGTACCAGCGCGATATTTTCACCTGAACGATTAAGGGCAATCAGCTTCGGATTCTCAGCGTTGAGCAAGAATCCCGATGCATCATTGAGATGCCATTCACCCTGTTTATCGATCCCCAGTAACACCACGTCATACTTACTCTTGTCGATGGCTTCGAGGATGTTTTTGGCTGATTGTAATGACACTTCATGCTCGGCTGATTTGCCGCCAAACACGATCCCTACACGCTGTTTTACCATTGCTATTTGTCCGATTGCGATAAAGCGAGCCAGTAAGATAACATGCCCAGGACAGCCATCAACAGCCCTGCTTTTTCCTGCATAACACACTGTAAAACAGTCTATCTCAGCCTGCTCAGTCACGAGTTTAAACAATTATTCATAACCGTTTGAGACAAGTCTTGGACGGCTCAAAACCTGCCTTCTGTCAGAATTTTCCCAATTCAAACAGGTGCAACGGTGGGCAATGTGCTCACCGTTTTTTTGTCAGGTTTACAGGAGTCGGGAAATGGTCGACCAGAAGCAGGATGCTGTGGAGCAGGATGCGCGTTCTGTTGCTCGTATTGAAACCAGGGTGGATGACACGTTGTTAAAAAGCGTGGCTTGGATCTGCAAACACTACAAACGCGAGAAAAGTGAAGAAGCGCTGGTGGCGGGTTTGCCAAAAGCGACATTGCTCTCACCATCACAAGCCATGACTGCGCTGGAAAATGCCGGCATTACCGGCGGTATGGTCGAACGACGTCTGCAGGATCTTCCGGAACAGTTAATGCCGATGATACTGCTGCGCAAAGAGGGCGGCGGCTGTATTGTGCTGTCACGCCGTATTCACACCAACGAAGAGAATCAACGTGAATTGCGTTTCCAACTGGTGATGCCAGAAGTGAGCGCTTCAGCCGTTGAGATGAGCCTGGCAGAACTCAATGAGATCTACGCCGGCTTCGCCGTGATGGCGAAACCTGCTGCGGTGGTTGATGAGCGTGCCAGTGAAATGTTGCCAGAGGTGAAAGGCCATTGGCTGTTTACCACGCTGTGGCGCTATCGCCGCTATTACCGCAGCGCCGCAATTGCGGCGGTATTGATCAACGTCCTCGGTCTTTCCAGCATCTTTTTCACCATGAACGTCTATGACCGTGTGGTGCCCAATCAGGCCTTCGTAACGCTGTGGTCGCTGGCCATTGGCGTCACCATTGCGATGGTTTTTGAAGCCGTTACGCGTTTCGTACGTGCGCATCTACTGGACATGGCCGGTAAAAAGGCCGATTTAGTGCTTGGCAGTATGCTGTTCCGCCAGGCGCTTTCCATCCAGATGGAGCATAAACCGGCTTCCTCAGGAACCTTTGCGAACCAAATTCGTGAGTACGAATCGGTGCGTGACTTCGTGGCTTCCGCCACGCTGGCGGCGATTTCCGATCTGCCCTTCATTCTGATGTTTGTTGGCGTGATCTTCTTTATCAGCGGCCCGTTAGCAATCATTCCGCTCATGATGATCCCTTTGATCATCATCGTCAGTGCCGCGATCCAGTGGCCATTGGCACGCATCATGAAAGAGAACTTGCGTGACGCCTCGCTCAAGCAAGGCGTATTGATCGAGTCGGTTGAAGGCATGGAAACGCTGAAAGCGGTGGGCGGTGAAGCGCACATGCAGCGCCGCTGGGAAAACTTCAGTGCACTGCAATCAGCTAACTCAATGAAATCAAAACGTTACTCGACGCTGGCAACCGGCGTGGTGACGTTCCTGCAGCAGTTCCAGACCGTGATGTTGGTGGTTGCCGGTGTTTATCTGATCAACGAAGGCACGTTCACCATGGGTGCGATGATCGCCACCGTGATGCTCGCCAGCCGCGCCACCGGCCCGCTCGGCCAGGTTATTGGTTTGGCAGTGCGTTATCAGCAGGCAAAAGCCGCGTTAACTTCGCTGAACAAACTGATGGAGATGCCCGTCGATCGTGACAGCAGCAAAACCTATCTCACTGATCCACCGTTGAGTGGTGAGATCACGCTGACTAACGTCAACTTCTCCTATCCAGCACCGCCAATGAAGCCGAACCCGGAGATCCTCAAAGATATCTCGTTGAGCATCAAAGCCGGAGAACGCGTCGCGATTCTCGGTCGCATCGGTAGCGGTAAATCCACCTTATTACGTGTGATGGCGCGACTCTACCAGCCGGTTAAAGGTCAGCTTTCAGCCGATGGGTTGGACGTAAACCAGATTGATCCAGCGGACTGGCGCAAAGCCGTTGGTTTTGTCGGGCAGGATGCGCGTCTGTTTTATGGCACGCTGCGCGAAAACGTGATGATTGGGCGCCCGGACGCCACTGCCAATGAGCTGTTGCGCGTGCTGAACCTTACTGGTCTGGATCACGTTGCCGCACGTCATCCAAGCGGGATCAATTTAACGGTCGGCGAGGGCGGTGAAGGCCTGTCAGGTGGTCAGCGTCAGTTGGTTTCTCTGGCGAGAACGCTGCTGACGCGTCCAAAAGTGCTGCTGATGGATGAGCCAACCAGCGCCATGGATAGCATGACTGAAAACCAGTTCCTCACGCACTTACGTCGTGCCAGTGAAGGACACACGCTGATCGTGGTAACGCATCGTCCATCCATTCTGGCGCTGGTCGATCGCATCATCGTAGTGGAAGAAGGAAAAGTGGTCGCGGACGGTCCTAAAGATCAGGTACTTGCCGCGCTGGAAGGGAAAAACAAAGCCCGTCCGCAGCCGCGTAAGGCTGCTGAACCGGCAGTACCTGCGTCAGCGCCCGCTAACGATGCTTCGGCAGTGTCTGCGCCGAAAGAAGCAGCACAAGAGGAGGCTGCAGTATGAGCAAGTTAATGCCATGGCGTAAGAGCGAGAAAGGTATGTCCGCTGCTGATGCCGAATTTATGAATGACGTGCAGGCATCTCTGCTGTCACAAACCACGCCCGGTTCCAAGCTGGTGATGTGGATTATCATCGCGGTATTAGGCATAGGATTAACCTGGGCCAATTACGCACGAGTCGAAGAGATCACCAAAGGCGATGGCAAAGTCATCTCACGCAGTCGTGAACAGGTCATTCAAAGCCTGGAAGGCGGCATTCTGGCAGAGATGAATGTGCGTGAAGGTACGGTAGTGGATCCCGGAGATGTGCTGCTGAAGATTGACCCAACGCGTGCCCAGTCCAGCTATCGCGAAGTCCTGAGCAAAGTGGTGGGTCTTAAGGGCAGCATTGCGCGCCTGCGTGCGGAAGCGTATTCACTGCCACTGGCGTTTGATGAGCAGGTGAAGCGCGATCCGGCTGTGGTGGCGCAGGAAACGAAAGCATATGAATCGCGTAAACGTGCGTTAAGTGACAGCATCAACTCATTGCAACGCAGTTACGCACTTTCAATGCGTGAGATTCATCTGGCTGAACCGTTAGCGGCCAAAGGGCTCTTGTCGGAAGTCGAACTACTGCGCATGCAGCGTCAGGCCAATGACATTCAGGCGCAAATTGTTGAGCGTCGTAACCGCTATCAATCTGATGCCCACACCGAGCTGGGACGCCTGGAATTAGAACTGAGCCAGGTGAGCGAAAACCTTATTGGTCGTGCCGATATCGTTGATCGCACCACGATAGTGGCGCCAGTGCGCGGTACGGTGAAAAACGTGCGGGTAAACACGATTGGCGGGGTTATTCAGCCAGGTGAGCACATCCTCGAAATCGTTCCTCTGGAAGAGCAGTTGCTGGTGGAAGGGAAAATCCGTCCGTCTGATGTCGCCTTCCTGCGTCCTGGTTTACCGGCCAAGGTGAAAATCACGGCCTACGACTTTGCCATATACGGCGGGCTTGATGGGCACGTTGAATACATCAGTCCAGATACCCTGAAAGACGATCAGAAAGCGGCCAGTGGACGCCCGGATGATACCTACTATCGCGTACTGATCCTGACGGACAAAAGCACGCTGCATGCGGGTAACAAAGATCTGCCAATCATTCCCGGCATGATCGCCACCGTCGAGGTGCGCACGGGTGAGAAAACCATTCTCGATTACCTGCTGAAGCCGGTCCTGAAAGCTAAAGAAGCATTCCGCGAGCGTTAATAATCATGAAAAATAATAACAAGATGCGCTACGTACAGGCGCGTCATCTCTCTCTGCTTGCCGTTTGTATTGCGGTGGTGATGGCACCGGCGGTCAACGTAATGGCTGATTCTACCAGTGAGTTAATGATGTTTGCAGAGATGAGCGGCCAGCGTCCAGCGGTACCGGCTCCAGCGGCGGTGCGAACTCAGCCCTTGCCGGTTCATGTGGCACCGGCACCTGCGGTAAACATTGCGCGACCAGAGATCGCTGTGCCAGCGCAGCAGCCGCTCTTCGCTGAAAGGCAGAAACCTGCGACTATTATTACTCAGCCGGTTCAGCCGTCAGTTGCGCCGATTGCACCGCATGCGATAGCGGAAGCTCCGCAACAGTTTAAGGTCATAGAGCATGCAGCACCGATCAATGCCAAACCGAGCCAGCCGGCTGAAATTCAGGGCGGCGGTTTCCTGACTGAGGAACAGCGTCGTCCTGAGCCACAGCCGTTCAATCCGCTGCAACCGGCGCGGAAAGTGAGTCAGCCACAATCTGCGCAAACAGCGACTCATGCTCCAGTGGAAAGCCCACAGGCAAATATCAATTTTGTAAGCACGCCTTCAGCCGATGCTGCAGTCACGACTTCTCCGGTTACGCTAAGGGGCGGGGCTAATGAAACGGTTGCCGAAAGTGAAATTCGGCAAAAGTTTCTTTCGGCTGCACGCATTACCTGGCGTATCAGTCCGTCACTGAAGTCCTATATCGCTCAGGGCGATGCGGCTGAAGCCAGCGTAGATGAAGCAAAAGGCCAGCGCTGGCCGCAGGTTGATGTCAGCGCCGCATCCGCCACCAAAAAGTTTGGCAGTGGCACGAAGAATTATGAATACCAGGGGAATACGCCATCATTAGGTGTTTCAGTAGCGACCAACCTTATCGACTTTGGCCAAACCAGTCGCACCATTGAAAGCCGCGAAGAGCGCGTTAAGTCAGCCTTACAGGCGGTGCAGGCACAGCGTGAAGATCTGGCGATGCAGGTAAGTAATGCATTGATTGAGTGGAATAAACAGCAGCACGTCATTGCTATCAGCAAACAATATCTGGGGCGTATGGCAGAGCTGACCAAAATGCTCAGCGGCATTGTTCAATCAGATACTGGACGTCGCAGTGAACTGACGCAGGCGAAAGGGCGCTTGCTGCAAGCGCAAAGCTATCTGGAAAATGCCGAATCACGCGCACGTGATGTAGAAATCACCCTGAATCGCCTGATGGGCAACAGCCGCGTGACTTTACCAGCCAGTGATAAGTGGGCGCTTTCCTTTGGCGATTTAAATCGCCAGCTGACGAGTCTGGATGTCCATCCGCTGATCTTGCGCGCCAGCGCCGAAGAGCGAGCGGCCTTCAAAGAGGCGGAGGCGATCAAAGCTTCTGGTCTGCCAAAGCTCAACTGGACGGTGAGCAAAAACACCCGTGAAGATCAGCTTGGGCGCCAGCAGGCATGGCAAACCGGCCTCAACGTGAGCTGGGGCTTATTCCGCGGCGGTTCAACCAATGCACAGGAAATTGCGGCGATTAAACGCGCCGAAGCGAGCCGTCAGCAGGTGCAAGAACAGCGCCGCGATCTGGAAAACCGTGTGCGCGCAGCCAGCCAGAATGCACACTCAACAGCGGAACGCGCCGTGCTGTATAAAAACCTGATTGTGGAATCCGACCGTATTCGTAAGGACTTCTTTGATCAGTGGTATCACTTAGGCCGCCGTTCATTGCTGGACGTACTGAGCGCAGAAAGCGATTTGTACAACAACCAGGTCAGTGAAGTCAGCAACCGTTTTGATAGCTATGCCGCCATTATCAGCGGATATGCTAACTCCGGCACGCTGAGTCGTTGGTTGACGACCGGACGATAAACTGGCACATAAACCCGCTTCGGCGGGTTTCTTGTCCTTAACCCAACGTAAACGAACGGGCTTTTTGAGTTGGCAACGCGGCGCAAACCACTTTAGAATCGCGGCGAATTTTTACCCAAGAGGAGAACGGCATTGGACACTTGTCCCACACGATTACAACAGGACCTCGCGGTAAGATAGCTTTTACGCTGTCTTAACTGCGCGTTAAGACGGTTGATTTCCTCCCAGAATCACCCCTTTTCATAAGCATAATGCAGCTGATTCCCAGCGGTATTCGCACTGTCTGTAATCCATTTTTAACCTGTTATTCCGCAAATAAAGAGTTGTGGAGTGAGGTCTATCATGGATTGGAAAATCTTTTTACTGCGCGTCACCGTCGCGCTGGTTTTGGGCGCACTGATTGGCAGTGAGCGCCAGTTACGTCAACGCATGACCGGATTGCGCACCAATGCGCTGGTCAGCACCGGCGCATGTCTCTTCGTTCTGATGACACAAAGCGTGCCAGGCATCGCCACCGATGCGTCGCGTGTTGCAGCCTATGTGGTATCCGGTATCGGTTTCCTCGGCGGAGGCGTGATCATGCGTGATGGCTTAAACATCCGCGGATTGAATACCGCCGCCACCTTGTGGTGCACCGCCGCCATAGGCGTGCTGTGCAGCATGGGATTGCTGTTGGAGGCGACGATCGGCTGCATGGTGATACTGTGCGCGAATATTCTGCTGCGTGAATTGGCTTTAGGAATTAACCGTCAAACCATCGTCTCAGCCGCAGAAGCGATTCAACACTATAAAGTACAAATCATCTGCCTCGCGCAGGATGAAGTTCAGGTCCGCAGCTTGATGCTGCACACGCTCGGCGGCAGCGGCCTACGACTACAATCACTGCACAGTGAAGATATGGATCCGCCGCATCGCATGGAAGTAAATGCCGAGGTGATTGGCAATCCGACGTTAACCGACCAGCTTGAAAGCCTGGTGAGCCGCATTAGTCTGGAGAAAGGCGTCAGTTCGGTAAGATGGCAGGTGAGTGAGTTGGAACGGGATTAGTCTTTTGGCAAACGTGACGCCATTTAATCGCCACTTTGAATGAAGAAGAAAAAAGCCACCTTGAGATAGGTGGCTTAATAATATGAATTTATTCGCTAAATTGGTGGCCCCTGCTGGGTTTGAACCAGCGACCAAGCGATTATGAGTCCCAATTTGAAGCGATAAAAATCAGTAACTTACTGATTTTTATCTTTTCTTTAGGCCGAATAGTGATGAAAAGTGGCACATAGCGTTGCGCTCTGCTGCCACTTTGCTGCCACTTCCAACCATGCTTTAGCGTGTCAAAAGCCAAACCTTATTGAAGTAGAAATGGATGTGGTTACTGAAATCACATTTCATCATAATAATTTCTTTTAACAATACTAATATAAGAAAGCATGGCGATTTGATTGTTTCACTGACAATAATTTTTTAACGATTATAGCTAAAATGAATTTTACCTCTGTGGTGTGCAGTCAACATGTCATTATTTTCCCAGCTTGGTAAATCATTAACAAGAGAACCTTCAATAGGAATATTATGATAAAAGTTACTTACAATAAACTGCATGAACATTCTAATGCAAAGAGGTGTTTTGACGGGTATTCTGCAGTTCTCGTTACTAATGTGTAAATGCACATCAGGGTGATCGTCTTTTTTATCGTCAGGCATAACTGAAAAATCAAAACGTAACGGGCTTCTATTATAAATGCCTTTTAAACTGATGGGGTAGCTAGCTTGAGGGTTGGTAATGTGCTCCTCCAAAACATTACTGTTATCACTCATGATGTTTTGTATTTTAAATATAATTTCATCAATTTCTTGTATGCCAGTAACATCTATTGGAGAGGGGTACCAACATAGTCTATGTCCAACAACCTCATTTCTTTCGAGTGTATATGATAATTGAAGTAATGAGCCATCAAATAATACAAGAGTATACTGTGAACACGATAGAAGCGTGATGTACTCTTCGAGAGTAGAAAATTCATTATCTTTTAAAACAATATTTTCGCTATCCCAGCTCACCAATGTTTTATTACTCTTCATTTGGCGTATACAAGAGCGATTAGAGCCTAAAGATAGGCCAGCACTATCCCATTCTAAGCACAGTTTGTTTAAATAACTGACCATTACTTCAGGCCTAATCATTTTAATTACTCCCCAAAAATTTTTCTAATGTCTTCTGGAACATCATCAAGTGTTAATTCGCCACTTTTCAACATCATTTTTATTCTTTTTATTTGTTCGAAACTAGTGGCTAACTCACTGCGCTGCTCTTCACTTCTATCTCCGTAAGTATTATCCATTGCATCCATTTTATCAGCTTGAGGATAATCGAAAGATAGCCTGAAGTTATTTTCAACAACGCGATTGTATTCATTGATCAAAACGTCCATGCTGTCTCCAACTCCACAGACTCGTAGCCATGCTTTAGTTCTTGTTATCGCTGTAAATAATGAGTTTCTTTTCTTACCAAGTTCATACCCACCTTGATAAAATTGTGAGTTCATTACGTATACCATTGCTGCCTCATTACCTTTTGCTCTATGAATGTGCGTAATGGCTACTGAATTTTCTTTGAAAATAACATCTCTACTCGTGTCTTTTCCAACAATGTGGCAATTTATATTTAAATTTCTCAACTCATAAATTAAATGTGCAGATTGTTTAGGCATTGTATATGGAACTGGATATATCACTAATATATCACTTGCCTCAAGCTCTTGGTTTTCCAAATTTTCCTTAATTTGATTGGCAACCCACTTGGCCTGTTCTTCATTTGATTCATATTTATTAACAATTATTGCATTATCAGGATCTATGAGCTCATAAAAGAAATCGGGAGTTCTATCTCGAGCTCTTTGTAATGTAACTCCAGATCCAAGTCTTAAATCGCCACCTACAGTTTCAAATCCAATATTATTCCAAAATGAAGGTTCTCTAAACATTTTGACTAATCCATCTTGACGATAGATTCCTAATCCAAAACTTAATGCTAGTGTAAGTGTCCATGGTGGATTTCGATAACAAATTGGTAATAAAACATCTTGCTGAGGCTTGTCTTTTTCATTCTGTAGTGTTACGAATGGTATAGAATTTGTATCTGCACCAAACAATTTTTCAGGAGGTAACATTTTATACTCTCCTAAATTTTGCAATTCATCATAAGCCCAAACTACTCTAGTTGGTTCTTTTGTGAATTTGTAGACTAACTTAAAAAATTCTTCAGGGAAGTCTTGGGCTTCATCGATTAATACATAATCATATATTGGTTGGAAGTTTTTATCCCCAACAAATTCCAATAATTCTTTACAGATCCCTTTAAATGCATCATCTCTCCCAAACTTTGTTTCAGCAGCAGACCAGCTCATTGAAGCATAGCCAATATATTTACAAATTTCAGAGTATACACCTTGCTCTGCACCACCCCATGAATGCTGTATTGTTAAAAAAGAATAATCTGGCTCATCTTTTTTATGGTCAAAGTAAAACTTTTCAATGAGTCTTTTAAATTGTTGATAAAGCGTTCTACTCTGAAAGGTTACAACTATTCTTTTATTTTCTTCAAAAGCATGCAGATAAGCGGCCTTCATCGCCAGAATTATAGTTTTCCCAGAACCCGCAAGGCCTCTTATTCTTTGTGGTTTATCAGGGCTTTCAATTGCAGCCTTTTTCTGCCATGCATCAAGGTTAGCAATTTCCTTTTCAATTCTCTTCATTACACCGCCATATGAATCTTCACGTGTAACATTATTTCTTTTTTTTGCTGGCTTTAATACATCTGTTTTTTGAATGGTGGCATTTATTTGTTTAAATATAGAAGGGCTAATTTCATCGAAAGAGGATATTTTATCTTTCAAAGAATCTATTGTTGAAAAGGAGTCGTCGCTTTCATCGTCACTTCTAATAGTTATTACTTTTATTTCAAATGCAAGCTCTCGCCTGTTTAATAATTCTTTTTGAGAAAGGAACTTTTGGAAGACGCCGCGATATAACTCGTCTTGATAGCTAAATATTTTTTCATTGTCACTTTCAGTGAAGTTTGTCAAATCAAAAATAACAACGCCAAATTCTTGAGTAATAAGCATCGCGTCTGTAAGTACTGCTTCATTGCCAGAGTCAAACATTGGGTAGCCAATGTACAGAGTACCTTCAGCTTTCAGTGTTGAAAGACACTGTACTAGCTCATCCACAGCAACAGGATTACTCTTTTTACCAAAAACGACATCTAACATAATATTCTCCTAAATAAAAAATTTATCAAAGATGACTCGACAATGAATATATCCTAATGTATTCATGCATAATTACATTTTGTTGATTTTTTTCAAGTTAATCTTCGGTCACTAGATCAGACCTACTAAATTTTATTTAGCGGGTTAAGCAATATTGCTTCCGAAAGATGATCCGGAGCAAAGTGTGCATAACGCATCGTCACTTTAATATCCGTGTGCCCCAATATCCGCTGAAGCACAAGAATATTACCCCCGTTCATCATGAAATGAGAAGCAAAGGTGTGGCGCAAAATATGGGTAAGTTGCCCAGCAGGTGTCTCGATGCCAGCGCGTTGCATGGCCTTTCTAAAGGCTGAATAGCATGGCTTAAAGAGCACCTGTGCTTTCCTGCTGGATGGCAGATCAGCCTGTAATTTCTCAGTTATCGGCACCGCTCGGTTTTTCTTGCCTTTAGTTTTAACGTAGATGATCTGACCGGCGCGGATTTGGTTCCCCTTCAAGCCTTCGGCCTCACTCCATCGTGCGCCAGTTGCTAGGCAGATTTTCACAATGGTAGTTAAATCTTTAGAACGGCTGTTCTCACATTCGGCGAGGAGGGTTCTGATTTCCTCAATGGTGAGATACGCCATCTCAGATTCACTGATTTTAAACTCGCGAACGTTCTCTAACGGGTTCGGTGCGGTCCATTCATCTAACCGGCGTAGCTCGTTAAACATCGCCCTAAAATACGCCAGCTCTAAATTGACCGTGCGAGGCGTAACAGTCTTCACTCGAGTGGAGCGCGTGATCTTCCCGCTTAACCGCTGCTCGCGATAAGACGCAAAAATTTTTGCGTTAAACTCGGTTGCGAGTGGGTTTCCCATCGCCTCGCAGGCGAACGCCATTGTGGTTCGCCGCTTCTCACCATCCGCCAGCGTAATACCATGCGTGTTGAACCACAATTCAACCAGCTCAATTACCCGCCGCTTATCTGCTTTCTCTCCCAGCCAGGGCTTATCTTGAGCCTGTTCTTTTACGAACTTCTCATAGGATTGTGCTTCGCCCTTCGTCGCAAACTGGCGGCGAATCCTTTTGCCGTCACGGCCGTTTGGGAAAACCTGTGCCTGCCATTTCCCGTTGGGTAATTTGTTTATCGCCATTCCATGCCTTAAAGGTATTCGGTTCGGGTGATCACTTTGCCTAAAACCACGATGTCACTTGATTGGCATTCAAATGACGATTTCCCATTTTCGACACGTATTCTTCCACCGGGAAAGCGTACCAGTTCTCGGATGCTGACTAACTTATCAATCTCGATAAGCCATAACCCATCGACGATCTCGCCTTCATAGGTATCAACCAAATAAGTGCTTCTGTCTGAGTTGATCACAAACGGGGCGTTTAAGCCTTCGGGTAGTGATGCTTTATCCAGAATGAAATCATCCATGGTCTCTAAAATCCCATTTGAGATTTTTTTATGTGTCGCAATCACAACACGGGATTCCTCCACTTCCATAAAGCGTGCACCTTTACCTGTAGTAAGCCAGGTAAGTGATGCTCCCGTTTCCACATGGCAGATGATCACCCAGTCAGCTGGGAAGGTATCGCGGGCTGAACGGTTGGCTAACGTGCTTTGCGAAACGCCCAAATGGGTGCATAACGCCTGACGGCTGCTGAATCCGTACGCTTCAACTAAACGAAGAATCGCGTCTTTACCGCCCCGGTTACTCTCTACCGCTTCACGAACCACTTTCGCATCATGGCGATTTGTGTTTTCTTTCGTTGACATATCCGATTTGTGATCCTATTCTTCGGTCTGTGATGAGATGAATAGCGTTTAATAGTGAGATCTAATACCTAAACCGAGGAATACTGCATCATGACCCGTAAACTTTCAATGCGCCCATCAATCAATCTGGTGATTTCGGAACCGTACATTACTGTCGAAGAGTTCTGCCGTCGCACTGGTTACAAGGAAGGTACAGTTCGCCAGATGTACCGCGAGAACCGTTTGCCCATCAGGAAGAAAGAGGGCTTAAACGGACTTATCGAAATCAACATGGTTGCTCTCACTATCGAAGCCGCTGCTGGCTGCGAAATCACAATGCAGGCTTGATACATCCATATTGGGATAACGTGAGGTATTAAGCATGTTTGATTTCAGTGTCTCCACACATAGCCATTTTGATGAAGCGTGCCGCGAGTTTTCCGCAAAGCACAACATCATCCAGCTGGCTAAAAAGGCGGGGCTTAATCCGCAAACCATCCGTAACAAGCTAAACCCGGATCAGGTCCATCAGCTTACCGTTCGTGAAATGCTAATCCTGACCGACCTGACGGAAGACTCAACGCTAGTTGATGGCGCATTGGCTCAACTGCAATGCCTGCCATGTGTGCCGGTAAACGAAATCGCTCAGGAGAACTTACCGGCTTATGTCCTCAAAGCTACCGCCGAAGTCGGGCAGTTAGCCGCGGGCGTTGTGAGTCAGAAGAAATTTACCTCGGCCTGTAGGCGCGGATTTGTGCAGAACGTTAATGCCGGCATTCGTTGCCTGACGTTAGCTGCGATAGCTGTTCAAACACGCGTGCATTCAAACCCTGCATTGGCTGGCACTGCAGATGCATTAAGCGGGATCGGCGCATCGATAGGGGTTGTTTAATTATGGCGTTTTCAGTAGCACCGCTTCTAAAACGGCAAAGCCCTTCACATGCATTCGGTCACGGCTGGATAGCAGCTGAAAATGGCAGGCGCTGGCACCCGGCAAACTCTCAAGCCGAATTGCTGGCAGGTTTAACTGGCAACAGGAAAAAAGTGACATGGCTTACAAAGCTGAAAGCATCACTGTTCAAATGAGCGCTGGGCAGCGAGTTAGCGCGCTTAATCATATTGCCGCACTTCGCACCATGATGTACGGCGATTGCGGTAATGAGTTAAAGCGGTTCATCAGTGAAATGCGTAATACTCGTGATCCACAGTACGAACAAAATAACCGGGCGATGAGTGCCATTTTCTTTCTGGCAAACATCAATAAAGAACGTCACAACGTTGAATACAGTGAATTGACGAGTGACGAAATTACCGCGCTGATAGGTGCAATGAATCACTTTCGCGCAGTCGTGAGTTTATTTCCTAAGAAGCTAACGCTTCCAAATTAATTAAACCGAAAAAATAAATGGCGTAAACCCGCCGGGCATTTTTTTGCCCAAATTCTGGAGAAAGTTAAATGCGAAATATTGAAACCCGAAATTTTGAAGCCGATGCAGAAGTGCTAAACGCGATGCTGAGTAAGGCCAAAAGTGAGCAGCGATCAGATGATGCGCTGGCCGTATCCGTTCGCCTGGCTGCATTAGCGATTCATGCAAGAAACAAAGAAATGTCAGCTGCTGAAATTATCGAACTGCTGGACAAAGAATCCGTGCGCTTCGAGAACCAATCACGGGAGCTGCACTAATGGCCGACTCAATGGATCTGGTTCAGCAGCGCGTTCAGGAAGAACTGGCGCGCAACCTGGCAACGGCTATTCATCGTCCTGCAGGAGCGAGTGAGTTTTTCTGCCTGTCATGCGATGCAGCTATCCCTGAAGCGCGTCGCCGAGCGTTGCCGGGTGTCGAGTTGTGCGTTACCTGCAAAGAGATTAGCGAACTGAAAAGCGTGCATTACAAAGGGGCCGCGCTTTGAGAGTTCAGGTTGATGATCGCTATGCAGTGCGTGCGTTGAAATCAAGTGAGCCGGGCAAGCCGCAACAGTTGGTGCTGGAGAAATTCAGCTGGCTTGAGATTGATGGTGTCCGTCAGCGCATGCCGCAAACCATGGCCGTATATGAGTCGGCAGTGCTCCTCATGCGCGATTTGGCTGCTGATGTCATTGGTCGCCATGTTTTGCACGGCCAGATGAAAACAACTGCGGCCTTTGTGGCGGAAACTCGCCGCATTGCTGAGTTGGTCGAGGTTGCAGTGCAAGAGCTGGCTGAATTTCAGGCCGCGCATGTCTGAAAGCCTTCCTGATCTCCTTACTGGTGAATATCACGCCGTAAATCAGCAGCGGCGTGAAGTATTTGGCATGTCCGCTCCGGCGGATATGTCCCTTTCTGAGCGCCGTCTCTGGAATGTGAATCCAGAGGACCACAACTGGCGCAGCCAGTATCTGCAAAACATGCCGGACTATCTGGCCGGTTACTTTGCCGATCGCTACAGCAAAATCCTCTCAGCAAATAATGGCCGCCGTCGGGCCAATGCGTTTCTGCGCCAGACTATCGGCCAGAACGTATTGCCACGCCTGCAGCTTGTTCGCAGTCGCTATCGTCTTGATGAAGCCGCTCAACATGAACTGCCGTTCATAAAGCAGCTTGATCGTCTGCCCACGCTTGACCGGCAGGACGTGCGCGATCTGGCTTACAAAGTTGCATCCTATATTTCGCTCAGTCTGGCTGAGTTTGTCGATAAAACCTCAATGCCACAGGAAGCGGACGAGCAGACCATAACCTGCATTGCTTATCGCTACGTTGCTGAGCTGGCCGCATTGACCGGCACGCAGCCGCCATATTGGGCTGAGTTCAAAGCCTGCAAAGGTGAGCTGAGTCTGCGCAAGGCGCAATCCGGTTTATTGCGCATGATGGCGCCTGAATGGTGGCGCGGCCGTCTTAAGCAGATGCGCGATCTCCAGCGCGAGCACATGGCAATCGCTGTTGGGCAGGTGCAAAAATCTGCTTCACCTTACGTTTCACGCGGCACACTGGCGGAATGGGTCGAGCAGAAGAAACGCAATCGCGAGTTCTTCAAACGCTACGACCTGATGAACAAAGAAACCGGTGATCGTGTCGCGATGGATGAAATGGTCAACCGCAGCATCGCGAACCCGGCCATGCGCCGCCGCGAGCTTATGACCAGAATGCGTGGCTTTGAAGACATCGCCAACGAAAGCGGCTGCGTAGGGGATTTTTATACGATCACCGCGCCATCGCGTTATCACTCTGTTTATAGCCAAGGCGGTTTCATTACTAAATGGAACGGCTCAAGCCCGCGCGATACGCAGCGTTATCTCTGCCGCGTTTGGGCGCGTATACGCGCCGCGATGTCACGCGAAGAAATCCATGTTTTTGGTTTCCGCGTCGTTGAGCCTCATCACGACGGCACGCCACACTGGCACATGCTACTGTTTATGCTGCCAGAACATCGCGAGCGTGTGCAGCAGATCATGCGTGAGCATGCCAGCAAAGAAGACGCCGACGAACTGAGCACGCCGCAGGCGCGCAAAGCGCGTTTTCACGCTGAGCCTATCGATCCCACCAAAGGCAGCGCCACGGGTTACATCGCTAAATACATCTCCAAAAATATCGACGGCTTCGCAATGGACGGCGAAAAGGATGATGAAACCGGCTCAAACATGCGTGATATGGCGAAAGCCGTTTGCGCGTGGGCGTCCCGCTGGCGCATCCGCCAGTTTCAGCAGATTGGCGGCGCGCCGGTCACTGTTTGGCGCGAGTTGCGCCGTCTTGGCGATACGCGCCTACCAAACGAGAAGATGGACGCTGTGCTGGCGTCTGCTTCTGTTGCCAGCTGCTGGGCGTCTTACACCATGGCGCAGGGTGGCCCGCTGGTCGCGCGTGATGACTTGGTGATCCGCCTTTGCTACGAGATTACCGAAATGGGCAACGAATACGCGGAGGACGTGCAGCGCGTTCAGGGCATCTACTCGCCTCACTATCAAGATTCTGAAGTATTCACGCGACAGGTGAAGTGGGAAGCCGTTGCCAAATTAGCCGACGCGTCAGCGGAGGCTGGTCCTTCTGGCGGCATCGCCGCCCCTTGGAGTTCTGTCAATAACTGTACGGGGCCAGAGCGCCGACGGTTAGAGCTGGAATTAAAAGCCCGTGGTTTTGAGGGGCATGAAGAGGAAATTAGCCTCCTTTCCAGAGGATGCAGCCTGAATGCTGGCGCGCGAATGCGGCTGTTTTACCGAAACGGCAGGCTACAGGAGCAAAAGATAACCATCTGATTAATCCAGAGGATTTCTCACGGAAGGTAAAAAAACATTTCACATTCCGAAACTCATAATATACTGTATGCATAACCAGTTGTTAATTGTGCGGAGGGATTATGCAGGATTATTTTTTGGAGTCTATGAAGCTCCAGCGTATTGATTTATTTATGAAACTTGTTGCAGCGAGTGATTGCACTGATGACGAGAAGCAGCTCGCCATTCAGTGGGTTTCAGAGTTGACCGACGAGTTGATGCGAAAAGTCAGAAGCCACGAGTATTCACGCATGATGCAGGCTTCTGAATAGTTTATGCCGGTGCTACACACAGCGAAAACGTGATCGGGTAAGAGCAGAAATTTAAACGGAAATGCTATGGAAAGGTGAGGCCGAACATTACGAGAGTTACGAGGCGTTAGGTTATGGCTAAAAGTCCCGAAAAATTCCAAATCGTTTACCGGGGTGAGGTTCTCACTTACTACAAACCCGGCGGATGGGTGTTTTTCCAACGACCAAAAGAATGTGGCGGGGGCTATTGGCTGGGCAAGACTTACGACTTTGTTTTTATGTTCGAGATTCCCTATCCCGTTTCTTTGCGACAGGGCATGGAATTTATGGATTCATTGGAAGGTATTGGCACCCATAAGCCCGCTTCGGTGGACGACTTCAAACTGGAGTGAAGCGTGCATGACTATGCCGCATGAATTCGCATGATCCGAAAAGGATCGCTTTACCCACGGCCCGCCAGTTCTGGCGGGCTTTCGTTTATGTCATGCAGGTGCATGAAAACCGCATCATAAAGCGGGCAGGCGTGGCGGGGGTACGAGCGCGCGCTGGAGCGTGTTGTGGCATTGTTGCAGCAGAATTTTAGCTAATCTTGCTTATTATTTATGTAGTGATGAATATAAGACCAGAAGACACACCAGCCTGATACTGAACAACCATCTAAAGATGAAGCAAGATTATGTGCTTCATAACCATTGCATGTTGTGCATGAAAGTGTAATATTGTGCGCAAGGTTGTTTTATCATGTGAGGTTAAAATGGCATTCAGAGCAGACGAGGCAGCGCAGGCGGGATTTGAGAAGGCGTATAGATATCTTTTGCCTGAAGGTGCTAATGCAGATCAACGTAGACTTATACGAGATAAGTTAGAAGAAATGGTGTCTATTTGTGGTCCGATAGTAGAAGGTTATCCAGCGTGGCACCCTTTCTTGATCGAGACTGATGCTGCTAATTGGTCACCTATGACCCCCAATAATAGTCCAAGCTTCAAAAATTTAGATCACACTATATATTTCGTTAATGGAATGCTTACGTGCCCATACGGACATGGGGTTAATGAATTGCTGGATTCCATAAATAATTTACAGCATTCGGCAGCCTTTTTCAGTGCTGTTAAATTAAGCAATATTGTAATGTACCATCAAAATGCAGTGCCTATTTTGATTCGTTGTATGTGGCATAGTTCTATTCTTGATGATGATGGCACAATTTCATCCCGAGCGGCGATTGGGTTAATGCTCGAACGTGAAATTCCTAACTGGAAAAATGGAATTTACTGTGAGAGTTGGGAAGATATGAGAGGCCAGTTTCTTGGTTATCCCCACGGTGCAAGGTCATCATTATTTGTTAATCAACATACTGGTCAGTTGATGAAAAATATGTGGAATCAGATTATTAAAACTGGAATTTTGGGAGTGCCTAGGTAATGGGAGATAATACACTTCATTTGGTTTTGGATTCGAACGTACTTCATGAAGAGGGCCTAAATTCTAATGACATGAAGTTGCTGAAAAAATATACTGACAAGAAGCTTATTAAACTTCATATTCCTAAACTTGTTGCAAGAGAGTTTTTAACCAGAAAATCCAGTAGTCTTTTTGAAGGGCTGGACAAATCTAGGCAATCTTTGGATAGCGTGGAGAGAGATGCAAGAGGGTTGAGTGAGGACTTGTTAGGAAGCCTCGAAGAATTAAAGCAAAAAATCATTCAGACTAAAGAGAAAATTGGTGATAAGCCGCAGCAAAGCTTTGAGCAGTGGATAAAAGATTTTAATGTATCGATCGTTGATACTACAGTTGAGTCCGTAAATGAAGTTTTTGATGATTACTTTTCAGGTTCTGGTGTTTTCAGAAAAATTAAAGCTAGAGAAGATATACCAGATGGTTTCATTTGCGCCACGATAATCAATTTAACCAAGGAACATGGAAGCCTTGTTGTGGTTAATAAAGATAATGTTTTTAAGAAGCATTTGGCACGATATGAACAGGTTACAGTTCTTAACTCTATGAACGAGGTTTTTTCTTTAGAGGGTGTTGGTTTATTACAAGATGAGTCGAAAGTAGAATTGATTCAGTCTGATGAGTTTTCACATGCTATTAAAGAATATCTTGATGCAAACCCTAGGGCATTCGATTACTTGTTTTTAGAGGATGAGCTAATTACAAATATGTCAGTAATCGGGCAAAGAATTTATGCCGCGTCTATAGAGTTAGAACTGTTCAATGATGCCAGCAATATTAAAGTAATGGGTGCTAAAGGTCTAGATGAGCAGACATTTATTGCATCATTGTGTTTTGATATGGATGTGCATGTTAATTACATAACGGATTATGGCTCATTTCTTGATATTGAACGGTTGCATGGTAGAACTCCAGAAATGGATAGCATGAATGGTGAAGGTATTTGTGATGTATCAGAAAATACCTTAGCAAGATTTTATGGTGATCTTACAATCAAATTCGCAAATCCTGGCAATGAAATTAAAAAGGATGAGTTAATTGGATTGTTGTTTAGGGGCGAAATTAGCATTAACTTTGAAGATAAAAATGCTGAAATAATAAAAATGCTGTAGCTGAGGAGGGCTTATGCCCTCCATAATAACTTATCTTTTGTCATTACTTTCTAGATTGTATTTTTTGAATACAATCACGTCCTCGCCCAGCCATGTGTTTAACTCTTCAAAGCGGTTTTGAAGTGGCATAAGTTCATTGCGAACGAATACATGACTGGCCTTTTCTACATCACCAAACCCCCCAACATTATTAGGCATAATCCCCATCATCTGCGGCGGCACGCGATGCGCGGCCATCATGTCGTCACGGCTCACGTTTTTGATATTCAGAAACTCATCCTTAGCCGCCACCTCTGACAGCGGGATGATCTGGATCCCGTCTTTCTTCCCGTTCGGCGAGTACATAAACAGATTACGGAAGTTGCCCGGCCCCTTGGCACTCTTCATCGCCTGGCGGATATTGTTTACGTCTTCCTGATTCTGCGCGGCGTCGGTCATGTACATGATGAAACCGGCGTGGCTGCCGTTAAGGTAGTATTTACGGCGGAACAGCGTGGCCGACTCGTTTAGCAGGGTGGACGGGATTGCCGAAAGATATTCCGGCAGGCCGTAAACCTCCTGATTTAAATCCGGCTCCATCAGGTGAAACACGCTGCCTTTGGTGAACTCGTAGGGCTGCGTGTTCATGCCGTACTGCACAAACCAGTAGGTGTCTAAGTCGGTGCCGCGACGCGTAAATTTTGCCAGTGCCGGCTCAAGTGACAGCACGCCGCCGAGCCTGTTGGTACGCTTCTCCAGATAGGCGTTGCCGAACACCAGATAATCCTGCACAAAACGGCTGAACGCCTGCTGGCTCAGCAGCGGATGAGGGATGAAGGTGCTTGTCAGAATGTTGCGTTTCACATTGATCGGCGAGCTGTGATGCACGGCGGCGCGGAACGTGCGCGCCAGCCCGTCAAAGCTCACCGGCGGCTCGTACCACTTATCCATGACCACGCATTCCACGTAGTCCAGCAGCTCGCGGCGGTCCAGCACCGGCACCGGGTCGCCAAAGGTGAACGCTTCTGCCGCCGGGCTGCCGGTCATCTGTTGCTGCTGCACGGGCTGCGTGCGCGTGCGGTTCCTGCGTTTGCTCATTTAAAAAATCTCCATAATGTTGCCGGTGTGGGCGGCTTCGCCCTGTAGCGGTTCGTTTGCCAGCGCGTGCATGGTCGCCCACGCCAGATCGGCGTGGCTGGCTTCTTCGCTGCGGCTGGCTTCGTAGGTCGGGCGGTTGCCGCTGGCCGTGGTGGCGCGGCGGATTGCCATGAATGACTGCGCGATATCGAGGTGTCCGGCGTCGAACTCCAGGCGCCCGCTGCTGATGATGTCGAACGCCTTCAGCACCAGGGCATTTTTCACGTTCGGGTTATAAACAAACTCTTTCACCGCCGGATAAAACATCTTCACGTTTTCGTACACTCCGAGGCCGACGCCGGTGGAGTCGATGCCGATATAGGTCACGTTGTACTGCTGCGTCAGCTTTTTGATGGACTCGGCCTGCGCGCGGAAGTCCATGCCGCGCCACTGGTGGCGCTCCAGAATGCGGAACTTGCCGCCCGGTACGGCAGGCGGGGCGATCACCACGCACCCGGCGCTGTCGCCGTTCTGCGTACCTTTCGCCGGGTCGTAACCGATCCACACTTCGCGCCAGCCAAACGGCCGCAGCGCCAGCGCTTCGAAGTCGGCCCAGATTTCCCAGCTGTCCACCATGCACTTTTGCAGCAGCTGCAGCGGGAACACGGAGGCCAGATCGTCTACAAATTCGCACATCAGCAGGTTCTGGTATTCCGGCGGGCTGTATTCGAGTCGCAGCTGGTCGAGGTCAAACAGGTTGCAGCCGCCGCGCACGGCGTCCTCAACGGTGACAATCTGGCGGAACTGGCCGTCATCGCAGAAGCGGCCAGGCGAAAGGTTCATGTGCGACAGGTCGATATCCACGCGGTCCGCCTTGGCGCGGCCCCGGTTGAACAGGCCGCCGGACCAGAACGGATAGGCGCTGTGCGTGAGGCTGGAAGGCGTTGAAAAATAGGTCTGGCGCCACTTCTTATGCAGCGCCATGCCGGACGCCACCTTGCGCAGCTCCTGAAATTTCGGGATCCAGAAGTATTCATCCAGGTACAGGTTGCCGTGATAGCTCTGCGCGGTGCGGGCGTTGGTGCCGAGAAAGTACAGGCACGCGCCGTTGCTGAGCGTCATCGGATCGCCTTTCAGCTCTACATCCACCTCTTTAGCGAACTCAATGATGTACTGCTTGAAGACGTGCGCCTGCGCCTTACTGGCTGACAGGAAAATCTGGTTGCGTCCGGTGGTCAGCGCATCCAGCAGCGCCTCACGCGCAAAATAGTAAGTGGCGCCAATCTGGCGCGACTTAAGCACGTTGCGGATTCGGTGCTTGTTGCCCGCGTCCCACCACTGGCGCTGATAGTCGAACATCGAGTCGTGGAAAATCTCCTGTAATTTCTCCACCTGCTCGTCGGTAAACACGTTCTTTTCCGGCGGCTTGCGCGGCCCGCTGTTGCGGTTCGCCACGTTCGGATTGAGATCCGCCTCGTTGCCGCCGTTGCTGAACTTGCCGATGCGGGCATGGCGCTCGGACTGGCGCGCCAGCAGGTCAATCTCCTTGAAGTCTCTCCCTTCTTTTGTCTCCTTCATGATCAGCTGGCAGTAGCGCGCGGCGGTGGTCAGCTGCATCTGGTCAAGCGGGCCGTAGTCGCCCCACTTGTCGCGCTTCTTCCAGCTGTGAACGGTTGCGGGTTTCTCTCCCAGCATTTCAGCAATGCGGGCGATACGGTATCCCTGAAAGTACAGCAGCATGGCCTGCCTGCGGGGATCGAGGTCTTCGGGGGCGAGTGTCGTTGTCATGGCCTCAAAATACGGCCCCGCCGATCCCTTTTCTGCCGCCTGCCGTTGTGTGGCTGCCCTCACAACGTGCCCGCGTTGTTTCGACCCCCTCTGAACCGCAAACATAAGGCTTCAAAGCGATTTACCCAACGGAGCCTGACCTATGGCAGTTAAAGCAAAGCGTTTTCGTATCGGGGTGGAAGGTGCCACCACGGACGGACGTGAGATTTCCCGCGAATGGCTGGTGCAGATGGCCGCCGCCTACAACCCGGCGGTTTACACCGCGACCATCAATCTTGAACACATCAAATCGTACTCGCCAGACAGCACCTTTAACCGTTACGGCACGGTAAGCGCGCTGGGCACCGAGGAGATCACCGACGGTCCGCTAGCCGGAAAGCTGGCGCTGTATGCCGACATCCTGCCGACAGATTCCCTCGTGGCGCTGGTAAAGCAGGGCCAGAAGCTTTTCACCTCCATGGAAGTCAGCACCAAGTTTGCCGACACCGGCAAAGCCTACCTGGTTGGCCTGGCTGCCACCGACGACCCGGCAAGCCTCGGCACCGAAATGCTGGCCTTCAGCGCGAAAGCCGAGCTGAACCCGCTGGCGAACCGCAAGCAGCACCCGGAAAACCTGTTCACCGCCGCCACCGAAACCGTGATCGAGCTGGAAGAGGTGGAGGACAAGCCCGCGCTGTTTGCCCGCATCACCGCGCTGTTCGGTAAAAAGCAGTTGTCCGACGACGCCCGCTTTTCTGACGTGCATCAGGCGGTTGAACTGGTTGCTACCGAGCAGCAGGAATTCAGCACCCGCACCGACAAGGCGCTGGACGAGCAGGCGGATCGCCTGAGCCAGCTGGAAAACCTGCTGGAAACGCAGGTGAACGATTTCACCGAACTGAAGCAGCAGCTGGGCCGCGAAGATAGCCGTGCCGATTACCGCCAGCGCGCACCGGGTGGCAATGCGCCAGCCGCGAACATGACCAACTGCTAAAGGAGCAGCTCACCCCATGAAAAAGAATACCCGTTTTGCATTCAACGCCTACCTGATGCAGTTGGCAAAACTCAACGGCGTGCCGGTTGAAGAGTTGTCCAGCAAGTTCAACGTTGAACCTTCAGTGGCGCAAACGCTGGAAGACACCATTCAGCAGTCGGCGGCCTTTCTGACGCTGGTCAACGTGATCGGCGTGCCGGAACAATCCGGCCAACTGCTGGGCCTTGGCGTCGGCAGCACCATTGCAGGCACCACCGACACCACCGCTAAAGACCGTGAGCCAACCGATCCGACGGTCATGTCGGATATTGAGTACCGTTGCGAGCAGACCAATTTTGACACGGCGATCACCTACGCGAAGCTGGACCTGTGGGCGAAGTTTCAGGACTTCCAGACCCGCATCCGTGACGCCATCGTGAAGCGTCAGGCGCTGGACCGCATCATGATCGGCTTTAACGGTATTGCCCGCGCGAAATCCTCTAACCGCACCGCCAACCCTCTGCTGCAGGACGTGAATAAGGGCTGGCTGCAGAAGGTGCGCGAGGATGCGCCGGACAACGTGCTGGGCAGCGTGACCAAAGACGGCGAAACCACTGCCGAGCCGGTGAAAGTGGGTAAGGGCGGCGCATATGCCAACCTCGACGCGCTAGTGATGGATGCCGTTAACGAGCTGATTGACCCGATTTTTCAGGACGACGACGAACTGGTCGTCATTTGTGGCCGCGAGCTGCTGGCAGACAAGTATTTCCCGCTGGTTAACAACGAGCAGGACAACACCAACAAGCTGGCCGCCGATCTCATCATCAGCCAGAAACGCATGGGCGGCCTGCAGGCGGTGCGCGCGCCTTACTTCCCGGCAAATGCGGTGCTGATCACCCGCCTCGATAACCTGTCGATTTACTGGCAGGAAGAGTCCCGCCGTCGCTCACTCATCGATAACCCGAAACGTGACCGCATTGAAAACTTCGAATCGGTCAATGAGGCCTACGTGGTTGAGGATTACCGCTGCGCCGCGTTGGTTGAAAACATCACCATTGGTGAGTTCTCCGCAGATGCTGGCGCGGGAGCGTAAGCCATGAGCCTGAGTCCCGCACGGCAGCATCGCCAGCGCGTCCAGGCTGAACAGGCCGCCCGACAGGGCGGCAGTGTTCGCCACGCCAGCGGCTATGAGCTGATGCTGATGCAGCTCGGCGAAGACCGCCGCCGCCTCAAGGGCATTCAGTCCACCGTGAAGAAGGCCGAAATCAAGGTGGAAGTCCTGCCCAAATACGTGCCGTGGGTGGACGGTGTGCTGGCCGCCGACGGCGCGCAGCAGGACGACGTGCTGATGTACGTGATGCTATGGCGCGTTGATGCCGGTGATTATGCCGGGGCGCTCAAGATTGGCCGCCACGCTATCCGCCACGGCTGGTCGATGCCGCAGGGCTTTAACCGCAACGTGCAGACGCTGCTGGCCGAGGAGATGGCCGACGCCGCGAAAAATGCCCTCATGGCAAAAGCCGATTTTGCCCCCGACCTGCTGATGCAGACGCTCGACGTGATCGGCGAGCTGGATATGCCCGATCAGTCGCGCGCCCGCCTGCACAAGTCGCTCGGCTGGGTGCTGCGCGAAAGCCAGCCGGTTTCCGCGCTAAACCATCTGCAGCAGGCCATGCAGCTCGACGAGCGCTGCGGGGTGAAAAAAGACATTGAGCAGCTGGAGCGGAAAATCCGCAACGCCAGCTGATAACCGGACGTGCCCACGCGCGGGGCGGCACGGGGTGGCGACAGGCAGCGCCGCATCAAAACCCCGTCCACCGCCCACCTATTCAGGAGAAATAAGGCATGCAGTTTGTAGCGCCGGAAAAGGCGACGGGAACGCCGGAAATTATCCCCAACAACTCATTCTGGCCGGACATCGATCTGGCAACGTTTCGCAGCGTGATGCGCGTTGACGGCACCGTGACGCCGGACCGTCTGAAGCAGGTGGTGCTCACCGCGATGGCGGAAGTGAACGCCGAGCTGTACCCGTGGCGCGAACAGCAGGAGCTGCGCGGCTTTAACGGGCTGGCCGATGTACCGGCGGAGCAGCTGGCCGGGCGCAGCGTGCGCCTGCATCACTATGAAAACGCGGTGTGGTGCTGGGCGCGCGCGGTGCTGAATGAACGTTATCAGGACTTTGACGCCACCGCTGCCGCAGCGAAGCGCGGGGAAGAACTGGAAGATGCCACCGGCGACCTGTGGCGCGACGCACGCTGGGCTATCAGCCGCGTACAGAACTCGCCGCACTGCACCGTCGAGCTTATCTGATGAAGGTGCGCGCGCAGCAGTACGACACGGTAGACGAGATCTGCTGGCGTCACTACGGGCGCACGCAGGGCATGACGGAGCAGGTATTGCAGGCCAATCCGGGGCTGGCGGAGCACGGCCCCTTTTTACCGCACGGGCTGGAGGTGGAGCTGCCGGACGTGACGGCGGCTGCCACCGTGCAGGCCGTCCAGCTTTGGGACTGAATCATGTGGGAAAGAATCCGCGCCGGGATCGTCTGGTTTATTGCTGTCGGTATGGCATGGCTGGGCGACATGTCGCTGAAAGACGTTTCAACCGTGGCCGGGGTATTAATCGGCCTGCTGATGGCAATCATCAGCTGGTACTACAAGCGTAAAACCTATCAGCTGCTGGCCGCCGGGCGCATCACGCGGGAGGAGTATGAATCTGCAAACCGTTAAGCGCTGCACCGTTGGCATGGTGCTGGCTATCGCCGCGACGCTGCCGGGTTTTCAGCAGCTGCACACCTCCGTCGAGGGGCTGAAGCTGATCGCCGATTACGAAGGCTGCCGCCTGAAGCCGTACCTGTGCGACGCGGGCAAGTGGACCGATGGCATTGGTAACACCGTCGGCGTGGTGCCGGGCCGGAGCATCACCGAGCGGCAGGCGGCGGGCAACTTCATCACAAACGTGTTACGCGTTGAGGCGGCACTGGCGCGCTGCGCTGCGGTTTCTATGCCGCAGCCAGTCTATGACGCGCTGGTGTCGCTGGCGTTTAACGTCGGTACCGGCAACGCCTGCGCCTCAACCATGGTGGCACTCATCAAAAAGGAGCGCTGGCGCGATGCATGTTATCAGCTGCCGCGCTGGGTGTACGTGAAGGGCGTATTCAATCAGGGGCTGGATAACCGGCGACAGCGTGAATTGGGGTGGTGCTTAAAAGGAGTAACAGCATGATGCGCACGCTGGCGGTGCTGACGCTCGTTCTGATTGCAGCGCTTGGCGTGCAGTCGTGGCGACTCAGTACCGCCCACAACAAAATCGACGCGCAGGTGAAGGACTTAGCCGCGCAGGGTAAAAAGCTGTCACAGAAAAACGGCCAGCTGATTGCCCTCAACATTCTGACGCAGACCAGCAGCCGGGCGCATACGCAGCTTTATGCCGCCGCCGAGCAGAACGGCGCGTTGCTGCGTGACCGGCAGCGCACCATTGAGGAACTGAAACGTGAAAATGACGAGCTTCGCCGCTGGGCTGATGCCAATTTGCCTGATCCTGTTATCCGGCTGCGCCAGCGTCCGGCCCTCACCGGAGGTCAGTCTTACCGTGAGTGGCTGTCCGCGAATCACCCCGTGCCGCCTGGACGAAGCCGCACCACGCCGTAACGGCGACCTGCTGGCGCTGCTGGACGACACCGAAGCCGCATGGGCGGCCTGCGCCGACAAGGTAGACACCATCATCAGCTGTCAGGATAAAGACGATGAACAAGCCGCAATCCTTGCGAAACGCCCTGAATAAAGCCGTGCCCTATGTGGCCGACAACCCGGACCGCCTGCACCTGTTCGTTGATAATGGCGCGGTGGTTGCCACCTCCGCCACGTCAATTTCGTGGGAGTACCGCTACACCCTGAACGTGGTGGTGACGGACTTCACCGGCGATCAGAATCTGCTGATGGCGCCCGTTTTATTCTGGCTCGGCGTCAACCAGCCGGACGCCCTGCAGAACGCCACCGAGCGCGAGCGGCTTTTTACCTTTGAGGCGGACATTCTCGGCAATGACCGCTGCGACATCAGCATGAACCTGAAGCTGACGGAACGTGTGATCGCGAAAGAGGTGGACGGCGTGATGTCGGTTGAGGCGGTGACGGAGCCGGAAGCGCCGGACGATGCAGAGGAAGGCTGGACGGTGCGCCGTGGCTGAGTTGCATGAAGTCGAGGAGTGGCTGGGTGCGCTATTGTCGCAGCTTGAACCGGCTATGCGCACAAAGATGCTGCGCGAAGTGGCGCGCGATGTGCGGCGCATCCAGCAGAACAACATCACGCTGCAGCGCAGCCCGGACGGCACAGCATGGGAACCGCGACGCATTACTGCACGGACCAAGCCGGGCCGCATTCGGCGCAAGATGTTTGCGAAGCTGAAAACGGCGAAATACCTCAAAGCGCAGGCAAATGCAAATATGGCAGAAGTTGCGTTTACTCCAGGTGTGCAAAGGGTTGTGCGCGTACATCACTATGGTTTGCGGGACAAGGTGAACCGGCGCGGCATTGAAGTGAAATATGCTGAACGCCCATTGCTGGGCGTCAATAATGATGTTGAAAATTTGGTTCAAGAAACGCTATTGCGCTGGTTGGTAGAGTAGGTTAATCAGGTATGTTTTTCTGTTGATATTCGTCTTGTTTATTTCTACTTTCAATAATTGGATTTTTGAATATCTCTGCAACTGAGTAACCAGCACGAGCTACACAAACAACCCCAAGAAATATTACAGCTGGAATGAACAAGTAAGCATCCGAAGTGAAAAGTTTGCTGATGGTGTCTGGATTTTTAAGTCCCGCGGCTGAATATTCAATAATGATGTATACACCATAAATAAATGCGCATGCCGTTTGTATATTCCATATTGCATTTAATATATTTTTATAAACATCAAATTTACCCATTCGTATTAGTAGGCAGCCATGAACGGTAGCTAGAACGAAAAGGCCTGAAAGATAGTTAATCATCTGCTTATCAAGAGCTGCTTCAACTTTGCTGTAAATAATGGTTGTGAACACCAGAAGTGCCAAAATTGAAACATAAACCCCATTGGGTAAATTTAATCTATATCCCATTTTATACCTACGTTTGTTAAGTGACTTTTGTATGGTTCATCATACAACGCTTAATTGATGCCAGAATTTTTGCGCCGTTGCAATGTACTGTCATGAATACTCAACTCACTGAAATCATGCGCCTCATCACCAACCTGATCCGCACCGGCACTGTGTCCAATGTGGATACGGCTAACTGGATGTGCCGGGTGAAAACGGGCGACCTTGAAACTAACTGGATTAACTGGCTCACCTTCCGCGCCGGAAATACCCGCACGTGGTGGAAACCGTCCATCGGCGAGCAGGTTGTGCTGCTGAGCCTTGGCGGCAATCTCGAAACCGCGTTTGCGCTGCCGGCTATTTATTCCGACGCCTTCCCGCCGCCCGATTATTCAGAGAACGGCAGCACCACCGTGTTCAACGACGGCGGCTGGTTCCAGTACGAGCCGGACACCGGCCAGCTGCTGATTAAGAACATCAAAAGCGTGCGCATCGAGGCCGCCGACGGCATTCAGCTGATCACCGATCAGCTGGGCGTTGACGCCAGCCGAACGCTGATTAACAGCCAGACCGTGATGAACGGCGCGGTGACGCAGGGCGGCGGCGATATGAGTTCAAACGGCGTGATTGCTGATAAGCACAAACACGGCGGCGTGAAGTCCGGCGGCGACACGTCAGGAGGCCCGCAATGATGTATCTCGGCATGAACCGCGACACCGGCGAAGCCATTACCGACACCGAACACATTCGCCAGAGCGTGCGCGACATCCTGATCACCCCGGAAGGCAGCCGTATCGGGCGTCGTGAATACGGCTCGCTGCTGTCGGTGCTGATTGACCAGCCGCAGAATAACGTGGTGCGCCTTCAGGTGATGGCGGCAGCGTATACGGCGCTGAGCCGCTGGGAGCCGCGTATCCGCCTCAGCTCTTTGGGCATAACCAGCGCCTTTGATGGCTCCATGGTGGTTGAGCTGACCGGCCAGCGCTCCGACGGCTCACCACTCGCAATGTCAGTGCCTACGGGGGTGAACAGTGGCAGTAATTGACCTTTCGCAGCTGCCCGCACCGGAAGTGATCGAGGTGCCGGACTTTGAAACGCTGCTGGCCGAGCGCAAAGAAGCACTGATTGCGCTTTATCCGGTGGACGAGCAGGCCGCCATGCGCCGCGTGCTGGCGCTGGAATCCGATCCGATTGTGAAGTGCCTGCAGGAAAGTGTGTACCGGGAAATCCTACTGCGCCAGCGCATCAACGAGGCGGCGCAGGCCGTCATGGTGGCTTATGCGCTGGGCAGCGACCTTGATCAGCTGGCCGCACGCAGTAACGTGCAGCGCCTGACCATCACCCCGGCCAACCCGGACGCCGTGCCGCCCGTTGAGGCAGTGATGGAATCGGACGACGCGCTGCGCGTGCGGGTGCCGGAGGCGTTTGAGGGGTTATCGGTTGCCGGTCCGACGGCAGCCTACGAGTTTCACGCCCGCAGCGCAGACGGGCGCGTGCAGGACGTGTCCGCCATCAGCCCGTCACCGGCGACGGTGCTTGTTACCGTGCTGAGCCGCGAGGGCAACGGCACGGCAGCCGCTGATTTGCTGAGTACAGTGGACAAAGCGCTGAATGACGACAGCGTGCGCCCGGTGGCGGACCGCGTGACCGTGCAGGGTGCAACCATCAACGATTACCGCGTGCAGGCGAAGCTGCACCTGTTTGACGGCGTGGCCGCCGCGCCCTGTCTGGAGGCGGCAAACGCGCGGCTGGCGGCCTACCTCATTGAGCAGAAAAAGCTGGGCCGCAGCGTGCGCCGCGAGTCCTACGGCGCGGTGCTGCGCGTGGCCGGTGTGGACTGGGTGGACATCACCGAACCGGCTGAGGACATCATCATGGACCGTACGCAGGCGGGCAACTGCACCGGTACGGACATCAGCGTGGCGGACGACGGGGTGCTGGCATGAGTAGCAGCCTCTTACCGCCCGGCTCATCCGCGCTGGAGCGCCGTCTGGCGCAGGCGTGCAGCGGGATTTCCGGCCTAAATGTGCCGCTGCGCGACCTGTGGAACCCGGACACCTGCCCGGTGAGTTTTCTGCCCTATCTGGCCTGGGCGTTTTCGGTGGACCGCTGGGACGAAAGCTGGGTGGAAAGCGTGAAGCGCAAGGTGGTGAAGGATGCTTTTTATATCCATCAGCACAAGGGCACCATCAGCGCGATCCGGCGCGTGGTGGAGCCGTTCGGCTTCCTGATCCGCGTCATTGAGTGGTGGAAGAACGGGGAAGCGCCCGGCACGTTTCGCCTGGACATCGGCGTGCAGGATGAGGGGATTACGGAGGAAACCTATCAGGAGCTGGAGCGGCTCATCAGCGACGCCAAGCCGTGCAGCCGCCATCTGATCGGGATGTCTATCAACCTGCAAACCAGCGGACCGTATTTTGTCGGCGCAGGCACCTACATCGGCGAAGAAATCACGGTTTATCCCTACATCAACGAGACCATTATTTCCGGCGGCGCCGCGTACGAAGGCGGGGCGCTGCACATTATTGACACAGTGAGAGTGAACCCATGAGCGCGAAATTTTACACCCTGCTGACGGACATTGGGGCGGCGAAACTTGCCAGCGCTGCCGCCCTCGGCGTGCCGCTGAAAATTACGCAGATGGCCGTCGGCGACGGCGGCGGCGTGCTGCCCACGCCGAGCGCGCAGCAGACGAAGCTGATTGCGGAGAAGCGCCGCGCCGACCTGAACATGCTGTATATCGATCCGCAGAACAGCAGCCAGATTATTGCCGAGCAGGTTATCCCGGAAACAGAGGGCGGTTGGTGGATCCGTGAGGTGGGCCTGTTTGATGACACCGGCGCGCTGATTGCCGTTGGAAACTGCCCGGAGAGCTACAAGCCGCAGCTGGCCGAGGGCAGCGGACGCACGCAGACCGTGCGCATGGTGTTGATTACCAGCAGCACCGACACCATCACGCTGAAAATCGACCCGGCTGTGGTGCTGGCGACCCGTAAATACGTTGACGATAAGGTGCTGGAGCTGAAGGTGTACGTGGACGACCTGATGGCGAAACACCTCGCCGCCGCCGATCCCCACTCGCAGTACGCACCAAAGGAAAGCCCGGCGCTTACCGGCACGCCTAAAGCCCCGACGGCGGCAGCGGGCACCAATACGCAGCAGATTGCCAGCACCGCGTTCGTGCAGGCGGCCATTCTGGCGCTGACCTCCGGCGCGCCGGTCACGCTGGACACGTTCAAAGAACTGGCGGCGGCCATCAATAACGATCCGAACTTTGCCACCACCATCACCAATGCGCTGGCGCTGAAAGCACCGCTGGCAAGTCCAGCCCTGACCGGCACGCCCACCGCACCGACGGCGGCGCAGGCAGTGAACAACACGCAGCTGGCGACCACCGCATTTGTAAAATCGGCCATTTCCGCGCTGGTTGCGTCTTCACCGGCGGCGCTGGACACGCTGAACGAGCTGGCGGCGGCGCTCGGCAACGATCCGAACTTTGCCACCACCATGACTACCGCACTGGCCGGTAAAATGGACATCGCCAAAAACGGCAGCGATATTGCTGACGTAGCGGCCTTTCTCAGAAATCTCGGGCTGGGAGACGGGGCTAAAATGCCAGCCGCATCGGCCATCGCAAACGGGGCTGGCTGGTTATCCGTCCCGGTACTAATCGGCGGCGTCAGCCGCAATATCATTGTGCAGTGGAAATCGGTGAGCGTTCCCATGTCAACGGACGGCACGATGCAGGTGGTCAATTCGTCTTGGCCCGTGGCGTTTCCGACGGCCTGCCTGTCAACCATGCAGGCGCTGACTAACTCGCTGATTTATGCGACCAACGGCACGCCTTTCACGTCGTCAGCCATTCTAGATCGCGCAACATTTGCGGCAGCGAGCAGCTATTCAAAATCAACGTCAACCGTCACCGTGTGGGGAGTGGGTTACTGATGAAAGACTACGTTTACAGCGCGTCGCTGAATATGATTTGCGCCGTTGCGCTAAAGCATGATTATGAGCTGGCGGGGACATGGCCGGGTGACGCCGTAGAGCTGGATCCGTTCACCGCGCTGGAATTTATGGGTGAAGCGCCAGAAGATATGATTATGCGCGCCGGGTCTGATGGCTTACCCGCATGGGTCGATACTCCGCCTCCATCGCCCGCGCAGTTGTCAGAGCAGGCGGAGCAGCGCAAAACTAGCCTGTTGGAAATGGCGCAAGATACCATCAGCATCTGGCAGACGAAGCTGCTGCTTGGCCGCATAAGCGACGTCGATAAGGCAAACCTCAACGCTTGGCTGGATTATATTGATGTGTTACACGCTATTGATACCAGCAGTATACAAGAAATCATATGGCCTAATTACCCTAAATTAATATAGAGCACCTATTGACCCGCTTTTAAAAGCGGGTTGAAAATGAAATAGTTTTACTAAATAATAAATAGGTCTATTATAAAATAGATATGCTTTTTTAATGGGGTGCCGATTCTATCTCCATTCATTAAGCTCGGGATGATATACTGGAGGGCCGATCCAATCGTAAGCTTCAAGTAACATCTGTACCAGTGATTGCAGTTCATCCATGGTAGCTTCAGATATCTCTGTTCCTAAATTTTCGCCTGTGTGAGTGGTATAAGTGAAGTTTGTTCCTATGAGCAGGCCAGCAGTAAATATCTGTCCATCACCCTTTGAAAGACCATTTGGAAGTGATTGTGCTTTAAACTTTCTATTATATTTTCCAATGAATCTTGCGCGATCCTCCTGATGGTGAGCTGAATCACGAATGTCTTTATTTGTTTTGAATTTTTCTTTAAATTTATCATATATTTGAGTGACTCCATCTGCCTCCAGTGGTGGTTTTGATAATTTGTTTAGTGCATTTTCAACTCCATCTAATGCGTAAATAAATGAACGTGCGAATATTCTAGTTTTTGCAGTGAGGAAGTTGCTAGGTAAAATTCCAGTTTGCCACGCCTCTCTATTTAGGATGGTTGTGCTTTTTAGTTTCAATGTTCCATGATTTTCATATGAATTTAACTCAGGATTTTCTTGGGTTAATTTATGTTGTAATGCGTCAAGTTTCCTAAAGTACTCTTTCATTGGTGAAATCCCTTTGCTCTTACTTTCATGGGAACGTTGATTATACTCTTCAAATTCAATTAATGAGATGTTGGCATCATAAAAATTAGTTATGATGTTATTTAACAAAGTTTCAACTTCTCTTTGGGTTTCTTTATTTTCAATTTTGACCCATGTCCCAGGCTTTATGAGTTCATGAAATTTCATATACAAGCGTTCCTTATTCTAAAAAGGGGCGTGTGCCATTTGATTAACGGTTCAATTGTATAGCCCATCATACAACACATTATAGGTGCAATAAGATTAGCCAACCTCGACCATAGCGGAACCTCTTCACAGGAGAACCGTCATATGGCACAGGATTATCACCACGGCGTGCGCGTTGAGGAAATCAACGAGGGCACCCGAACCATCACCACCATCAGCACGGCGATTGTCGGCATGGTCTGCACCGGCGACGACGCCGACGCTGCCACGTTTCCGCTTAACCGTCCGGTGCTGCTGACCGACGTACTCACCGCGAGCGGCAAGGCGGGCGAGTCCGGCACGCTGGCCCGCTCGCTGGACGCCATCGCCGACCAGGCTAAACCCGTCACCGTCGTCGTGCGCGTGCCGCAGGGCGAAACCGAGGCAGAAACCACCGCCAATATCATCGGCGGCGTGAGCAACGGCCAGCGCACCGGCATGAAAGCGCTGCTGGCCGCGCAGGCGGTGTGCGGCGTAAAGCCCCGCATTCTCGGGGTGCCCGGTCACGACACGCAGGCGGTGGCTACCGAGCTGCTGAGCGTGGCGCAGAGCCTGCGCGGCTTCGCCTACCTGTCGGCGTACGGCTGTCAGAGCGTGGAAGAGGCGATTGCCTACCGCGCGAACTTCAGCCAGCGCGAGGGCATGCTCATCTGGCCTGACTTCATCAACTTTGACACCGTGCTGAAGGCGGACGCGACGGCCTTCGCCACCGCCCGCGCGCTCGGCCTGCGCGCCAAAATCGACGAGCAGACCGGCTGGCACAAATCCCTGTCGAACGTCGGCGTGAACGGCGTCACCGGTATTTCCAAAGACGTGTTCTGGGATTTGCAGGATCCGGCTACCGACTCCGGCCTGCTGAACCAGAACGACATCACCACGCTCATCCGCAAAGACGGCTTCCGCTTCTGGGGTTCGCGCTGCCTCAGCGACGATCCGCTGTTTGCGTTCGAGTGCTACACCCGCACCGCACAGGTGCTGGCGGACACCATGGCCGAGGCGCACATGTGGGCGGTGGACGGCGCGCTGAACCCGTCGCTGGCCCGCGACATTATCGAGGGCATTCGCGCTAAGTTGCGCAGCCTTGTGAGTCAGGGCTATCTCATCGGCGCGGACTGCTGGCTGGACGAGAGCGTAAACGACAAGGACACGCTCAAGGCGGGCAAGCTGCTGATCGATTACGACTACACGCCGGTGCCGCCGCTGGAAAACCTGCTGCTGCGCCAGCGCATCACCGATCAGTACCTGGTCGATTTCGCCAGCCGCATCAGCGCATAAGGAGACCGAATCATGGCATTACCCCGCAAGCTCAAGCACCTGAACCTGTTCAACGCAGGCAACAACTGGCAGGGGCTGATCGAGTCCGTAACGCTGCCGAAAGTCACCCGCAAGTTCGAGAAGTATCGCGGCGGCGGCATGGCCGGTGCGGTGGACATCGACATGGGCCTGGACGACGGCGCGCTGGACACGGAATTCACCTGCGGCGGCGTTGAGGCGCTGCTGTTCAAGCAGATGGGCACCCTTACCGTGGACGGCGTGCAGCTGCGCTTTACCGGCTCCATTCAGCGCGACGACACCGGCGAGGTGCAGGCGGTGGAGCTGGTGACGCGTGGCCGCCACAAGGAGCTGGACTCCGGCGAGTGGAAGACCGGCGAATCCAGCACCACCAAGGTGTCCGGCACCAACAGCTACGCCAAGCTGACCATCAACGGCGAAGTGCTCTACGAGATTGACCTGGTGAACATGGTTCACATCGTGGACGGTACGGACCTGATGGAAGCGCACCGTAACGCGCTCGGCCTGTAATTAATCCGGCAGGACAAACCCTGCCGCCTTTTAGCCTTTTAGCGAGCCATAACCATGACTGACAAAACCACCGAAAAAACCGTTGAGCTGGACACCCCTGTCCTGCGCGGCAAGACAGAAATCAAAAGCGTTGTCGTGCGCAAGCCGCAGTCCGGCGCGCTGCGCGGTACGCGGTTGCAGGCGCTGATGGACATGGACGTAAACGCCATGATCACCGTGCTGCCGCGCGTCACCACGCCCGCCCTGACCGTGCAGGAAATCACCGAAATGGACCCCGCCGATCTGGTGAGCCTGTCGGTGGAGGTGGTCACTTTTTTACTGAAGAAGTCGGTGCTGTCGGATTTAGCGACGGCCTGACGGTTGACGATCTGGTGGCGGACATCGCCACCGTCTTTCACTGGCCGCCGTCCGTTACCGAGTTCATGACGCTGACCGAGGTACTGGAATGGCGGCATAAGGCGATAATGCGACACGGGACCAGCGATGAGTGATAAAGACTTGCGTTTGCAGGTTGTTCTTAACGCGGTAGACAAACTGACCCGCCCCTTCCGTTCTGCAAAGGCCAGTACCCGCGAGCTGGCCGATTCCCTGCGCACCGCGCGCGCCAGCCTGAAGGACTTAGACGCGCAGGCCGCGCGCATCGACGGCTTCCGTAAAGCCCGCTCGCAGCTTGCCATCACCGCCAATAACCTGAAGGGCGCGCGCGAAGAGGCGGCAAAGCTGGCGACGCAGTTCAGCGCCACCAACCGGCCCACCGCCGCGCAGGCGAGGGTACTGGAGCAGGCGAAGAATCGCGTGCGCGAACTTCAGCAGAGCTACAACGGCCTGCTGGGTTCGGTGCAGCGCCAGCGCGCCGCGCTCACTCAATCCGGCATTGATACCAAAAAACTCAGCCAGGCACAGCATGACCTGAAGGGGCGCGCGGACGACGCGCGCGCGGCGATTGACCGCCAGCAGAAGTCGCTGAAGCGGCTCGGCGAGCAGCAGGCCAAAATCAACGCGCTGCGCGAGCGTCACGCCCGATCGCTTGAGGTGCGCGATAAAATTGCCGGGGCCGGTGCGGCGACCACCGTTGCCGGGCTGGCGATGGGGGCGCCGGTGCTGGCCGCCGTAAAATCCTCGGCGGACATGGAAGACGCCATGAAGGGCGTGGCAAAGCAGGTGAACGGCCTGCGCGACAACGACGGCAACCGCACGGCGCAGTTCTACGACATGCAGGCCGCCATCAAGGCTGCCAGCGAGCAGCTGCCGATGGACAACGGCGCGATTGACTACGCCGCGCTGGTTGAGGGCGGCGCGCGCATGGGCGTGACCAGCCAGAACGACTCTTACGAGGACCAGAAGCGCGACCTGCTGGCG
The DNA here is from genome assembly GCF_026130245.1 of Pantoea sp. JK. Classification (NCBI taxonomy): domain Bacteria; kingdom Pseudomonadati; phylum Pseudomonadota; class Gammaproteobacteria; order Enterobacterales; family Erwiniaceae; genus Pantoea; species Pantoea sp. JK. The sequence goes on from NZ_JAINFN010000003.1 coordinate 180,382, forward strand.
TTTGCCACCACGGCGGCGAAGGCGTCCACCGCGTTTGAGCTGCCCGCCGGTGAGCTGGCCGAGGGGCTGGGCAAGATTGCGCAGCTGTACAAAATTCCCACGCGCAACATCGAGCAGCTGGGCGACGCGCTGAACTACCTGGACGACAACGCGATGTCCAAAGGCTCGGACATTATCGACGTGCTTCAGCGCATGGGCGGCGTGGCGGACAGGCTGGACTACCGCAAGGCCGCCGCGCTCGGCTCCACGTTCCTGAGCCTCGGCGCCACGTCGGAAACCGCCGCCAGCGCGGCGAACGCCATGGTGCGCGAGCTTTCCGTTGCCACCATGCAGGGCAAGACGTTTATGGGCGGCATGGAGCTGCTGAAGCTCGACCCGAAAGCCATTGAAAAGCAGATGACCACGGACGCGATGGGCACCATTCAGCGCGTGCTGGAGAAGGTGAACAACCTGCCCGCCGACAAGCGCCTGACCGCGATGACCATGGTTTTCGGCAAGGAGTTCGGCAAGGACGCTGCCAAGCTCGCCAACAACATGCCGGAGCTGCGGCGCCAGCTACAGCTGACGCAGGGCAACGCGGCCAGCGGCTCCATGCAGAAAGAATCCGACATCAATAAGGATTCGCTGTCCGCGCAGTGGCTTCTGGTGAAAACCGGCGCGGCCAACACGCTGAGCAGCCTCGGCGACACGCTGCGCACGCCGCTGATGGAAATCATGGACGCGGTGAAGCGCGTCACCGCCACCATGCGCCGCTGGGTGGAGTCGAACCCGGAGCTGGTCGGCAGGCTGATGAAAATCGCCGCCGTGGTGGCAACGGTGACGCTGGCGCTCGGCACGCTCGCCGTGGGCATGGCCGCCGTGCTGGGGCCGATCCTGATGCTGCGCTTCGGTCTGAACATGCTCGGCCTGAAAGGGCTTGCGAAGCTCTCGCCGCTGCTGGGCGGGCTGGGCAAGGCATTCTCAAAACTTGCGCCCGGTCTGGCGTCGTCCGGCGACGGCATCAAAAAGCTGTTTTCACTGTTCAGCGGCGGCGAGGCCGGGGAGTCGGTGAGCTGGCTGGAGAAAATCCGCGACGCGCTGGCGTCCCTGCGCGGCGGTGACAATGATGACGAGGGCGGCGGCATTCTTAACGCCTTCCGTGAGGGCGCTCTGGAGAAAATCAAGGAGAAGGCGCAGGACGCCGGGCAGACGCTGGTTGCGTCCTTCCGTAACCCGATGGCCGGTGTGCGGGCGCTGGGCGCGCAGGTGCGCGGGCTGGCCGGTGCCGCCCTTGCGCCGCTGGCTGCCTCGGTGCGCGGTGCCGGTGGTGCGCTGATGTGGCTGGTGAAATCACCGTTTGCGCTGCTGCGCACTGTGCTGACGGGCGTGGTCTGGGCGCTCGGCGCGCTGCTGAGTCCCGTCGGGCTGGCCGTGGCGGCGCTGGCCGGTGTGGCGATGGTTATCTGGAAATACTGGGCGCCAATTAAGGCCTTTTTAGGCGGCGTGGTGGACGGCTTCCGGGCCGCTGCCGGTCCCATCAGCGAGGCGTTTTCACCGCTTCAGCCGGTGTTCCAGTCGATTGGTGACAAAGTGCAGGCGCTGTTCGGCTGGTTTAAAAACCTTCTATCGCCGGTGCAGTCCACAGCGGCCGAGCTGGACAGCGCCGCCGCGAAGGGTAAGGCGTTCGGGCAGGCGCTGGCCGACGGACTGAACATGGTGATGCACCCGCTGGACACGCTGAAGGCCGGGATCGGCGAGCTGCTGGATAAGTTCGGGCTCGTCAGCAAGGCGTCGGCTAATACGAAGCTGCCGCAGGCACCGCAGGCACCGCAGGCCGCCAGCGTCAGCGGTGGCGGGGTTAAGCTGCCAGCGGGCGGCTTCCCGGCGTTTGCGGGCATGTACGACACCGGCGGCAACATCCCGGCGGGCCAGTTTGGCGTCGTCGGTGAGAACGGGCCGGAAATCGTCGGCGGCCCGGTGAGCGTAACCAGCCGCAGGCGCACCGCGCAGCTGGCGGCTATGGCGGCGCTGACGTTCGGCACCGCTGCCGGAACGGCGGAGGCGAAGCCGCTGCACCCGCTGAGCCTGCCCGCACAGGCGTACCGGCAGGACGCGCCGCGCGCGCAGACCTCGCAGGCAGTAGCCGCGCCGCAGATCCACGCCTCATTCACCATCGTGCAGCAGCCAGGGCAAAGCCAGCAGGATTTAGTGGACGAAGTGATGCGCAGGCTGGAGGCGAAAGAGCGGCAGGCGCAGTCCCGCGCCCGCAGCAGTTACCGAGACCGTGGAGGATTTGACTCATGATGATGACGCTGGGCCTGTTTGTTTTCATGCTCAAGACGGTACCGTATCAGGAGCTGCAGCTGCAGCGCAGCTGGCGCTTTCCGTCGAACAGCCGCGTGGGCGTGCGTCCCGCGCTGCAGTTCCTCGGCCCGGACAACGACACGATCACGCTGTCGGGCGTGCTGCTGCCGGAAATCACCGGCGGCAGGCTGTCGCTGTTCGCGCTGGAGCAGATTGCCGAGCTGGGCCGCGCTTGGCCGTTGATTGAGGGGAGCGGCACGATTTACGGCATGTTCGTGATCGAGAGCCTGAGCCAGACCAAAGCGGAGTTTTTCAGCAACGGCGTGTGCCGGCGCATTGAGTTCACGCTGACGCTGAAGCGCATCGATGAATCGCTGGGTGAAATGTTCGGCAGCCTCAGCGATCAGCTGTCGGCTATGCAGGGCGCGGCCACCGACGCCGCCGGTAAAGTCGGCGCTGCAGTGGGCGGGCTGTTCTCATGATGGCGGGCAGCTGGATTAACGGCCAGGCAAACGCGCCCGCGTTTCGCCTGACGCTTGCCGGTGCGGACGTTACGCAGAAGATAGAGCAGCGGCTTATCAGCCTGACGCTGACCGATAACCGCGGCTTTGAGGCGGACCAGCTGGACATTGAGCTGGACGACGCGGACGGGCAGCTGATGATGCCGCGCCGGGGCGTTGAGCTGTCGCTGGCGCTGGGCTGGAAAGGGGAGGCGCTTTTCCCGAAAGGCACCTACACCGTGGACGAAATCGAGCACAGCGGCACGCCGGACCGGCTGACTCTGCGCGCCCGCAGCGCGGACTTCCGCCAGACGCTGAACACGAAGCGCGAAAAGTCATGGCATCAGACCAGCGTGGGCGAGGTGGTGAAAGAGATTGCCGGGCGGCACAAGCTTAAAACGGCAATAGGCGACGACGTGGCGAAGATGGCCGTGGACCATATCGACCAGACCAACGAGTCAGACGCCAGCTTCCTGATGCGGCTGGCGAAACAGTGCGGCGCGGTGGCCTGCATCAAAAACGGCAACCTGCTGTTTATCCGGCAGGGGCAGGGAAAAACGGCGAGCGGTAAGGTATTACCCGCCATCACCCTCGTGCGCAAAGACGGCGATGGCCACCGCTTTACGCTGGCTGACCGTGACGCCTACACCGGTGTGATCGCAAGCTGGCTGCATACCCGTGAGCCGGTGAAAAAGCCGGAAGCCACGGTGAAGCGTAAGCGCCGAAAGCCCGCCGCGCAGAAGAAGGAGCCGGAGGCGAAGCAGGGCGACTATCTGATCGGCACGGATGAAAACGTCCTGGTGCTGAGCCGCACCTATGCGAACCGGGCCAACGCCGAGCGTGCCGCCAAAATGCAGTGGGAGCGGCTGCAGCGCGGGGTGGCGACGTTCTCTATTCAGCTGGCGCGGGGTCGTGCGGATCTCTACACGGAAATGCCGGTAAAGGTGAGCGGATTCAAGCAGCAGATTGATGCGGGTGAGTGGATCATCACGGCGCTGACGCACAGCCTGAGCGCGGAAAACGGTTATACGATCAGCATTGAGCTTGAAGTGAAAATAGATTCACTTGAAATGGAATAGTGCTATCTCAAAAGGGTTAAATTGAGTAATATTTATCTCAATTGGGGTTTGGAGACGACATTATGATGAATTGCCCTTTGTGCGGGAACGCCGCACATACCCGCAGCAGCTTTCAGGTATCAGCAACAACCAAAGAACGATATAACCAGTGCCAGAACATTAATTGTAGTTGTACGTTTAAATCTCATGAAACAGTTTCTGAGATCATTATGAAACCGGGTAGCGTCAAACCTGTGCCGCCGCATCCGGGAAGAAATCAGCAGCAACCACTGTGGTTATGATCGCTGCCAATATTAAATAGCCCGCTTAGGTGGGCTATTACACTTCTGGAATTTCACCTGTTTTCACAAAATCCGCGAATTGATTTTCATTAAGTATTACAACACCTTTCATACGGGCTGCCGTTACTTTAGTTGGTCCGGCATTATATCCGCAGCAAAGTAATTGAAGATTCTGTGTAACCGAACTTCTAACTGTCATGCCGTTGGCATTTGCGCACTCAATTAATCGATCTTTATCCGCTTTTTTAAAACCAGTGAAGCAAACATCAAAAGTTACCTTTTGAGCTTTGGGCCTGCTCAATTGAATATGAGAGTAATCACTCTCCTTCACCGTCATTAAAAATGTCGAAGCAGCGTCCGCTGTTTCAACAAGTTTAATTACTCTGTCTTTGCGAAAAGTTCTTAATTGTTTGATGACGTTGCAGATGCCTTGCACATGCTCGGCGCTGTGGCTGACATTAAAAATCGATTGGGCGCTTACTTGCCCCTTTGCATTGATATAGACGAAGTGCATTTCTTCCATGTGGTCACCTTCAGAGGCTGTGTGAACGAGCGTAAAAAAGCCGTCAAACGTGAAGAGCAGAAGCAACAGAAGAAAAGAGGGGAAAAAACCTGCTGCCATTTTGCTGCCAATCAGTTATTTGGCCACAAAAAAAGCCGCTGAAAAAGCGGCTTAAATGCATGATTTTAATCACTAAATTTGGTGGCCCCTGCTGGGTTTGAACCAGCGACCAAGCGATTATGAGTCGCCTGCTCTAACCACTGAGCTAAGGGGCCAGCGGAGCGAGGATTATAGAGTATCTTGTTAGGGTGATCCAGAGTTCACCATTCGGATGGTGAAAATTACAGCAATAGCTGACTCCTTGATCTAAAAAAGAAAATTCTACTATCCCACGCACTATCGTTTATTAAGCGCCCAATCAACAGCGTTTTTTGAGACCAGGCTCATTCGAAAGTTTGTCGATACTACAAATAGCGCGTTGCAGGCTTGTTGAGCGAGATGAAGGGCAATATGGCGATGCGTGCCTCTTCGTAGTTCTGCCAAAGCTGCACATCTTCCACGGATGGGATCGTCACCAGCTCGCCGGCATCGAGTCCACGCAGCGCTGACGAGACTAAATCGTCTACTTCCATTAGCATCTCAGCGGGAAGATCGTTAATGGATTTTCCTGCGCGCTCAAAGATTTCAGTGCGCGTTAAGCCTGGCAACACAGCCTGCATACGCACACCGCTTTCGGCTAATTCACGATGCAGATTACGGGTCAGGGAAAGTACATACGCTTTACTGGCGTTGTAGGCACCATTGGCCGATTCGCTCACCAGCGCTAGCACCGAAGCAATATTCACAATCGTGCCATTGCGACGTGCAAGAAATGCCTGTGCAGCACTGTGGGCCAGCTGAGTCAGCGCAAGGATATTTAACGTCAGCATCGTTTGTATTTTCGCGATATCACCGTCAATGAATTCGCCTTCAACTGTCATACCTGCATTGTTTACCAGCAGCGTAATCGCTTTGTTTTGCTGGATTTCGCGATCAACTCTTAGCAAATCATCGTGGTTGGTGAGGTCGGCAGCCAGCACGCTGACTTCAACGCTATGTGCTTCACGCAGCGATTGCGCCAACAGATTGAGCCTGGCTTCATCGCGTGCCACCAGAATCAGGTTTGTGCCACGTGCTGCCAGCTGTTTTGCATAGGTCGCGCCAATTCCGCTTGATGCGCCGGTGATTAAAGCCAGTTGTTGTGACATGTGTGTTCCTTAAGATGATGGTTGTCATATTTACGAGATTTAATATGACGATCATAATATTTGTCGTCAAGCTAGAATATGATGGTTGTAATAATTACACTGATTGCCATCAACGATGTCGGAGTCAATGAAGATGGAAAAGCTGAGCCATAAGGCGCGTACACGACAGCGCATTCTGGATGAAGCCTCGGTGGTGATGCGCGAGAACGGCACTGAAAGCATTGGCGTAGCGGCGCTGATGAAGCGCGTGGGTTTAACGCACGGCGGATTTTATGCCCATTTTGCCTCCCGAGAAGATCTGGTGCAAGCGGTGATCGCTGAGATGTTTGCTGATTCGGCGCGCCGCTTTGCGGATATCACCTCAATTAACGATCCCGCTGAACGACTTAATCAGCTGATTGATAGCTATTTATCTGAGCAGCATTGCAACACGCCGGGTGAAGGCTGTCCGATGCCTGCGCTGGTGAGTGAGATGGCGCATTTACCCGTCGAGGCGCGTACGTTGTTTTCACAGCAGCGTGAAGCGATGCGGCAGCGTTTGGCGTTGACGCTACATGAGCTTAATCATCCGCATGCGGATGACGCGGCGACCACTATGTTGGCTGAGATGGTTGGTGCGGTGGCAATGGCACGTGCTTGTCCGGACGACGAGGAAGCGCGCACTATGCTGGCGAGCAGTCGTCGATCGGTAAAACAACGCGCCGGACTGGAGATTGTATGAGCGAGCACGATATCCGCGACATCATTGCGCCTGATTTACAGGTGCTGTTTTGTGGCATCAATCCGGGCAAGTCGTCGGCGCACACTGGATTTCACTTCGCGCATCCCGGCAATCGCTTTTGGAAAGTGATATATCAGGCCGGCTTTACGCGCGAGTTACTCAAGCCCGAGCAGGAGCAGCGGCTGCTGGAAACTGGATGTGGTATTACCATGCTGGTGGAGCGTCCGACGGTGCAGGCTAACGAGTTGGATGGCGATGAATTACGCGACGGTGGCTCACGCTTGCAGCAAAAGATTTTGCACTATCAACCGCGTGCATTGGCGGTGTTGGGCAAAGATGCCTTCCAGAAAGCATTTCGTCAGCGCAAAGTTGAGTGGGGCGAGCAGCCGCTAACACTGGGTGAAACGCGTTTGTGGGTGCTGCCTAATCCGAGTGGGTTAAATCGTGCGACGCTAGAAGAGATGGCCGCATCCTATCGCCAACTGCATGATTGGCTGCAAAGTAACGCGCGATAGAGCGACGCTTCAGGCAATAAAAAACCCCGGCTTGCCGGGGTTTTTTCGTCTCGACAACGATTAATCGTCGAGGAAGCTACGCAGTACTTCTGAGCGGCTTGGGTGACGCAGTTTACGCAGCGCCTTGGCTTCAATCTGACGAATACGCTCACGCGTTACGTCAAACTGTTTGCCAACCTCTTCCAGCGTGTGGTCGGTGTTCATATCGATACCGAAACGCATACGTAACACTTTCGCTTCACGCGCGGTCAGGCCAGCCAGCACGTCGTGAGTCGCTGAGCGCAGGCTTTCCGAGGTGGCGGAATCCAGCGGCAGTTCCAACGTGGTGTCTTCGATAAAGTCGCCCAGATGCGAATCTTCATCATCACCAATCGGGGTCTCCATAGAGATTGGCTCTTTAGCGATTTTCAGCACCTTGCGAATCTTATCTTCAGGCATCAGCATACGCTCAGCCAGCTCTTCCGGCGTCGGTTCGCGGCCCATTTCCTGCAGCATCTGACGCGAAATACGGTTGAGTTTGTTGATGGTCTCAATCATATGCACCGGAATACGGATGGTGCGCGCCTGGTCAGCGATAGAGCGGGTGATAGCCTGACGGATCCACCATGTGGCGTAAGTTGAGAACTTATAACCACGACGGTATTCAAACTTATCAACGGCTTTCATCAGGCCGATGTTGCCTTCCTGAATCAGATCGAGGAACTGCAGACCACGGTTGGTATATTTCTTGGCGATAGAGATAACCAGACGTAAGTTTGCTTCAACCATCTCTTTCTTCGCACGACGCGCTTTCGCTTCGCCGATAGACATGCGACGGTTGATGTCCTTCACCTGCTCGATGGTCAAGCCGGTTTCTTCTTCGATCTGCTGCAGTTTGTACAGCGAACGGTTCACATCATCTTCAACTTCCAGCAGCTTCTCAGACCACGGCTTGTTCATGGCCAGCGCGGCTTTGAACCAACTTGGGTTGGTTTCGTTGCCGGTAAACAGCGTGATGAAGTTTTTCTTCGGCATTTTGCACAGTTCAATACACAGCTTCATGATCAGGCGCTCTTGCGTACGCACGCGCTCCATCATTTCACGCATATTGTTTACCAGGTAATCAAACTGCTTCGGTACCAGGCGGAACTGCTTGAACACTTCAGAGAGGTTCTGGATTTCGGCTACGGCGTCAGCATGGCTGCGGCCTTTGGCTTTGATGACGGTACGCGTGGTTTCGTACTGCGTACGCAGGTCGCCAAACTTCTCGCGAGCCAGTTCTGGATCGATAGAGTTATCGTCATCAGAGCTGTCGTCATCGTCTTCATCTTCTTCTTCGTCGTCATCACGGTCTTCCTGTGATAACTCAGAACCGACGTTGGTGGCGGTCGGCGCGATATCTTCTTCTGCGTTCGGATCGATGAAACCGATGATCAAGTCAGACAGGCGAGCATCGCCCGCTTCTACGCGATCGTACTGATCGAGCAGATAGGTGATCGCTTCCGGATATTCGGCTACAGAGCATTGAACCTGGTTGATACCGTCTTCGATGCGCTTAGCGATGTCAATTTCGCCTTCGCGCGTCAGCAGTTCAACGGTACCCATTTCGCGCATGTACATGCGCACCGGGTCGGTGGTACGGCCAATTTCAGATTCAACACTGGATAAAACCTGAGCGGCGGCTTCTGCGGCATCTTCGTCAGTATCGGAGCTGTTTTCATTCAGTATCAGATCATCAGCATCAGGCGCTTCTTCAACAACCTGAATACCCATGTCGTTAATCATCTGGATGATGTCTTCGATCTGATCGGAGTCGACGATATCTTCCGGCAGATGGTCATTGACCTCAGCATAGGTCAAATAGCCTTGCTCCTTACCACGGGTGACAAGTAGCTTAAGCTGTGACTGCGGGTTTTGCTCCATAAGACGGTATCCACACTTCTGTTAATTAGATTGGTGTCGGTCGGCGGCGAAAGCCAACAATAACAGTGAAGGCGTTGTGTTTTTGCCGCTGCCTACATCGCGGCCGGGGCCTTTGCCCTTCTATAATCGGCACTTAAGCCGCTTGAATTCTGTTCGGACCTGGCTCACTCGTCATTTTCGTTCCCGGCAGTGCTCGCAATCCTCACGTACTTCAGTACGCTCCGGTTGCTGCGCGCTGGCGGTAACGAAACTGACTTCGACGCCTACGGTCCTTTTTCCGGTTTCGCTTATATACAAGCCTTGTCCGTAGAATGAGTCAGAAAAGGAGCTTAAAGAGCGCTAACTGTTCTAACCAAGTAAAAATCTTATTTTTTCGCTAATGCCTGGCTTAGAGCCCAGAACTCGCGGCGTTCGATGGCGCTTAGGCCTTCCGTTCGCTCGCGTGCGATCAGCGCTTCAAGGCGCTGTTCGAGCGCGGAATCGTAAATACTTGCCAGTGAATCCTGGAACACTTCCTCCGCCTCTTCATCCACTATCATGTGGTTCCAGGTGGCCAGTGTTTCAAGGGGCTGGCTAAAATTTGTTCCGCGATATAACTCTAGTAGCTGTCCGGTGGTCAGGCCAGGATTCTCTGTACAACGACTGACTAACTCCACAAATAGCGGTAAACCCGCCATTTTTGACTGCTCCAGTCCATCCAGTGTAGGCACGATGGAAGCAAATTGCGGATTCTGCACTAATAACGCGATCAATACGCGCATGGTGGTGCGCTTCAAAGGCGGGGCAGTTGGCAGCACTCCGCTTTCCGCCAGCTTCGGCATCAGCTTGTCTAACTGGTTATCGTCAAGAATCCCGAGTTTATTACCCAATGTTTGACGCATATAAATGCGCAGCGTTTCACCGGGAATCTGACTGATCAGCGGTAACGCCAGTGTCGCCAGCTTAGTTTTGCCATCGCGTGTACTCAAATCCACTTGCGGCATCAGGCTGTCGAACAGAAACGTAGAGAGCGGTGTAGCCTGCTCCATTCGTGCTTCAAAGGCTTCTTTGCCCTCTTTGCGTACCAGCGTGTCCGGATCTTCGCCATCAGGCAAAAACATAAAGCGTAGCTGACGACCATCATTCATGTAAGGCAATGCGGTTTCGAGCGTACGCCATGCCGCTTCACGTCCGGCGCGGTCGCCGTCGTAACAGCAAATCACGGTATCCGTTGAGCGGTAAAGCAGCTGAACGTGTTCAGCGGTGGTCGAGGTGCCCAGCGATGCAACGGCATAATCGATGCCAAACTGCGCCAGCGCCACCACGTCCATATAACCTTCGACAACCAGCAAACGCGTGGGTTGCGGATGATTTTTCTGCGCTTCATAAAGTCCGTATAACTGGCGGCCTTTATGGAAAATCGGTGTTTCAGGCGAGTTCAGATACTTCGGCGTATCGTTGCCCAGCACGCGACCACCAAAACCAATCACGCGGCCACGCTTATCGCGAATAGGGAACATCACGCGATCGCGGAAGCGATCGTAGGTGCGGCCTGAGTCATTGCTGACTAGCATGCCCGCTTCCATCAGTGATTCGCGATCGTCTTTCTGCTGGCCAAAGCGCTTCAGAGCATTATCCCAACCGGCAGGCGCATAGCCGATAGCGAAGTGATCGATCACTTCCTGACTAAGACCACGCGTGGCGAGATAGTTCTGTGCAGATTGCGCTTGTGGATTACGCAGGCTCTGTTGATAGAAGCCGTTCAGGCCATCCAGCAACTGATAAAGACTTTGACGTTGATGGCGCTCCATCTGGCTAGGACCATTGCCCGCTTCATACGGCACTTCTAAGCCATGAAGCGTGGCCAGCTCCTCAACGCTCTCAACAAATTCCAGACGATCGTGATTCATCAGGAAGTCGATGGCATTGCCTTTGGCGCCACAGCCGAAGCAGTAATAAAACTGCTTCTCACCGCTTACGGTGAAAGAGGGGGTTTTCTCGTTATGGAAAGGACAGCACGCGTGATAGTTCTTACCCTGCTTTTTCAGCTTAACGCGGGCATCGATAATATCCACGATGTCCGTGCGGGCAAGTAAGTCGTTGATAAATATGCGTGGAATTCGTCCAGCCATAAGCCCCGATTTTTCAGCTCATAAACGACAACAAGCCGCGCTTCCTTTCGGAAAGCACGGCCTTTTACTTGACTCTGTCTGCGTTTATCGCGCGGCGGAAGCAAGCTTCCGCAAGAAATTAGTACAGACGAGTGCGGCGTGCGTTTTCGCGAGCCAGTTTCTTGGCATGACGCTTAACTGCTGATGCTTTAGCGCGCTTACGCTCAGTGGTAGGCTTCTCGTAGAACTCACGGCTACGAACTTCTGCCAAAACACCTGCTTTCTCGCATGAACGCTTGAAGCGACGCAGTGCTACGTCGAACGGCTCGTTTTCACGTACTTTAATTACCGGCATGTAACTCTTACCTCGATAAAATTCGGTTTTTGCTGCTGACTGCGGCGCCAGCACATTTCAAAATGGTGCAGCATTTTACTCCAGCCGCGGCCGACTTGTAAAGCACCATGTATAATTTAGAACCAACAGGGGCATATGCCATCGCGGCTGCCGGTTTTTTCAGGCCGTGGAGTATAGCGCACTCTTTGTGCGACAGAAAAACACTTTTTCAGGGGCAAAGTCTCTGGCGTGAGAATTGCCTGTGTTACACTGCGCGCCGCACGAAGAGGGTGATAAAAGCTATGCGAGTTCTGGGTATTGAAACGTCCTGCGATGAAACCGGCATCGCGATTTATGACGATGCGTCCGGTCTGCTGGCAAATCAACTATATAGCCAGGTGAAACTGCATGCCGATTACGGCGGAGTGGTGCCGGAACTGGCATCGCGTGACCACGTCCGTAAAACCGTGCCGCTGATTCAGGCGGCATTGAAAGAAGCAGGCCTTGAGCCACAACAGATTGATGGCGTTGCCTATACCGCCGGGCCTGGATTGGTCGGCGCGCTGCTGGTTGGCGCCACCATTGGTCGTGCGCTGGCGTTCGCCTGGAATGTGCCGGCGGTGCCTGTGCATCATATGGAAGGCCATCTTCTGGCGCCGATGCTGGAAGAGAATCCGCCGGAATTCCCGTTTGTTGCGCTGCTGGTTTCCGGCGGGCATACACAATTGATCAGCGTGACCGGAATTGGTGAATACACCTTACTGGGCGAATCGATTGACGATGCAGCAGGCGAAGCGTTTGATAAAACTGCCAAGCTGCTGGGGCTGGATTATCCGGGCGGACCGATGCTGTCGCGTATGGCGCAGCAGGGCACGCCAAACCGTTTCCGCTTCCCACGGCCAATGACCGATCGTCCGGGGCTGGATTTTAGCTTCTCCGGCCTGAAAACCTTTGCGGCGAACACCATTCGCGAGCATCAGGGCGAAGAGCAAGCCCGCGCGGATATTGCCCGTGCGTTTGAAGACGCGGTGGTTGATACCTTAATGATTAAGTGCAAACGTGCGCTTGAGCAAACCGGCTTTAAACGTTTGGTGATTGCGGGTGGCGTCAGCGCGAACCGCACGCTGCGGGAGCGCATGGCTGAGATGATGCAAAAGCGTGGCGGCGAAGTGTTTTATGCACGCCCTGAGTTTTGCACTGATAACGGCGCGATGATTGCTTACGCTGGCATGGTGCGTCTCAAAGGCGGCACCCGTGGTGGACTCGGCGTGAGTGTGCGACCACGTTGGCCGCTGGCAGAATTACCCGCCATCTAAAACGAAAAAACCGGCCTCGCGCCGGTTTTTTTATTTCTTCTTCTTCCGCTTCCAGATCTTATTTTCCTGGCCGCGCCACAGGCGCTGGATGTTGTCGTGGTGTCGTAACAGAATCAGGCACGAAAGCATCGAAACGGGGAAAGTGAATTGCGGTTTGAACCACCACACGTAAAACGGTGCAATCAGCGCGCTGACAATCGCGCCGAGTGACGAATAGCCGCTCAGCAGCACCGTCAGCAGCCAGGTGCCGGTCATCAATCCAGTCAAATCCCAACCAATCGGCGCAATCGCACCAAAGGCGGTCGCCACGCCTTTACCGCCGCGAAAACGAAAGAACACCGGATAGATGTGGCCCATGCAGGCGGCAATCGCCGTGAGGCCAAGATAGAGCGGGGCAACGTGCAGCAGATAAGCGATCCACACTGGCAGCATGCCTTTTGCCACATCGAAAATCAGCACTGCGGCAGCGGCGGCTTTGCCACCAATGCGTAAAACGTTGGTCGCGCCAGGATTGCCTGAGCCTTGCGAGCGCGGATCGGGTAAACCAGCCAGTTTACAGACCAGTATCGCACTGGAAATCGAGCCGCAAAGATACGCGAAAATAATCATACCAAGCGCGATAGCACTCATAGCGTCGTACCGTTCCTTTTGGGTCGTTTTGTTCTCGATAAGCGTGGATAATACGCATAATCCGCCGGAAGTGGTATCCGGCTTAGCCAAAAACAGAGACTGACATCATGGATATCGTATTTATCGAGCAGCTTACCGTGTTCACGACTATTGGCGTTTACGACTGGGAACAGGGCATGCAGCAGAAGCTGGTGCTCGATGTCGAAATGGCGTGGGACAACCGTCAGGCCGCGGCCAGCGACGATGTGAACGATTGCCTGAGCTACGCCGATGTCACCGAAGTGATCCTCAATCATCTGCAAGGTCAGCGTTTTGCCCTGGTGGAAAGGGTGGCAGAAGAAATCGCCGATCTGTTGATGAATCGTTTCAAAACCCCCGGAGTACGTATAAAGGTAGGCAAACCGGGCGCTGTAGCCCAGGCGGCCAGCGTTGGCGTGCGTATTGAGCGCGGGACTATTCCGAAATAAAACTTCCGTGATTGCCATCACAATGAAACCAAACCAAATTATGGTGTGTCTCACTTGAGGCCGTTGCGCTAACGAGCAGGAAGTTACCGAATTTCTTAAGGTTTCCTTCAGCGTGACGTAGGCATAATTTCAGGCGGTAGCCCTTTGCGACCGCCTTTTTACTGTTTAAAACGGATAGAGGAAATATTTTGATGGCAGACATTCACCAGCTTTGGGTAGCTGCAATCCTGGGGGTTGTAGAAGGCCTCACGGAATTCCTGCCGGTCTCTTCCACGGGCCACATGATAATTGTTGGTCATCTGTTGGGTTTTGAAGGCCAGACCGCTGAAACCTTCGAAGTTGTGATTCAACTCGGTTCCATCCTCGCTGTGGTCGTGATGTTCTGGCGCCGCCTGTTTGGTTTGATCGGCATTCACTTTGGTGAGGTCAAACATGAAGGTGTTGGTACAGGTCGACTGACGTTGATTCATATTCTGTTGGGCATGGTGCCGGCGGTGGTGATTGGTTTACTGCTGCACGACCAAATCAAAACGCTGTTTAACCCGATCAACGTGATGTATGCGCTGGTGGTCGGCGGTGTGCTGCTACTGGTGGCGGAATACTTTAAGCCAAAGCAACCTAAAGCAGTTGGCGTTGACGATATCACTTACCTGCAAGCGTTTATGATTGGTTGCTTCCAGTGTCTGGCGCTGTGGCCGGGCTTCTCGCGCTCAGGTGCGACGATTTCTGGCGGTATGCTGATGGGCGTGAGCCGTTATGCGGCGTCGGAGTTCTCGTTCATTCTGGCGGTGCCGATGATGATTGGTGCAACCGGACTGGATCTCTACAAGAGCCTCGGCTTCCTGACAATGCAGGATTTCCCGATGTTTGCCGTCGGTTTTGTCACCGCCTTCGTCGTGGCGCTGCTGGCAATCAAAGTGTTCCTTGAGCTGATCAAGCGTATTTCGTTTGTCTCTTTCGCAATCTACCGCTTTATTGTGGCGGCCGTGGTTTACGCCATCTTTATGTAAGTCATCCCGCGCGGCCGGTTACGCTGGCCGCGCGTTAATCAATTCCGCCTGCAGTACTGCAACACGTCGACGGGTTAACTCTTCCCGCACTTCCGCCCCTTTAAAACCTGCTGCCACCACATCTTTGGTGGGCACCGCTTGCGCCAGCGTAAACGCCAGACGCAAATAGTCGCCTTGCGGATAAGCCATGCTTTCCAGGCCCGCACGCCCGCGCGCATCCGCTTCGCTGGTCAGCGCCATTTTCTCCACGCGATCGGGCTTACGCCAGGCATCGATACGATCAAAAAGCGCGATTAATGCGTCCGCTGACTGGCGCTCAATGGTGTGCACCACGTCATGGAATTCGGTCACCACTAACGCCAAATCACGCACCTGATTCGGCACGCGCAGGCGCTGGCAAAGCGCTTCAACAATCGGCACGCCCGCGAGGCCATGACCATGATGGCTCGGCCATTTTTCCGGTGGCGTCAGCGCCTTACCGACATCGTGAAACAGCGTAGCGAAACGCACATCAAGTTGATCCGAGAGCGCGGCGGACATCGCCAACGTCATCAGCGCATGGATGCCGGTATCAATTTCAGGATGCCATTTGATCGGTGCCGGAATGCCATACAGGTTATCGATTTCCGGGAACAGCACCTGCAGCGCGCCGCAATCACGCAGCACCTGAAAATAGACCTGTGGATTGCGCGTCAGCAACGCTTTTTCCGTCTCTTTCCACACGCGTTCTGCAGTGAGATGCGCCAGTTCGCCGCTGACGGCCATTTCGCGCATCAGCGCCTGGGTTTCATCGGCAATACGGAAATTCAGATGGGCAAAGCGGGCGGCGAAACGCGCCACGCGCAGTACACGCAGCGGATCTTCGTTAAAGGCGGCGGAAACATGGCGCAGCTGGCGTTGCGCCAAATCGCGCTGACCGCCATAAGGATCAATCAGCTCGCCGCTATCACTTTGGGCGATAGCATTGATGGTGAGATCGCGGCGCTGCAGATCTTGCTCGAGCGTAACATCCGGCGCGAACTGCGTCACAAAACCGGTGTAACCGTTGCCGCTTTTGCGTTCCGTACGCGCCAGCGCATACTCTTCACGGCTGCGTGGATGCAAAAAAACTGGAAAATCCCGGCCAACCTGCTGATAACCTTCCGCCAGCATCGAATCCGGCGTCGCGCCAACCACCACCCAATCTCTATCTTTTACCGGCAAACGCAGTAAGGCATCGCGCACTGCGCCACCGACCAGAAACGTCTTCACTCAACCACTCCAGAGGCAAATCAGAAATTGCGTGCTGAGCACGCTTGTTACTTTATTGTTGCATACTTTGGCTAAATATCGGGCACGCCTAAAAGGGCATCTTACGATCCCCTTAAATAAAAGAACAAATCTGCGTGGCGCGTTAGTTCATCCAGCGATCGTTTTTCTTGCGACGCGGCACCATGTGCGGCAGCAACAGACCCAACAGCAGACCAACGCCCAGCACGCCGCCACCATACATAAACCACTGCATGATAATGGTGCGCTGCTTGTCATCCAGCTGCACGTTGGCGGCACTCACTTTCTTCTGCGCGACAATCAGCTCATTTTTCAGCTTCTGATTCTCAGCTTTCAGACCATCAATGGTGCCGTCGCTGTTGGCGACTTTGTTCTGCATCTCGGACGTGCGCTGATTCCAGCTATTATCGATATTCGCCAGCTTGGCCGTCAGGTCTTTAACCTGCTGCTCCAGCTGCGGCACGCGGGTACGCAGGCTTGGATTGGCGCTCAGCTGCGACAGTGGAATCCAATTGGTTTTGCCTTCTGCATCACGAATCTGACCATATTGAGAATCGCTATTGGTCTGCAGCAAGGTCACTTCCTCTCCGGCGTTCAGCTTACCGATCAGGCGATATTGATCGCCTGGACCGCTGCGCACCCAAGTGGACAATTCATCGGAGATGTAACGCTTTTCGTCAGCAGCATGAGCAGGCGTGATGGCGCTGAAAGCCAGCAAAGAAAGGGCAGCAAGTGTGATTTTTTTCATTCGATGTCGTTTTTTCTTAATGGCGTAAAATTACCGGCACAGTCTGGAGACGCTTCTCAAAAATCTGAATGAGAACTATCCTGGTCTCAATCCGGTGCGAAAAGGGTCGTAAAAGTACAAGAAAGCGGAGACAGCGGGCTTCCGGTGCATTACTCTTCGCCAGATTAAACTCGTAAGTGCCAGCAGCGTATTGAATAAAAAATTATGACCATCGAAATCGAATTAAAGTTCATTGCTACACCGCAAGCCGCCGAAAAACTGGCTGAAAAGCTTGCCGCGTGGCCACATCAGCACTTCGCCGCGCGCGAGCTGACCAATATCTATTATGAAACCGACGACAACCAATTGCGTCGTTGGGACATGGGCCTGCGCATTCGTGGCGTTGACCAACGCTATGAAATGACACTGAAAGCTGCCGGTAAAACCGTCGGCGGCTTGCATCAGCGTCCTGAATATAATGTCGATCTCACCGAGCCGCAGCTGGATATCGCGCGCCTGCCGGCTGAGATCTGGCCGCAGGACACCGATATCGCCGCACTGCAATCGCGCCTGCAGCCGCTGTTCAGCACCAATTTCCAGCGCGAAGCCTGGCTGGTGCAATTTGGCGACAGTGAAATTGAAGTGGCGTTTGACCGCGGCGAAGTCGCTGCCGGTGAATTTAGCGAACCGCTTTATGAAGTTGAGCTGGAGCTCAAAAGTGGGCAGCGCGATGACATGCTGAAATTCGCTGAAGCGTTGATTGCGATGGGCGGCTTGCGTCTCGGCAGCCTGAGCAAAGCCGCGCGCGGTTACCAGCTGGCGCAGGGTAATTTACCGCGTCCAATCCGTACCTTGCCGTTGCAGAAAATCGCCGCGAAAGCATCGGTTGAGCAGGGCATGATCAACGCGATGACGGCGGCACTGAATCATTGGCAATACCATGAAGAAGTGTGGCTGCGTGGTAATAAAGAGGCCAAAGCGGCGGTGATTGATGCGCTGGAAACGCTGCGTCAGGCGTTCTCACTGTTTGGCGCGTTGGTGCCTCGTAAGGCCAGCAGCGATCTGCGCCAGAAATTGACCCGACAGGAAGAGTTACTGGCCGATGAAGAGAATAATGCAGAAGCCACGTGTTTCTCGTTGACCTCCGTTGAAGCCCAGTTAGCGCTTACTCACTGGCTGGTTGAGTCGCAGTGGCAGAACTGGCTCGACGACAAGAGCAAAAGCAAGCTGCAGGGATCGTTCAAGCGCTTCAGCGATATTATGCTGAGCCGCATCTCAGCCGATCTTCGTGAAACCTTTGTCGACGTGCAACTGTTCAATGAGTTTCAGGATAAAGCGACGCGCCTGAATCGCCAGCTGCTGGCGGTGAACCTGCTGGCAGGTGCTTATCCGGCGGAAGAAGTGAATGTTTGGCTGGAAGGCTGGCTGGAGTTACAGCACGCCATTCGCGTCAAACAGAATCACGGCTTAATGCAACTGGTGAATCTTGCGATTAAACCAGCGCCGTTCTGGCTTAATAGCGGAATCAAACGCTAACGAAAAATCCAATCAGGGAGAGACGATGTTGTTACCGTTACCGGCGCTAATGCAGGCGCAGTTGGCTAATGTGGCAGAGCGACTTAATTTGCCACCTTCAGCGTTTACGCCAGAACAGGCGGGCGCGCTGACTTTTAGTGACTTTATCCTCGATAACCTGCAGCAGCATCCCGAATGGTGGCAGCATCTGCAACAGCAAGCGCCTGCGCCAGATGAGTGGCAGCACTATGCCAGCTGGCTGAAGGACGCGCTGCAAGCCGTTGATAACGAAACCTCCCTGATGCGCGAACTGCGTTTGTTCCGTCGTCACATGCTGGTGCGCATCGCCTGGATGCAGGCGCTGCAACACGCCACTACCGAACAAAGTTTGCAGCAGCTCAGTACGCTGGCGGAAATTCTCATCGCTGCCGCACGCGACTGGGTTTGGCAGGATTGCAGCCGCGACTTCGGTACGCCATGTAATGAAGCCGGCGAAGCCCAGCCGATGCTGATTCTTGGCATGGGTAAACTCGGCGGCTGCGAACTCAACTTCTCATCTGATATCGATCTGATTTTTGCCTGGCCGGAAAACGGCGTTACGCAAGGTGGACGGCGCGAGCTCGACAATGCGCAATTCTTCACGCGCATGGGGCAGCGCCTGATCAAAGTGCTCGATCAGCCAACGGTGGATGGGTTTGTCTATCGCGTGGATATGCGTCTGCGCCCGTTCGGTGATAGCGGTCCGCTGGTGCTGAGCTTTGCGGCACTGGAGGATTATTATCAGGAGCAGGGCCGCGACTGGGAACGCTATGCGATGGTCAAAGCCCGCCTGATGGGCGACGATCACGGTCACTGGAGCCAGGAATTGCAGCAAATGCTGCGTCCTTTCGTTTATCGACGCTATATCGATTTCAGCGTGATTCAATCGCTGCGTAACATGAAGGGCATGATCGCGCGCGAAGTGCGTCGACGTGGCTTGAAAGACAACATTAAGCTCGGCGCTGGCGGCATTCGTGAAACAGAATTCATTGTGCAGGTCTTCCAGCTGATTCGCGGGGGACGTGAGCGCTCACTACAACTGCGTTCCTTACTCCCTACGCTTGAAGCCATTGGCGAGCTGGCTTTGTTAAGTCAAAAACAGATCGAGCATCTGAGTGAAGCCTATCTGTTCCTGCGTCGGCTGGAAAACCTACTGCAAAGTATTAATGATGAGCAGACGCAAACGCTGCCAGAGAACGAACTCGACCGCCAGCGCTTAGCCTGGGCGATGGGCGCGGCAGACTGGAGCGTTCTGATGGCGCAGCTGGAGCTGCAAATGGCCGGTGTGCGCGCCATCTTTGACGAGCTGATTGGCGACGATGCGCCGGATGTCGACGATCAGCCGCAGTTGGCCGAATTTGCTGGTTTGTGGCAGGACGCACTTGAAGAGAGCGATCTCATCCCGGTTGTGCCGCAGCTGGACGATGCGCAGCGTCACGCGCTTTACAACGCGTTGAACAACTTCCGCCAGGATGTGAGCCGCCGCACCATTGGTCCGCGCGGTCGTCTGGCGCTTGATCAGTTGATGCCGCGTCTGCTCAGTGAAGTCTGTCAGCGCGAAGATGCCGATGTGCTGCTGAACCGTCTGACACCGCTGTTGCTGGGCGTGCTGACGCGCAGCACTTATCTGGAATTACTTACCGAATATCATGGCGCGCTGCGTCATCTGATTCGCCTGTGCGCCGCATCACCGATGGTTGCCAGCCAGCTGGCGCGCTATCCGCTGCTGCTGGATGAGCTACTCGATCCCGCAACGCTGTATCAACCTACCGCGACCGACGCTTACCGCGACGAACTACGCCAATATTTGCTGCGTATTCCTACCGATGACGAAGAGCAGCAGCTGGAAGCATTACGCCAGTTTAAACAGGCGCAGCATCTGCGCATCGCCGCTGCCGATATTGCTGAAACGCTACCCGTGATGAAAGTGAGTGATCACTTAACCTGGCTGGCAGAAGCGATTATCGAATCGGTGGTACAGCAAGCCTGGCAGATGATGGTGCAGCGTTATGGTCGCCCATCGCATCTCACCAGCGACAACGAGCGCGGTTTTGCGGTTGTTGGTTACGGCAAGCTCGGTGGTTGGGAGCTGGGTTATAGCTCTGATCTTGATTTGGTGTTCCTGCATGATTGTCCGGATGATGCGGAAACCGATGGCGAGCGCGTCATTGATGGCCGTCAGTTCTATTTACGCCTCGCGCAGCGTGTGATGCATCTGTTTAGCACGCGCACGTCGTCCGGCATTTTGTATGAAGTGGATGCGCGGCTGCGTCCTTCTGGCGCGGCGGGCATGCTGGTCAGTACTTTTGCTGCCTTTAACGAATACCAGCGCAGCGAGGCGTGGACCTGGGAGCATCAGGCGCTGGTGCGCGCGCGTATTGTGTTTGGCGAACCTGCGCTATGTGAACGCTTTGATGAGATTCGGCGTGGCATTCTTTGCCTACCGCGTGAAGTCGAGACGTTGCAAAAAGAAGTGCGTGAAATGCGTGAAAAAATGCGTGCGCATCTCAGCAATAAACACAAAGGTCGCTGGGAAATTAAGACCGATGAGGGCGGTATCACCGATATTGAATTCATCGCGCAATATCTTGTCTTAGGCTACGCGGCCCATCAGCCAGCGTTGACGCGTTGGTCGGATAACGTCCGCATTTTCGAGTTAATGGCGTGTCACGGCATTATGCCGGATGAAGAGGCGCAGGCTTTAACGCATGCTTACGTCACGTTACGTGATGCGCTGCACCATCTGGCGCTGCAGGAATTGCCGGGCCATGTGGCAACTGAAGCCTTTGTCGCTGAGCGCGCGGTGGTCAACAACAGTTGGCAGCGTTGGTTAAGCGGCACCGAATCTGATAGCGCGGAACAGTGAGCCTGATGGCTTATGTGGTAATATCCCGCGCATTATTTTGACCGTGTTGGAGTCTCTGAATGAAAGTAACACTGCCCACTTTTGGCAAGGCCACTGTGCTGGTCGTCGGCGATGTCATGTTAGATCGCTATTGGTATGGCCCAACCAGCCGTATTTCCCCGGAAGCGCCAGTGCCGGTGGTGAAAGTGGATACTATTGAAGAGCGTCCAGGCGGCGCGGCAAACGTCGCTATGAACATTGCTGCGCTCGGTGCAGCATCACGGCTGATTGGCTTGACGGGCGCTGATGATGCCGCGCGCGTGCTGAGTGAAACCCTGCAGAAGGTTAATGTCGACTGTGATTTTGTGGCAGTGCAAAGCCATCCAACCATCACTAAGTTGCGCGTGCTTTCGCGCAATCAGCAGCTGATTCGCCTCGATTTCGAAGAGGGTTTTGAGCAGATTGATCCGCGGCCGATTCACGATCGTATGCGCCAATCGCTGACGCAAGCGGGTGCGCTGGTGCTGTCTGATTACGCTAAAGGCGCGCTGAACAGCGTACAGACCATGATTCAACTGGCGCGTGAAGCTAATGTGCCGGTGCTGATTGATCCCAAAGGTACTGATTTTGAACGTTATCGCGGTGCGACACTGCTAACGCCGAATCTGTCTGAATTCGAAGCGGTGGTGGGTAAATGCAAAACCGTGGACGAGATTGTCAGCCGTGGCATGCAGTTAATCGCTGATTATGAGCTCTCCGCGCTGCTGGTCACCCGTTCAGAGAACGGTATGACGCTGCTGCAACCGGGCAAAGAACCGCTACATCTACCTACACAGGCGCAGGAAGTGTATGACGTAACCGGCGCAGGCGATACGGTAATTGGCGTGCTGGCTGCGGTGCTGGCGGCGGGTGACAGCCTGGAAGAAGCCTGTTTCCTTGCCAATGCTGCTGCCGGCGTCGTCGTTGGCAAGCTGGGTACTTCTACTGTCAGCACGGTTGAGCTGGAAAATGCCATTCACGCCCGTCCTGAAACGGGATTTGGTGTGATGACCGAAGCGGAGCTGAAAGCCGCTGTTGCGCTGGCGCGTCAGCGCGGTGAGAAAGTGGTGATGACCAACGGCGTGTTTGACATCCTGCACGCTGGTCATGTTTCTTATCTGGCGAACGCGCGCAAGCTGGGCGATCGCCTGATTGTGGCCGTTAACAGTGATGCCTCGACTAAGCGTCTGAAAGGCGAAACACGTCCGGTCAATCCGCAAGAAAATCGCATGATTGTTTTGGGTGCGCTGGAAGCGGTGGATTGGGTTGTACTGTTTGAAGAGGATACGCCACAGCGTCTGATTGCTGGCGTACTGCCGGATATGCTAGTAAAAGGCGGCGACTACAAACCAGAAGATATCGCGGGAAGTAAAGAAGTGTGGGCGAACGGCGGTGACGTGCGCGTGCTTAACTTCGAAGATGGCATCTCAACCAGCAATATCATCAAAACGATTCGCAGTCATTAAGTGTAAATCGGCGGGAGTCATGCTCCCGCCGATGAGCTTACTGCGGAGTATCGATTTTCCCAGCAGGATCTGGCGTGATGATTGCCGGCGCGGGTGCTGCTGGACTTTCACTTTCCAACTTCGCCAAACGCTGTTCCAGCGCAGCTAATTTCTCGCGCGTACGCAGCAGAACCTGCGTCTGCACATCAAACTCTTCACGGTTAACCAGGTCCATGCGCGTCAACTGCGCCTGCAATACCTGACGGATTTTCTTTTCGACATCATCGCCAAAATCACGAATCCCTTTCGGCATAGCTTCATGTACCTGGCGAGCCAGTTGTTCAATTTTTTTCGTGTCGATCATGATTATTTCCTGGTTACGGTGGCCGATAGCTGCGCGTGTTCGGACTCAATAGCTATTAAGTGTAATACCTGAAACGAAAAGGTTAAACCTGAAATCCGCAACGCAGGAAATGCAAAAGCATTTGCACTTTTGTCGATTGCCCGTCCAGATGATTGGCGTTATAGTTTGTTCGCT
This sequence comes from Pantoea sp. JK, assembly GCF_026130245.1. Classification (NCBI taxonomy): domain Bacteria; kingdom Pseudomonadati; phylum Pseudomonadota; class Gammaproteobacteria; order Enterobacterales; family Erwiniaceae; genus Pantoea; species Pantoea sp. JK. The sequence goes on from NZ_JAINFN010000003.1 coordinate 203,676, forward strand.
TATTCTCAGGGCGGGGCGAAATTCCCCACCGGCGGTAAATCAGCTATAGCTGAAAGCCCGCGAGCGCTTTCACAGCAATGTGAAAGGTCAGCAGATCCGGTGTAATTCCGGAGCCGACGGTTAGAGTCCGGATGGGAGAGGGTAACGACATCAGCCGGGCTTTGCCCGCGTCACGTTTTTGCCATGTGTTTTGTACGCACTCCTAAGCACGCCCTGGTTCTGGTAACTCATATTTTATAAGGTTTTTTTACCATGAATCAGACGCTTCTTTCTGAATTTGGCACGCCTGAACAGCGTGTAGAGCGCGCCATTGATGCGCTGCGCAACGGCCGCGGTGTAATGGTGCTCGACGATGAAAATCGTGAAAACGAAGGTGACATGATCTTCCCGGCAGAAACCATGACCGTTGAACAGATGGCATTAACCATCCGTCACGGCAGCGGTATTGTGTGCCTCTGCATCACCGAAGAACGCCGTCAGCAGCTTGAGCTACCAATGATGGTGGAAACCAATACCAGCGCTTATGGCACCGGTTTTACAGTGACGATTGAAGCCGCAAGCGGTGTTACCACCGGCGTTTCTGCTACCGATCGAATTACTACCATTCGCGCTGCAATCGCTGATGGCGCCAAGCCGTCAGACCTTAACCGTCCGGGCCATGTCTTCCCGCTGCGCGCGCGTGAAGGCGGCGTTCTGTCTCGTGGTGGACATACCGAAGCGACTATCGATCTGGTGACGCTGGCAGGATTTAAACCTGCGGGCGTACTGTGCGAATTGACCAATGATGATGGCAGCATGGCGCATGCGCCTGAAGCGATCGTGTTTGCTAAGCAACACGATATGCCGGTTGTCACCATTGAAGATCTGGTGGCGTATCGCCGTCAACGTGAGACGCGTCACGCCAGCTAACTGAATTGATGTAGAAGAAAGAGGCCGGATAGTGATCTATTCGGCCTCTTTTTTTGTTTTAGCGATTGGCATAAAACACATGATTACCAATCACCACGGTACGTTCAAAAGCATGGCGCCAGGTCGGTTTAACGTGGTGTGCATGGAAGAACGTTGCGCCTTTGGTTACGTCCTGTAATTCCCCTTCAACAATCTTTTTTGCCAACTCTCTAGCGCGCTGCCAGCTTTTATCTTCCTTGGGTGGATAACGATAAGGATTCTTTTTGAGAGACGTCCAGGAGAACTGCTTAGGTGCATACACCACAGGACAGATCTCTTTGACATCCCAATTGGCCCGGTTCATGGTCACCGTGCCAACCGCTATTTGTCCTTTAATCGGTTCGCCACGCGCTTCATGGTAGATATTCATTGCCAGGCACAATATTGCTCCCTGAATTAACATACATTCCAATGCTCATATTTCCAAAACCGAGTGGAGTGTAAGAAGACGATTCATTGGATGTAACAAGACTGGTCTCGCTCGGTCTTAGGTGCGGGCTATATCACTGATATGTAGAAGGAGCACGTGCAAGATTGAGACCTATCTGGTCTTAAATTTTTCCGCTGAATATCATTCAAATTCCCTGACAGAGAACATCATACTTATCAGCGTTAATCCCCCCGCGAAAGCGCGTATCGTATCGGTCAACAAAGCGACACTTCGTCAGAGGATTAATCATGAGCACTACACGCATGCCTGCGCTGTTCCTTGGTCACGGCAGCCCGATGAACGTACTGGAAGATAATCGGTATACCCAAACCTGGCAGCAGTTGGGCGCAACATTGCCGCGTCCACGCGCGATTCTCGCGGTTTCGGCGCACTGGTACACACGCGGTACGGCCGTGACGGCGATGAATAATCCACGCACCATCCATGATTTCGGTGGTTTCCCGCAGGCGCTGTTTGATGTGCGTTATCCCGCGCCGGGATCGCCAGAGCTGGCCCAGCAAGTGATTGATTTACTGGCGCCGGTCGCCGTTCATGCCGATCAGGAGTGGGGTTTTGATCATGGCTCGTGGGGCGTGCTGGCAAAAATGTATCCCGAAGCCGACATTCCGGTTGTGCAATTGAGTATCGACGCTACTAAACCAGCCGAATGGCACTACGCATTGGGGCAAAAGCTGGCGTTATTGCGAGATGAAGGTGTGATGATCGTGGCCAGCGGTAACGTAGTGCACAATCTGCGTATGCTGCGCTGGCAGGGTGCGGAAACCGCGTATCCGTGGGCGGATAACTTTGATCAGCACGTGCGTGAGAATCTGGATTTCCAGGGCGAAGCAGCGGATCACCCATTGGTGAACTTTATGCAGCATCCGGATGCACAGCTTGCAAACCCTACGCCGGAACACTATTTACCGCTGCTCTATATTCTTGGTGCGCGTGCTGCTGATGAAGCGATCTCTATTCCCGTAGAAGGTATGGAGATGGGCGCGATCAGCATGATGTCGGTGCAGATTGGTTAATTCGCGTGGCCGCCCGAAGATTGCGGGCGGCGCAGCGTTTACTCAATAAAGGTATGAGGATAGAAGCGCGACAGATCCTGAGTGATCAATGCACGATCTTCACGTATGCCGATACCGGCAGGTTGATCGTCAATCAGCCAGCTACCGATCAACGTGTAGCTGTCACCAAATTTCGGCAACTGATAGAACTGCTGGATAATCATGCCTTCCTCGCCATACGGGCCGTCCGCACGCGCGATCTCCTGACCGTTCTCAATGATGCGAATATTGGCACCTTCACGTGAAAACAGCGGTTTCACCACGTATTTATCCATCTGCGGCGCGTTCTTATCATCGGCAAAATAGGCGGGCAGCAAATTGGGATGATTGGGGAACATTTCCCATAGCAGCGGTAACAGCGCTTTATTGGAGATGATGCTTTTCCATGCCGGCTCCAGCCAGCGCACGCCCGCGTCTGCCAGCTTGGTGGAGAACACTTCGCGCAGCATGAATTCCCACGGATAGAGCTTGAACAGATTGCTGATGACCTGATCGTTTACATCGGTAAACTGGCCTCTTTCACCCAATCCAATCTCATCTATATAGAGAAACTCGCTCGGCAATCCGGCTTCGGTGGCGCAGTCCTGCAGATATTGCACCGTGGCGCGGTCTTCTTCGGTATCACGACAGCAGGAGAAGTGCAGCCAGCTGAACCCGAACTGCTGATGTAGCGTGGCGAAGCGCTCGATCAGCTTCTCTTGCAGGCTGTTGAACTGGTCGCTGCCCTGCGGCAGGTTGCCCGCTTTGACCTGGTCTTCCAGCCAAATCCACTGAAAGAAGGCGGCTTCATACAGCGAGGTTGGCGTGTCGGCGTTGTTTTCCAGCAGCTTGGCGTCACCTTTGCCATCCCATGCCAGATCGAGGCGCGAATAGAGCGACGGCTGGCGCAACTTCCAGGAATCGCGCACAAAATCCCAGGTGTGCTTAGGAATGCAGAATCGGGTGAGCAGCTCGTCACTGCTCACCACTTTCTCCACCGCTTGCAAACACATCTGGTGCAGCTCGGCGGTGGTATCTTCCAGCTGTTCAACCTGCGCTAGCGTGAATTGGTAGTACGCATCTTCACACCAGTAAGGTTCGCCATACATGGTGTGAAACTGGAAACCATACTCAGCTGCTTTTTCACGCCAGTCTGGACGTTCAGGGATTGCAATACGTTGCATGCTGCGGCTTAGCCTCCCAGCGAGCGGCTGCCGGTGCCAGAGGCACTGCTGCGCTGCATGGTGTTTTGTTTTGCCACGCTGTCACCAAAGCCGCCACGCGTGATAGTGGAAGTGGTGGCGGGTTTCGGCGCCATGGCTGTTTTCGGCACATTGATGGTTCGGCCTGATGTCGCATTGCCGTAGTTTTTACCCGACGCGTCGACAAATTTTCCGTTTGCCGGGCTGTTCGGATTTTTTGGCGAGAACAGTGGCTGCTGGGCAAAGCCTGCGCCGCCGCTCATCATACGTCCCATCATGTAACCGGCCATCAATGGCATCCAGAAGCTCCCGCTTTGCTGCGCTTCTGCATTATTAGCGGTGGTGCCCACGCCCGCTTGTGCAGGCGTTTGCTGGCACTGATTCTCACCAAACTCAGCCACACAATCTTCGCGCGTGGCGTATTTTGGCGCGGTACGTTCAGCTTCTTTCTGTGCGTTGTTATATGCAGTGGTACATTGCGCGCTCTGGCCCGGATTGGCTTTGGCGCAATCATCTGCGTTTTGATAGAGCGACACCGTCTCATCACTCTGCTCGCAGCCTGCCAGCATAAACACTGCGCTAACGGCAAAGGCGACTGGCGTTAAGTGGCGTGCCTGCCAGCTTTTACGAAAAGCGGCATGGCGAATATTTTTCGTCCGTTTCATTATTTTCATCCTGTGCCCAAAGGTGCGGTAAAGGATAGGGGATGAGCGGTGGAAAATGAAGCGCGGAGCCAGATGGGGAAAGCATCTTTACGTAGCTATACGATTGAATGCGAAAGGGGCCGCATGCGGCCCCTTGGGGAATTAATTACCGAATGGATTTCCGCTGCTGCGTGCGGCAGCTGGACGGGCTTGTGCGGCGGCTGAAGGCGAAGACGCTTTCGGACCGTTATCCACACGCGCGGCCTGCTGGTTATTTTCCGGCGCCACCACTTCTGGTGTCGTGGTGATCTCTTTGCCCAGCGTGCTGTTCAGCTGCTGCAGATCCTGCTCATTCAGCGTACCCAGCGCATATTTGATATTCAGCTGGTTGATCAGATAGCTATAACGCGCATCAGACAGCTGCTGTTTAGCGTTGAACAGCGTGGTGGTCGCATCCAGCACATCAACGATGGTACGCGTACCAACCTGATAACCGGCTTCCATCGCATCCAGTGAACTTTGTGCAGAGACCACAGCCTGCTTGTAAGCATCGATGCTGCTGATAGAGGCATTCACGTTATTGAATGAAGAACGCACCGTCTGCACCGCGCTACGATGCGCGCCTTCCAGCTGTTCGCTCGCCGCGACATAGTTGTACTGCGCTTGTTTCACCTGTGAAGTCACCGAACCGCCGCTATACAGCGGCATGGTGAAGCTCAGGCCAACCTGGTTAGAACCGGTGATCGAGTCGGTGCTGCCGGCGCTCTGATTAGCGCGGCTGCCGCCATATTTGCTGTTCGACATACCCGTTGACGCGGTCAAATCCAGCGTTGGCATGTGACCGGTTTCTGCGGAACGAATCTGCTCACGTGCCAGATCCTGGCTCAGACGCGCAGACAGCAAGGTCAGGTTGCGGCTCTCTGCTTCTTTCAACAGGCTGGCAACGGCATCTGGACGCGCAGTTTTGAAACGATCGATATTCAGAGAAGCCAGCGACAGATAATCCATGCCGGTAATCTGACGCAGCGATTCCACGGCGTTATCAAGGTTGTTACGTGCGGTCACTTCGTTGGCCAGCACGGTGTCATACTGTGCGCGGGCGTTCTGCACGTCAGTGATCGCGACCAAACCTACATTGAAGCGCTGAGTGGTTTGATCCAATTCGCGGTAGATCGACTGTTTCTGTGCTTCGGTGTAAGAAAGCGTATCGATCGCCTTCAACACGTTGAAATAGGCAGTTGCACTGTTCAGAATCAGATCTTGCTGAGCAACCTGATAGGTGACGTCCTGAATACCGGCTTGTTTTTCCTGCAGCGACAGCGCACGCCATTTCGACATATCGAAAATAGTTTGAGTTAATTGCAGAGAGGCGCTGGTCGTGTTGGAATGAAGTCCGCTGCTGTCACGGTAGCCGTTGTTATAAGTGTAATCAGCGCCCAAGCCTAACTGCGGCAATAAAGGACTACGCGCTTCATTGATTTTCTCAAATGCTGCGTCGCGGTTAGCGGCAGAGGAGCGCAGATCGGGGTTGCTAAGGCGCGCCTGCTGATAGACCTGCAACAGGTTTTCTGCCTGGCTGGCAAGGCTGAATCCGCCCAGGCTCAGTCCAATAAAAAGTGGGAGCAGTTTTTTCATTTGCATTCCTTTTGTTGCAGCAAAATGCACTGGTAGTGCTGCAGGTAAGCCAAAAAAATAATCGCCGATTCTACAGAGGCGGCGTCAGAGATAAGTTGGCTGAACGTGCCTTCTTCCCCTAATTTACGTAAATAATTCAAAAAGAACCACTCGGACGGAGCGGTAGACTTGGCTTTTCTTTGCTCCATCCCAATCTGCATAAGGAATCAGACGATGGCGAGTGCAAAAAAATCCCCTGTGACTTTCACAAAAAACGATGTAGAAATTATTGCACGCGAAACGCGTTACGATGGTTTTTTTTCCATCATCAGCTACCGTTTCCGTCACCGTCGTTTTAATGGCGAAATGAGCGGTGAAGTGGTGCGCGAAGTTTTTGAGCGCGGACACGCCGCCGTGCTGCTACCCTATGATGCCTTACGCGATGAAGTGGTGCTGATCGAGCAGATCCGCATTCCCGCTTTTGATTCCAGCCCAACGCCCTGGCTGCTGGAAATGGTGGCTGGCATCATCGAACCTGGCGAAACACCAGAAGATGTCGCACGTCGTGAGGCGGTAGAAGAAGCTGGCCTCAAGGTTGGCCGCGTCAAACCGATAGTGAATTACTTAGCCAGCCCCGGCGGAACATCTGAACGTTTGTCGGTGCTGGTGGGCGAAGTGGATGCCAGCCTGGCAGAGGGAAATCACGGGCTGGAGGAAGAGAATGAGGATATTCTTGTCCATGTGGTGAGCCGCGAACAGGCTTATCGCTGGGTGGAAGAGGGGATTATTGATAACGCGGCATCTGTCATCGCCTTGCAATGGCTGGCGTTGCACCATGAAAAACTACGAGAAGAGTGGAAGCTAAAATGAAACAGCGCTATACCCCTGACTTTCCCGAAATGATGCGCCTGTGCGAAACGAATTTCGCCCAACTGCGTCGCCTGCTGCCGCGTAATGACGAGGCAGGTGCATCGGTGATTTATCAGGTGAATGGCGCCAGCTATCAGCTCACCATCGAGGAATCGACCCGTTACACCACTTTGGTTGAAGTGCGTCAGGTGGCACCCGCGGTGAGTTACTGGAGCCTGCCTTCGATGTCTGTGCGGCTCTACCATGATGCGATGGTCGCTGAAGTGTGTTCCACTAAACAGATCTACCGATTTAAAGCGCGCTATGATTATCCTAATAAAAAACTGCATCAGCGCGATGAAAAACATCAGATTAACCAGTTCCTTGCGGATTGGTTACGTTACTGCTTAGCGCATGGCGCTGTGGCAGTACCGGTTTGCTGATAGCGTAAAAAAACGCAACGATGGCGTGGAGATTAAGGAAACGCTTTGGATAGCCTGCTAACTCTTCCTGCACGAGACGGGTCTGATATCAGGATTTTACAAATCACGGATACCCATCTTTTTGCCGGAAAACATCAATCGCTGCTTGGGGTGAATACCTGGTCGAGTTTTGATGCGGTGCTGGATGCCATTGAGGCACAACAGCAGCATTATGATCTGATTATCGCCACCGGCGATCTCGCTCAGGATCACACCGTCGAAGCTTACCAACATTTTGTAGCGGGCATTAATCGTCTGCCGAAGCCGTGCGTCTGGCTGCCGGGAAATCACGATTTTCAGCCGGCGATGGTGGATACGCTGGCCGACGCGGGTATTAAGTCAGACAAGCATGTTCTGCTAGGCGATCACTGGCAGCTGGTGCTGTTAGATAGTCAGGTATTTGGTGTCCCGCACGGCATGTTGAGCGAATACCAGCTTGAGTGGCTGCATACCGCGCTCAGCAAGTATCCGGAACGTCACACCTTAGTGCTGCTGCATCATCATCCTCTGGCTTCCGGTTGTACCTGGTTAGATCAGCACAGCTTGCGTAATCCACATCAGCTGGAAGCGGTGCTGCAACACTTCCCGCGTGCGCGCAATCTGGTGTGCGGCCATATTCACCAGGAACTCGATCTCGACTGGCATGGGCGCCGCGTGATGGCTTCGCCATCGACCTGTGTCCAGTTCAAACCGCATTGCACCAACTTCACTATTGATACGCTGGCGCCAGGCTGGCGCTGGTTTACTTTACAGGTAGACGGGACGCTGCAAACCGAGGTGAACCGCCTGCAAAGCGACATGTTCCGCCCCGATCTTGATTCCGAGGGCTACTAAGCAATGGCGGCGCTGATTTATCTGCATGGCTTCAACAGTTCCCCGCAATCGGCGAAAGCTACCCAGCTACAGCAATGGCTCAACGAGCAGCATCCACACATCAATGTGATGGTGCCGCAACTGCCGACGTTTCCGGCCGACGCCGCCAGCATGTTGGAAGAGCTGGTGATGCAGTATTCCGGTGAACCGCTGGGATTGGTGGGATCGTCGCTGGGCGGCTATTTTGCTACCTGGCTGTCGCAGTGTTTTATGTTGCCAGCGGTGGTGGTCAATCCCGCCGTACGGCCGTTTGAGCTGCTGGTGGATTACCTCGGCGAAAACCGTAATCCCTACACCGGCCAGCAATATGTGTTAGAGTCTCGCCACATTTACGATCTGAAAGTAATGCAGATTGACCCTCTTGAAGCGCCTGATTTACTTTGGCTGCTGCAACAAACCGGCGATGAAATACTCGATTATCGCCAGGCGCTGGAGTATTACAGCGCATGCCGCCAGACGGTTGAAGAGGGCGGCAATCATGCCTATATCGGATTCGAACGCCATTTCGCACAGATAGTTGATTTTCTGGGATTAAACGCTCAGTAGCTTTGCGAAGTGGGGCCATTTTCCTATTGCTAATCAGACATTTACGATGAGCCAATCAAGCTATAATGCCGATGCCATTGAGGTCCTGACCGGCCTTGAACCGGTGCGTCGTCGTCCGGGGATGTACACCGATACCACGCGCCCGAACCATCTGGGCCAGGAAGTGATCGATAACAGCGTCGATGAGGCGCTGGCTGGTCACGCCAAACGTGTGGAAGTGATTCTTCATGCCGATCAGTCATTGGAAGTTATTGATGACGGTCGTGGCATGCCGGTGGATATCCATCCGGAAGAAGGCGTGCCTGCGGTTGAGCTGATTCTTTGTCGCCTGCATGCGGGCGGAAAATTCTCCAATAAAAACTATCAGTTCTCAGGCGGCTTGCACGGCGTCGGCATCTCGGTGGTCAACGCCTTATCGAAGCGCGTGGAAGTTACCGTGCGTCGTAACGGCGAGATCTATCAGATTGCCTTCGAAAATGGCGATAAAGTGCAGGATCTTACGGTTACCGGCACCGTCGGTAAACGCAACACCGGCACCAGCGTACATTTCTGGCCAGATGAAAGCTTCTTTGATAGCCCGCGTTTCTCCGTTTCCCGTTTATCGCATCTGTTAAAAGCTAAAGCCGTGCTTTGTCCGGGCGTTGAAATTGTTTTTAAAGACAAGGTCAACGATACCGAACAAACCTGGATGTATCAGGATGGCCTGACCGATTACCTGTGTGAAGCGGTTGACGGCTTGCCGACGCTGCCGGAAAAACCTTTTGTGGGCAGTTTTGCCGGCGATGTGGAAGCGGTGGATTGGGCGCTGCTGTGGCTGCCGGAAGGCGGTGAGCTGCTGACGGAAAGCTACGTCAACCTGATCCCAACCATGCAAGGCGGCACGCACGTCAACGGCTTGCGTCAGGGATTGCTGGATGCCATGCGTGAGTTCTGCGAATACCGCAATATTTTGCCGCGCGGCGTGAAGCTCTCGGCGGAAGATATCTGGGATCGCTGTGCGTACGTACTGTCGGTGAAGATGCAGGATCCACAGTTTGCCGGTCAGACGAAAGAGCGCCTGTCGTCACGTCAGTGTGCGGCGTTCGTCTCAGCGGTGGTGAAAGATGCTTTCAGCCTGTGGCTGAACCAGAACGTGCAGGCGGCTGAAATGCTGGCCGAGCTGGCGATCTCCAGCGCACAGCGCCGTATGCGTGCCGCCAAGAAAGTGGTGCGTAAAAAACTCACCAGCGGACCGGCGCTGCCGGGCAAACTGGCTGACTGCACCGCGCAGGATTTGAATCGAACCGAACTGTTCCTCGTCGAAGGGGATTCTGCGGGCGGATCCGCCAAGCAGGCGCGCGATCGTGATTATCAAGCGATCATGCCGCTGAAAGGCAAGATCCTCAACACCTGGGAAGTCTCTTCAGACGAAGTGCTGGCCTCGCAGGAAGTGCATGATATTTCCGTGGCGATCGGTATCGATCCCGACAGCGAAGATCTGAGCCAGCTGCGTTACGGCAAGATCTGTATCCTCGCGGATGCGGATTCCGATGGTTTGCACATTGCCACGCTGCTGTGTGCGCTGTTTGTGAAGCATTTCCGTTCGCTGGTGCAGCACGGCCATGTATATGTGGCCATGCCGCCGCTGTATCGCATCGATCTCGGCAAAGAAGTCTATTACGCCTTAGATGAAGATGAGAAAGAGGGCGTGCTGGACCAGCTCAAGCGTAAGAAAGGTAAGCCGAACGTGCAGCGCTTTAAGGGCTTGGGTGAAATGAACCCGCTGCAGCTGCGCGAAACCACGCTCGATCCAAACACGCGTCGTCTGGTTCAGCTGACGATCAGCGATGAAGATGTCGACCAAACGCTGCGTGTAATGGACATGCTGCTGGCGAAGAAACGTTCGGAAGATCGCCGAAACTGGCTGCAAGAGAAAGGCGATTTAGCCGACCTCGAAGTGTAGAAAAAGGGACGCCTCGGCGTCCCTTTTTTATTGCTGCTGCAGCGCCTGCTTAATCCGCGCAACTACCGCGCTCCACTCTTCATCCTGCCCGCGCGCAAACAATCTCATTTGCGGATACCACGGCGAATCGTCGCGATTGGCTAACCAGCGCCAGTCGCGCGCCCAGGCAGGCAACATTACCCAGCAAGGTTTCCCCATCGCTCCCGCCAGATGAATCACTGAGGTATCGACGCCTATCACTAAATCTAATTGGGCGATAACGGCGGCAGTGTCCCGATAACTGCTAAACAGCGCACCAAGTGGCTGCACGTGCGGGAAATCAGTAATGTCCTCTTCACCTGCACCTTTTTGCAAACTAATCCAGTTGTTATCAGGCAGGTCAAACAAAGGCGCGAGTTGTGATAGATGTGCAAGCGATCGCTGACTATCATTCTTATGTCCGGTGGATCCTTTCCAAACGATACCAATTTTTTTCCCGCTCCCCAGAATCGGCCACTTTGCCTGCTGTTCTTTGGGGCTGAACAGATAGGGATGATGCGCGCCAAAGGGTTGTGTTGAGTTGAGGAAATGCTGCGGTAAATCCAGTAATGAGCACCAATAATCTGCCTGTGGCAACGCGTGCTGTGCTTCTTCACGCGTAAGATAATGATCGAGATGCGGCATCGAGAACATTAATGGTTTCAATGGCTTGCTTCCCAGCATGATCACGCTTTCTGCCTGCTTTTCAGTTTTCAGACGTGGGAGAAAGCGACTGAATTGTATCTCGTCGCCCATTCCTTGCTCAGTCCGCACCAACAGCGTTTTACCGCACAGATCTTCTCCTTTCCAGTAGCGTATTGGCAGTTTAGGCAAAGTAAAGAAGCGATCAGGATTGTCCGGCGCATAACGCGCCTGATAGTTTGACCAGCCCGCAGAAAAGTTGCCTTGCTGTAGTTGCACCATGCCGAGCGCATTGCGACAGCGTAGATCGCTGCGACGAACATGTAACACTTGTTGCATTTGGCTTTCAGCTTCTTGCAACTGGCCCATGTGTGCCAGCAATGTACTCATGCCATAGCGGGCTTCGGTATAATCGGCCTTGCTCAGCAAAGCTAATCGATACTGTTCTAAAGCAAGGTGGTAGTGACGCTGTTTATGCAGCAGAATGGCATAATTATTGTGACAGGCGGCGTAGCCCTCATGTGATTTCAGTGCAGCCTGATAACAGGCTTCGGCCTCGCTCCAGCGTCCGGCGTCATAATGGGTAAGGCCGAGACCGTTGAGTAATCCCGCATCTTGTGGCGCAAGCTTCAGCGCACGCTGATAATAGCGCTGCGCCAAATCAAGATCGCCACTGCGCCGTGCAAGCCTCGCGGCTTCATGCAGAAACCAGCCATCGTAAGGGACAAGTGTCAGATGCGCGCGGATTTTACGCCAGGCTTCTTCCTGTCGGCCTTGCTGCAGTAACTGGGTTACCGCTTGCTTCTGGCGTAAACCGCTATCGGTCCGAGGTTTATGGCGCATTGTGATATCCTGCCGCTGATAAAGTGGCGTAATTTAAGTCGAAAGTGTCAGAAACCGCGCTAAGACAGGTCTTGTTCTCTGAGGATGGAAATTTGAAAATCACACTGGAAGAGTTGCGTGCCTGGGTTGCGGTGGTGGATACGGGATCAATCACGTCAGCTGCAGAGCAACTCGATCAAACCAGCTCTGGTGTGAGCCGTGCACTTAGCCGCCTGGAAAGCAAGCTGCAAACCACCTTAATGCATCGCACAACGCGTCGGCTGGCATTGACCGAAGAGGGGATGATTTTTCTCGATCACGCACGGCAGATTCTCGCTTCAGTCGAACAGGCCGAAGAACAAATCGTGCAGCGCCGGGATATTCCTTCCGGACGCCTACGCGTCAATGCCAATACGCCATTTACCCTGCACGTTATTGTGCCGCTAGTGGCAGAGTTTCGTCAGCAGTATCCGCATATTCAACTGGAACTGAACACTGACGATATCGTTATCGACCTGCTGGAGCAGCAAACAGACATCGCCATTCGCATCGGCGAGTTACGTGATTCGACACTACGCGCGCGTGTTCTTGGAAGCAGCGCCATACGCTTATTGGCCAGCCCGGCTTATCTCGATAAATTCGGCACCCCTGAAAGCGTGGAAGCGCTGGCGAATCACCAACTGCTGGGGTTTAGTCAGCTCGATGCGCATAACGTCTGGCCGGTATGGCAGCGTGAGGGGGAGTTCCTGCGTATTGAACCCACGCTATCTGCCTCCAGCGGTGAAACGCTGCGTCAACTGGCGTTGGCCGGGCAAGGTATCGTGCGTTTATCCGATTTTGTCAGTCGGGATGATCGTGTTAACGGGCGTTTAATCCCGGTTTTAGAAACCGAGACCCGTGAACAACGTCTACCTGTCCACGCGGTCTATTATCGCAATCAATCCCTTACCTCACGCATTACCTGTTTTTTGGATTTTTTACGCAAAAAAATTCAGGAAAATCATCTGTTATAGTCCTATTTTAATTCAATTACTTCCCATCTCTTATCACATTATCAGCCATAAAAACTCACAATTTCAGTTGGTTAATTAACTAACTTACCTTTTGGTAATGTTGGGAAGTTTTTTATGCCCTAACGGGACATTTCTTATGTCTCGGAAATCTCTCTTTCCTGATTATGTCGCTCACTTTGAGCCCACACTGCTGGGCTAAGCCAGGGAGATTGCTGCTCTTGCTTGCAAATGCGCAATCAAAATCAAATGTTTTAAAGGGATTAATCATGAACGTTTCGCCCGTAAGTGTTGCGGTTATCGACAAAAAAACGATAACAAAAGCAGAAGTCATGCGTGCTGGCAAAGATGGAAAATCAGCAAAAATTCAAGCTATTACCAATGGCAAATATCTTCTTACGCAGGGTAATGACGGCGTTGCGCCAGAAAACATTACCGTTAAACGCGTAGGAAAAAACTTGTTAGTCATGCTGGAAGGTTCAGATAGCAATAACCCAGATTTGATCATCGAAGACTTCTTCGCCAAATCGGGTTCCCTCGTAGGGAAAGCAGAAGATGGCGAAATGCATGAATACGTTGCAACCGATGGACATGCTGACCACGAAGCTGCAGCCCTTGTCGATGGCGAAACCGCCGCGCTAGCTCTGAGCGAAGGCACTGTTGATACCGATTCTGGTTATGCGCTGGCCTCGGGCTTTGAATGGTCACCAGCGCTGATTGCTTTGGGTGGTTTGGCTGCTATTGCCGCCGCCGCAGGCCTTGGTTACGTAGCCGCGAAAGAACAGTATCAGGACAGCAACAATAGCGGTAAGAGTGGTAAAGGCGGAGACGGCGGTAAAGGTGGCGATGACGGCAAAGGTGGCGGTGACAACGGTGGCGGTAATGTAAGCGTTCCGGTGGTGAATGGCATATTCGACGATGTAGGTAGCATCACTGGGCTGATCGCTAAAGGTAGCCGAACTGATGACACCACGCCAACTCTGAATGGTACTGGTACCAAAGGAAACGTGATTGAAGTATGGGATGGCACCATCAAAATTGGTGAAACGACCGTTGGTGAAAATGGCACCTGGTCTTTCACACCAGGAAAAGCCTTGGGCGCAGGTAGCCACAGCATTACTACCCGTGAGCGCAATGAAAAAGGCGTAGTGGGCGAATCAAGTGAAGCATGGGGTTTTGTCATTGATCTGACTGCACCAGCAAAAGGTACCATTGGTGGCATGTTCGACGACAGTACGAATCCACCAAAAGAAATTACAAAAGATGGCGTGACCAAAGACAGTACGCCAAGTCTTTCAGGTAAAGCTGAAGCTGGCTCTACGGTTGAAATCTGGAAAAATGGTCAATTGCAGGGCACCGCGAAAACGGATAGTGAAGGTAATTGGAAATTCACCTGCCCAAAATTAGCCGACGGAAAACATGATTTCAGCATTGTGGTCGTTGATCAGGTAGGTAATAAATCTTTGCCGTCAGATGCCTGGATCGTTGAGATTGATACCATTGCGCCTGAAAATAAAGGTATTGGTGCAATTAAAGATAGCAATGAAAAACCGATTGAAAACAGTGATGAAACTGAAGACAGCACGCCGACGTTTTCTGGTGTGGGTGAGAAAGGTGATATCGTCAAAATAATCGACAACGGCAAAGTTATAGGAAGCACCGTTATTGATGACAAAGGCGAGTGGACCTTTACACCGGAAAAAGCTTTAGAAAACGGTAAACATGAATTCCAAATCATCGTTGTTGATCCCGCCGGTAATGAATCTCAGCTTTCTGAAAAAGTCGTCGTTGATATCAATGATCCAAATGCACCCATCGATCCCGTACCCGGTGATGAAGTTATTCCCGATCCAAATGTGCCAGTAACCGGTGTGATTGGTGATGTTTATCGCGATGAGAAGTTGGAAGGTGGTCAAAAATTCCATATCGGTAAGACACCTATTGCGAGCGGTGAAGCAGTAAATGATTCGACCATCTTTGTTGGTGGTACCGGAGTTGCCGGAGATATCGTTTATATTTGGATAAATGGGGCTGATAACCACTTTTATCTTTCTTCCACAGTCGATGCTAAAGGAAAGTGGAGCATCGCAACACCAGATCTTCCAGACGATAAATATAGCATTGAGGCTGCTTTCAAGGATGCAGAAGGTGTTGTAACGTCTAAAACGCCTGCATTTGAAGTTAAAATTGACACTATACCGCCAGGAGCTGTTGATCCAGGTGATCTTTTCCCTGATTCAATAGGTCATATTAATATTGCTGATCTACTTTCAGATCAACAAGACACACTGTTTGGCGAACCCCAGGAAGGAAATGTGCTGTCTCAACATCTTGATGAAAGTGCTTTAAATAACATTATGTCTGATTTTAATGTCAATCATTCCACCCTTAATGGAGTGGTTTCATTAGATGTCTCTTCAGTTGATAATCACCTGGAATTTCGTGACTTATCTGAATAATCACCACACTGCTAATTTTAATTTGGAATAAAAGAAAGTGCCATTTGGCACTTTCTTCCAGGGAGTTGTAATGAAGATTAAACGTATTGCTATTGTCGCTGTTCTTGCATCATTGTCCGTAACGACGGGAATTCAAGCGCAAACTGTTTTTGGGAAATCATGGCAATCAATGCCAGCAGCGGCGTCCGATCAAACCAAAGTTGTGTATTATCGCACTGCTGATAATAATAAAAAAGCTGCACATATCTATGTGGATGGTGAATTCCAAACCGCCCTTTTATCGGGAGGATACACGGTGTTTTGTCTTAAGCCAGGTATGCATTCATTAGGAAGCTACACCGATGATGCGCCACGCTATCGAGGTAAACAACAACAGCAGTGGCGGGATTCATTGGCTGCGGGAAAAACCTACTATGTCACTGCAAGTCTTGATGGCTCTGGCCGCCCACATGTTGTAGAAACCTCTGTGGCGCAGCAACAGTTGATGGGTGCCCGGCAGCAAGCGCATTTGCTTTCCCGTGCCTCGTCCGTTATCTCATGTAAGGTGGACGCCGCTCAATCTTACGATAATTACGAGTTTTCATCTGATCTGTTATTTAATTTCGCCAGTGCCAGCGGTAACGATATTTCTGCTCAAGGCCATAACGCTATTCAGCAATTCGCGCATCAAATGAAACGCAATGGTAAATTGAATCCGCATATTATCGTTACAGGTTTTACCGATCCTATTGGTGATAATGAGAGTAACCTAAAATTAGGCCAACGCCGCGCTGATACAATTAAGAAATTATTAGTCAATAATGGTTTAAGTAGTGACAATATTCAATCGCAAAGTATGGGTGAAAGCCAGGTTTCTAAACAGTGCTCTGGGTCATTAAAACAGCAGCGTTTGTGCTATGCAAGCGAGCGTCGAGTAATAATCAGTGTAGAGAGTAAATAATTTTATTCTTTCCTGTAATTATTACGCGGTCTAAAATTTATTGATTCGAACCATTTTTTAAACATTTGTATTCAATTAATTGTTATTTATTCCCAATTAATTGAGACATGTCCTGTGTTAGCTATTTCACTAACTGGCTCAGAATGTTTGAGTTCCGGGAGGGAACCGGAACCTTAAACCGAAATATCATAAAAGGAATGTTATCATGGCTAATAGCAGCATCAATGAAATTGCAGTGCAGAAAATAGAGACCATCAACAAAAAAGATTTTGGCTGGAAAGATATCACTGCTCCAAAAGGTGAAAATGGAAAAGCTGAAATTATCATCGACGGCGTTACGACTTATGTGAAAGTTGACGCAGAAGGTAAGTGGTCATTCACTCCTCCTGAGTGGGCTGAAGGCATGCATACCGTTCAAATCACCATTATTGATGAAGCAGGTAACCGTGGACCGGCAACTTCATCAATTGTTAATCTGGATACCAAACCGCCAGTAGCCCCCGAAATTTGGCGTGTAGCAGATAACACCGGCAGTGATAAAGGTAATTTGAATCCAGGCGATATTACTGATGAGGCTCAACCAGTACTTTCAGGTGTAGGAGAACCGGGTTCAACCGTTTATATCTACGATAATAACGGCACAACTCCAATTGCTTCCGCGAAAGTGAATGGCATGGGTGCATGGACCGTTACACCAGATCTGGCCGATGGCGACCACAGCCTGACCGCTACCGTAAAAGATGCGGGTAAACATGAAAGTCCCGCATCTGCAGCTTTCAATCTTAAAATTGAAGCGGGCATCGTGGTCATGGCCGAAAATTCAGCGTCAGAGGTTGAGCATCACATTGAGCCAGCAGCAACCACTAACGATTTCGGCACTTTCGCAAACGCGTTTGAAAGACACCAAAAGAGCAACGTGATCAGTATATCTCGTACCGCCGACCCTTATGACACGATTGAGATCACGATTAACAATACCGTAACCCTCATCGAAACAGGTGCAGATGGAAAATGGTCATTCAGCTCTGATGCACTGCCTGATGGCGTCTACTTCTTCCAGTATCGAGTGCGTGATGATGCAGGTAACTGGGGTCTTATACCAACTCAAATGATTTTCCACATTGAAGCTGAAAATCCTGAAGCACCACAAATTTTGCGCGTCATTGACGATGAAGGCCAAATTGACCATTTAACGTCAGGTCAATATACCGATGACAAAACGCCAACCTTGTCAGGCGTTGCTCAACCGGGATCGCTGGTATTCATCTATGGCGCCACTGCTACCCCAATTGGCAGTGTTACAGCAAGCAATGATGGCCGCTGGAGCTTTACCCCAACGCTGACTACTGATGATACTTATGTCTTCAGCGCGGCATACGAGGATAGCTATGGTCGTATGAGCCCGAAATCTGACAACTTCATCCTGAAGCTGGATGCAACGGCACCCAGCGCACCAGAGATTAGTGAAGCTTTTGATGATTTTGATAAAACCGCCATATTGCATTCGGGAGATAAAACCGATGACACCACGCCTAAGCTCTCTGGCGTAGCGGATGCCGGTTCCATTGTGCGTATTTGGGATGGTAATCAACTCATTGGTAGCACTGTTGCTAATAGTCGCGGTCAATGGAGCTATGAGGTGGATCAGGAACTGGCTGAAGGCTCACACTCCCTGCGTGTAGACTCGGTCTCAAAAGGGGGGAGTGCTTCTGCTAAATCCGATGAATTTATTCTGATCGTTGATACCTCATCTCCACCACCAGCGGAAATCAGTGAAATTGTTGCTAACAACGGGAGTACCGAGCGTCCTCTGGTTAGCGGAGATGCAACCAATGATGACACGCCTGTACTGCGCGGAACCGGTAAAGAAGGTGAGATTGTTCACGTTTATGACGGTGATGATGTTATTAATTCAACGGTGGTTAAAGCTGACGGCACATGGGAAATCGAACTGGATCCGCTGGATGAGAGTTCACATGAGCTGAAGATTAAAATCGAGGATCCTGCAACCGGAAAAGAGTCTGATTTCTCTACTCCAGTGATTATCGTGGTGGATCTCACGCCACCAAATAAACCGGGTGTACCTGAAATTATTGATAATACCGGTGGGGACAATGGCCCGGTGCAGCCAGGAACGCCAATTGACGAAACCAAGCCTGAATTCAAGGGGGGTGGCGCTAACCCGGGTGATACCGTTGAAGTCGTTATCATTGACGAAAATGGAGATGAGAAAGTCATTGGAACCGGCATCGTAGATGCAGGTGGCAACTGGACAGTGACACCAACGGATCCAATTGATGATGGTGAATATGAGGTAGTCGTTGATATCACCGATCCAGCAGGTAACACATCCGATCGTTCAGACCCCATTGATCTGATCATTGATACCCAAGTACCAGATGAAATTGTCAATTTTGAACTGTGGGATGATGTTGGCATCGAAACCGGTGTAATTCATGAAGGTGGTTTCACCGACGATAAATCCCCAACCGTGCGCGGTACTGGTGAAGAGGGTTCTAAAGTCATTATCTGGGATGGCAACACAGAAATTGGTTCTGCCGTGGTCACCAATGGCGAGTGGAGCTATGAGCTGCAAGATCTGACTGAAGGCGCGCATAACATCCGTGTTCAGCCTGTCAGCGCATCAGGCGTTCCTGGCCCAATTAACGCTGGTATCAACTTTGAAGTGGATGTGACTCCTCCTGGCGGTGGTAGCTTCCTGGACGGTACTTTCGTTGACAAAGATGGATTTACTAAACCGTTGGATTTAACACCCAGAAAAGACGGTACCTTAACACCGGTTAATGGCCAGGTGCTGACGCTGAACGGTAGCGGTGTAGAAGATGGCACCACTGTTGTACTTTATGGCGATGCTGCGCGCACTTTAGTACTCGGCAGCGCTGTAGTGACTAATGGCGAGTGGAAACTGGAGACCATTGAGCTTGAAGAACGCAGTTATGACTTCTCCTTCGGCTACCGCGATTTAGCCGGTAATGAAACTGCGGGTAGCGAAACGTTCACGCTGGTCATTGACGTTACGCCTCCTGGCGCTGTTGATCCGGGCGATCTGTTCCCGGATTCAGTGAATGACATTCTGATGACTATGTCTCTGAATGACATCCTGGGAATGAGCGATGATTCCCTGTTCATTGACAACGGTAAAACCCAGTTGATGATTGCTGACGCAGGTAAAGAAGTTGCTCTGGAAGACATCTTGCCGAAAGGTGAAGAAGTGAGTAACTGGAGCCAGGCAAATGGCACCGTGACTGTGGCTGGCATTGAGTACAACGTTTACCAGAACAACGCTGGCGATGCTGAAGTAATGGTTCCTCAGCACCTGATTCAAGAACAGCACTAATCCCTGATGAGCTGCTAAACAAAAGCCCCGGTCGCGAGATCGGGGCTTTTTTTATGCATGATGCTGAGCGACAAACTAAATCGACTTATTTAGCCGCTTCCAGCACCAGAATCTTCACATCCACTACGTCATCTTTAATCAGTGCGCGATGCGCATCCATATGTGGCATCTGCTGATGCTGCTCCAGATGGCGCAGCGATTCCCACAGTTCCAGCATGAAAATCGAATCGGGTGAATTCTGTTTCCACGGCACTTGTGCCTGATGATCCACTAATGCGTCATATTGATGGCAACCATCTTCTTTCAGCACGGTTGGAATCAGCTGATTAATCGCATCTAGCACCACCTGACGGCGGCCCGGTTTGACACAAATTTCTGCAACGACGGTTAACATAGCGCTTCCTTTTTTCCCTGGGTGCTTACAGTTAAGCAAAGATCTGGCTGAGATGAGTCCGATAACGTTCGATATCGCGCGGCACGTCCGGCATTTTAATCACATCGTTACAGATAAAGGTTGGCAAACCTTCCATACCGAGGAACTGGTTGGCTTTATGGAAGTGCAGATATAAGCCATCCACGCCCACGCCTTCGAAGAACTGCTCAGGATCGTTAAAGGCTTCCAGTGGCGCGTTCCAGGTCAATGACAGCATGTATTTCTTACCCTGAATCAGGCCGCCAGAACCGTACTTTTTAGCGGCATCGCTGCGTGTGCGGCCATCGCTGGCATACAGTGAACCGTGACCTTCGGTGAAGACATCATCGATGTATTTTTTCACTGTCCACGGCTCGCCCATCCACCAACCCGGCATCTGATAAATCACCACATCGCTGTCGAGATACTTCTGCACTTCTTCTGCCACGTTGTAATCGCTATCGGCGATGGTCACCTGTACCTGATGGCCAAGATCGCGCAGTTGGCTGGCAGCCACATCAGTTAAGGTATGGTTCAGTTCGCCTTTCGAATGGGCGAAAGTTTTGCCGCCATCGATAATTAAAAAATTCATCTAATCCGCTCCGTTTCTGGTTGATGACGCACACTCTACGCGCGCGCAGGAGCGAGAAAAATGCGTGATTGATCACAACACTTTTGCTAGTAAAGCAATAATGCGGATGATTATGAAACAATCCGCATGCACACCAACATCAACTCATAAAAGAAGAAACCATGAAAACCGCGATACTGAGTGCATTACTTCTGGTGACTGGCGCTGCTCAGGCGCAATCCCACCTTGATGACATCCGCGCAAGCAAGACCTTAAAAGTTTGTACCACCGGCGATTACAAGCCTTATAGCTATTTGCGCAGCGATGGCCAATACGAAGGATTGGATATCAGCATGGCGCAATCGCTGGCGGCGAGCCTTGGCGCGAAAGTGCAGTGGGTGCCAACCACCTGGAAAACGCTGAGCGATGATTTTGTCGCGAAGCAGTGTGATATCGCACTGGGCGGCGTATCGGTCACGCTCAAGCGCCAGCAGATCGCCTGGTTCGCCCAGCCGCTCGGCGTCGATGGCAAAATCCCGCTGGTACGCTGCGATGACAAAGCGAAATACCAAACAGTTGAGCAGATCAATAAAGCCAGCGTTCGGGTGATTGAACCGGCGGGCGGCACCAACGAAGCCTTCGTACACAGCCATTTACCAGAGGCAACGCTGCAGCTGGCCGATAACGTGGGGATTTTTCAACATTTGGTGGATAACAAAGCGGATGTGATGATCACCGACGCGTCTGAAGCGCTGTTCCAGCAGCAGCATTATCCCACGCTGTGCGCCATCAATCCGGACAAACCGATGCAGTACGGCGAGAAGGCCTACATGATCCCGCGCGATGATATGAGCTGGAAGTTGTATGTCGATCAGTGGCTGCATCTCAGCACCGCCACCGGCGAATACGCCCAGATTACTAAGAAATGGTTAGGCGAGAAGTAGGGTCGCCATTTATGGCGACCTGTATACATGGTGCGCAAAATGCGCACCATGAAACTAAACTCAACGATACAAACTCGCCTTACCCAGCCCGCCAAACAGATTCATCTTGTAGCGAATCACTGACTTCGCCGCCGCAATCGCATCCGGATAAATCACGTTCGGATCCCACCAGGTTTCGCGCGCCAGAATCTCACGCAGCTTGTCGAAATAGGCGAACTTCATGTCGCTGGAAATATTGATTTTGCCCACGCCCAGGGTCACCGCTTCCGCGATCTCAGCATCAGGATTGGCTGAACCGCCGTGCAGCACCAATGGAATCGTGGTGCGCTGTGAAATGTCTCTGAGAATATGCATCTGCAGCTCAGGCTTCATATTTTTCGGGTAGATGCCGTGTGCGGTGCCAATCGCCACCGCCAGCGTATCTACGCCGGTGCGCTGCACAAAATCCTCTGCCTGCGCCGGTTCGGTGTAAATCACTTTACTCACACCGCCTTCTACTGAAGTGCCGGTATCGCCGATGGTACCGAGTTCCCCCTCCACCGAAACGCCCACCGCGTGCGCCAGCTTCACCACTTCTTTGGTCAGCGCTACGTTCTCTTCATAGGGCAGCAGCGAGCCATCGATCATCACCGAAGTAAAGCCGCACTGAATGGCGCGTAGCACCTGAGCGATAGAGGCGCCGTGATCGAGGTGGATGGTAAACGGTACTTTGCTTTTCAGGGTGAGTTCGCGCACGTAGCCAAAGAACTCATCGGTGACAAATTCCAGTTCGCTCGGGTGAATGGAGATAATCGCCGGGGTGTTGGTCGCTTCGGCTTCCTCAACCACTGCACGGATAAAGCAACTGTCTGCGACGTTAAATGCGCCAATCGCGTAGCGGTGTTCACGAGTCGGTGCCAACATCTCTTTCATTGAAATCAACATGTTAATATTTCCTCAGCGTGATTTTTACTGGAGCCGACGCACGCGCCGACCCGATAGTGGATATGAATGTGAAATTTACAAAACGATGTAGGGTCGCCATTCATGGCGACCGCCAGCTAATCCGATGGCTAAACCTTGCCCGCCGATCCCGACCAGCTCAGATACTCCGCCACCACCTCGCGGCAGGCAGATTCCATTAGCCTAAGCAAGTCGGCCAGTTCAGCATGCGGATGCTGCTTCAGGGCCTGCACCACCGCCATTTTCCCGGCATCAAACACCGCCGCACCGACATTGATCTTGGCGACGCCAAACTCACTGACGCGGCGGATATCCTCGGTCGGCGTGCCCGATCCACCATGTAGCGCCAACGGTCGCGTGGATACCGCATGCAGCGCCTGCAGGCGCTGAAAATCGATTTTAGGCTTCACCCCAGCCGGATAAAGTCCGTGCGCGGTACCGACCGAGATCGCCAGCAGATCAATGTTGGTCTGTTCGATAAACGGCAGCACATCGGCCACCTGCGTCATCTTCACTGAAGCATCGGCCAGCTCGTAGGTTGGTGCATCGGCGATATGCCCCAGCTCGCCTTCCACACACACGCCAGCGGTATGTGCCATCTTCACTACGGCAGCGGTCTGGCGAATGTTCTCGGCGAGCGGCTCAGACGAGGCATCGATCATCAAGCCGGTAAAACCGGCGCGAAACGCCTGACCAATTAGCGGAAAGGCTTTGCCGTGATCGAGTGCCAGCGCCACCGGCACGCTGGCGGCATCGGCCAGCGCTCGCACTAACGGCACCGCGACAGCAGGGGGAAAGTGCGCGCTGTGTCCCTGATACACATTGAGGATTAGCGGGGCGCGCTGCTGTTCAGCGGCCTGAATGGCGGCGCGCGCGGTTTCCAGGTTGAAGCAGTTGATCGCCAGCACCGCATAACGCTGTTGGGCAGCGGCCTGAATCAGGTCGTTCATCATGGCAAACATGGTGGCTCCTTATTCCAGAGTGAATTTGATCTCTTCATCGCGAACGCCGGGGGCTTCCACGTCATCGAACTCTTCATCCGCCTGCGTAACCGGCTTTTTCAGTACCGACAGCATCACGCCGCACACCGTGGTGCCAATGCCGAGCGCTAAACAGAACAGCCAGGGTTTGGTGAACAGCGGCACCACAAACATGCCGCCGTGCGGCACCGGTGCGCCAACGCCCCACACCATAATCAGACCACCGGCGATGGCGGAGGCCACCACGCAGCTGCCGACCACGCGGAACAGGTCGCGCGCCGCAATCGGAATCACCCCTTCGGTAATCATGCAGATGCCCATCGGGAAGGCGGCTTTCAGCGCCTCTTTTTCCGCTTTGGTGTATTTGTTGCGGCTCAGCAGATAAGAGAGCGTGATGCCGAACGGCGGAATCATCGAGCCGACAAACTTCACCGCTTCCGGCCCGTAAATGCCGTCAACCAGCATGCCGTCGGCGAACAGCGACATGGTTTTATTCACCGGACCGCCGAAATCGAAGGTGGCCATCGCGCCGAGAATCGCGCCCATCACAAACTTCGAGCCACCCTGCATCGACTCCAGCAGGGCAATCAGCGCCTTCTGCAGCCAGACAATCGGCTGGCCGATAAAGGTCATCATTAGCAGCCCGGCGATGATGGTGCTCAGCACCGGCAGCACCATAATCGGCATTAAACCCTGCATCGATTTCGGTAACTTAATGGTGCGGCGCAGCAGCAGCACCGTATAACCGACCAGGAAGCCACCGAAGATGCCGCCGATAAAGCCGGTACCGATCTGCCCGCAGATAAACCCGACGATCAGGCCGGGCGCGAAGCCGGGACGATCGGCAATGGAGTAGGCGATCGCCGCGCTGATCAGCGGCACAATTAAGCCCATGCCCCAGCCGCCGATCTGGTTGAGCATCCAGGCGACAGTGCCGGTCTGTTTGCCGACATCCGGGCCGCCAATCACCTGGCCGAGCGCGATGCAGATCCCGGCGGCGACGATCAGCGGGATCATCCACGAGATCCCGGTGAGCAAGTGCCCTTTGATCTCCTGGCCGTACTGACGTTTATTGTCACTCATGATGGATCTCCTCAGGCGCGCGCCAGTGAATCCGCCACTTTTTCGAGGAATTTCACCGGTGATTTGATCACCACTTCGGTTTTCACTCGCACTATGGGTTTGCCCTGAAAGCGCTCCTCGCCTTTGATCTTCACGTCAACGGCGAGGATCACCACGTCAGCGGCGGCGATGTCTTCCTGCGTCAGCGCCGTTTCGGTGCCGATGGTGCCCTGGGTTTCAACGTGGATGGTGTGGCCCAGCGCGTGGGCCCCTTTAATCAGTTTTTCGCGCGCAATGTAGGTATGCGCGATGCCTGCCGTGCAGGCCGCTACACAGACGATATTCATGTGTCACCTCAGAGAGTTAGGGTGTTAACAGAGGTCGGTTTCGGCGTACTGACTAAACAGCCGGATGATATTGCTGGCATCGTTTTCCACCAGCAGTTGGGCTATCACCTCATCATCGGCCAGCGCACTGGCCACCTGCGACAACAGGCGAATATGGGTAGTGTTCTGATCTTCCAGTCGCACCGCGAACAGAATGATGCAGCGCACCTGGCTGCCATCGAGTGTTTCCCACGGAATGTCGTGTTGGGTGCGGCCGATGGCGAGCGTGGTTTGTTTCACCGCCGCAGATTTACCGTGCGGAATGGCGATGTGATTTTCGAAGCCGGTGGAACCCTCGGCTTCCCGCAGCCAGACGTCTTCGATAAAGGCGGCGCGGTCGCTGATGGCGCCGTCTTGGTAGAGCAAATCGGTCAGCTCATGAATCGCTTGCTCTTTGGT
Organism: Pantoea sp. JK; assembly: GCF_026130245.1. Lineage (NCBI taxonomy): Bacteria > Pseudomonadati > Pseudomonadota > Gammaproteobacteria > Enterobacterales > Erwiniaceae > Pantoea > Pantoea sp. JK. Next base: position 229,203 of record NZ_JAINFN010000003.1, read on the forward strand.
GGTGGCGGTCAGCGCCAGGTTAACGCGGCGTGGCGTCAGAATGCGCGAAATATCCATGATCAATCCTCATTCAATTAATGTTCAGCCAAAGCGCAGGAGGCGCCGTCGGGCAGTTGGCTGCCAATCATGGCGTCTGTCACCCGCCGAATATCGTCATCGTTAAAAAAGGCACTGACATACACCGCCGGAACCGATCCGGCATTGAGGTGAATGGTGGTGATCACCAAATCCACCGTTTCTCGCTGGCAAAACGCCGCGTGATTGCTGGCGGAAACCACGCCGACAATCGCCCAATCCGGGAAGGCGCGCAGAATGCGACTCTTTAACAGATGCGAGGTCCCCACGCCGCTCGAGCACACCACCAGAATGCGTTTGTGGGCAATTTGTCGCTCCAGCGCCGCCTGGAAATGCACGCACAGATAACCTATTTCGTCATCCGCCACCGATGAAAGTCCCTGACTGCGCGCGGTTAATTGCATCGCCTGTTGAGTTAAGGAAAATATTGCCTTCATCTCCTGCTGAATATCCTCCAGCAGCGGATTACGAATATGAATATGATATTTGAGTCGATTTAATAATGGCTTTATATGGACTAATAAGCCTTCAAATAATAATCGGTCCTGTGCTAAGTCCTGCTGAATAAATGAGGCGAAGCGATCGATTAATTCACAAGTTATTTTCACCGATTCAGCGGTGGAAAATTGATTATGCAGCGGTGCATTATCGCCACGCTCTTCCACCACAATGCCGGACGAAACAATATATTGATAAATAAAACCCACTTCATCGGCCGGCAATGCACAGCACATGCGCTGTTCAATCTGCACCACCATCTGCTGGGCAATGTTCAGAATGCGCTGGTCGAGATCCTGCGCGCTGGTCAGCGTTTCCAGCGCCAGCGCGTTACCTTGCGCCATGCGATGCATCATGATCAGAATATGGGTACAGAGATTGAGGTACCACGCATCGCCCAGCGGATAACTCAGCTGCTGCTCCATTTGCTCCAGCAGCGCCTGCACAAAAGCCACATCCTCATCGCCAAAATAGTGCACCAGCGCCTGCTGGCTGCCGGGATCGAGCCGCGGTAGCAGCGGCGTGCCGGCGACGTTCTGCTGCATCACATCATTAATCAGCGACACCATCGCCTGGCGTAGCGTCTGCTCGTTGCCTTCAATATGCGTGCCGCCGGGGCCGCGCTGTAGCATTAATCCCAACGGCTGTAGCCACTCTTCAATCACCTTCAGGTCATTCACGATTGACGCATGGCTGATGAAGTAGCGCTCCGACAATTTACTGATTGAGGTGGCGCGTGGCGCATCACTCAACAGCTGCGAAGCAATCTTCACCCGTCGGCTATTGTGGCTCAGCGCATCCGAACGGCTTTCGTCGCCGTTGAGCTGCTGCTCCAGTTGCAGACACTGCTGCAGATCGTCCACCCGCAGGCGCACGCCGCGTCCCGGCATTTTTTCCAGCTGTAGCGACCAGTCGCTCAGCCAGCTCTCCAGCCACTGTAAATCGCGCTGAATGGTTTTCTCCGACACGCCAAGCTGTAACGCTAATTCTTTTGTTGGCTGCGGCGCGGCATGATGCAGCAGCAATTTTACTAATCGGTGTTGTCGCGAAGTCAGTATTTGCATTCGTTCACCCTTATTTTGGCAAAACGTTTATGGCTAATTGATGTTTATATTTATTCCATGCCAGAAATCAGACGCGCAAAAATGTGGTGCTGGTGGAGTATGAATTTAGGAGAGTAATCAGTAGGCAACAATACTAAATGTTGTCCCGGCTTGCGGACACGATTAATACGCCAGGCGCATCGGGATATTAATTGCGACGTTACTCACAGATTATGGGCGATATTCACTGTGACAGGGCTCCCATTCCGTTTTAATTCTCTGACCAATATCACGCTATTTAATGCAAGACGATTCTGTTTGCTGAGCGGGCTTCTCTGTGACTAAACCGCACGAATAAGGTAATATCCTCGCCAAATGACCGCCGGATGTCCCGCCGTTGCGGGCCACGAAGTGAGGATGCGAGCTGAATGAGCGAATTGACGCAGGATGGTGCAGAGCGTCTTGCCCTGCACACGTTTACGGAAAACGCGTACCTGAACTACTCCATGTACGTGATCATGGACCGCGCGCTGCCGTACATCGGCGATGGCCTCAAGCCAGTGCAGCGCCGTATTGTGTATGCCATGTCGGAATTGGGCCTCAATTCCAATGCCAAATTCAAAAAATCGGCGCGTACCGTCGGTGACGTGTTGGGTAAATACCACCCGCACGGCGACAGCGCCTGTTATGAAGCAATGGTATTGATGGCGCAGCCGTTCTCTTACCGCTATCCGCTGGTGGATGGTCAGGGAAACTGGGGTGCGCCGGACGATCCGAAATCCTTCGCCGCGATGCGTTACACCGAATCGCGCCTGTCGAAATACGCTGAAATCCTGCTGGGTGAACTCGGCCAGGGCACGTCCGATTACATTCCGAACTTCGATGGCACCATGCAGGAGCCGAAGATGTTGCCGGCGCGTCTGCCCAACATTCTGCTGAACGGCACCACCGGCATTGCCGTGGGTATGGCGACGGACATTCCGCCGCATAACCTGCGCGAAGTAGCGGAAGCGGCGGTCAAGCTGATCGACAACCCGAACACCACGCTGCATGAGCTGCTGGATATTGTGCAAGGTCCGGATTACCCGACCGAAGCGGAAATCATCACGCCACGCAACGAAATCCGTAAGCTTTATGAAAGCGGACGGGGTTCGATTCGCCAGCGCGCGGTGTGGAAGAAAGAAGATGGCGATGTGGTCATCACCGCGCTGCCGCATCAGGTGTCGGGCGCCCGCGTGCTGGAGCAGATCGCTAACCAGATGCGCAATAAAAAGCTGCCGATGGTGGAAGATCTGCGTGATGAGTCCAATCACGAAAACCCAACGCGTTTAGTGATTGTGCCGCGCTCCAATCGTGTGGATCTCGAGCAGGTGATGAATCACCTGTTTGCCACTACCGATCTGGAAAAAAGCTACCGCGTTAACCTGAACATGATCGGACTGGATAACCGTCCGGCGGTGAAGAACCTGCTGGAAATCTTGTCTGAATGGCTGGTGTATCGTCGCGATACCGTGACGCGCCGCCTCAACTATCGTTTAGATCGCGTGCTACGCCGCCTGCATATCCTTGAAGGTATGCTGGTGGCGTTCCTCAATATTGATGAAGTGATCCACATCATCCGTACCGAGGATGAGCCGAAGCCGGTGCTGATGTCGCGCTTTGATATCAGCGAAACCCAAGCCGAAGCGATTCTCGAACTCAAATTGCGTCATCTCGCCAAACTGGAAGAGATGAAGATTCGCGGTGAGCAAGCGGATCTGGAAAAAGAGCGCGATCAGCTGCAGGCGATTCTGGCGTCCGAACGCAAGATGAGCAATCTGCTGAAGAAAGAGCTACTGGCCGACAGCCAAACCTACGGCGACGATCGTCGTTCGCCGCTGCGCGAGCGTGAAGAAGCCAAAGCGCTGAGCGAAACCGAGCTGGTGAGCGCCGAGCCGGTGACCATCGTGCTGTCGCAAATGGGTTGGGTACGCAGCGCCAAAGGTCACGATATCGATCCAGCGGGCCTGAGTTACAAAGCGGGCGACAGCTATCTGGCCGCCGCACGCGGTAAGAGCAATCAGCCAGTCGCCTTTATCGACTCCACCGGACGCAGCTACACGCTGGATCCAACCTCATTGCCGTCCGCGCGCGGGCAGGGCGAACCGCTCACCGGCAAACTGACGCCACCACCGGGCGCGGTGATTGAGCAGGTGCTGATGGAACCCGATGATCAGAAGCTGTTGATGGCCTCTGATGCCGGTTATGGCTTTATCTGTACCTTTGCCGATCTGGTATCGCGCAACCGTGCCGGTAAAGCGCTGCTGACGCTGCCGGAAAACGCCAAAGTGATGACGCCAATGGCGGTGCACTCAGGCGATGATATGCTGCTGGCGATTACCCAGGCCGGACGCATGTTGATGTTCCCGGTTGGCGATCTGCCGCAGATGTCGAAAGGCAAAGGCAACAAGATCATCTCGATCCCTTCAGCGGAAGCCGCTGCGGGCACCGACAAACTACAATGGTTGCTGATTCTGCCGCCAGGCGCGTCGATCACCGTGTATGTCGGTAAACGTAAGCTGATCATGCGTGATGAAGATCTGCAGAAAGTGCGTGCCGAGCGCGGTCGTCGCGGCAGCGTGGCGCGTGGTCTGCAACGTATCGATAGCGTAGAAGTGAATGCACCAGCGCGTCCGAAAGCCGACGCGAGTGAAGAGTAACGCTGTTATTCAGGCGATGGAATGCCCAATTTGAGGAATCTATGTTACTAATTTTACGAGCAATTATTGTTATTGTTTATTCGATTCTGGTTTGTATCTTCGGCAGTATTTGGTGTCTGTTTTCACCGCGCAACCCGCGTCATGTTGCGACGTTCGGCCATATGCTTGGTCGCCTGTCGACGGTATTTGGTCTCAAGGTGGAACTGCGTAAACCGGCGGAAGCCGCGCATTACGGTAACGCGATCTATATCGCGAACCACCAGAACAATTACGACATGATCACGGCAGCCAAAATCGTGCAGCCGACCACCGTGACCGTGGGCAAGAAAAGCCTGCTGTGGATTCCGTTCTTTGGCCAGCTCTACTGGCTGACCGGTAACCTGCTGATTGACCGTGATAACCGCTCCAAAGCGCACGGCACCATCGGTGAGCTGGTGGATCAGTTCAACAAAAAGCGCATCTCGTTCTGGATGTTCCCGGAAGGGACGCGCAGCCGCGGACGTGGTCTGCTGCCGTTCAAAACCGGTGCGTTTCATGCGGCGGTCGCGGCTGGTGTGCCGATCATCCCGATCGTGGTGTCTAACACCCACGACAAGATCAAGCTGAACCGCTGGAACAACGGCTTGGTGATTGTTGAGATGTTGCCGCCGGTTGATACCTCGCAGTTTGCTACCACCTCGGTGCGCAAGCTCGCCACGCACTGCCGTGAATTAATGTCGACTAAACTGGAAGAATTGAACGCCGAAGTCGCCGAGCGCGAAAAAAGCGGTAAACTCTGACCAGCCAAAATGGGGCAGGTGATCATCTGCCCCGTTCTCAAGCCACACAGCAACTCATCATTAATTAAAACAACATGGACACGGCGTCCTCACGCCACGCTCAAAAGGTCTGAAGTTTTATGTCTTGCAGCAGACGTCAGTTTATTCAGCTTTCTGCCGGTGTCGCACTGGCTTCCGGCGCTATGCCTTTCGCCGCCCGCGCCGCCGCGCCATTGGGCGATACGCCACTTCCTATTCCACCGCTGATTGAATCCCGTCGCGGTCAGCCGCTGTTTCTCACCTTGCAGCGCAGCCATTGGTCGTTCAGCGGCAACAGTAATAAAGTGCCGGTGTGGGGCTTTAACGGCATGTATCTCGGCCCAACGGTGCGCGTTTACAGCGGCGACGATGTGAAGCTGATCTACAGCAATCGCCTCAACGAACCGGTCTCAATGACCGTCAGCGGTTTGCAGGTGCCGGGCGCATTAATGGGCGGTGCGCCGCGCATGATGTCGGCGGGGGCCGACTGGGCACCGGTGCTACCGATTCGTCAGGGCGCGGGCACATTGTGGTATCACGCCAACACGCCAAACCGCATGGCGCCGCACGTTTACAACGGACTCGCCGGTATGTGGCTGGTGGAAGATGACGTCAGTAAATCGCTGCCGCTGCCGAAGCATTATGGCGTCGATGATTTCCCGCTGATCATTCAAGACAAGCGCCTCGATAACTTCGCCACGCCGGTTTATAACCCGCCATCCAGCGGCGGTTTTATGGGCGATGTGCTGCTGGTGAACGGCGTGCAAAATCCGTATGTCGAAGTGTCACGCGGCTGGGTGCGCCTGCGTTTGCTGAACGGATCGAACGCGCGGCGCTTCGATCTCAGCTTCTCCGATAATCGTCCCTTTACGGTGATCGCCAGCGATCAGGGCTTCCTGCCTGCGCCGGTGGCGGTGCAGCTGCTGACGCTGGCACCCGGCGAGCGTCGCGAAGTGCTGGTGGATATGTCGCAGGGCGATGAAGTGTCGATTACGGCCGGAACGGCGGCGGGCCTGATGGATCGCCTGCGCGGGCTGTTTGAGCCGTCATCAATTCTGACCAACACGCTGGTGCTGAGCTTGCGCCCAACCGGTTTGTTGCCGCTGGTCACCGACAATCTGCCGATGCGTTTGCTGGCGGATCAGATTCTCGATGGCGTAGCGTCACGTACGCGTGAATTCCGCATTGGCGACAGCGAGCCGGGCATTAATGGCGTGCTGTGGGACATGAACCGCATCGATACCACCGTGCAGCAGGGGACCTTTGAGCGCTGGATTATCCACGCCGATCGCCCGCAATCGCTGCATATTCAGGGCGTGATGTTCCTGATTAAGAACGTCAATGGCGCGCAGCCGATGGGTGAAGATCGCGGCTGGAAAGATACCGTGTGGGTGGATGGCAGCGTGGAGTTACTGGTGAGCTTCCCGCAGAGTTCATCGGATCACTTCCCGTTTGTTTATTACAGCCAGACGCTAGAGATGGCGGATCGCGGTACGGCGGGGCAGTTGCTGGTTAACTCGGTGTCCTGATGTCCCTCATCCTAACCTTCTCCCACAAGTGGGAGAAGGGACGTTTAGATGGATTTCAGCTTTACATCAGCGCTCAATCTATTCCCTCTCCCGCCTGCGGGAGAGGGCTAGGGTGAGGGGAAAAGCGCACCATCCTACCCGTTAAACGCTTCCGGATCCGGCCCCAAACGGTTACCGCTATCCAGCTTACTGATCTCACTCACTTCAGTTTTATCCAATCTAAAATCAAACACCTGGAAATTCTCACGAATACGTTCCGGGGTAATCGACTTCGGAATCACCACCAAACCGCTATCCAGATGCCAGCGGATCACGATTTGTGCCGGCGTCTTGCCATACTTTTTCGCCAGCTCGCGGATAATCTCCTGATCGAACACGCCTTTCCCGCCTTGCGCCAGCGGGCTCCAGGATTCAGTTTGAATCTGGTGCAGCGCATTCCACGCATGCAGCGTGCGCTGTTGCAGCATCGGATGCAGCTCAATCTGGTTCACTACCGGCGACACACCGGTTTCATCGATCAAACGCTTCAGGTGCGCCTCGTGGAAGTTACATACGCCGATGCTCTTGGTTAAGCCCTGTTGCTGCAGCTCAATCAACCCTTTCCAGGCTTCGACGTAGTTGTCTTTTTCCGGGCACGGCCAGTGCATCAGATACAAATCCACCTGCTCCAGCTGCAACTTCTTCAGGCTGGTTTCCATCGCCTGCTGCCAGTTGGTTTGATCGTCGTTCCACAGCTTGGTGGTGATAAAAATGTCTTCACGCGCCACGTCGGTCTCTTGCAGCGCTTGCCCAACCGCTTCCTCATTTTTGTAGATAGCGGCGGTATCGATGGAGCGATAGCCGACTTTCAACGCTTCCAGGATGGCGTTACGTGCATCCTCAATGCTCGCTTGCCACACGCCGAGGCCAAGCTGCGGCATCATGTTGCCGTCGCGCAATTTAATAATGGGTTGCTCTGCCATAGTTGCTCCTTATCTGTTGCAGTGACTTACCGTAGAAAAGATGTGCTTAAGTCTAGTCAACAAACCTCACCTCAGGATCATTGTGGCAAGCGGGCGGCACTTTTGCCTGATGGATTTCTGCAAGAATCTTGCCTGATTCTCCAGGATGGTGGAGCTTTGCACAGCCTTACGGCAAACTGACTTTTTTGCTGCCCGAGAGAGATGCATGCCAAACGACGCCCTTTGCCGCCAGCTGGCGCAGCGTGTAGTCGCGCTGATGAGTGACCTGCATAAGCCGCTGTGCGCGGTAGAAAACGTCAAGCTGATTTACGCCTGCGAAACCTTGCCGCGTACGCCGATGATGTATCAACCCGGCATTGTGATTCTGTTTCAGGGGCGTAAAACCGGTTATCTCGGCAGCACGGTTTTCCACTACGACGCTACCAAATATCTGATGCTCACCGTGCCGCTGCCGGTGGAGTGCGAAACCGAAGCCACGCTGGCGGAGCCGCTGGCCGGCATGTGTTTGAGCGTGGATGTCGCCAGCCTGCAGGATCTGCTGATGGATATCGGCGATGACGAGCAGTTCCAGCCACAGGCGCAAACCTCCGGCATCCATTCGGCGTTTATGAGCGAAGAGATGCTGTGTGCGGCCGAACGCTTGCTGGATGTGATGAACAATCCGCGTGACGCCCGCGTGCTCGGTCCGCAGCTGGTGCGCGAGATGATCTATTACGTGTTAACCGGACCGATTGGCGGCGCGCTGCTGTCGCTGGTCAATCGCCAGACGCAGTTCAGCCAGATTGCGCGCGCGCTGCGTCGCATCGAAAGTCACTTTGCGGAAAGTCTGAGCGTCGACATGCTGGCTGCTGAAGTGAACATGAGCGTTTCGGCGTTTCATCACAACTTCAAAGCGGTGACGCAAACCTCGCCGCTGCAATACCTCAAGCGCTATCGCCTGCATCAGGCGCGCCTGATGATGCTGCAGGATGGCATGAAAGCCAGCGCGGCGGCGGTGCGCGTCGGCTATGAAAGTCCGTCGCAATTTTCGCGAGAGTTTAAGCGCTATTTCGGCGTGACGCCGGGAGAGGAGGCGAGCCGCGTGCGTCAAACCTTACCGTTTGACGCCGCGTCGTAATCAGGAAACTTTCTGGCGGCGTTTTTTCCAAATCACCACAATGCTGCCGGCCAGGCCGATAAACAGCAGCGCGATTGGCAGAATCATCAGGATCGCCATCACCTGATCTTCGTGACGCTTAATAAAGGGCACATGGCTGATGCCGTAGCCCAGCGTCACCACAATCCCAACCCACAACAAACCGCTCAGCCAGTTAAACAGCTGGAAGCGGCCATTGTTCAAACCGGAAATGCCCGCCATGGTGGGCAGCAAGGTGCGCACAAAAGCGAGGAAGCGGCCAACCAGCAGCGCCATCAAACCGTGGCGGTTAAACATATTCCACGCGCGCTGGTGATATTGCGCGGGCAGATGCAGCAACCAGCTTTTTACCAGTCTGGTGTTGCCGAGCCAGCGACCTTGCAGATAGCTGAGCCAGCAGCCGAGACTGGCCGCCGTGGTCAAAATCACAATCGTCGGCACGAAATCCATCACACCTTTGGCGACCATCGCGCCCGCCAGTAACAGCAGGCTGTCGCCCGGCAGGAATGAGGCGGGCAGCAAACCGTTTTCCAGAAACAGCGTTAAAAACATCACGCCGTAAACAATCCAAACGACATCCGGATTGCCGAGCGCGGCAAAATCCTGATGCCAAAGCGCCTGGACAATCTCATGTAAAACACCCATCAGCTATTCCATCGAGTCACAAGGAGTCTAATTTTAACCTTCTGTGGCATCGTATACGTTGATCTCTCATCGCCGCCACAGCGTGGTTTATCTTCTGTTTAACTTCTTAAACGTGCAAAACCGGCTTTAAGGTCATCCAGCAAGTCGTCGACATGTTCGAGGCCGATATGCAGACGCACCAAAGTGCCGTCAAAATCCACGCCGCCCGCCGGACGAATCGCCGCCAGCTCTTCAGGCTGGTTTGCCAGAATCAGGGATTCATAGCCGCCCCACGAATACGCCATGCTGAAATGGTGGAAGTGATCGAGGTAATTCGCCAGCTGCTCACGGCTCAGTTTTTCATGCAGGATGAAGGAGAACAAACCGCTGCTGCCGCTGAAATCGCGCTGCCAGAATTCATGGCCTTTACACTGCGCTAGCGCCGGGTGATTCACGCGTGCCACTTCCGGCTGCTTTGCCAGCCATTCGGCCACCTGCAATCCACTCTCTTCGTGCTGACGCAAACGCGTGCCCAGCGTACGAATACCGCGGCTCGCCATATAGGCGGTATCGGCATCGACCATCTGGCCCATCAGATAGGAGTTCTCGCGCAGCTGCGGCCAGCAACGTTCATTCGCTACCGCCGTACCAATCATCGCATCGCTGTGACCAATGATGTATTTGGTGCCGGCCTGAATCGAAATATCGATGCCATGCTGCAGCGCGTTAAACAGCACGCCCGCCGCCCAGGTATTATCGATCATGATGATCGCATCCGGCGCTTTGGCGCGCACGGCGGCAACAATCGCCGGAATATCCTGCACTTCCATGGTGATTGACGCCGGTGATTCCAGGAACACCACGCGCGTATTCGGCTGCACCAGTTCGCCAATTTCGCTGCCGATGCAGTGATCGAAATAGCTGGTGGTAACGTTCAGCTTACTGAGAATTTTCGAGCAGAAATCCTGCGTCGGTTCATAGACCGCGCCGCTGACCAGAATATGGTCGCCGGCTTCGACAAAGGACAAAATGGCATTGGAGACCGCCGCCGCGCCGCATGGATAGAGCGCGCAACCTGCGCCGCCTTCCAGCTCGGTCATGGCGTCTTGCAGCGAGAAATGGGTGAGGGTGCCGCGACGGCCATAAAACAGCTCGCCTGAAGCGCGACCGGCGGTAGCACGTTTCTTGTCGGCGACCGTGTCAAAAACCAGGGATGAAGCGCGTTGAATTACGCTGTTAACTGAGCCTTGAGTGTAACGTTTACTGCGTCCCGCGCTGACAAGCGTGGTGTCTATTTTCTTCGTTGCCATCACTGCCTTTCCTGACATTTCCCACAAAACATCCACGTTACCACGAATCAGCGTAGTGGGTTGAGCCTGATTGCGGATTATCAGAGTGAGGCCAGTATTGCGCATAACATCCGCTAAATTGTGGAAATTGCTGGTCTCTTTGCTTTGTAAATAGTAATGAGAACCACTATCACTTCGGGCGTTTTTTTTGCTATGATCCGCGCTTCAATCGTGAACTGTGCAACAGAAGTTGGAGATGCAGCGTGGTAGCCAGTGATTTGATGCAAACGGATCTCTCCGTTTGGGGCATGTATCAGCATGCCGATATCGTGGTAAAGATTGTGATGATTGGCCTGTTACTGGCTTCCGTTGTCACCTGGGCAATTTTCTTCGGTAAGTTTGCTGAGCTGAGCGGGGCGAAACGTCGCCTGAAACGCGAGCAGCAAGCGCTGGGCGAAGCCCGCTCGTTAAACGATGCTTACCGTGCTGCTGAAAACTTCAAAGCCAACAGCCACAGCGCTGTGCTGCTTAACGATGCGCAGAATGAGCTGGAGCTGTCTGCCGGCACCGAAGATCTGGATGGCATTAAAGAGCGTACCAGCTTCCGTCTCGATCGCCGCGTGGCCGCATTCAGCCGTCATGCCGGTCGCGGTAATGGCTTCCTCGCTACCATCGGTTCCGTTGCGCCGTTTATCGGTCTGTTTGGTACCGTTTGGGGCATCATGAACAGCTTCATCGGTATCGCTAAAACGCAAACCACCAACCTCGCCGTGGTTGCGCCGGGCATCGCCGAAGCGCTGCTGGCCACCGCGATTGGTCTGGTTGCAGCAATCCCAGCAGTTGTTATCTACAACGTCTTCGCGCGTATGATTGCCAGCTACAAAGCGTCGCTGGGCGATGTCGCCGCGCAGGTGATGTTGCTGCAGAGCCGCGACCTTGACCTCGGCAACGTCGATACTGCGAAAGAAGCCAACCGTCCAGCGGCGGCACAGAAACTGCGCGTAGGATAAGTATTATGGCGATGCGTTTAAACGATGACTCGGTCGGCGATGGCGAAATGCACGAAATCAACGTGACGCCGTTTATCGACGTCATGTTAGTTCTGCTGATCATCTTTATGGTCGCCGCGCCATTAGCCACCGTCGATGTGCGCGTAAATCTGCCAGCATCGACCAGCGCGCCGCAGCCGCGTCCGGAAAAGCCGGTTTATCTCTCCATCAAGGAAGATAAGCAGATCTTCATCGGTAACGATGCGGTCACCAAAGAGACACTGGTGAACGCGCTGACGGCACAAACCGAAGGCAAGAAAGACACCACCATCTTCTTCCAGGCGGATAAATCGGTTGATTACGCTACTTTGATGGAAGTGATGGATCAGCTGCGTGAAGCTGGTTATCTGAAGATTGGCTTGATGGGCATGGAAACGGTCAAAAAGTAACGTTTCTCAGCTCAATCGTAGGGTCGCCATTCATGGCGACCTTTTTTTATATCTGATACTTAGTTTGTTAATTTATTGTTACCATTGGTCTTATTTTTGTAAACTGCAATGGTGAAGAGGATCACGTTTATTCCTGGCCCGGCACGTTAAAACTGAAGAAAAAACCAGGAAGGACAATATGAGCTCGAGTCACTCTTTACAAAAGTCGTCGCAAAGCGGTGCCAAAACCATCTTTAGCGTTACCAGCGGTAACTTCCTTGAGATGTACGATTTCATGGTATTTGGCTATTACGCCACCGCAATCGCCAAAACCTTTTTCCCCGGCGATGATCCCTTTGCCTCTCTGATGCTCACGCTGATGACCTTCGGCGCAGGCTTCCTGATGCGCCCGCTCGGCGCGATTATTCTCGGCGCTTACATCGACCATCATGGTCGTCGTAAAGGCTTGCTGTTAACGCTTGGTCTGATGGCGATCGGCACCTTAACCATTGCGTTGGTACCCGGTTACGCCACGTTGGGTGCTGCCGCGCCGATTTTGATTCTGCTTGGTCGTTTATTGCAGGGCTTCTCGGCGGGCGTTGAGCTGGGCGGCGTGTCGGTTTATCTGGCTGAAGTGGCGCCGAAAGGGCGCAAAGGCTTTTATGTCAGCTGGCAGTCAGGTAGCCAGCAGGTTGCGGTGATCTTCGCGGCGCTGCTTGGTTTGGGTCTGAACCATCTGCTGGCGAAAGACGCGGTTACCGAATGGGGCTGGCGTATTCCGTTTGTGGTGGGATGTATGATCGTGCCGTTCCTGTTCTACATTCGTCGCATGCTGGAAGAGACCGAAGCCTTCAGCCAGCGCAAACATCATCCTTCCATGAGCCAGATTATGCGTTCAGTCGGGCAGAATTGGGCGCTGGTGCTGGCAGGGATGTTGATGGTGGTCACCACTACCGTGATGTTCTACATGATCACCGCCTTTACCCCGACGTTTGGCAAAACCGTTCTGATGATGAGCGATAAAGAGAGCTTCCTGGTGACGCTGTTTGTCGGCATCTCCAACTTGTTCTGGCTGCCAGTGATGGGTTCGCTATCGGACCGCATTGGTCGTCGTCCGTTGCTGATTATCTGCACCATCTTGATGATTTTAACCACCTGGCCGGTGCTGCATTGGCTGGTGGGCGCGCCGACCTTTGCCCGCCTGGTTGAGGCCGAACTCTGGCTGTCGTTCCTCTATGCCAGCTACAACGGCGCGATGGTGGTTTATCTGGCTGAGATCATGCCGGCAGAAGTGCGTGCTTCGGGCTTCTCGCTCGCCTACAGCCTGGCAACCGCGCTGTTTGGTGGCTTTACTCCTGCGGTGTCGAGCTATCTGATTCATGCCACCGGCGACAAAGCGATGCCGGGCGTGTGGCTCTCTTTTGCGGCAGTGTGCGGGCTGGTTGGTACGCTGCTGATTGGCCGTATGGTGAAGCAATATCAAGCGCAACACCGTTCCCCTCACCCTAACCCTCTCCCGCAAGCTGGAGAGGGAATGTTTAGGTAACCGCTCGATCGGCTCCTTCTCCCGCTTGCGGGAGAGGGAATGTTTAGGTAACCGCTCGATCGGCTCCTTCTCCCGCTTGCGGGAGAGGGAATGTTTAGGTAACCGCTCGATCGGCTCCTTCTCCCGCTTGCGGGAGAAGGCTGGGATGAGGGACAGCGCGCACCCACCTAAAACGACACATCCACCACCACGCTATCAGTATAATTCCCCGCCGCGGGCGTATTCTGCGTCGTCAAAATCTGCGCCGTATAAGTAAAGTTGCGCGTCACGGTATCCGCATTCAACGAGGTCGAGGTGGTGCTGCTCCAGCGATCGGTGCCAGTCGGTCCCCAGCGCGAGGTGGTGGTGGTGCCTTTGTAGATGTCATACGCCAACCGATTCGTCCCGCTCGCCATCTGCCGCGTGGTGCCGCTGTAGTAACTGCCGTTGCTCAAACCCACGGTGTAAGTACTGCCTTTTGAACACACCACGTTAATCGTCTGCTGCACCGTTGAGAAACTGCCCACCAAAGGTGCACTGCCGAAACTAACATTCGGCGCAGTGATGGTGGTGCAATCGTTGGTAACCACCAGATTCACGGTAATCGGCATCGCCGTACCGGTGCTGCTCTGTACCGTTCCCACGCACAATCCCGCCACGTTCAATCCGGCACACACCGTATAACTGACGGTCAGCGTGATGGTGGTGGTATAGGTGCCTGCAGCGATCACCTGCCCGGTAAGGGTGCGGAAGTAGAGCGGAATATTAAAGTTAAGGGTGCTACCCAGCGCCAGCAGTGAGGCGGAACTCCAGCGATAGCTGCCGCCCTGCTGTAATTCGGTGGCACAAGCGCTATCGATACACAGCTGGATCGGAATGTTATCGGTGCCGCCGCTGGCGGTTTTCAACACGGCGCGCGTGCCGCTAAGGTTTGAGGCGGTGGTAAAGGCATAGGTGATGTTGTCGGAGCCCAGCAGCGAAAGCGTACCCGAGCCACAGTTAACATTGGTAGTGCTGGAGGTGTTATTCACCGTTGACGCCACCGAAAATGTGGTGACCGAACCAAAGGTGGCAGTCGGCGCCGATAAGCTACAAAGCGCATAGCTGGTGCCCGGCAGTAAAAACAGCGCCAGCAGGAGCAGAAGCTTTCTCATGGTGAAATCCCTGACTGTGAATGATCCGCGCTGCTCACCGCAGAACCTTGCGGCGGCGGTGGCAGCGGGCAAGTAAGCGGTCCGTAGGTTTCCAGCGCTTTTGGCTGGCCGTTGGCGATCTCCAGTTGCGTATCGCAACTGCGTCCATCTGGCGTCACCACGTGAATCGGGTTGCTGGCAGCCAGATCTTCCATCCATACAATGCCGTCCCAGCCGACATATTCGGTGGCCTGATTCGGACGTAACACCTGGCTGGAAATCGG
Organism: Pantoea sp. JK; assembly: GCF_026130245.1. Lineage (NCBI taxonomy): Bacteria > Pseudomonadati > Pseudomonadota > Gammaproteobacteria > Enterobacterales > Erwiniaceae > Pantoea > Pantoea sp. JK. The sequence continues at coordinate 244,213 of NZ_JAINFN010000003.1, forward strand.
CAGCGGCTGATGATTGCTGTCGTGCAGTACAACGCTGGCGGCGCGCAGGCGCTCGACCGGGAAGTTGAGCAGATAGCCGCTCTTACGCTTCACCGCAAAGCGCTGTTCGACCTTCGGCGCGGTGCGATCGGCAGGCAGATCCAGCGTATCGATATCGTACTTCGCGCCGTAATAGCTGCTGATCGATGGCACCAGCAGATAACCTTGTTTATCGGTGCGGCCCATGGTTTGGTTCTCATAACGCACCGTCACGTCGGGATAATCGGTTTTCACCACCACAAAGGCATCGTTGATATCGTTGGCAGCGAACACGCGGTTATCCATCAACACCACCGAACCGGTGAAATCAGCCCATTGCGTGGTGTTGTCGTTATCGCCGTAGAAACCGGCTGAGGTATCGATTTTATTGTTGCGATAACGCAGGCTGGCCTGGCGATAATCGCCGCTGTCGCTGGCCTGATTGGCCCACGCGGCATCGTATGAGAAGCCACCGTCGGTTGGCATGGCGCGCGACAAATACAGTCGCTGGCTGTTATTGCCCTCCTGATCGCGTTCGGTGCTGACCGAGGCGCTGCTCTGCTCGCCGAATGGAATGACCAGCGAAATTGCGCCGCTCCAGTTGCCCTGTTCCTGATCGCGGCTGGCGGAGATGTACAAACTGCTGTTACCCCACAGATTTTTACTCCACGACAGATTGAGTAACCGTGTACGGTCACCGTTGCCGCCGGAGATATCAAAATAGGCCAATCCCAGGCTGCCGTAATCATTCAGCGATACGCTGGCGGTGTACTGCGCGCTGCGCCGAGCCAGTGAATAGCTGGTGTTCGCGCTGTCGCCGCGACTGCCAACCAGCGCGAGGTTGCCGAAATCGGCGCTGCGAATGATGTGCTGCGTTCCGAGGCTGAACCAGCTGTTGTTGTACTGATAGCCCCAGCTGTATTGCGTACCCGGATTGCCGTCCATCTGGCTTTGTGCCAGCGCACCATTCACCACGCCAAAACTGCCGAGCTTCACCAGGCCACCTGCGCCGCCCATCGCCACGCTGTCGCTGCCTTCTGCGTGACTCTCCAGCGTTAGCCAATCGTTGATACCGTAGCGATACGAACCGCTGGCCGCCGCCGCGCCATAATCAAAATTGTTGATGCCGTAGTTTTCGCGAATGGCACCGGCGGAAAAGGAGTAATCGGATAGCCCGGTTTTCAGCAAACTGCTGGAGACGTAAAACGGCAGCGTGGTGGTGACTTGTCTGCCCACTGCATCGGTGGTGGTGATCACCGCATCGCCTGCGCCGTTAACGAAAGGTACGTTGGTCAGCGACCACGGACCCGGCTGCACATCGGCCTGGGTGCTGCGATAACCATTAATAAACAGATCGACCGACGAGGGCACCGCCGCCTGACCGGAAAACGCCGGCAGCGGATAGGTCACCAGATCCGGACGCACGCTGAAGTCGCGGCCAATCTGCACGCCACCCAGCCGCACGCTGTTGCTCCAGCTCAACGCATCAGTTACCAAATCCCCGGCGCGCCAGCTGATCGCTGCGTTCTCGTTTTCATTACTGAACCAGGTATCGTAGCGGATATAGCCTTCCTGCTGACCGGCAACGCCACCTTCCAGTTGCTGCACATAAACACCGTTGGTCGAAAACTGCCCAACCGGGCCAAAGAAGCGCAATTCATTCCAGCTGGAGAGGCGCGAACCGGCGTTATCGGTGCGCGTGGCGTAGAAGTCATAGTTGAGCAGGGCGCCATTGCTGGCGCGGCCGGGAAAGCGCGGCGCATTCTGCAACTGGCCAATGGTTTGGCCCGGCAGCCAGGCGGGCGGCACCGTCAGTAACAGGCGCTGGCGTCGTTCGTCATACTCCACTTTCGCTCCGCTCAGTTGATTGACATCGATCTGCTGCCCTTGCAACTTCTCGGCCGGAATACCGGCGCGTTGCAGATCGCCGCGTCGCAGCCAGAAATCACCGTTTTTGCGTTCAACCGGCACGATGTCGCCACGTTCGCCCTGATTCACCACCAGTTCCAGCATGTATTGCTGACCGCTGGCGTTATTCTCTAGCGCAGGCGGCGGTGGCAGTTCGGAGAAAATCTCCGCACTGCTACTTATCGGGCTAATACAGAGCACGCTGGCAACGGCCAGCGCGCAGGGATGCGGCGTTAACTTCATCAACGCGCGGCAGCGCTGCTCCAGTGGCCTTTGTTCATTTCGGCCGACAGCTCACCGCTTACGCTGCGGGTTAACGGCCAGCGATGGCTGCTGTTGGCCAGCACGTAGCCAAACAAGCCGTTGCCCATTTTGAGCCCGCCAATGGTCACGTTACTTAAACGTGCGTGGCCGTTACCGTGATTGGTCAGCTCCAGCCAGCGCTTGCCGCCGCTGTTCACTTCCTGCCAGCTCAGCTGCGGTTTCGCCGTATCACGTGTTACGCCGTTGCCGTAAACAAACAGCGGCACCGAATAGCGCATCTGGAACGTCAGCCCGGCCTGATTCTCGCCCGGCGTGCGCGGCGTGGGGATCTCATCCAGCACCACGCGATAGGACATCTCACGTCCGGCTTCGGGCGGCGTTTGCTTGATTAAACGCACCAGCTGCTTTTGCCCTGGCTCAAGGCGTACCATCGGCGGGCTCGCTACCACTTGCTGCTGGGTTTGATACTGCTCCTGACCGTTGACCTGCTGCCAGCTGAAGATGCGCACCTGCATCATGGTGGTGGCATTGCCGCGATTCTCCAGCCACAGCTCGCTGGCTTTATCTTGTGGATCGATTGCCGGATCGATTGGCCACACCATCAGTGAATTGGCGGCATGCACCGCAGGTGTTAGTGCCACACATAACAACAGAATCAGGGCGCGCAGGTTCATCATCATTCATCCTTCTTATTGGCGCCGTCACCAACTCAGCGTGACGGTTAAGGTGTCGGTATACGTCCCGGCGCGCGTGGGGCCGGGCAGCGTTAATAAGCCGTAAATCGGCAACGTGATGTTATTGGCATTGCTGTAACTCAACGCCATCGGGCTGTTCACTGGAATCGCCGTGGTGTGTGCCGCATTGGTATACAGGTTGTAGGCCACGATATTGGTGTTGCTGGTATGCTTGAGGTTGCGCGTGGAGGTGTAATTGCTGCCACCGTTAATGCTCATGCTGACGGCGGTGCCTGGCGTGCAGGCGAGAGTGATAGTGGTGCTTTGCACATAGCTGGCGCTGACGCTGCTTGCAGCCACGCCAGATTGGGTACCAAAGTTAAGCGTGCCAAAGACCCCGGTATTGGTACCGGAAACAACACAGCCTGCCACTACTGATGCTGAAACCTGAAACGTTGCCGTGGGCAACCCCCAGGCGGAGACGCTCCCTATCAGCAGGGCAAGGCCGCCTGCACTGTGCATCAACCGCTGCACCACGGCCACCCTGATTATCCTTTCCCTCAGTAATTCACCGCCACGTTAATGGTGTCGGTGTAAGTCCCTGCGGGAATCAACGGGTTAAAACCGCCGCCGACCACGCGACCATAAATGGCGTAGTTGGTACCCAACGTTGGATCCGTGGTGCCACTGGCGGCGATATTGGTGTTGTTGGCGATAGCAGTGGTAAAAGCGGCATCGCTATACAACGTATAGGCAATACCCTGCGTATTGTTGGAGCCGAGGATCAGATAGCGTGGCTGGCCGCTCACCGTGCCGTAAATGGTCGCCGGAGCGGCATTACTGCTGGTGACCTGCACGTTGAAGGTTTGTCCAGTGGTGCAGCGGACATAGATACCGTTACCGGACGCGCCGACCAGCGTGGCATTGAGCGTATCAAAGGTGGCGGCGCTGCTACCAAAGTTCAGGGTACCGAAGTTAACCCCCGTCGTTGCAGACTGGCCGTTTACCAAACAACCGGTGGTCAGCGTCAACGTCGCATTGATGGTTCCCGTGGTGGTGGCGGCAAAAACAGCAGTAGGGGCTAGCGCGGCGCTTAGGCTAGTAGCCATAAGAAAAAGCTTGAGTTTCATAATCATTCCTTACTGATTATCCAAGGTCAGTGCTTTTTCACCTGGTCAGACATTTATGGAAATACATCCGAAATCAAACAAGAGCCGCAATGGACTCGACAGCGTAAGCGCCTGCCATCTAAGAAAATTCCTGGGTGGCGGATTAATGATTTATATCAGTTTTCTTTACTATAGATCAGCAAATCGGCACTTGTACGCCAAGGGTTCAATTTTTCCCTAATCAATTCACACTTTTCGCCGATAACTCAGTAAACACAAGGGGTAGCGAGCGGTTAAAAAAACTAAACAGCCGATGATTTCTCCCTCTACCGCACGCTACGGTTCAATGTTATGTTCGTGCATTAATCAGATATTATTAATTTTTCGCTTAACGACTGACGATGAAAATAAAAAAAATCCGCACCATGACTCAAGATTTGTCTGGATCGGTTCTAAGTTGAACTTCGCCGCAGGCGGTCATGAATCGCCCTTGATCGGCGCTTTATCATCCTTGTTCTAATTTGACGACACCGCACCTGCTCCGTAGCGGGTGAAGTTTAGGAGCGCACATGCTGCTGGTTACCTGGGATAGCGTTCTGGTTACCGTTTCACTGATCGTGGCCTTCATTGCCGCGTTTACCGCCTTAGATACCGCCGGGCGCGTAGCCGTTTCACGCGGCTGTCTGGCAAAACTGTGGTTAATCGGCGGAGGCACCGCGATGGGCATCGGCGTGTGGGCGATGCACTTTATTGGCATGCTGGCGATGATGATGCCAATGACCATGCGCTACGACGTCGAACTCACCGCCATCTCATTACTGGTGGCGATTGTCACCGCCATCTTTGCCTTTGCGCAGGGCGTGCAGGGCAGCCATCTCACCCGGCGACGCTTAATTCGCGGCACCCTGATCATGGGCAGCGGCATCATTGTCATGCATTACCTCGGCATGAACGCGCTGATGATTGAAAGCCCAATTGACTGGAATCTGCCGCTGGTGGCGCTCTCGGTGCTGATTGCCTATGCGGCATCAGGCGCGGCGTTGTGGCTGGCGTTTCATCTGCGCCAGGGCGAAAGCCTGTTATTACTGCGCGCCTGCGCAGCGTTAGTGATGGGGATTGCGATTGCCGGCATGCATTACACCGGCATGGCGGCAGCAGAGTTCGTTATGCCGGTAAGCATGCAACATCACGGTGCCAGCGAAGAGGGACTGGCGGTGTGGGTCACCATTATCACGCTGAGTATTCTGGGATTCATGTTGCTGATCTCGATGCTGGATGCGCAGCTCCGTGCCGCGCGCCTCGCCGCTAAACTCAAGCGCGCCAACAGCGAGCTGCGCCAGCTGGCGATGCATGACAACCTCACCGCGCTGCCGAATCGCGTGATGCTGGAGCAGCAACTCACCACGGAGATCAAACAGGCGACGCTGCAGGATGAGAACTTTGCGCTGATGTTCATGGATCTCGATGGTTTCAAAGCCATTAATGACACATGGGGCCATCACGTCGGCGATCGCTTGCTGATTGCGGTGGCTGAGCGTTTACGAAGTGAACTCGCTGAAGAAATTCTGCTGGCGCGTCTGGGCGGCGATGAATTCGTACTGCTGTGTCCGCAATTCCATCTGCATCAGGCCACCAAACTGGCGCAGCGGCTGGTGCAGGTTATTGATGCGCCTTTCAATCTCGATCGCTATTCGCTGCGCGTCTCCCTGAGCGTTGGCATTGTGATCTTCCCGCTGCACGGCCGCAGCCAGCAGGAGCTGATGTTTAACGCCGACTCCGCCATGTATCACACCAAACACAGCGGCCGTAACGGCTGGTGCCTGTTTGAACCGGCGATGAGCGCGGTGGCGCAGCATCAGCTGGCGCTGGCCAACGATTTGTGGAACGCGCTGGAATATCAGGAGATGCGCCTGTTCTACCAGCCAAAATTCCGCGCGGGCGGCACGGTATTAATCGGTTTTGAGGCGCTGCTGCGCTGGCAGCATCCGCGTCGTGGACTGCTGATGCCGGATATGTTTCTGGCGCGCGCCGAGAAAACCGGGCAAATTGTCGCGCTGGGTAACTGGGTGATCAATGAAGCCTGCCGCCAGCTTAAGCAGTGGCACGATGAAGGCAATGGTGACTGGACCGTCTCTGTCAATCTCTCGGCTCTGCAGTTCCAGCAGCGCGATTTGATTGAGAGCGTGCGCCAGGCATTGCAGCACCATCAGATCCCGGAAGGGGCGTTGATGCTGGAAATTACTGAGAACATCGCGATGCGCGATCCGCAGTTTAGCCAGCAGCGCATTGCCGAGCTGCATCGTCTTGGCGTAAAAGTGGCGATCGATAACTTCGGCATCGGCTACGCCAACTTGCTGCATTTGAAACACCTCGAAGCCAGCGAGCTAAAAATCGATCGCGCCTTTATCAACAGTTTGCGCGCCGGTAGCGAAGACGCCACGGTGGTCACCGCGATGTTGACGCTGGCGCAAACGCTCAACCTGCGCATGGTGGCGGAAGGCGTCGAAACCGAGGAGCAGCAGCGTTTGCTCACCGGTTTAGGCTTCGACACGCTGCAAGGTTATCTGCTCGGCAAGCCCACACCCGCCGACCGCATCGGTGAATTTACCGCTGCGCTTAACGTGCCGCTGGCGTATAGCGATAACCTGGTGCCGCTGGCAGGCGCGCAATAAACAATTTTTAGTTTCTTCCCCATCGGAAGGTTTCATCGTTCAAAAACTCAGATCGGCAGTGATGCTGCCGATAATTCCTACAATAAAACCCATAGATCTCACTTTTAATCACAACACCACAGCTGACTCAAACCGGCTTTTACTTGGTAAATCACTATGTTAGTGACTTCGTACGACTCGTTTACCGTCATCGTCTCGATTCTGGTGGCGATGCTGGCCTCGTTTACTGCACTTGATATGGCAGGGCGCGTGGCTTCCTCAACTGGCAAGGTGGCGCTGGTTTGGTTATTTGGCGGTGGATTCGCTATGGGCGTCGGCATTTGGGCGATGCACTTCATCGGCATGCTGTCGATGAGCCTTGATATGGTGATGAGCTACGATCCCATGCTCACCGTCACCTCCATGGTGGTGGCGGTATTAGCCTCGGTATTTGCGCTGTGGCTGGTGTGTTCAACGCCGACGTTACCGTGGCCGCGACTGTGCGGTGGTGCCTTGGTGCTGGGCTCTGGCGTGGTGGCGATGCACTACACCGGCATGGCGGCGCTGATGTTTGCGCCTGGCATTACGTGGAATTGGGGTTGGGTGGCGGCATCGGTGGCGATTGCGTTGGTGGCGTCGGGTGCCGCGCTGTGGCTGGCGTTTAACCTGCGCGAAGGCCACGGCCGTGTCACCGTGTTGCGTTTAGGTGCATCAGTGGTAATGGGCTGCGCGATTGCGGGCATGCACTACACCGGCATGGTGGCGGCCGACTTCCCGATGCACAGCCACGCGACGCAAATGGGCGTCAACAGCAACTGGCTGGCGATTGTGGTGACGGTGGTGACGCTGGCGATCCTCGGCATTACCTTGCTGGTCTCGATGCTGGATGCGCGTTTGCAGGCACGCACCTCGATCCTTGCGCATTCGCTGGCGGAGGCCAACCGCGAACTGGCGCAGCTGGCGCTGCACGATAACCTGACGCGCTTACCCAACCGTATTTTGCTGGAAGATCGCCTCGAACAAGCCCTCAATAAAGCCAATCGCGAGAAGTCGCAGTTTGCGCTGATGTTTATGGATCTTGACGGCTTCAAAGCGGTCAACGATGCCTTTGGTCATCACGTGGGCGACAATTTGCTGATTGGTGTGACCGAGCGCATGACCGAACAGATGAAAGGGCACTATACGCTGGCACGCATGGGCGGCGACGAATTTGTACTACTGCTGGAAATCGATGAACCCAACGATGCCGCAGCGGTCGCCGATACGCTGGTGAAAGCGGTGGATCGTCCGTTCGATATCTCGCGCTATGAGCTGGTGGTGTCGCTGAGTATCGGCATTGCGGTTTACCCTGGCGATGGCAAAGATGATCGCGAGCTGATGTTCAACGCCGATGCCGCCATGTATCACACCAAAAACAACGGTCGCAACGGCTATACCTTCTTTCAGCCGTCGATGAACACGCTGGCGCAGTCACAATTGCAGCTGAATAACGATCTGTGGCAAGCGCTGGATAACGAAGAGTTACGCCTGTTCTACCAGCCAAAATACTGCGCGCCGAGCGGCCCGATCCTGGGCTTTGAAGCGCTGCTGCGCTGGCAGCATCCTTCACGCGGTTTACTGGCGCCGGATGCCTTCCTGCCGATGGCGGAAAAGACCGGCATGATCATTAACATCGGCAACTGGGTGATTAACGAAGCTTGTCGCCAACTGCGTTCCTGGCATCTGCAGGGCCATCCGCACTGGTCGGTGGCGGTCAATTTGTCGGCGGTACAGTTTGAGCAAAGCAATCTGGTGGAAACCGTTACCGAGGCGCTGGCGCAGCACCAGATTCCGGCTGAGCTGTTGACGCTGGAAGTCACCGAAACCACGGCGATGCGCGATCCGGAAGAGAGCGTGCGTATCCTCACCGAACTCACCAACATGGGCGTAAAAGCCTCGATTGACGATTTCGGCACCGGCTACTCCAGCTTGTTATATCTCAAGCGTTTACCGGCCAGCGAGCTGAAAATCGATCGCGCCTTTGTTAACGAGTTACAGGCGCACTCCGAAGATGCCACCATCGTTTCCGCGATTGTTGCGCTGGCGCAGTCGCTGCACCTGAAAGTGGTGGCTGAAGGGGTAGAAACGCAGGATCAGCAGGCGTTCCTCACCGGCTTAGGCTGCGATACCTTGCAGGGCTATTTACTGGGTAAACCGGTGCCGCCGGAACGTATTCAGGAGCTGCCGAATTTTTTTGCGGCGGTGGAAGAGGACGAACGGGAAGTGGAGCAGGTGCCTTAATTCTGCGGCAACACTGTGGTTTATAAAAAAAGGCCGGTTGTTAATCCGGCCTTCAAGGTGGTGATGTCAGCAATTACACCAGTTCGGTTTTCACACCCTCCTGCACCAGCAATTCGGCATCGCCATTGCTGTAAACCTGATATTCGCAGCCGGCGATGGTGACAGTGCCCGCCAGCGCCGTCCAGCCGCTGGTTTCATTGCCTGCTGGCAGAATATCGTCCAGCTGCAGGATGTCATCCGCTTTACCGTTGACCATTAGCTGGGTTTTACCGTCATCGATATAAAGATCTTTTTGGCCGGATGCCAGCACGTCGGAAATGTTCAGTGATAACGGGTTAGCGTCGTCAATAATGAATAGAGAATGGTCGTTATTATTTACATCTAAAATCTGGTTAGGATTTAATGCGGGATACCATTTCAAATGGTCAATGTAAAAACCACCCGGGGAAGTGTTAGTTATTTCTATTTTTCCAAGTAATTGGTTGTTGAAATTAAATGTGAAGTGGTCATGATTTTCGGCGCCCGTTACTTGGTGATCTTTTAATACGTATGTCATTCTTGATAAAAGATTGTTAGATGTATCGTAAACTAATATAGTTGCAGTGCCACCGTTCGCACCGGCTAAACTAAATGAAAACTCTCTAATGTTAGATAATTTAAATTCAACCAAACTGTTTTGGTCTACGTTTAATGTCCCTTTGCCAATATTATATGGATTACCTTCATATCCTCCCATGAAATTTCCTTCTCCACGATTTAGTTTTAAACAAACGTCCTGAGTCAGGGAGTAGAGTTTGCCTATAATCAAATCTTCATGTCTTTTATCGTCAAAACCGTATGAGTAAGCTTCGCTGTCATCCTGCACAATAGATAAATTGAATGCATCTGATAAAAAGTCACCTTCCGGGCGTTTGACGTTGAATTCCCATAAGCCCTGCGTTAATTCGTCGGGTGTAAAGGTCCACTTGCCACGGAAGTCAGCCACAACGGAGAAAACAAGTTCGTCACTACTTGTGTAAGATTTGTATGAAATCACCACCAGGCTGTTCGCTTCAGCCGTGCCTGTCAAGGTGGGGGTGGTATCATCTGTTAAAGCATTATTTTTAATGAATCCCGCTATCGGTCCTGCATTATCAATGGCGCCGTCAATGGTGGGGGCAAAGCTGCCTTCAGGCACAATTTTCAGACCAAAGCTTTTCGCGTTAGCATCATGAACGGCACTGCTCTCTGCGCTGAATTGATAATTGCCCACATCCAGCAAATCGGGATCATAGCGCCATTGACCATCCGCGCCGACGGTGACGCTCTCCAGCAACACCCACGCGCCTTGCAGATTCAGACAGTGAATATAGACCACGCTGTTCGCTTCGCCGCGCCCGTGCAGCGTTGGCGTGCGGTCATCGGTGATCGCGCCGTTGCCGAGCTCACCGGTATAGGTACCGACATCATCGTAGGCGTGCGTAATCTCGTAGCGATCTTCGGGCGTCAGATCAATCTCCAGTTTGAACTCATCGCTCCAGCCGCTGCCGTCATTGACACGGAATTCGTATTTACCTTCGGTCAGCGCCGGGTTGGGTGTCCACGTCCAGTCAGTACCGTTCAGTGTTGCCAGGCCGCCCTCAGTCCAGCTGCCGTTTTGTGCGCGATATTGTATGCGCACATCGCTGCCTGCGTTGGCCGTGCCGTTCAGGGTCGGGGTGGTGTCATCCGTGATGGCACCATCACCCAGCATGCCCGTTACGGTACCCACATCATCAGTGGCATAGGTAATAGATGCGTCGCCCACAACGGGCGGAGACTCAATTATTAGGCTAAAGGCATCAGACGCCTTGCTGGTGTGGCCCGTACGATCGGTGCTGGTTACCGTGAAACTGTGAGGCCCATCGGGCAGCTCGGTATTTGGGATAATTTCCCAGCGACCGTTTTGAGCAGCCTTGGCGCTGCCAATTTCATTGCTGCCGTCGTACAGGCGCACAATCGAACCGGCTTCAGCGTAGCCGCTCAGGACCGGCGTTTTATCATCGGTTTTGGCACCCGGCATCAGCCAGCTTTGCTCTGAACCTTCATCATCCACAACGCGCAGAATTTCAGGTTTGGAAGGCGCCGTGGTATCAACGTGAAGAATTAACTGCGTGGGATCACCATAATTGCCCGCGTCGTCAATCACCCGGAAGGTGATGTTATAGGGCCCGTCGGCGAGTGCGGCATCCGGTGTCCAGCTCCATGTGCCCGTCACCTTGTCAATATCCGCCTTGTAAATGGTGCCATTCAGCACGATTTCCATAATCCCGCCTTTCTCCTCTGGAATGGTCGTGCTGAGGGAGGGTTTAGGATTCGTGGTCCATTTTTGCACTGTTTCTTGCATGATAAATATCCTTGTCTATCTGATGTTGGGTAGGCCTGAAAACCCGTGATATTAGTGAGGTTGCTAACGTTGGCTTAGCAGAAATGTCTCGAAGTAGGAAAACTCTTAGAGCGGACAAGCGGCCGCTGAAAAATCAGCTGTGGGTGGCTGGGCTGCATAGGCAAAAGGAAGCACGAATGAGGACGCAGAATGAGAAATGGCCGTTGCTGCGGCAGGGGCAAGACAGTGCGGTTTATAAAAAAAAGGCCGGTTGTTAATCCGGCCTTCAGAGTAGTGATGTCAGCAATTACACAATTTCGGTTTTCACACCTTCCTGCACCAGTAATTCGGCATCGCCATTGCTGTAAACCTGATATTCGCAGCCGGCGATGGTGACGGTACCCGCCAGCGCCGTCCAGCCGCTGGTTTCATTGCCTGCTGGCAGAATATCATCCAGTTGCAGGATGTCATCCGCTTTACCGTTGACCATTAACTGGGTTTTACCGTCATCGATATAAAGATCTTTCTGCCCCGATGACAGCACGTCGGAAATGTCTAATGATATATGCTTAGATTCGTCAATCATAAACAATGCACTTTCATTATCATTTAATTCTGAAGTCTGATTAGCAGATAAGGAGGGTAACCATGTCAGATTATCTAATAATAATGGCCAAGCACTATCATTAAATATTGTTACTTTCTTAATTAATTGATCATTAACATTAAATGATAAGTTCTCTAATAGATCAGCTCCAGGATCCCTACTATCATTTAATATATAATTCCCGCCACCTATGATTTTATCAGATGTGTCGTAAAGTTTTATGCTAACCCTTTGTCCTCTACATTGACTCAGATCAAACGAAAATGTTCTGGTATCACGCAATTGAAATTCAATCTCACTGTGATTGTGCAGGTACAGTGATTTTTCTCCAGTAATATCAGGGTTCTCATACGAAGAGGAATAAATTGATGCGAGTCCTTTTTTTACGATTAATACCATTTTTTCAGTGAGTAAATTGTATTCATCCTGCGCAAAACGTTCACCATTAACTCTGTTTTCAAAGCCATAATAGTAAGCATCATTGTTATCCGGCACGATAGATAATTTGAATGCGTTTGGTAAAAAATTACCTTCCGGGCGTTTAACGTTGAATTCCCATAAGCCCTGTGTTAATTGGTCGGGTGTGAAGCTCCACGTGCCACGGGAATCAGCCATAACGGAGAAAACATTATCATCACCTGTACCAGTTTTGTATGAAATCACTACCAGGCTGTTAGCTTCAGCGGTGCCTGTCAACGTGGGGGTGGTATCATCCGTGTAGGCATTATGCTTTATAATTCCAGTCTGCGATCCTGCGTCATCAATGGCGCCGTCAATGGTGGGGGCAAAGCTGCCTTCAGGCACAATTTTCAGACCAAAGCTTTTCGCTTTAGCATCATGAACGGCACTGCTCTCTGCGCTAAATTGATAATCGCCCACGTCCAGCAAATCGGGATCATAGCGCCACTGACCATCCGCGCCGACGGTGACGCTCTCCAGCAACACCCACGCGCCCTGCAGATTGAGACAGTGAATGTAGACCACGCTGTTTGCTTCGCCGCGACCGTGCAGCGTTGGCGTGCGGTCGTCGGTGATCGCGCCGTTGCCGAGTTCACCGGTATAAGTACCGAAATCATCGTAGGCGTGCGTAATCTCGTAACGATCGACAGGTGTCAGAGCAATGTCCAGTGAGAAAGAATCGCTCCATCCACCGCCGGCATTGGCACGAAATTCGTATTTACCTTCAGCCAGCGCCGGGTTGGGTGTCCACGTCCAGTCAGTGCCGTTCAGTGTTGCCAGGCCGCCCTCAGTCCAGCTGCCGTTTGCCGTACGATATTGTACGCGCACATCGCTGCCAGGCATGGCAGTGCCGTTCAGGGTCGGGGTGGTGTCATCGGTGATGGCACCATCACGCAGCATCTCCGTTACGCTCCCCACATCATCACTGGCATGGGTAATGGTTGCCTGGTTGCCAATCGGTGGCACGCTGTCAGGTTCAATCGTCAGGCTAAAGGCATCAGACGCCTTGCTGGTGTGGCCCGTACGATCGGTGCTGGTTACCGTGAAACTGTGCGTACCCTCGGACAGTTCGGTCGCTGGAGTAATTTCCCAGCGGCCGTTTTGAGCAGCCTTAGCGCTGCCAATTTCATTGCTGCCGTCGTACAGGCGCACAATCGAACCGGGTTCAGCGTAGCCGCTCAGGACCGGCGTTTTATCATCGGTTTTGGCTCCCGGCATCAGCCAGCTTTGCTCTGAACCTTCATCATCAATCACGCGCAGAATTTCAGGTTTGGAAGGCGCCGTGGTATCAACGTGAAGAATTAACTGCGTGGGATCACCATAATTGCCCGCGTCGTCAATCACCCGGAAGGTGATGTTATAGGGCCCGTCGGCGAGTGCGGCATCCGGTGTCCAGCTCCATGTGCCCGTCACCTTGTCAATATCCGCCTTGTAAATGGTGCCATTCAGCACGATTTCCATAACTCCGCCTTTCTCCTCAGGAATGGTCGTGCTGAGAGAAGGTTTAGGATTCGTGGTCCATTTTTGCACTGTTTCTTGCATGATAAATATCCTTGTCTATCTGATGTTGGGTAGGCCTGAAAACCCGTGATGTTAGTGAGGTTGCTAACGTTGACTTAGCAGAAATGTCCCGAAGTAGGAAAACTCTTAGAGCGAACAAACGGCTGCTGACAAACCACAGGCGTTCAGGCGCCAGCGATTTGCGCTAAAATAGCCGCCAAATCCTCTACATCGGAGTTCGGGTGGCGAAATATCAGCAGTTGGTAGATAGGCTGCGCACGCAAATGGAAGCGCGCATCTGGCCGCCGGGTGAGAAATTGCCTTCTCTGCGGCAGCAGGCGGAACAGAGTGGATTAAGCCTGATGACGGTGATGCACGCCTATGAAGTGCTGGAGAGCCAGGGCTGGATTGTCTCAAAGCCGCAATCGGGCTATTACGTCGCGCCGCGCGCCGCCGAAAGTCGTCCGCGCTTGCCCACCCAGGAGATCGCCAAAACCGACCAGGCCGATACCAACAGCTTCGTGTTTGATGTGCTGCAGGCCACGCGCAATCCCGCCATCATGCCGTTTGGTTCGGCGTTTCCCGATCCCGAACTCTTCCCGCAGCGCCAGCTAATGCGCTCGCTGGTGAAAGTTTCACACAACCTGAAACCCACCGATGCGCTTAACAACCTGCCGCCAGGCAATGAAGCGCTGCGTAAAATTCTCGCCCAGCGCTATGCGCAACAGGGCATCACGCTGTCGCCGGATGACATCGTCATCACTAACGGCGCAATGGAAGCGCTCAATCTCAGCCTGCAGGCCGTCACCGAACCCGGCGATTGGGTGATCCTTGAAAATCCGTCGTTTTATGGCGCATTGCAGGCTATCGAACGCCTTAAGCTGAACGCGATTGCCATCGCCAGCGATGTGGAACACGGCATGGATTTGGATGAGCTGGAGCAGGCGCTGCAGCGCTGGCCGGTGAAAGCCTGCTGGCTAATGACCAACCGACAAAATCCGCTCGGCTTTACCCTGAGCGCCGAGCGTAAGCAGCAGCTGGTGGCACTGTTGGCACGCTATAACGTGGCGATGATTGAAGACGATGTGTACGGCGATCTGTATGAAGGGCATGACAAGCCGCTACCGGCTAAAGCCTTTGATCGGGATGGCAACGTGCTGCACTGCGGCAGTTTTTCGAAGAATCTGGTGGCGGGATTTCGCGTCGGTTGGGTGGCGGCGGGACGTCACGCCCAGCGCGTGCAGCGCATTCAGCTGATGAGCACGCTGTCGACCAGCGCGCCGATGCAGCTGGCGCTGGCGGATTTCCTCAGCACGCGCAGCTATGATACGCATCTGAAGAAGCTGCGTCAGACGCTGGCAAAACGTAAACAGCTGGCGCAACAGGCGCTGCGCCGCGTATTGCCCGCGGATGCCAGCATCAGCGATACGCCGGGCGGCTATTTTTTGTGGATCACGCTGCCAGCGCAGATCAACACCACTGAGCTCTACCACCTGGCCTTAGACCAGGGGATCAGCATCGCGCCCGGCCAGCTGTTTTCCAGTAGCGAAGGTTTCAGCCACTGCTTCCGCTTTAACACCGCCTGGCCGTGGGATGCACGCGCTGAAGCGGCGGTGGAGATGTTGGGAAAACTGATTGCCGGATTAAACCATTAAACGTGGGCTGCCTGCTGGTGGCCCCAGGTGAGATAGTAGACGTCGTAGAAATCCACTTCCCCTTTCTGCTTCATCAGACGATCAATGCCGCTGCGCACGCGATCCGGCGTGTGCGGATTATCGAGAATTTTGTCCAGCGCCTGCTGCGAAACCGGCTGCACGTAATACCACTCGCCGTTGTAGCAGACGCGCAGATCCAGCGTATCGATATCTTCGAAGCGGTATTTCGGGTTGATATCCATCAGCATCAGCACGCTCATCACCACCACAAACACCGTGGCAAACCAGAACGCGGGCCAGCCGAGCATCTCGGTTGAGAAGATCAACGCCACGCACAGCGCGTAGCATAAGTACATGATGGCCCAGAGTCCCGGATGGGTTTTAAGGAAGGAAAAGCTAAAGCGCGGCAAATTATCACGCTGTCCTTCACGGTTCAGCGTGGCGATTTCGTCGAGCAGGATTTGTTTGATCGCGTCCATTGTTCACCTCTAATTATCACTGCCTGCCAGTAAAGCACATAACAGTGAAGCGAATTAGAGACAGATTCGGTGTGTTTTTTTATAACAGTTGGAATCTGCTGCTCAAGATGGCACTCCATGCGTTGTGATTGGGCACCAGCGGGAACACGATGCGCTTTTTCAGGATGAATATCGATGCGACATCATGTGCTGCGTGCTAAGGAATTGAGAAATAACATGACGCCAGCAGAGCGAAAGCTCTGGATTCTGCTGCGCGCCAGACAATGTGGCGGCATGCGATTTCGCCGCCAGTATCCTTATGGCCCGTATATCCTGGATTTTGCCTGCCTGGAGAAGCGGCTAGCGATTGAACTCGATGGATCGCACCATGGCGAAACTTTCAGATATGACGATGAACGTACGCAACGGTTAAACAGACAGGGCTGGCGCGTGCTGAGGTTTTGGAATCATGAGGTGATGCTGCAGCCGGACGCGGTTTTTGCAGTGATTATGGCGGCGTTGATGGGGTAGTGCTGGCTGTTAGAATTGGGTCGGTGCTCGCTGTCCCCCTCCTCGGTCGGTGCTCGGTGTCCCCCTCCTCGGTCCTCCCCCATGAATGGGGGAGGAAGATGCTGCCACATGCAGCTTCATCACTGGCATGTGGCAGCGTCTCCTTCCCCCGCTAGCGGGGGAAGGCCGGGATGGGGGACAGCGAGCACAATCTAGTGCAGCGAGCACCGTTTAAGAAACTTGACCCACAATCTGCAAATTCGCCTCATCGGGCACTTCGTTATACGACAGCACATTCAACCCATTGGCAAACAGACGCGCGTAGCGCGCAATCAGCGGACGCAGCTGCGGCGTGACCAGCAGCACCTGCGTCAGGTTCTGCGCTTTCAGCTGCTCCATCATCACCGGCAGCGTGCTTTGCAACTGCGTCAGGATATTCGGATCCACCGGGAAGCTATCCAGTGCCACTTTACCGGCTTGCTGCGCCTGATTTAGCGCCGCCAGCAGCAGGTTCTCCAGACTGTTCTCCAGCGTATACGCCGACAGCGGTTTATTATCCGGCGCAATCGCTGCCACCATCGCACGGCGCAATGCATAGCGCACGTCGGACGTCAGCAGGATCGGATCTTTGGTGATCGCCACGCTCTCCAGCAAAGTCGTTGCGATGGTGGTGATGTCCTTCAGAGACACCTGATCGTTCAGCAGCAGACGATACACTTTCAGCTGCAAGCTGTAGTTCACCGCCGCATTCACATCTTCAGAGAGTTTAGGTGCCACGTTCGCCAGACGCTGATGCAGCTGGGTAATGTCATCGTAGTTAAACAGCTCGGGCAGATTCTCACGCACCACTTTATTCACATGGGTGGCGACCACGCTGGCGCAATCCACCACCTGATAACCAAGGTTCAGCGCTTTGGCTTTCTGCTCGGGCAGGATCCACGTCACCGCCATGCCGTAGGCGGGATCGGTATCCAATACGCCATCGATCTCGCCGTACTGTTCCGGCGTCGGGATCGCCATTAAACGATCGGCATGCACTTCGCCGACGGCGGTGCGCACACCGTTGATCTTGATCGCATACTGCGCCGGTTTGAGGTGGAAATCCTCACGCAGCGCAATTTCCGGCAGCAGCACGCCGCTGGTTTCCGATACCACCTGGCGCACGCCGCGCATACGCAGCGTCAGCGGCGCGCCTTTGCCTTTATCCACCAGCGTCACCAGCTTGTAGCCGAGATTCAGGCCGATGGGCTCAACCATCGGGATATTGTCCCAACCGATGGCGGGCTGCTCTTCCGGCTGCATCAGCGCCTGATTGATCGCTGCCATATCGTGGTGATCTTGCGTCGGTGCTTTCACGCCACGGCTTTGACGCCAGGCGGCAAACAGCAGCATGGCGGTAAAAATCAGGAACACCAGATGCGGCATGCCCGGCACAATCGCCAGCACAAACATTACGGCGGCAGCGGTGTACAGCGTACCCGGTCGTGCCAGCAGCTGCGTCTTGATGTCATCGCCCATGTCCGCGCCATCACTGATGCGCGTCACGATGATGGCCGCGGCGGTTGAGAGCAGCAGTGATGGAATCTGCGCCACCAAACCATCACCGATGGTCAGCAGGACATACTGTTCAAATGCTTGTCCCGCCGGTAAACCGTGCTTGAACACGCCGATCAGAATCCCGCCGATCACGCTGATCATCAGGATCATGATCCCGGCGATAGCATCACCGCGCACGAACTTAGAGGCTCCGTCCATCGCGCCGTAGAAGTCGGCTTCGTTGGCAACGTCTTTGCGGCGCAGACCGGCCTGTTCCTGATTGATCAAACCGGCATTCAGATCGGCATCGATCGCCATCTGTTTGCCCGGCAACGCATCGAGGGTAAAACGTGCCGAGACTTCGGAAATACGCTCGGCACCTTTGGTGACCACCACAAAGTTGATGATCATCAGGATGATGAACACCACAAAGCCGACGACAAAGTTACCGCCAATCACCACGTTACCGAAGGCTTCAATCACCTTACCGGCGGCGCCAACGCCTTCGTGACCGTCGAGCAGCACCACGCGCGTCGACGCCACGTTGAGCGTCAAACGCATCAGCGTGGTGATCAGCAAAATGGTCGGGAAGATGGAGAAATCCAGCGGGCGTTTACTGTTAACGCTCGCCAGCAGCACCATGATTGCCAGCACGATGTTAAAGGTGAATAACACGTCCAGCACAATCGGCGGCAGGGGCAAAATCACCATCGCCAGCACGCTGAGCAGCAGCACGGGCACGCCAATGTGGGCCTGGCGCAACAGTTGCGTGAACTGGCGCGTTTTAAGTTGGCTCATGAGCTTTCATTACCTCATCTAAGTTCGGCAGTTGGGTATCCAGCCGAGGTTTTTCACCCTGACCGCTGCGCCAGGTTTGCAGTTGCATTACGTAAGTCAGCACCTGTGCAATCGGACGGAACAGGGCTGCAGGAATTTGTTGGTTGATACGCGTGCTGTGATAAACGGCGCGCGCCAGCGGCGGAAACGCCACCACATCAACGTTGTTTTTGCCGGCCACGCTTCGGATATAGAGCGCGACGTCATCCACACCTTTGGCCACCACGTAAGGTGCGGCGGCTTTTTTTGGATCGTATTTCAGCGCCACCGCGAAGTGCGTTGGGTTGGTGATCACCACATCCGCCAGCGGCACTTGCTTGTTAATCTGGCCCATCGCCATCTGACGTTGCAGGTTACGAATGCGGCCTTTGACCTGCGGATTCCCTTCATTATTCTTGTGCTCATCGCGCACCTCCTTCTTCGACATCTTCATTTTTTTAGTGAAGAAGAATTTGGTCAGCGGTATGTCGATCACCGCGAACAGCACGATGGTGAGGATAAACAGCCGGATCATCGACTCGAACAGTTGCAGGCCCTGATTGATGGAGTCGCGTAAAAACAAGCTTTGCAGACCCATCATCTCGGTCAGGTTGCCTTTGATGGTGCTCCACAGCAGCGCCAGGATCAGCAAACACTTAGCGATCATCTTCAGCACATCAACGTAGTGCTGCATGGAGAACATGCGCTTTACACCGTTGATCGGGTTAAGCTTTTTAAAGTCGGGCTTAATGCGTGTCACCACAAAGATCCAGCCGCCCGGCACCAGAGTAGAAAGGGCGGCGGCGAAAGGGATCGGGATCAGCGTGGCGATAAATTTCATGATGATCAGTACCTGCGTCAGCATGAACTGGTGCAGCGCGCCGTCATCCTGAATGCGATCGGCCATCTGGCGTACGGCCTGAAACGAAGCCTGAATCAACTCCCGATAATAGGGAAAAAACAGTCCCATCATCACCAGCGCCATCACCAGGCTAACCGCCAGATTCACCTCTTTGGAGCGGGGAATGTCGCCTTTTTGACGCGCTTTACGCAGTTTCCCGGGGCTGGGTTTTTCGCTCTTATCACCACTTCCTGCATCAGCCATCAGTAGCTCCTCATTTTTTCCAGCATACCGAGCACCTGATTAGTGAGCTCAAGGTAGTGGTTGCCGACATTGCCAATCAGCAAGGTGAAGCAGAACAGGCCGAACAGCATGCTGATCGGAAAACCAAGCGCGTACAGGTTCAGCGTCGGTGAAATGCGGTTCAGCAGACCAAATACGCCTTGCACCAGCATCATGATGATCACCGTGGGCATCGCCAGCAGCAGCGCGCCGCTGAACATCCAGCCAACGCCGCCCGACAACGTACGCAGGGAAATCTCATTTATCGCCTGGCCAATCGGCCAGTAGGTAAAACCGGTAAACAGAATCGACATCAGCAGCAAATGACCATCCATGCTGAAAAACAGCAGCGCAGCCCACACCTGAATAATTTGTGAAATCACCATGGTTGAACTGCCGCTGGCCGGATCGTTCATTACCGCCATGCCGAGGCCCATGTTCATCGACAAAATATTGCCTGCCGTCTGCAGCGCCCAGAAGGTCCACCACAGCATCTGGCCGAACAGGAAGCCCCAGAGAATTTGTTCGCCGGTCAGTATCAAACTCTGCACCGACATCAGATCACGCAGTACCACGTTGTGCGCCAGCATCGGCGTCATGATGATGCTGAGCAACAGCGCTAAACCGAGTTTGGCTTTGCGTGAAAAAGCACGGTTATCCAGCAGCGGGCAAAAGTGCATAAAGGCATAGATGCGCACGAAGGGCAGCCACAGCGCGAAGATCGGTTGGATCAGATCGTTGATGGCGATATCCATCGTTAGCCTACTAGCTGCGCGGCTTGCTGAAAGATCAGCTGGGTGAAATCGATTAGCTGCGTCAGCATCCATTTACCGGCAAACACCAGCACCAGCAGCGTCATGGTCAAACGCGGCAGAAAGCTCAGCGTTTGTTCGTTGATCTGCGTGGTGGCCTGAAAAATACTCACCAGCAGGCCGGTGATCAGGCTGGGCACAATGGCAACCGCAGAGATCATCAGCACCAGCTTCAGGCCTTGCGCCAGGATGTCGCCGGCGACGTCGATATTCATCATAATCCCAGCCCCTGTACGCTCTGCGTCAGCGTGCCGACAATCAACGACCAACCGTCACACAGCACAAACAGAATCAGTTTGAACGGCAGCGACACAATCAGCGGTGACAGCATCATCATCCCCATCGCCATTAAAATACTGGCGACGATCAGGTCGATCACCAGGAACGGGATGTAGATCATGAAGCCAATTTTAAAGGCGGTTTTCAGCTCGCTCAGTACGAAGGCAGGCGCGATGATGGTGAGATCCTGCGCTTCCGGCTCGCCGGTAGCGTTAGCAATGGTCATGATCTGCGCCAGCGAGGTGCTGTGGGTTTGCGACAGCATGAACTTCTTCAGCGGCACCTGACCGGTGCTCAGCGCCTTTTGCAGGCTGATTTCATTGTTCTGATAGGGCACAACCGCGTTGTCATAGACGTTGGTCCATACCGGACGCATCACCAGCAACGTCAGCACCAGCGCGATGCCGGTTAGCACTTTGTTCGGCGGGCTTTGCTGCAGGCCAATCGCCTGACGCAGCAGTGCCAGCACAATGATAAAGCGGGTAAAACAGGTCATCATCAGCATCATGATCGGCAGCAAGCCGAGCAGCGTCATCAGAATCAGAATTTCAATTTTTACGCTGTACTCCTGGCCGCCATTGGCGGAGGGCACAGCGGAGAACAACGGCAGTCCGTTCTGTTCTGCTAACGCCAGTGAAGGCATCAGCAGCAGGCCAGCCAGCGCCAGCCCTCCTTTAATCCAGCCGGAATTGCGCATCATTATTAGCCCGCCAGTTCGCTGAGATCGCTGTTGTTGAACTCAATCAGGCGCAGGCCATATTTGTCGTTAAGCACCACCACTTCGGCTTTACCAAACAGAATGCCGTTTACTTTCACGTCCAGCGGCTCACCGGCCAGCTTATCCAGTTCGATCACGGAATCGTTGCCCACGCCAATCAGGTCGGCGAGTGAGATCTCCACCGACGCCACTTCCAGCGTCAGCGTCACCGGAATGCGGCTGAACAGCGCCATATTGCGCGGCGCGTCGCGCGTTACTGCGCTCACCGGTTCAGCGACTTCCGTTTCGGGCTGGTTTTCCAGGTTAAAATCGAGGTCCAGCGCTGTGGCTAAATCGTTTAAATCGCTCATGTTATTCACTCGTACGGTCACTGAATTCGGAGAAAAAGAGTTTGCCGCGCTCTTCGCAGATAACGGCGCTAAACAGCGGTTGATCGCCCACTAACAGTGGAATGCGGTCATTCATGGCAAAAGGCAGTACATCGTTCGGCTTCAGACGCGCCAGATCCGCCACGGTCATCGGCAGCGTGGCTAAACGTCCGCGCAGGCGCACCGGCAGCTGCTTAAAGCTGTGCGGGCTGGTCGGCACCGGCGTATTGCGGTTGGCCTCCGCAGGCTGGCGCAGTGTGCTGAGCAAACGGTCAACGTGCGCGGCATCCAGCAGTAGTGAGAAAGTGCCGTTGCTATAACCGTCGAGGAAGAAATCCACCCGATAAGACCACTGCGTTAATAACGATGCCGGATCCGGTTTAATGGTCAAGGCTTCGGTAAATAACTCATCACCGCAAATTAAATGCACCAGCTCACTCGCCAGCTTTATTTGCAAACGCTCTTCCGTTTTGGTTACCGGGAAATGTTCTGCCGTTAACTCGTGCTGGTCGTCACGTGATAAACCGTAATAGTCATGCAAGATATTCAGTAATAAAGCGCGATCTAGGCGAAACGCCAGATTACCCAATTCACTGCTGAAAATAGTGGCCTGCTTAACTGCGCAATCCATCTGAAATTGCATATCGCGCAAACTGACATCAACACGAAACTTCTTTAGAAAATAGATACCCAACTTGGCGTCTAAGCGATCGCTATTATCTTTAAATACTTTCGGTACCTTGTGATAAGGGCGACCGAGTTTATTGACTTCCAGTTTCATCAGCTCAGGCTGATTCTCTGGGGTATAAATTCTCATCCGATTGGATTTGGTGCGCATCTTCATGCTTCCGTCTGTCAGGGTTAACCTGTCTTTAATAGAATGAATGCGATCCCGCTGGCGATTCCCGCTTATCAGTCATCTCTTAAATCATAAGAGTTTGCTGATATAGGAATCTTCTAATCTTTTTAAGCGAGATGTTTTCTCTGGTGCAAATTAAAACGTTTATATGTGATTAAAACAAGATGGGAAAACTTATTAATTTATTAATTGAAAACGCCAATTAAGATTAATTTAACATGGTAAATCACTGATAAATATAGATTAATGTTTTAATATTGCGAAGATGCTAGCCAGGAATAGTCCGATAAGTATACTCAGCGCACAACACAGGCGGAACCAGCGATTCGACATCTTTACCGGGCTTGAGATAAGCCGATTCTTAATAACGAATAGTCTGGCTTTCACCTTGGGAAAACGTATGAAATGCCATACGTAATAAAGGCAGCTCTTCTTATATAGATGCGCCTCTTACTTGGTGTTCAGGAAATTTTTCATTATGAATATGGCTGACTCAATGCAAAAGAATAATGATGATCGTTTTATCGCTCAGGCTTCATCGAGTGTGAATCTGTTTGCACTGGCGCAACGTGTAGCAAAATTCAATGTGCCGGTATTAATTACCGGTGAAACGGGCACCGGTAAAGAGTGTGTGGCGAAGTATATTCATCAACATGCCTTTCCCGCTTCGGCGCCTTATGTCGGTGTTAACTGTGCGGCGATTCCCGAGAATATGCTGGAAGCAATTTTATTTGGTTATGAAAAGGGCGCATTTACCGGCGCAGTCAGTAGCCAGCCAGGTAAGTTTGAATTAGCTAATGGTGGCACATTATTACTCGATGAAATCGGTGATATGCCGTTAGCGTTGCAGGTCAAATTGCTGCGCGTATTGCAGGAGCAGGAAGTTGAGCGCCTCGGCAGCCATAAAAAGATTCCGCTCGATATCCGTTTAATTGCCTCGACGAATAAAGATTTGGAAGTGGAAATCGCCGAAGGGCGTTTCCGTCAGGACCTGTTCTATCGCCTGTCGGTGGTGCCAATGCACATCACGCCGCTGCGTGAACGTACCGCAGACATTCTGCCTTTGGCAGAACGCTTTATCGAAAAATATCAGGCTTTCGTTAAGCACAAACCGCGCATCACCGAATGTGGCCGCCAGGCACTGGAAAGCTACAGCTGGCCGGGCAACGTGCGTGAGCTGGAAAACATCATGCAGCGCGGCCTGATCATGTGCGCCGATGGCGATCTGCATGAAGGCTGTTTCAACCTGAAAGTCAGCACCACCTTATTACCGGAAGTGATGGTGCAGCAGCTTGGCGACGCCGCCAACGCCGACGAATGCCAGATTAAGAGTCACGGTCGCCGTGCCGAATCGCAGTACATCCTTGATTTGCTGAAACGCCATCAGGGCAATAAATCTAAAACCGCCGAGTTTCTTGGCATCACTCCACGCGCGCTGCGCTATCGACTGGCTTCCATGCGCGAGCAGGGCTTTGACCTCGGCTGCGCCTGATAAAAGAGAACTACGCAATGTTAGACAAACTTCCCGCTATCGGCGTGCAGGGCAACATGATGGCCGAGATGCAACGTATGCAGTTGCAGGCACAAACCAGCCCAATTGCGCCAGCCGGCCAACTGGCTTCCCTTAGCACCCCAAATTTTACGGATGTGCTGAAGGGCGCCGTCGGCAGCGTTGACCGCCAGCAGCATGTGGCCTCGCAGAAGCAAACGGCCATTGATATGGGCCTGAGCGATGATTTGAGTGGCGCCATGATTGAAAGTCAGAAAGCCAGTGTGGCGTTCTCGGCGCTGATGCAGGTGCGAAACAAGCTGCAACAGGGCTTCGATGAAGTCATCAATAGCCCACTGTAAACGGAGTTGAGACGTGCTGGATAAATTACAGGCGCTGTTGCCTGCGAATCTGCAGGCGATAGTGAAAAAATGGCTGCTGCCGGCGGCGATTGCGGCGGTGATCACCGCCGTGATCGTGGCGCTGCTGTGGCAGAGCAATAACAAGTGGACCACGCTGTTCGGCACGCAGGAGAACCTGCCGATGTCCGAGGTGGTGGCCACGCTAAGCGGTGAAGGGCTGAATTATCGCGTCGCACCCGACAGCGGCATGGTGCTGGTACGCGAAGGTGATTTACCTAAAGCACGCATGGCGATGGCCGCCAAAGGCATCCGCGCAGCCACGCCTGACGGCTACGAGCTAATGGATAAAGAAGAGATGCTCGGCAGCAGCCAGTTCGTACAGAACGTGCGTCTGCGCCGCAGTATGGAAGGCGAACTGGCGCAGAGCATCATGGCGCTGGACAGCGTCGCGTTTGCGCGCGTGCATCTGGGAATCTCGGAAACCAGTTCATTTGTCCTTTCCAATAAACCCAACAGTACCGCTTCGGTGGTGTTGCGCCTGAAATATGGTCGCCAACTCACCGACGAGCAGGTTGGCGCGGTGGTAAGTCTGGTGGCGAATAGCGTGCCGGGCATGAAGGCCGAACAGGTCAGCGTGGTCGATCAACAAGGCGCGCTGCTGTCGGCGAATATCGCTGATCAGCTGAATGGTCGTACCGGCCTGCGCAACAGCGGTGAGATGGTGCAGCAGATGCGTGAGCAGGTGGAGCGCAACATCGCCAACCTGCTGGTGCCGGTGCTGGGCCATGAAAACTTCCGCGTGAGCGTGGTGCCGCGTGTTGACTTCAGCCAGGTCGAAGAG
Source organism: Pantoea sp. JK (assembly GCF_026130245.1). Lineage (NCBI taxonomy): Bacteria > Pseudomonadati > Pseudomonadota > Gammaproteobacteria > Enterobacterales > Erwiniaceae > Pantoea > Pantoea sp. JK. Next base: position 269,853 of record NZ_JAINFN010000003.1, read on the forward strand.
ACCCAGGAACGCTTCCTGAATGAACCGCGCGTGGCGAGTGAGCAGCTGGCGCAGGACAACACCACCGAGCAGTTGGCGGTGGGTATTCCGGGTTCGCTCAGCAACCGCCCGGCCAATGCGCCCGCGCAGAACAACGCGCAGCCACAGATGTCCTCACGCAATCAGGCACAGCGCCAGTTCAACTGGGATCGCGATGTCCGCCATATCAAACATCAGGGCTATCAGGTGCAGAAACTGACCGTGGCCGTGGTGCTGAATCAAAACGCAGCGGTGGTACAGGGTTGGACAGCGGATAACCAAACGCAAATCAACGCCTTGCTGACCAAAGCAGCCGGTATCGATAGCACGCGTGGCGATGAGTTATCTCTGGCATTGCTGGCCTTTAATCAGCCGGAAGTGCAACCCGAAGAGGCGTTGCCGTGGTGGGAACGTGATAGCACGCTGCTGTGGGCGGAGCGCGGCGGCATCGGCCTGCTGGCACTGCTGGTGATTCTGTTTGGTCTGCTGCCGATGATGCGCCGTGTGGCGCGCCAGCCGGCCGTCAACGCGCTGGCTGAAGCCAGTCCTGTGCTGCCAGCAACGGTGGCGGAAGCGGAAGAAGATACGCCGGTATTGCCGGGCAACAGCTTCAACGGCGACGACAACTTACCGCCGCAGAGCTCTGGCCTCGAAACCAAAATCAATCATCTCCAAAACCTGGCGCAGAGCGAAACCGATCGCGTCGCCGAAGTGTTGAAACAATGGATCAGCAGCAATGAGCGAAGCAACAGAAAGTAAAAATAGCAAAAGCAGCGACCAGGCCGCCAAGGTGCGTTCGCGTCTGGAGCAGGCCGCCATCGTGCTGCTGAGCATCGGCGAAGAGGCTGCGGCGCAGGTGATGAGCAAGATGAGTCGTGAAGAAGTGCTGCGCCTGTCAGAAACCATGGCGCGTCTGCACGGCGTCAAGCTGACGCATGCACGCCTGGCGATGAACAACTTTTTCCAGGAATACCGCGAACAGAGCGGTATCAACGGCGCGTCTCGCAGCTATCTGCGCAACATCCTTGAACGCGCGCTGGGCGGGGAAATCGCCCGCAGCGTGATCAACGGCATTTACGGTGATGAGATTCGTCATCGTATGGCGCGCCTGCAATGGGTCGATACGCCGCAACTGGCGGCGATGATCGCTCAGGAACATCTGCAGTTGCAGGCGGTATTTCTCGCCTTCCTGCCGCCGGATGTCGCCGCCGGCGTGCTGGCGCAGCTCGACGAGTCGCGTCAGGACGAAATCCTCTATCGCGTGGCGCGTCTTGATGACATCAACCGCGATGTCGTGGATGAGCTGGATCGCCTGATCGATCGCGGCGTGGCGGTGTTGTCCGAACACGGTTCGAAAGTGCAGGGCATGCGTCAGGCCGCCAACATCGTTAACCGCATCAGCGGCAATCAGCAGGCGCTGCTGGCGCAGCTGGAGATGCGTGATGAAGCGGTGGTGGATGAGCTGAAAAGCGAAATGTACGAATTCTTTATCCTCAGCCGTCAGAACAGCGCGGTGCTGGGACGTCTGCTGGAAGAGGTGCCAATGGATCAATGGGCGGTTGCACTGAAAGGCACCGAGCCGATGCTGAGCCAGGCGATTTACGACGCCATGCCGCGCCGTCAGGTGCAGTTGTTGCAGAACACCACTTCGCGCCTCGGTCCTGTGCCGATCAGCCGTATCGAGCAGGTGCGCAAAGAGATCATGACGCGCGTGCGTGAACTGGCGGAAAGCGGCGAGATCCAGATTCAGCTGTTTAGCGAACAAACGGTGGAGTAAGCGATGACCAGCAAACAGATGCGTTTGCATCAGTTTCCCCCGCTGCGCAAAGCCTGGCAGCGCGGAAACGAATCCGACGTGCCTGCTGATGCGGCGACGCGGCAACAGCAGCTGATGGACGGTTTCCAACAGGGCATCAGCGAGGGTTTTGCTCAGGGTTTAGAGCAGGGCAGCAGTCAGGGGTATGAGGAAGGCGTGGCGCGCGGGCGGGCTGAAGGTAAGCAGCAGGGCTTCGACGCGGGCAAGCAACAGGCGCTGGAGCACTTTTTAGCAGCGGGCGAGCCGCTGGATGCGTTGAGCGTTAAGTTGCAGCAGCAGCTGGATGAACATGAAGAGCGTCGTAAAAGCGAATTGTTAGCGCTGGTCGAGAAAGTCACGCGCCAGGTGATTCGCGTTGAGCTGGCGTTGCAGCCTTCGCAGCTGCTGGCATTGGTGGATGAAGCGCTGACCAGCTTGCCGGAGCGACCGAAGCAGCTGCGGGTGTTGATGAATGCGGAAGAGTTCAGCCGCATCAAAGAGCTGGAGCCGAAGAAGGTGAAAAGCTGGGGCTTAACCGCCGACAGCGAAATGGAGCCCGGCGAGTGCCGCATTGTCACCGATGCCAGTGAGATGGATATCGGCTGCAATCAGCGCTTGAGCCAGTGCATGAGCGTGCTGCAGGAGAATTTGTAAGTGCACTGCGGCTGGATGCCCTCACCCTAACCCTCTCCCACAGGAGAGGGGACTAAATACTCCCTCTCCCGCTTGCGGGAGAGGGCTGGGGTGAGGGACAAGCCGCACAAAACGAACAGGAACCATCATGACGCAATCCTTCAATAACCTACTGCAATCGCTGGAAAACATCCCGCTGGCGCGCGTCGCCGGACGGCTGGTGCGCGTCAACGGCATTCTGCTGGAGAGCGTCGGTTGCCGTTTAGCGGTGGGCCAGCGCTGCAACGTCGAGCAGGCCGACGGCACGCTGCTGGCCGCGCAGGTGGTGGGATTCGATCGTGATGTCACCTGGCTGATGCCGTTCAAAAGCCCGGAAGGCTTGATCGCCGGCGCCCGCGTTTTTCCGCAGGAAAAACAGAGCGACATTCTGATTGGTAAAAGCTGGCTCGGACGCGTGGTGAACGGCCTCGGCGAACCGATCGACGGCAAAGGCAAGCTCGGTGGCAACGACGTGCTGCCCTCACAACCAACACAAATACATCCGCTGACGCGTAAAGCGGTGGCGGAACCGCTGGATGTGGGCGTCAACGCCATCAACGGTTTGCTGACCATCGGCAAAGGCCAGCGCGTCGGCTTAATGGCCGGTTCAGGCGTGGGTAAAAGCGTGTTACTTGGCATGATCACCCGCAGCACCAATGCGCAAGTGGTGATCGTGGGGTTGATTGGCGAACGTGGCCGCGAAGTCAAAGAGTTTATCGATCACTCGCTCGGCCCGGCGGGCATGGCGAAGTCGGTGGTGGTGGCCGCACCGGCAGACGAATCGCCGTTGATGCGCATGAAAGCCACCGAGCTGTGCCACACGTTAGCGGCGTGGTATCGCGATGCCGGTTATGACGTGCTGTTGCTGGTGGATTCACTGACGCGTTACGCCATGGCGCAGCGCGAGATCGCACTGTCACTTGGCGAGCCGCCCGCCACCAAAGGCTATCCGCCTTCGGCGTTTGGCATCATCCCTAAGCTGGTGGAGAGCGCGGGTAACAGCGCCTCGAACGGCAGCATGACCGCGATTTATACCGTGCTGGCAGAAGGTGACGATCAGCAGGATCCGATCGTCGACTGCGCGCGCGCGGTGCTGGATGGCCACATTGTGTTAACGCGTGCGCTGGCCGAAGCGGGTCACTATCCGGCGATCGATATCGGGCAGAGCATCAGCCGCTGCATGAGCCAAATCACCGACAAAGATCACCAGCTCGCGGCGCGTACGCTCAAGCAACTTTATGCCGATTACATGGCGATCAAACCGCTGCTGCCGCTGGGCGGCTACGTGGCGGGCGTTGATGCGCAGGCCGATCGTGCGGTGCGCTTGCAACCGGCTATCAACAGTTTCCTGTGTCAGACGGTGGATAGACCCGCCGCGCTGGCGCAATCCATTAATGACCTGCTGGCCCTGAGCCAGGCATAAGGCAAGGCATGATCAGAAAACAAAAAATGATCGCCACCCTGACGCAGCTACGCGAGATGCGCGAGCGCAAAGTGAACGATCTCAGCAGCCAGCTGGCACAGCAAAAGCAGCTGGTTCAGCGTTATCAAAATAATATCTCGGCGCTGAATCGCCTGGGCGGCGGAACGGGCACGGAAGTGACGGATGCCACGCAGCTCAGCAATCTGGCGCGCTACAAAGCCAATATTCAGCGCGTGATCGCCTGGCAAACCCAGGCTTCGGCACTGGCGGAGAAAGAGCAGGATGAAATGCAATCTGCGTTAATCAGCCATGCGTGTCAGGAGAAAACCGTGTCGCTGGTGCTGGAGCAGCAGCAGCAGGCGCTGGCCAAGGCGCGCCAACAGCAGCAGCAGAAACTCACTGATGCACAGGCGATGCAATGTTGGCTGCGCAATCGGGGGAAACTCGCATGAGCAACATGCTCTTTACCCAACTGATGAACAAACGCCAGCCGCTAAAACAAGGCGAGCTGCCGTTTATTAGCGTGGTGACGCCAACGTGGAATCGCCGCGAGTTTTTGCCGTATCTGCTCTACATGTTTCAGTATCAGGATTATCCGGCCGATCGCCGCGAACTGGTGATTCTCGACGATTCGCCGGAGAGCAATGCCGAGCTGATCGCCTCGCTGACACGCTACTCGCCGCATCCGGAACTGATCCGCTATTACCATCAAAGCGAACGCATGACGATTGGCGCCAAGCGCAATCGGGTGAATGAACTGGCGCGCGGTGAATACATTGTCTGCATGGACGACGATGACTTTTATCGTGCCGATAAGCTCAGTTACACCATTAACGAAATGCGCCGTCACAATGCGTTGTTTGCCGCTTGTAACGTGATCCCCATTTGGTACAGCCATGTTAATCGCATCTTTATGACCAATGACAACGGGGCGCGCAACGTGCTGAACGGCACTTTTGCTTATCATCGCAACTTCCTGAAAAAACATCGTTATGACGATCGCGCCACGCTAGCCGAAGAGGAAGGTTTCACCAATTACTTCACCACGCCGGTACTGTTGCTCGATCCATGGCGCTCGATTCTTTGTGTGTCGCACAGCAGCAATACCTTCGACAAAGACTTTGTGCTTGGCAGCTGTGAAGCGCAGCGCGTCACGCTGGATGAAGCGGTACCTGACTCCTTTGTGCGCAAGTTTTATCAGCGCCTGCATCAGGCTCCGTTATCACAACAGCCAAACTGGGCCTTTTTCCATCGCGTGGTGCTGGTGGGGGATAACGCTGCCTTCCGTCAGACGCTGTTAGATGGCGGGTTATCAGCGACGCAAGTGGAGCAGATTAGCCTGGTGGAGAACGATCCCCGCTTGACCCATCTAGCCGTAACGCAACGTGCTCAGCGCGAAAACTGGCCGAACTATTTGCTGTTAGACACGCGGCTGGATTGGGTACGCCAGCAGCGCAGTATTGATGCACTCAATAATCTGCTGCGCGCGTTGAATCACATCAGCTGGGACGGTTTTCATCTGGCCGCCGAACTTGAGGCGGGGATAAAGCTGAGTCAACTGACGGGTGTGGTTAGTCCGCTGGTGCAAGCCCTGCCGCATCTGGCTTGCTGCGTCAATCAGCAGGGCTATGCACCCTTAATCGAACGTTTACAGGATCAGCTGACTGAAGCTGGTTATCTCAATACTGCGGACCTGCGCTGGTTTGCCCTTTACCCCAGCATGTTCTTCCGCAGTGAAGATGACGATGGGCAGGCATGTACGGCGCGCTTTTTCCGCAAATTAGGTGTCGTGCCGCAAGCCGGCGCACAGGAGCAATGATGAATACCGCAAACAGTTATACCCCTGAATATGTCACGCGCCTGCAGGCGCAACCCTGGCAATGTCGCTGTTCTGGCTGCAACGGCGAAAAACCGCTGCTGCAACTGCGCTGGCGTGAAGAGCAGCGTGCCAGCGCCGATCTGCGTTGTGATGGCGCGGCCTCGGCGATTTTGTTTGATGCCGATGCATTCGCCTTGCAGCATACGCTGGCCGCTGCATCCGATGCGCCGGCGCTCTGCTCGCGCTTGCAAATGCTCAACCAGCAGACCATTTTCCTGCTGGGCAACGAGGAAGCGCCGCTGGCCGAGAAGCTTTACGCTACGGGCGTGCTGCTGAGCAAATGTCAGCAACTGCAGGAAACCACCGAGATTCAGCAGGTGGGTGAAGAGCTGCTGATGTTGATGAACAGCGGATTGCTGGCGGAAGCCTTTGCTGCCTTGCCGCCGATTGATGCCTATCCGTTAGCCGCACTCCGTCAGCTGGCCCAGGTTGAGCTGGATGCCAGTCTCGATCCGCTTACCGGCATGACGCTGGTAATGAAACTGAATGAATTAGCCATGTTGAGTGATGCGCAGCTGTTACCGCTGCTGGCGGAACTGCGTGAAGATGCGCAGGTGCAAACCTTTATGCAGCAGCATGCCGATGTATGGCGTAACTACTTGCTGTGGCAAGCCTATCACGGCGTGTTCCCCGGCACCTCTGATGCCCAGTGGGAAAATGCGTTTCTGCAGTTGTGCCAACGGGTGTTTGGCATGCAGGTGATTATTGGTCTGCTGCTGACTGAACAGTGCGAACTGGATGATGTCACGCTGGCCGCGCTGTTTGCCTCCTGGGAGCGCCAGGCACAGCCTGCACTGAGAGAGGAAAACGCACTGTTGATTGGTTTGTCACTGCTGAAGTAAAGGCGCATCTATCCTTGGTAGGGTCGCCATTCATGGCGACCGGTTCACTTTATTTGCCCCAATAAACAGAAAAAGTCGCCAATTTGGCGACTTTTTTATGCAGCAAGCGGGACTTTAACGTTGATACAGGAAGTTTTGCTGTCCTTGTCCGGTCAATGAACTCAGCGTTTCCTGTTGCATCGACAGCAACAAACCGTTGCGCTCGTTCATCTGCTGGCAAGCCAGTGCGCTCAGTTCCAGCGTGCGCCACCAGCTTTCCGCTTGCTGTGCCAGCGCGGCAGGCAAATACGGCATGAGCTGACTGATGCCGCGGCTGTCGGAAGCCAGTTTCAACGCCTGCAACGTTTCGCTGCGGCGCTGCGCTGATCCGTGCAGCTGCTGATAAATGGCCAGCAACTTCTCGTTTACAGACTGCAGGTTTAGGGCATCACAGGCGATCATCGCCTCACGTTGCTGCTGCAATAGTGTCGTCAGCGCATCGTAGTGCTGCGTGTCCTGCTTGATATCACGCAGCAGCGTTTTTACGCGATCCGCGGTACTGTTCATGAGCGATAAAAGTCCATCATGGCCTGCGCCAGCTTATCGGTATCAACCTGCAAACGACCTGATTTTAACGCGTCCTGCATGGCGCTAACGAAGGTTGCGTCCACTTCTGGCATTTCACGCAGCTGCTGCTGTGCAGCCTGCATTGGGCCTTGCTCGGTCTTGTCGCTGCGCACTGCGGCGCGCTCATTTTTAGTCGCAACAGGTGCATCGTTCAGCGATGTGGTAACAGATTTGGCAACTGGCGCAATGCCAGTTTCATTACGGGTGATTTTCATGGTCATATGTCTCGGGTCGATTACGGCATACCTCAGCACAACGACACTGCCTGGCGGAAACTTAAATTCCGGTTCAGGGATTGCCCGGCGCCACTAACATTCGCACCACGCCGCGATCGTCCACGCGCGCACTCACCACACGTTGGCTTTGCAGATTGCGCACTTTAATGATGTCGCCTTTACGGCCTTTCTTCAGTGCTTCGCCCATCATCTTTGCCTGCACGCCATCCTGCTCGGCAATCATCACAATCTGCTGACCGCGCTCGATCAAAACCGGCTGATCGAGATGGGCCGGGGCGATCGCCTGCAATTCACGCACGCGCTTCTTCAGCGTAAAGCCGATCGCTTCGTCAGGATTGGTCATAAAGCCATCACGCAGGCCAACAATGTTGCGCTTCTTCATTTCCACGTCGCTGGCTGCCAGCTGTTTGCCGCGCTCCAGCATATTTTTCGCCACCAGAATCGGCAGATAAACATCCGGTTTCACCGTGACGGCAATTTCCCAGCCGTTGGCGCCATCGCAGCGAATGTCATAGCGCAGGCGCGCCAGATCCCTGCGATCGCCCGCCGGTAATGCCGAGGTCAGTGGACGCGAGCAGCGCTGAAAGCGGCTCACTTCGGTAGGAATAAAGACGTTGAGTTTGCTGCTGAAATCTTTCCAGCCTTTCTGTTTGGCAATGCGCTGGATGTCGGACGTCGCGTTGGCGACGGCCTGATTATAGACCTGCTTACGTGCGGTTTGTGCTTCAGGCGCGGCAAAAAGCTGTGTCGAAATAATCAGCAGGCTGAGCGGAATCAGGCGGAAAAGTGACTTCCCGTTAAAACGCAATGTGTTCATAAAAATCTCACCAAATCAATGATTTAAAAGTTGGCACGCTCTTTGCTATACAGCGTGTGAATCGCAACTGATGAGGAACACCACATGGGGATAAGTTTTGACAAAGCGCTGGGGGTACATCCCGCCGCCTTACAGCTTCGACTTTCGCGAGCAGAGCTGTTAACGGCCAACCTGGCAAATGTGGATACCCCGAATTACCAGGCTAAAGATATTGATTTTGCGGCAGAGATGCAACGTTCAATGCTGAAAAGTTCGTTCACTTCTTCGCCAGAAATTCAGTATCGCGTGCCGTATCAACCATCGTCCGATGGCAACACCGTGGCGCTGGACGTTGAGCAGGCCGAGTTCTCGAAAAACTCGCTGGATTACCAAACCAGCCTGCAATTTCTCAGCAGCAAATTTATCGGCCTGAAGCAGGCTATTGAAGGGAAATAATTTTGTCTTTCAACGATATCTATCGCGTTTCGGGTTCAGCAATGACGGCACAAACCGTTCGTCTGAACACCATCGCCAGTAACCTGGCGAACGCGGAATCACCGGCAGCAAGCGAAGCTGCAACTTATAAGGCGCGACGTCCGGTGTTTGCCGCCCTCTATCAGAACAGCAAGCTGACAGATGCGCCTGCTTTGGCGGGAGCACGCGTGCAGGTACTGGATGTAGTGGAAACCGGCAACGCTGTGCGTCGTTACGAGCCGGGCAATCCGCTGGCGAACGCGCAGGGTCATGTCTTCTATCCCGATATCAATACGGTAGAAGAGATGGCCGACATGATGTCCGCTTCGCGCAATTTCGAAACCAATGTGGAAGTGCTGAACAGTGTGAAAAGCATGCAGCAAAGCCTGCTACGTCTGGGAGAAGCGTAAGTATGAGCGTGAATAACGTCAACAATAGCGGCACGGGCGTAGAGACCTATGGCCAGACTCCGCAGAGCAACGGCGGCACCAGCAGCATGTTCCTGACATTGCTGGTGGCGCAGATCCAGAACCAGGATCCTACCAATCCCACCGACAGTTCTGAATACATCAATCAGCTGTCGATGATGTCGCAGATGGAGTCGATGCAGACGCTGACTGACACCATGACCGGCGTTTACTACATGGCTGAAAGCATGCAAGCGCTCGGTATGGCCAACCTGGTCGGCCAGCACGTGCTTGCCAGCAGCGACAAAATCAAGGTTGAGGGCAACGAGGTTGCAGGGCGCATCAATCTGCAACATCCAGCGGAAACCGTCACGCTGCACATCAAAGACAGCGCGGGTAAAGAGTACAAGCTGGATTTGGGTAAGCAGCCACAAGGCGATGTCAATTTCACTATCGATCCCGCAGCGCTTGGCTTGGCCGATGGTGAATACACCCTGAGCGTAGTCACCGACGTGGGTGAAGCAAACATCCCGATTGAGATAGCCGGCACCGTTAACAGCGTGCGCTTCGATCCGCAAACCGGTGCACCGATGATCAACATTCCCGGACTGGGCGAAGTGGCCTACAACACCATTCGTCAGTTTGGTAGCAGTAAAAATCCGGCGCCCGCGCCGCTTCCTTCTCCTGACGTGAATGCATCACGTCGCTTTTCCTAAGGGTTTTTTCCATGAGCTTTAATATTGCAACCTCTGGCCTGAATGCGGTCACGAAACAGCTTGGCGCTATCAGTAACAACATCGCCAACGGTAGTACTACCGGTTACAAATCAATGCGTGCCGAGTTCTCATCACTTTATGCCGGTGGTCAGGCAATGGGTGTGGGCGTGAACAGCATCTCGCAAAGCATTACCCAAAACGGCGGCATTTCCGGTTCCGGTCGTGTACTCGATTTGGCTATCTCTGGTAACGGCTTCTTTATGACCAAAGATACTAGCGGCAATGTGAGCTACACCCGCGCAGGTGAGATGCAGATGGACAGCCAGGGTTTTATCACCGCTAAAGGTAAACGCCTACAAGGTTATCCGGTTGATGCCAACGGTCAATTACAGACCGGCGTAATTGGTGATCTCAGAATTTCAGCGGGCAGCATCCCAGCGAAAGCCACCGACAGCATGGGCTTCACCGGCAACCTGAATGCCAACGCCAAAGAGCCAGAAGTCACGCCATTCGATCCTAAAGAAGGCAAAAGCTACAACAACACCTACACCAGCAAAGTGTACGACTCGCTGGGCCGTGAACACACCATCGAGCAGTACTTCGTGAAGACGGCGGAAAACGAATGGGAAGTTCACTACTTCGTTGATGGCAATGCCGCTACGCCGGCTTCACAGCCGCTGGAATTTAGCGCCAATGGCGTCATCACTTCACCAACGGGTGCCGTCAACATTAACGCGGCGATTCCAGGAGCTGATGCACTGAACATCGCACTGGATTATGCCGGTACCAGCCAGTATGGCTCTGAATTCAACGTCTCGAAAAATAGCCCGAACGGCTATTCCGCCGGCGAGAAAAACGGTGAGCAGATCGACGACGACGGCAAAATTTACGCGACTTACAGCAACGGTGAACGCCTGCTGCAGGGCCAGCTGGTTCTGGCTAACTTCACTAGTCCGAATGGCCTCAACTCAGAAGATGGCACCGCATGGTCAACCACCAACCTCTCTGGTCAGGCGATTCTGGGCGTACCAAAAAGCGGCCTTAACGGCAGCATCCTCTCCGCCAGACTGGAAGGTTCAAACGTCGAAATGACCGAACAGTTGGTAGGCTTGATGAGCGCGCAGCGTAACTATCAGGCGAACACCAAAGTCATCTCGACCAATGATTCGATGATGAACGCGCTGTTCCAGGCGCTGTAATTATGGATCGCATGATTTATACCGCGGTCAGCGGCGCCAATCGCAGCCTGACACAGCAGATGATTCACTCCAACAACCTGGCGAATGCCAATACCGAAGGGTTTCGCGCCGACCTCGAACGCGCCACTACCCAAGCGGTGGCGGGTGGCGGCTACAACAGCCGTCATCAGGTGCGCAGTGAAAACGGCGGCATCAATATGGCGCACGGCGCACTACAGGAAACTGGCCGCGAGCTGGATATCGGCATCAAAGGCGACGGACTGATTGCGGTACGTGAAGGACGCCGTGAGCTCTATACCCGTAACGGTCATATCGATATTGATGATATGGGCAACCTGTCGATTGGCGGTAAACCGCTGATCGGTGAGAACGGCCCGATTCAGCTGCCACCGTTTTCGCAGGTGGCGATTGGCGATGACGGCACCATCACTATCATTCCGGAAGATGGCAACGTGGCAGCGGCAATGGATGTCGAGCGCATCAAGCTGGTGGACATTCCCGCCAATCAGCTGCGGAAAAACAACGACGGCTGGCTGACGGCCAATCGCCTGACCGCGCCGCGCAGCGAGAACGTGCAGCTGGCAAGCCAGCATCTGGAAGGCAGTAATGTCTCGGCGGTGAATGAGATGGTGCAAACCCTGTCGCTCAGCCGTCAATTTGAAGCGCAAATCAAAATGATGAAAGCCGCAGAAACCCTTGTGCAGGCAGGCAACCGCCTGATCCGTGGCAGCTAACAGGAAAATTAAAAATGAATCCAGCTCTTTGGGTCAGTAAAACCGGTCTGGCGGCGCAGGACGCCAAAATGGCCGCCATCTCTAACAACCTGGCAAACGTTGATACCACCGGCTTCAAGCGCGATCGCGTGGTGTTTGAAGATCTGTTCTATCAAACGCAGCGTGCGCCTGGCACCCAGTTGAACCAGAACAACCAGACGCCAACCGGCATTCAGTTCGGTAGCGGTGTGAAGATCCTCGGTACGCAGAAGCAGTTCACCCAGGGTTCGATGAAAAACACCCAGCAGGAGCTGGATGTGGCGATTGCCGGTCAGGGCTTCTTCCAGGTAGAAACCGCCGATGGCGACATCGCCTATACCCGCTCTGGCAACCTGAAAATCAGCGCTGATGGTGTGATGACCAACGCGCAAGGCTTGCCGTTGATTCCACAGATTGAGCTGCCGGAAGGCACCAAAAATCTCACCATCGGTAAAGACGGCACCGTCAGCGCCACCGTGGCGGGCGAAACCGATCCGGTTGAACTCGGCCAAATCACGCTGGTGAATTTTGTCAATCCAGCCGGTCTGGAAGCGACAGGCAGCAACCTGTATCGCGAAACCGCTGCCAGCGGTGAAGCGGTAGAAGGCGTGCCGGGCGAAGAGGCCTTTGGCCAGCTGGAACAGGGCTCGCTGGAGGGGTCCAACGTGCAGGTGGTGGAAGAGATGGTTGACATGATCACCGTGCAACGTGCTTACGAGATGAACGCCAAGATGGTGTCGGCTGCTGATGACATGCTGAAGTTCGTCACGCAGCAGATGTAATTTTTTTGGGCGGAAGTGGCTTTTCCGCCCACCTTGCAAGGCCATAAAAACAATGACACTGACAAAAAAACTCACCGGCGGCTTAGTACTGAGCGCCGCACTGCTGCTGACCGGCTGTGAAAGCCCGGCGCTGCTGGTGCACAAAGATGACGCCGCCTATGCGCCGCCGGAAGATCTGGCTCAGCCAGACGCCCGCGTGAGTGGTGGTGGACTCTATAACACCCAATACCAATGGTCGCTGATGCAGGATCGTCGTGCTTATCGTGTGGGCGACATCCTGACTGTGCGTCTTGATGAATCGACGCAGTCGAGCAAGCAAGCACGTACCAACTTCGGCAAGAAGAACGACGTCGAACTCGGCGTGCCCTCGGCGATGGGTAAAACCTTTGATGATTTGAGCGGCTCGATTAAGGGCAATCGTAACTTCAACGGTAATGCCACGTCGGCGCAGCAGAACATGTTGCGTGGATCGATTTCCGTTGCGGTGCACAAAGTGTTGCCTAACGGCGTACTGGTGATTCGCGGCGAGAAGTGGCTGACGTTGAATCAGGGCGATGAGTACATGCGCGTTACCGGCCTGGTGCGTGCCGATGACATTGAACGCGATAACAGTATTTCATCCCAGCGCATTGCCAATGCGCGTATCTCCTACGCCGGGCGCGGTGCGCTCAGCGATGCCAATTCAGCGGGGTGGCTGACACGCTTCTTCAACCATCCTCTGTTCCCGATTTAAGGTGAAGATCATGATCAGAATGACCGTTCGCTATCTGCTGCCGCTGTTTCTCGCGGCGGGAATGATGGCAGCCAACCACGCAAAAGCCCAGGCGCTGGGTTCGCTCGTTGATATTCAGGGCGTGCGTGATAACCAGTTAGTGGGTTACAGCCTTGTCGTTGGCCTTGATGGCACTGGCGATCGTAGTCAGGTGAAATTCACCGGCCAGTCGCTGGCCAACATGCTGCGTCAGTTCGGTGTACAGATGCCACCGAGAATGGATCCGAAAGTAAAAAACGTGGCGGCGGTGGCATTGAGCGCCACGCTACCTTCGATGTACGCACGCGGCCAAACCATCAACGTTACCGTATCTTCAATTGGTGATGCGAAAAGCCTGCGCGGCGGGACCTTGCTGTTAACGCAGCTGCGCGGTGCCGATGGTGAAGTCTATGCGCTGGCGCAAGGCAACGTGGTGGTCGGCGGCGTGAAAGCCGAAGGCGACAGCGGTTCCAGCGTGACCATCAACACTCCAACCGTGGGCCGTATTCCCAACGGTGCCTCGGTTGAACGCGAAGTGCCAAGCGATTTCCAGGACAACAGCGATGTGATGCTGAACCTGAAGCGTCCGAGCTTCAAAACCGCCAACAACATCGCCGTCGCGCTAAATCAGGCATTTGGTGCCGGGACTGCGGTAGCGAAAAGTGGCACCAACGTCTCGGTCAACGCACCGCGTGATCCCTCCGCTCGTGTGGCCTTTATGTCGATGCTGGAAGAAGTGCAAATCAACGCCGGCAAACAGCCGCCGCGTGTAGTGTTCAATGCGCGCACCGGCACCATCGTGTTGGGTGAAGGCATTGTGGTGCGTGCGGCAGCGGTTGCACACGGCAATCTCACCGTCACCATCGCTGAGCGCCCGAACGTCAGCCAGCCTGGCCCGTTCAGCAATGGCGAAACCGCAGTGACACCGGAATCGGATATCAGTGTGGATCGCGGTCGCGGTCAGATGGTGACGGTTCCAGCGGGCACCAGCCTGCGCAGCATTGTGAATACCATTAACAGCCTGGGTGCGGCTCCGGACGACACCATGGCAATTTTACAGGCGCTGCATGAAGCCGGCGCACTTGATGCAGAACTGGTGGTGATCTAAATGATTGATCGTATCTCAACCCCATTTAGCCCGCTGGCCAACGGCATTGCGGGCGGTGCTAAGCCCAACAATCTTGAGCAGGCCGCCGAGAAATTTGAAGCGATGTTCCTGCGCACCATGCTGAGCGAAATGCGTAAAGGCACTGATGCATTTGCGGGAGAAAATGGCATGTTCAGCAGCCGTGAGGCGCGCAACCTGCGTGATTTCTACGACGATGCCCTGGCGCATGAGCTGGCAAGCCAGCGCAGCACCGGAATCGCCAACGTGCTGATTCAGCAGTTATCGCCGAAGTAGACTTAATAAACGCAGCATTGTTGTCGCTCTGCCCAGGCAGAAACAATGAATGCAAGAGGACATTATGAGCATCATTAATATCGGTTACAGCGGCGCGAGTGCGGCACGTATTGGCATGAACGTTACGTCGCTCAATATTGCCAATGCGATGACACCTGGCTACAGCCGTCAACGTGTGGAGCAACAGGCGATTGGCCCGATGGGCAATCAGCGTCTGGCGAGCGGCAACGGTGTTGAGGTCACCAATATCCGCCGCATGGCCGATCAATTCCGTATCGGCCAGGTTTGGCGTGCCAACACGCAAACCAGTTATTTCGACCAGGGACAAACCTATCTCGGCGCGCTCGAGAAGCTTCTGGGTACGGAAACCAGCGGCATCGGCGACGGTCTGGATAACTTCTTCAAATCGCTGAGTGGCGCCAGTGATAAGCCTGAGAATCAGGCGATGCGTCAGGATGTTTTGACAGAAGCGCGCGCGCTGTCGACGCGTTTCAATAACATCCAGTCGTTCCTGCAAAAGCAGCGTACCAACAGTCAGCAGCAGCAGCGCGATTTGACCGTTTCGATCAACAGCGTGAGCGGCAACATTGCCGAATACAACAAGCGCATCAAAGAGACCGAAGCGATTGGCGGCGACACTAGCATTCTGCGCGATCAGCGTGATCAACTGGTGAACGAGCTGAGCACCTACGTCGATATCCGCGTGCAGGAGAATGATAAGGGCGAATACAGCCTGATGTTGCCTTCCGGTCAGCCGCTGGTAAGCGGCAGCGATGTGGGCAAGTTGTCGATGGAGATGGACACCAGCGGCGAGCCGTTCCTGCAACTGGATTTTGCCGGTAGCAGCTATCAGGTTGATATGAAAACCGGCGGCGCATTTGGTGCGCTGCATGATTATCAGGTCAATACGCTTAACGGTATCGAAGAGAGCATTATCGGCATGGCGGAATCGATGGCCAACGCCTTCAACGACCAGCTTGCCGCAGGATTTGATTTGAAGGGCAATCCGGGTAAGCCGCTGTTTGACTTCGATATTAGCAATCCTAACGGCATGCTACAGGTCAACGATCTTGCCTGGGATGAACTGGCCTTCTCCAGCGATGCCACCGCCACCGGTAACAACAAAAACCTGTTGGAACTGATTGGCATTAAAACCAAAACCTTCACCATTCCGGGCATCGGTGAATCAACGCTGGATAGCGCCAGTGCGTCGCTGATCAGCACTGTCGGCATTAAAAGCCGTCAGAACCAAACCGAGTTGACCGCTGCGGCCGCGCTGCTGGAAGACGCGGTCAGCCAGCGCGATAATTACAGCGCGGTGAACTACGACGAAGAGTACGTTGGCCTCACTGATTACATTCAGGCATATCAGGCCAACTTAAAAGTGATTGCTACTGGCGATCAAATTTTCACCGACCTGCTATCTCTGTTCTAAGGAAAATTCCATGCGAGTGAATAGCCAAAGTTTCTCTAATACCATGTTGAACAACCTTGGGCGTAACAATACGCAGCTCGTCAAATTGATGACGCAGATGAATGAGCAGAAGCGCGTTATCAATCCTTCTGACGATCCGATCGCCAGTACGCAGTTGGCGCAGATTCGACGTGAACAGGCAGCGATTGGTCAATATCAAACTAATATTGAACGTTTAGGTCATAGCCTCGGTCAGCAGGAAACGCTGGTAAACTCCAGCAGCAAACAGTTGCTGAGCATGCTGGATAAATTGCGCGATGCTAACAACAGCAGCAACGGCGCGGTCGATATGGCCGGCTACGCCACCGAGTTGAGTGCCATGAAAGATATGCTGGTTGAGCAACTGAATAGCCGCGATGAAAGTGGGCGCTATCTGTTTGCCGGCACCAAAACCAATCAGCAACCTGTGGTGCGTGATGCAGCAACCGGCGAATGGGTATTTGCGGGCAACCATGAAAGCAATAGCACGCCAGTAGGTAATGGTGTACTGATGAAATCCAACACGGATTTGGCTGCTGCATTTGGCGATGATCTCAAAATGCTTAACCAGCTTGAATCGCTGTTGGAAAAAATGTCCGATCCCACCATTGCACCAGAGAGCTATGCCGACGAAATGACGGCGATGATCGGGCAGGTTCAGGGAACTTCCGATAACGTTGCCGCTATTTTCACCGATTTGGGCGGACGTCAGAACAACATGACTTTGCTGGATGAGGCTCATCAGGATAATAAACTGATCAATGATGAAGTCGCGGGTGAGCTCGAAGGGCTGGATGTTGCCAGCGCGATGACCGCTCTCAACGGTTACACGATGGCCACGCAATACTCTTACAAAGCATATGGTCAGATCTCCTCTCTTTCACTGTTTAACCTGGGGTAATCGACATGATGCAGGTGGAGAATCGTCTGGCGCCGGGATTGCGCGCTCCCGCGCTGCACAGCGCACCGCTGACGGCGAAAGCGCCGGTCAGCAACGTTGCCAACGCCACTATGCGGCAGAGCAGCAACTTTCCCGATGCGCCGCTGATCTCTTCTCAGCCTCTGCGCTATAACGTTCAGCTGAATCAACAGCTAACGCGTGTGCAGCAGGCCGATCACTTTCTGCAGGCGACCGAAAGTCAGCTGCTGAAGGTGAACCATGCGCTGAGCCGTCGCAGCGATCGCCAGACGGCGTTAGCCGAGACGCAGGCATTACAATCGCTGCTGGCGCAGCGCCAGAGGCTGTCCGGCGGTAGTGTGAACCGCCAGCTGCAAGTGTCACTCGAGGGGAAATCGCAGGTCAATTTCCAGCTGCGTGATGGTCAGGCGCTGGTCAACAATCCGCAGCCGGAACTGCTGACGTTTTCCCTGGCGGGCCAGCAGCGCGAAATCAGTGCGGCGGCGATTGCGGCGGACAGTACGCCGCAGCAGACGTTGCTGAGTCTGAATCAGGCGCTGGGCAAATGGGGCATTCATGGCAAGTTGGATGCGCAACGCGAAGTGCAGTTTCAGGTGGATGAGCAGCAATGGTCGCGCGTGAATCAACATCTGAGTGTGCAAGGCGGCGGCGAACGTTATCCGCTTAGTCAGTTCTTCCCGGTTAAGCCGCAGGCGGAAATCACGCTGGAAGATGAAGTGGCGCGCGTGTTAGCAAATCCAGCACAGCTGGAATCACTGCAACCCACGCTCGATAGCACGCTGGAGCAGCTGACTCATCAGCGTAAGCAATTAGTTCGCTCCAAAGCGCTGGTACAGCAACGTGTTGATAGTATGTCCAATTTCAGCAGTACCCAGGCGAATAGCGCTGCACAGGACGTGGCGCAGCAGTTGAGTCAACGCAGTTATGGTAGCGTGGCCGATGCGCTGGGCGCGCAAGCTAACGTGCCGCGCGCCACCGTGAAGAATGTACTGGGCAGCGCAGCCTTGCTGCGCGCCTGAGGTTAATGTTGCTGGTTGATCATCAATCCTGACGGCATCACCAGCATACGATTCCCTTCAAATTCCACGCTATTAAAGGTGACGCCGTTATGAGCATTAAAGTTAAAGATGCTTTTTATCAACGGTTTATCTTTACTGGCGTGCACCATCAGGGGCTGATAGCTATACACCACGCCGTTTCGCGTCTCCGCTTGTGGGGTTAACAATATTTTGGCCAGAAATTGCCGCGTGGCGATTTCACTGGTCAGCGTCATTAACACACTGTCTGATTTCACGGCAAAAAACGGCAAATACATCTCCGTTTGACCGCTTTCAACATCGTAAATCCCCACCTCAACACCACTACCGGTAAAATCTTCGTCAAATACCTGATGGCTTGACCACGGCAACCAGCCGCGTAGCGCTGCGGTAATCAGCAGCAGCAAAGTCAGCAGCGTCAGGCTAAGGGTTGCAAGACGCCATTTCATTCAGCTTTCTCTCCATCTCTTCGGTGAGCAGTTTGCTCAAGGCTTGCGGATTATCATCTGCATTAAATACGGTCATCACCAACTGCTGATGCGCGCAGGCGTTTTTAAGATTAAGGGTCAGATTGTTCACATCGCTGCTGGCCGAATAGTAGATATCCATGCGGGTCGCGCGCTGTTGCAGCGTGGTGTTCAGTTGGCGCAACGTATTGCCGAGCAGCTTAGCGATATCTTTTTGCTGGGTGATGGCGTCGCGCGGGGTATTGGTGAGTTGCAGCAAGCGTATTTGCGTGACGCCTTCTAAAGGCAATTGTGTCAGATACGGCTGCTGCTGCAGTGAAGAGCGCCAGATCATTGCTGCAAGCGTGATAAATACCACCAGCATTATGCCAAACAGCGCCATCCACAGATGATGAGTTCTTGCCGCTGGCGGCGTTTCAGCGATCAGCGGTGCGGGTGCCACATCAGCGGCAATAAACAACTCTTCTTCGGCGGGTAATTCCGATGTTGTAGCAGCAGACGGCTGTGACGGCGGCGTCATACTCAATAACTGCACATCGCTCTCTTCGTCATCTTCTTCATTTATACGTCGCTGGAAATGGCAAAACTCGGCTTCGAGAATGTAGCCTTTCTTTGGCACGGTTTTAATAATCAACTGCTGCTTACCATCATCTTCCAGCGCTACGCGCAGCGCGTGGATCGCATTGGGTAAGCTGTTGCTGCCGATGACACGCCGTTCCCATACCAGCTGATTCAACTCTTCACGCGATAAAATCTGACCGGCATGCTGTATCAGCACCACCAGCAGTTTCAATTGATATTCACCCAGTCGCCGCTGCTCGCCGCTCTCCTGATGAATTAATGAAGCACTGGCAATATCAAGTAACCAGTGATTGATAATGCAATCTGACGTCATCGTTACTTTATTTCCCTGATGTTGAGGGCGTCGTCATCGCCATCGGCATGGCGTCAAGAACACTTGATGAAAAGATAGTTGTTTTATTCTGCAAGACTAGTCTTAAAAGGGAGCGATTTCAATGCGTTGATTTTAGAAGCCAGATTTTTGTTGCAGAAAAAAGGGGAGAAATTACTCCTAAAAAAAAGCGTCATTCTTAAAAAATAGAAAATAATGGGTTGTTTGATGTTTGTTTTCTTTAAAAATTCATTTTTATCAATGCTTTGTTTATTAAATTGATTTGGATTGTTATGATTTAATTAATGGGCTAATTTTGCCGCCTTTATTTTCTCTTCAATTTTGCACTCTCTGCTAAATAATGTTTTTTTTCGCGAAAAGATTTTAAATACATTTAAGAGATTCCATTAGCGTGCCGTTTTCTCCTGTTACTTGAAACGGAATCATCGGATTCCAACTTTTGGAGATAAACCTCATGTTAACTATGTTCACAAACTCAGCAGCTATGTCCTCTACTAACTCCATGAACCGTGCAAACTCTGCACTGTCTACCGCAATGGAGCGTCTGGGTACCGGCAAACGTATCAACTCTGCAGCTGACGATGCAGCGGGCCTGCAGATCGCTACCCGCCTTGATGGTCAGGCGCGTGGTATGGGCGTTGCTCAGAACAACATCTCGAAAGCGACTGCTCTGATGCAGACCGCTGAAGGTGCTTTCGATGAAGTGAACAACATTCTTTTCCGTATGAAAGACCTGGCGACTCAGGCTGCGGATGACACCAACAACGCTGATGACCGTACCGCGATGAAGTCTGAGTTCGATGCACTGAATGCAGAGCTGAGCAACATCATGACCAACACCTCTTACGGTACCGAGAAATTGCTGACCGGCAATGCAAGCGGCGCAAGCGGCGGCGGTAAACTGACTAGCGAAATGCAGTTCCAGATCGGCGCATCTAAAGATGAAACCCTGAAGGTTGATCTGAGCACTTCATTGACCAGCGTATCAACTGATCTGAAAGCTCTGACCGTATCGGGTGGCTTTGCTGATGCTGCATCAGCTAACGGCTTGCTGGACAAAGTAACTGATGCACTGGGTTCAGTAGGCAAAATCCGTTCTGACCTGGGTGCCAACATTAACCGTTTGGGTCATACCGCAGCTAACCTCGCCAACATGAAAGACAACACCGAGCTGAACCTCGGCACCATTCGTGACGCTGACTTCGCAGAAGAAGGTTCAAAAATGAGCCGTCAGAACATGCTGATGCAGAGCAGCCAGATGATGCTGAAACAAGCTAACGGTATGGGCCAGATGGTTCTGGGCATGCTGGGCTAATCCCCTTTAAGTATTGAAAAACACCGCTCTTGAGGCGGTGTTTTTATTTCCGCCTGCGCTGGATTTTTCTTCCCCTCATGCGGAAAGTACCCTTCCTGTTTTTGTATTTAACTAATTGAAAATATTCATAAATTAAAGTTGGCATGCTGTTTGCTAAATACATGTCATTCCGTAGGAGAAAACGATGAATATGAATATGGAACCGTCCCAATGGGCGGAGATCCTCGCCACTGACAGCATAGCCGCGATGCAGTCTCGTCTGCAGGCGCAGCAGAAAAAAGTCACTAATGAGCAGAGTGCGTTAACCGCGCTGAAAACTGCCCTAACTGATTTCCGTACCGCGCTGAAAGGCTTCGGTACCAATGGCGAATTGGTGAAGAACATTGCTAAGGCTAACCAGGAAGGTTACGTCAACCTCAAAGCCAGCGCCAATGCCAGCAAAGGTTTGTATCAAGTTGAAGTGAAAGAAACTGCCGCTGCACAGCAAGACTCTTTTGCGGATATGACCGATGACAAAGTCAAAAATGCCACCGGCACCATGACGATTACCGTGGATGGTAAAGAGATCGATATCGATCTGACCGATGTTGAAAGCATGGCGGATCTGCGTGATGCCATTAACAAACATCCGGACAATCCTGGCGTAACGGCATCGCTGATGAAGGTCAACGGTGAAACCCGCATGTTGATGGGCAGTGAAAAGACCGGTGAGAAAAACAAATTTGAAATTACCGTGACCGGTGATCCGGCCTTTGAGGCAGCGCTTACCGCGACCAACATTTCTACGGCGCGTGACGCTGAGATCTCGGTTGGCAACATGGTAATCAAGAGCGACAGCAACACATTCAAAGACGTGATCCCCGGCGTTGAAATCAATGTGGTGCAGAAAACCGATGCTGGCCGTCCGCTGGTGATCAGCGTGGAAAACGACGAGACGCAAACCAAAGAGCAGGCGCAGAAGTTTGCTGATGCCTACAACGCGCTGTTTAGCAAAATCGCCGAACTAACCAAAAGCGGTGGCGATAAAGAGAAGCGCGGCGCATTAGCGGGTGATTCTGGCCTGCGCGTGCTGGAACAGCAAATGACGTCCATGCTGCGTCAAACCACCAATGGTAAGAAGCTGAGCGACTTCGGTATCTCCACGGATAAAACCGGCAAGCTCGAAATCGACAACGAAAAATTCCTCGACGCGGTGCGTGATAACCCGGCAGCGCTCGATGCGATGTTTGGTGGCGCGGACGGCATGATCAAGAAGATGGACAAAAGTCTTGATAGCTTCCTCAGCACCTCGACCGGTTCCATCAAGAGTCGTCAGGATTCACTCGACCGCCAAAATACCCAACTGACAACCAAAGCCGATCAAATCCAGACGCGCTATGACACCAGCTATGCCCGTTACCTGAAGCAATTCACGCGTGCGCAGGCGGCCATGTCGCAGATGGAGAATACATTGGCGAACTTCTTCAGCTATTGAAGGTGAAATATGTACGGTAATTATTCCGAAACTCATGGCTACAACGATGCGGATCTGGCGATCCGCACTGCAGCCGCCACGCCACATCAGCTGGTGTTGATGCTCTTCACCGGTCTGCAGGATGAACTGGTGCGCGCCAAAGGCCACATCGCCGCGAAACGCTTTGAACGTAAAGCCAGCAGCATTTCCAAAAGCATCGACATCCTCAACGCGCTAACCAGCGCGCTGGATTTCGAACGCGGTGGCGAACTGGCGCTGCGTTTGGCCTCGCTGTACGACTATTGCGTTTATCGCCTGTACGACGCCAGCCACAACTTATCTGTTGCCCAGATTGAGGAAGTGGAAGGTGTGCTGGTGACGTTGCGTGAAGGCTGGGAGGGCATGCAGCCATGAAACAGCAGTTTGTGGCGTTGGGCACGGCTTTAGAGCAGGCCGCGCAGAATGATGATTGGCTGCAGGTCACGCAGATTGATAAACAGATCAACGATTTGTTGCTGCAGCTGCGCCAGCAGAGTTTGAGCGAAGCCACTTTAGCGCAAGTCAAAATGCTTCAGCAGCGCCATCAACAGGTTGCGGCGCAGTGCCGTGTGCGTGTTGAGGAGTTACGCCACAAACTGCAACAGCATCAGTCGCAACGTCAGGGCCGCCAGGCTTATAGCCTGTTTGGCGATGAAGCTGGGGGTGTTTGATGATTCCTTCACTCCCCTCGTTCGTTTTGCCCGGCGGAAGCGTGCCATCCGTTGCCCCCGCGACGCCGGGCGCAACTGAGCTGCCCAATACGCCGCTGCCGCTGGTGCCGACGTTTATGCTGGGCGGGACTGCGCCAGCACCGGTTCAGGCTCCGCATCTGCAGTTAAGCGAAGAGGATGCGATGCCGGAAAGCGGCGATCCTGAGCAGTTGATGCAGTTGTTGCTGGATCCGGCACTTTCCACGCCAGTTCCTGCACCGCTGCCACCGGCTATGACACCGCTCCCGCAGCATCAACCGCAACCGCTGTTGCCGGGCAATACTGTGCCGATCCCGCCTGAGCTGGCGATGCCGGTGCGTCTTACGGCGCTGCCGCAAAGTGTGCAGCCCACCACGCTGGCTGCGCAGGTGACCACGCCGACGGAAACCGAACAACTGCAGCCATTCAAGCTGCGTACGCCACAGGATGCGCGTGATGCCAGCAAGCAGGTTCTGGCAATGATGCAGGCGTCACCGGATGAGCCACTGGCCAAAATGTTGCCCGCGCAAGTCGTGGCGCACAGTCAGCAGCTGATCGCCGCCAATCAGGTGAATACGCAGCCAGTGGCCAAAATGCAGGCTCCATTGGCATTGCCTGAAGCCGCGCACGAGAAAGCGGCGGCGCTGCGTGAAGCCTTGGGTGACCGCTTACAGATGCAGGTCGAACAACGCACGCAGAAAGCCACCATTCGTCTCGATCCACCCAACCTCGGCAAGCTGGATATCTCTCTGCATTACGAAGGCGGCAAGTTGCAGGTTCAGATTCAGGCAGCACAGCCTGACGTCTATCGCGCCTTGCAACAGGTGAGCCGGGAGTTGCGTGGTGCATTGAGCGAGCAAAATCAGGTGGCGGTCAACGTACAGATTTCGCAGCAGCAGGGCGAACAACGCCAGGCGCCGCGTCAACAGCCCGAACAGGACGTGGTGCTGAGTAACAACATTGCAGAAGTGACGGAAGAACAACGTCACCGCGATCTTTCCATACTGACAACGGTATAACTTAATGAAAACTAAAAATATCGCTCGCAGCCTTGCGATGGTGATGGGCACCTCCGTGCTGACCGCCGCGCTGGTTGTAGCCGGCACTGAACTGCTTCATCCCGCCAGCACTACTGGCGAAAGCCGCAGCTTCTCCTCTTTCTTTGAGAAAAAAGAGAAGCCAGAACAGGTGCTTTACCTGGAAGTTAAAAATCAGGTCATCACCCTAAAAGGCAACGGCAGCAAAGAGCGTTACCTGCTGCTTGATTTGGCTTACGTCGCTAACAGCGATGAACGTTTGAAAGCCACGGAACATAACCTGCCGAAGATGAAAAGCGTGCTGGTGGCGATGTTCTCCGGCATGGAATACGACGCGGTGCGCATCATGACCGTTGATGAC
This sequence comes from Pantoea sp. JK, assembly GCF_026130245.1. Lineage (NCBI taxonomy): Bacteria > Pseudomonadati > Pseudomonadota > Gammaproteobacteria > Enterobacterales > Erwiniaceae > Pantoea > Pantoea sp. JK. The sequence goes on from NZ_JAINFN010000003.1 coordinate 294,286, forward strand.
ATCCATATGCAGATGATGGCCCGATATGAAGGCGTGTTTGGTAATGATCAGCCGTTCTCTGACGTAATGATCTCCAAAATGGTCTTCCAGTGAGGAGATGTCATGAGCGTTTTTAATGAAGTTACTGAACTCACGCCGCTCGAAGAGAGCCGCTATCTGCAGCAGTGGCTGCCGCTGGTAAAGCGTGTGGTGCGCCAACTGTCAGCACAGACCGATGCGGTGATGGATCGTGAAGATCTCGAGCAGATCGCCCTGATGGGGTTGCTGGAATCGCTGCGTCGTTACGGCCATCCGGACGATCATTTTGCCGGTTACGCCCTGCAGCGCGTGCGCGGTGCGGTGCTGGATCAGCTGCGTCTGCACGACTGGCGTCCACGTCGTCTGCGTCAGAAAACCCACAAAATCAATGATGCGGTGCGTGAACTGACGCGCCGTCTCGGTCACGAGCCGAACGAAGAAGAGTTGCGCTTGCACCTCAAGCTCACCGCAGAAGAAGTGCAGGAGTATCTGCTGCTGGAATCGGCCAGCGCCATGGAGAGCTTTGACGAGCTGTTGGCCGGTGAAGGCTTAGGGCTCGGCCAGGCATTGAGCGGTCGCGCGCTGGAGGAAGAAGTGGGTATTCAGCGTACGCTGAAAACCGCGCTGGCATCACTGTGCGAGCGCGAGCAGCTGATTCTGAGCCTCTACTATCAGCATGAAATGAGCCTGAAAGAGATCGCTCAGGTGCTGGAACTGACCGAAGCACGTGTTTGCCAGATCAACAAAAAGATCGGCGAAAAGATCAAACAATTCTTCGAGTAAAACATCATGCAGAAACTGATTGGATTAATTGTGGTACTGGGCAGCGTGATTGGTGGCTATACGCACGCCGGCGGCTTGCTGAGTGCCTTTTGGCAGCCAGGTGAGCTGTTGATCATCCTCGGCTCGGGCGCCGGTGCGTTGGTGATTGGTAACTCAAAAACCGTATTGAAAGATATGTGGTCGCAGGTGCGCGGCACCGTTAAAGGCAATATCTACACCGCAGAGTTTCAGCAGCAGCTGTTGATGCTGCTTTATGAGCTGCTGGAACTGGTGCAGGACGGCGGTCTGAAAGCCCTGGATGCGCATATTGAAGTGCCTGAAAACAGTGAGATTTTCCAGAAATACCCGCTAATCCTTGCCGATCGTAGCTTCATTTCCTTTATCTCAGACAACTTCCGTCTGATGGCGATGGGCAAGATCAACGAACATGAGCTGGAAGGCATCCTTGAATCTGAGTTGCACGCCGTGGAAGAGGAATTGCTCAAGCCGTCACGCTCCATGCAGCGTGTTGCTGAAGCGATGCCGGGATTTGGTATCTGTGCGGCGGTTCTGGGCATCATCATTACTATGCAATCCATCGACGGCTCGATCGCGCTGATCGGCGTGAAAGTGGCTGCCGCCTTGGTCGGTACTTTCCTCGGCGTATTCTTCTGTTACTGCCTGCTGGATCCGCTGGCGAATGCCATGGAACAGAACCAGAAAAAGCGTCTGGCAGTACTGGAGTGCATCCGTACCGTGCTGGTGAATCAGGTGGCGGGCAAGCCAACGCTGCTGGCGGTGGATGCCGGACGTAAAATGTTGCCGCTTGATACCAAACCGACGTTTGCCACGCTGGATGGTTGGGTCAATCAGCTCACTGAAGGTGCGTAATGAAACACAATGCGCATCACACTACCATCATCAAACGCGGCGGCAAAAAGGCGCACCATGCGCATCATGGCGGCGCGTGGAAAGTGGCGTTTGCCGACTTTACGTTGGCGATGATGGCGTTGTTTATGGTGCTGTGGATTATGGGCGCGGTGAGCGAAGAGGAACGTAAAGAGATCGTCGCGCAATTGAACGGCACTTCCGTTTTTACTGGGACCAACTTCAATCCTTTTGATGTTGAGAGCGCGGGCTCATCGGCGATCATTGGCGAAACCATGGCGGTTTCTCCGCCGACGCAAGCTGCGACCGTCAGTTCATCTCAGGATGACATCAGCCTGAACGCGGGCAACCAACCGCAGGAAGATTTAGACAGTGTGCTGTCGCGTTCGGATGCGGAACTGGCGCTGTTACATAGCCAGCTGCAACGGATGATCAACAGCTATAACGCGCAAAATTATCTGATGCTGGAAACCTTGCCACAGGGGCTGCGCATTCTGATTCAGGACGATCAGGATCGCATGATGTTCCCACGTGGGAGCGCGGTGTTAACCCCGTTCTTCCAGAAATTGCTGACCGAACTCGGTCCGGTGTTTAACCGTATCGACAACAAAATCATGATCAGCGGTCATACCGATGCTGCGAAATATAGCGGCCAAGCCTCCTACAACAACTGGAACCTGTCTGGCGATCGCGCGCTGGCGGCGCGCCGTGCGCTGGAGCGTGGCGGATTAGAGAGTGCGCGTGTATTGCAGGTTAATGCCATGGCATCACGTATGCCACGCGATCGAGACGATCCGATGAGTGCGCGCAATCGTCGCATCGAAATTCTGGTGTTAACCGATGCCGCTGCTGAAACCTTATTCCAATTTTATGGCCGCGAAGGGGAGAACGTTGTGAAGCCCATCGCTGAGCGCCTGCGATAACCTGTCAGTGCCTTTGAATCGTTTTTTTGATTCGGCCGGTGGCGAAATCCACCGGTTTTTTTTCGCCTAAAATTCCTGCACTTTGCGGCCGGGTCACCATAAATGGCGACCACTCATTTCCCGCACGCGATGTTAAAAATGTTACCAATAAATTTGGCTTTAGTTAGCTAAATCATTCTTTTTTGTGAATTTTGTCGCCGGGCGCACATTGCAATGCCGCTTTGGTAAGCCACAATTAAGCATCGTGATTAACCGGAGAAAGAGTATGACTGCCAACCACTCCAGCCTGCTGTTACTGATGTCTTTCGCCGCCGGCACCTTTTCTGCTGGATCCTCCAGCAATCCGCAACATTTGATGCTGTCGCTGCCCTCCGGCGGCGTGCCCAACAGCCCGTTACCGTTGATCATCTGGCCTGGCATCGTGCCGTATGACGCTGAAAATCCCACCGAAGACAGCGCCGTCTGGTTTGAAACCACCTTTACCCGCAACGGTTGGCCTGCCGCGTGGCGTGCGCCGATCTTCCCGTATACGCATTACCATCCGAACACCCATGAAGTGCTGGGCGTCGCTGCCGGTTGGGCGGAAGTACTGTTCGGCGGCGACAGCGGTCGCATGGTGACGTTGCGCGAAGGCGACGCGGTGTTGATCCCCGCAGGCGTTGGCCACAAACAGGTCTTTGCCTCAGAGGATTTTTTCACCGTTGGCGCCTATCCTGAAGGCATGTCCCCGGAAACCGTGCGTGATGAGCCGTCGCGTTTACGTGCGTCGAAGGAGACGATCCAGCATGTTCCCCTGCCGCACCGCGATCCCTTTACCGGTGGCGAAGGCGCGATGACGGAGATCTGGCTGCCAATCGCGCAGCAGCTGATGCACCAGTAAAGTGCATAACAGCCATTTCCGTAGACGCGGCGCGTGTGACATGCCGGGGGCAAGCCTCTGGCACAGTTTGTGCAGGAGAGAAATATCTCTAGACAAGCGCCGGGTAAATCATGAAAGAAAGCTACCAGATAGCATCGCACTTCTATGATGAGATGTTGTTGAGCGATGGCCAACACCGCGCTCACTACCAGCAATACTGGGAATGGTTACAACAGGCGGACGTCGATGCCGTAGCGCGCAAGCGTGAAGAGGCGGAACTGCTGTTCCATCGCGTTGGCATCACCTTTAACGTTTACGGTGATGATGGCGGCGCGGAACGTTTAATTCCTTTCGACAGTGTGCCACGCATCATTCCTGCCAGCGAGTGGGCGATGCTCGATCGCGGCATTCGCCAGCGCGTGCAAGCCCTCAACGCCTTCCTGCACGATATCTATCATCAGCAACTGATCCTCAAAGCGGGCATCGTGCCTGCCGAACAGGTGCTGGTGAACGATCAATATCAGCCCTGTATGCAAGGCGTCGATCTGCATCGCAATATCTACGCGCATATTGTCGGCGTGGATATGGTGCGCAATAACGATGGCGAATATTACGTGCTGGAGGACAATCTGCGCACCCCGTCTGGCGTCTCCTACATGCTGGAGAACCGCAAGATGATGATGCGCCTCTATCCGGAGTTGTTCGCCGGGCAGCACATCGCGCCGGTTGAGCGCTATCCCTCGCATCTGCTGCAAACCCTGCGGGAAAGCTCGCCGGTCAACGATCCAGTGGTGGTGGTGCTGACGCCGGGCCGCTTTAACAGCGCCTATTTTGAACACAGCTTCCTTGCGCAGCAGATGGGCGTTGAGCTGGTGGAGAGCGCCGATCTGTTTGTGAAAGATGGCGCAGTGATGATGCGTACCACCGCCGGGCCCTGCAAAGTCGATGTGATCTATCGTCGCGTGGATGATGCCTTCCTCGATCCACTGGCATTCCGCCCGGATTCTATGCTCGGCGTGCCGGGGTTATTATCGGTATATCGATCTGGCAATGTGGTGCTGGCGAACGCGATCGGCACCGGCGTCGCCGATGACAAATCGATCTACCCGTATGTGCCGGACATGATCCGCTTCTACCTCGATGAAGATCCGATCCTCAATAACGTCCCAACCTGGCAATGCCGCAAACCGCAGGATCTTACCTATGTGCTGGCTAATCTGGCGAAAATGGTGGTGAAAGAGGTACACGGCGCGGGCGGTTACGGCATGTTGATTGGACCGGTGGCGAGCCAGCAGGAGCTGAGTGATTTCCGCGATCGCCTCAAAGCGCGGCCGGAAAACTACATCGCGCAGGACACGCTGTCGCTCTCGACGTGCCCGACCTTTATCGACAACGGCCTCGCGCCACGCCATATCGATCTGCGTCCGTTTGCGCTGTGCGGCGCGGATATTCGTCTGGTGCCCGGCGGCTTAACCCGCGTGGCGCTGAACGAAGGTTCGCTGGTGGTGAATTCGTCGCAGGGCGGCGGCACCAAGGACACGTGGGTTCTGGAGGATGACGCATCATGCTAAGCCGCACGGCCAGTGGCCTTTATTGGATGGCGCGCTATCTCGAACGCGCAGAACAACTCGCACGCGTGTTGGACGTGACCAACCGTTTGTCATTAATGCCGGTGCGCGGCAGCCAGGGCGATGAGCTGCTGCTGCCGCTCAATCTCACCGGCACACGTGAACTGTTTGAAACCCTGAATGGCCGCTGCACCATGCCGCAGTTGTTCAACTTCTTCGCCCTCGATGACCGCAATCCGTGCAGCATCTTCAGCTGCTGGCAGGAGGCGTGGAACAACGCGCATGCGGTGCGCGGCAGCTTGTCGTCGGAAGTGTGGGAGAGCATCAACTCGACGTGGATTGAGATGCGTAACACGCGGCGACGCGGTATTACCAGCGCTAACGCCGACACCTTTTTCGATTGGGTGAAAGAGCGTTCGCACCTGTTTCGTGGCGCGATGTTCGGCACCTTGCTGCGCGGCGATGCGATGAGTTTTATCCGCATTGGCACGCTGATGGAGCGCAGCGACGGCACTGCGCGTTTGCTGAGTGTGAATCAGCAATTGCTGGAGCAGCAGTCGGATTCGGTACGCGAATATTATTGCCTCGACACCTTGCTGCGCGCGGTTTCAGCGCGTGAAGCTTACAACGCCATCTTCAAGCAGCAGCTGTTGCCCGATCTGGTCAATGAGATGCTGATCCTGCGCAGTGAAAGTCCGCGATCGCTGCACTCCTGTATTGATGAGATCGCCACACAGTTAGAGAACATCGGCAGCAGCGGCGAAGATCGCCCGCGCTATTTGATCACCGTGCTGCTGGCCGAAATGCGCTTCAGTACCTGGGAAAGCCTGACTCAGGAAGGCTTGTATCACTGGCTCAATGCATTCCTGACGCGCCTGAATGCGCTGGCCGACAGCATCAATCACACCTATCTGGAGGCGAAATGAGACTGAACATCGAGCATAAAACCCGTTACGCCTACGAGCATCAGGTGACACTCAGCACCCAATATCTGCGCCTGACGCCGCAAAATTCGGTGCATCAGCAGATAATCTCGTGGGAGCTCGAGCTGCCGTGTGAAGCCACCTGCACGCAGGATGCGTACGGCAATGTGATGCATGTGCTGACGCTGGATACGCCGCATCAGCAGCTGGATATCGCCGCGCGTGGCGTGGTGGAGATCCTTGATGATGGCGAATGGGCGCCCGATCCGGAATCATTATTGTCGCCGTTGGTGTTTCTGCGCTCATCGCCGCTGACGCAGCCGGACGGTGAGATCCGTGAGTTCGCCAAGCGCTACTGGCGACCGGAAAAACCGCTGGCCAGCCTGGAAAAACTCATGGATGAACTGCTGCTGAAGATGCCGTATCGTCCGGGCAGCACGTTGGTTACTGATGCCGCCACGAAAGTATTTGCCGCCGGCAGCGGCGTTTGCCAGGATCACAGTCACGTGTTTCTCGCCTGCTGTCGTAGTCTGGGGATTCCGGCGCGCTATGTGAGCGGCTATCTCTATACTGAAAACGTTGAGCACGTCGCCACTCACGCCTGGGTTGAAGCCTGGCTGGATGGCAGTTGGCACAGCTTTGATATCACCAATAATACTCGCAGCACGCGCCAGCATTTACGTCTGGCGGTCGGTGTGGATTATCTCGATGCGTGTCCGGTGCGCGGTATGCGGCTGGGCGGCGGCGGTGAAGATATGCTGGCGGTGGCTGCGGTGCTTCAGGTGCATGCGCAGCAGTAATCAGAACAGGCGTGACTATGACTTATTGTGTGGCAATGCGTTTATCGTCAGGGATGATTTTTGTATCCGATTCACGCACCAATGCGGGCGTCGATCATATTTCCTCGTTCCGTAAATTGCATGTATTTCAGGTCGATGATGAACGCACGTTGGTGCTGCAAAGCGCCGGCAATCTGGCCACCACGCAGAGCGTGCTGAGCCTGCTGCGACGCAACAACGGCGATAGCGATCAACCGAATTTGCTCAATGGGCGATCGCTGTATGACATTGCGCTGATGGTGGGCGAAACGCTGCGCGAGGTGATCAAGCGCGATGGCGAGGAGTTTGGCGGCACGCTGCTGCTGGGCGGGCAGATTCGTGGTGAGGAGCCGCGTCTATTCCAGATCTATCCGCAGGGCAACTTCATCGAAGCCAGCGTCGATACGCCTTATTTTCAGATTGGTGAGAGTAAGTATGGCAAACCCATTATTGACCGCGTGCTGCGCTATGAAACGCCGCTGAGTCAGGCGATGCAGTGTGCGCTGATTTCGATGGATTCGACGCTGGCGAGTAATATTTCAGTGGGTTTACCGCTGGATGTGATGGTCTACCGTACTGACAGTTTCAGCGACAGCGAGCAATATCACATCACCGAGCACCATCCCTATTTTTCACAAATTCGTCAGCTGTGGAGTAAAGGGCTGCTGAGCGTTTTTTCGCAACTGCCGCCGTTGAAGCTATAAGCTGAGCGTTATGAAAGCGAAGCTGGATATTATTACGTTATATCTAGCTATTCGCTTCCATCAGAATATAAGGAAGCAAGTAATCATTTTTCATGCTTGTAATTTTCTCTTCAGAGAAATCTTTAAAGACTTCTGGTGTCCATGAATTATGCAGTGAAATAATGCCACATTTACACTTTGCCAGTTCGCTGGAAAAATCCTTCTGCGATTTTGGCATGAAATAGTATGAAAAATAGCGTTCCCATGGCTCTTTCTCAGGTTGCCTGGCCTCTAAAATATTTCCCTCTTCAACAGCATCCAGAATATGAAGGTAATCATCATACTCACCACTTTTGATCAGGGGATCTAAAATGCCGTTGCCGACATAGTTCCATGAAATTTCGCCGCTAATGTTATTAAGACGCGCGATGATCCCCATGAACCACGCGGCAGTCAGTTTGTTTCTTTTATTAGCAGATAACACGGCAAGATGAATGCCTCGCGATGCTGGATAGCCAAAAGTATACAGTTTATCCCCTTTGAGAAAATTCATATCACTGATGTTTTTTGTGATTATGGTGTCGGCATCAATAAAAACACCGCCTAACATGGTTAATACCCATGCTGAAACCATGTCTGATTGCATTGCTAAAGAGAACTGGAAGAAAACCGGCGGCAGTATCTTTTTAGGTATGAAATCATAGATATTTTTATGATTAATGATTTTTATTTCCAGGTTGGGGATGTTGTTTTTCCAACTCTTCATACATAAATTAAGATAGGCCGGCTTGGTTTTCCCTGGCAGGTCAACCCAATAGGTGTAAATAATCATTTCGTGTCTCCTGAGTGGCATGAAAAGCATAGGCGACACGCTGTGAAAAAACTTAAGTGGCAGGGTTCAAAAGAGCACCGATCGATTACACCAGTTCGTTGATCTTCGCTGTCATATTAATCCCGCTTATCCCTTTCAATCCAAGCTTGTGCAAGATTTTTATTTTATAAGTACTCACAGTTTTACTGCTCAGCTGCAATTGGGAGGCAATCTCTTTATTACTCATTCCTGATGCGAGCTTAACTAATACCATCAATTCCCGGCGTGTGAGGCTCATCAATTTTTCACTTTCAATGAACTCATTCATGTCTGCAGCCGTATGCGTGACAGGATAAAAGCGGTTTCCGCGCTCAACCTCTTTAATTGCGCTAAGAAGCATCTCTAACTCTCCGCGCTTGTAAACATATCCTTCCACACCCAGTTGCAGGCAACAGCGTTGATAAAAAAGGCTTTCTGAAGCAGAAAAGACAATGATTTTTTGCTCTGGCATGGCGCGCTTAATATCTGCAATTAGCGGAATTCCCGCGCGGCCTGGCATGGTGAGATCGAGTAAAAGGACATCCGGGCGTGACTGATGAAGCTGAGTAATCAAAAGATCGCCTTTTTCGGCTATTCCGACAATGGTGTAGTTAAATGACTGTAACAGCGCCTGGATACCCGTACAGATTAATGGGTGATCGTCCACAATAAAAACTGAGTGAATCATATGTGTAGTCCAAAGGAGAAAATAAAAAATAAATGCAAAGTTAAAACACCAATGACTAAACACTAAATAGTGGTGTGACCAGATTAATTCACGCTGCTTAAGAATAAGCTTTAAGCCATGTCTTGAATTTAGGATTTTAAGGTGAGTTGCTGTTTTTTATGCGTTAGAACAAAGCAGGCTGCTGCTTTTTACGCTCTGGCTGTAGAGCAGTCATAAATCTGAAAACAAGCCGTTTTAACGTCGAGGCGATAAACCGCTGCGCATAAAAAGGTGAATGATGTTTTCAGTTGATCAGCTTCTCGATACTTACTGGCCTGGCCATCAACCGGCGAACTGGCAAAAAAGCGTCCTGAAATGGGCGGTTCGTGAACATGAGTTCCAGGCATTTGCCGCCCGCTATCGCCATCTCAAAGGCGTGGATATGGTGGAGCAAGTGCTGGAGCACCTGGATGTGCGTTGTGAACTGAGCGAACGCGATTTGGAGCAGATCCCAACGCGCGGGCCGGCAGTGATTGTTGCTAATCATCCGCTTGGTGCGCTGGATGGCCTGGCGCTGCTGGCGGCGGTTTCGCAGGTGCGGCGCGATGTGAAAATTGTCGCTAACCGGATGTTGATGATGCTGGAGCCGATCAGCAACATGATGCTGCCGGTGGATAACATGGGCAACCGCACCAGCCGCGAACAGCTGACACATATGCAGCAGCATCTCGATAATCAGGGCGTGCTGATCATCTTCCCGGCGGGCGAAGTGTCGCGCCTTTCCAGCCGTGGCGTACGCGATCGTCACTGGCACCACAGCTTCTTACGCCTCGCCGCCCGCGCTCGCGCGCCGATCGTGCCGGTGCATGTAGTGGGGCGCAACAGCCTGGCGTTCTACGCCGCCGCTAAAATAGCCTCGCCGCTGGCGTTATTAATGCTGGTACGCGAAATGTTTCGCCAGCGCGGTACGCGCATCAAGCTGCACATCGGCGAGCAGATCCCCTTTGCCAACTGGCATGATGGCCACACGCCGGGCAAAGAGCTGGCGAAGCGGCTGCGCAAACATCTTTATCGCATTGGACAAGGGCGGCGCGGCCTATTTCAGACCGAAGCGGCGATTGCGCGTCCGGAAGATCGCGCCGAGCTGAAAAAAGCGCTGATGGAAAGCGAGCGACTCGGCACGCTGCCGGATGGCAAGCAGATCTACCTGTGGCGACGCAACGGCGCCAGCTGGGTGCCGTTGCTGCGTGAGCTTGGACGTTTACGCGAAGTGGCGTTCCGCGCTGTGGGCGAGGGCAGCGGGCGACGTCGCGATCTCGACAAATACGATGACGATTACTATCACCTGATTCTGTGGGATGACGATGCGCTGGAGATCGTCGGTGCCTATCGCTTTATTCCCGGCGCTGAGCAGCTGGAGCGCCGCGGGCTGGAAGGCATCTACAGCGATAGCCTGTTCCACTACGACGAGCGCATGTTGCCGATCATCAATCAGGGTCTGGAGCTGGGCCGCAGTTTTATTCAGCCCGCCTATTGGGGTAAACGCGGCCTCGATTATTTGTGGATGGGCATTGGTGCCTACATCGCCAGGTATCCGGACACCCGCTATCTGTTTGGCCCGGTATCGATCTCGGGCGGCATGCCATTGGCGGCGCGCGATCTGCTGGTGGCGTTCTATCGCCTGTATTTTCCTACCGAACTGCCGCTGGCGACCTCACGCCGCCCTTATCCGGCCTCGCTGCCGGAAGTGCTGGCGCAGTTCACCGGCGATAACTACAGCGAAGATTTACGCCGCTTGAAGCATCTGCTGGCGAATCTCGGCACCGCGATTCCGACGCTGTACAAGCAATATTCCGAGGTGTGCGAGCCGGGCGGCGTGCAGTTTATCGATTTCGGCAGCGATCCAGATTTCAATAATTGTATCGATGGTTTGGTGCTGGTGGATCTGACGCGGGTGAAGCCTGCGCGTTATGAGCGGTATATCGGCATGCACCTGTGAATTGGTCGCCATAAATGGCGACCCTACGACGGCACCCGAGCATTTGTAGGGGCGCCATTTATGGCGACCTGGCCCAATGTCATGGAATCGTCATCACAGTGTCGTAGGGTCTTAGCCGGACTATTAGCGAAAGGTCAGAAACATGGCATCAATCACACTGCGCGGGCTGCGCAAATCCTTTGCGGCGCAGCCGATATTGCAAGACATCTCGCTGCAGATTGCGCAGGGAGAATTCATCGCCGTATTAGGTCCGTCGGGCTGCGGCAAAACCACTTTGCTGCGCCTGCTGGCCGGATTTGAAACCGCCGATGGCGGAGAAATTCACGTTGGCGATCGCTGCTTCGCCGCGCCGGGCGTGCATCTGCCGCCGGAAGATCGTCAGCTTGGCGTGGTGTTCCAGAGCTACGCGCTGTGGCCGCATATGACGGTGACGGAGAATGTCGCCTACAGCTTGAAAGTTAACGGTATCGCGCGTGCAGAGCGTGAGCGCCGCACACAGCAGGCACTGGAACTGGTGGGATTAGAGGCGTTCGCCGCACGTCGTCCTGCCGATCTCTCTGGCGGCCAGCGTCAGCGTGTGGCGCTGGCGCGTTGTTTAGTGGCGCAGCCAACGCTGGTTTTGCTGGATGAACCGCTCGCCAACCTTGATGTCCACCTGCGCGCCACCATGGAAGAGGAGTTCCGCCGCTTCCATCATCACAGCCGCGCCACCTTGCTCTACATCACCCACGATCAGCATGAAGCGATGGCGCTGGCCGATCGCATCGTGGTGATGGATGCTGGCCGCGTGATGCAGTTCGCCACGCCGCAAACGCTGTGGCGCGAACCGGCGAATGCGATGGTCGCGCGCTTTATTGATGACGGCAAAGTACTGCCGATCAGCGATATCGAACCACTCGGCGATGGCCGCGCCTTTGCCACGCTGTGCGGCCTGCGCGTGCCGTTACGCTGCGCGCGGGATCAGCGCCCGCAGCCACAGGCGCAAGCCAGCTTTCATGCCGTCGATTTCCAGTTAGCCGCGCCGGGCGAACCGCAGTTTGCCGCGCGCGTGCAGCGGGTGATTTATCGCGGCGGCCACCATCAACTGAATGTCACGCCGCTGGATGCGCCCGAGTGCAGCATCACGCTGCTGCTGGCCGATCAACCTTTACCCGCTGTCGATGCCACTGTCGGTGTGGCACTGCGCGACGGCTGGATTCTTCCTTCTTAACTTCTTAACCCTTCAGGGAAATGCTATGCGTACGTCGTTCAACGTGTTGATGTTAGCCAGTGGATTATTCGTTTCTGCCGCCAGCCTTGCCGATGAGGCACCGGCGGGAAGATTGGTGGTTTATACCTCGCAGGCACCGGAAATTGCCCAGCAAACCATGGATGCCTTTAAAGCCGCCTATCCCAATGTGCAGGTCGAATGGACGCGCAACGGCACCACGCAGTTAATGAACGTGCTGCGCACCGAAATGATGAGCGGTGAAGCCAAGCCGGATGTGTTACTGATTGCCGATGCCATCAACCTTGGCGCGCTGAAAAACGAAAACCATCTTTATAGCTACAGTGATGCGCCGCTCAGCCACATCAATCCGTCGTTCTACGAAAAAGACAAAACCTTCTTCGGCACCAAAATCATCGCCACGGTGATTGCTTACAACACCCAGCACGCGCAGCCGATTGATAGCTGGAACGCGCTGGCGGTTGATGCCAATAAAGGGCAGATTGCGGTGCCAAGCCCGCTCTACTCCGGCGCGGCGCTCTACAAGCTGCACACCGATATCAATACGCCGTCGATTGGCTGGAGCTTCTATAAGAAGCTGGCGGCCATCGGCGTAGCGCCGCAGGGCGGCAACGGCCCGGCGCTAAAAGCGGTCGCCAGCGGGTTGGATAAGTACGGCATCATCACCGACGCTGACGTGATTCTGGCGAAGAAAAAGGGTTCGCCGGTGGATCTGGTCTATCCGAAAGAGGGCGTTTCCTACGTCACTGAACCGGTTGCCATTATGAAAACCGCGCACAACTTGCCGGCCGCCAAAGCCTTCGTCAACTTTATGCTGTCAGAGCAAGGCCAGAAGCTGGTGGTCGAGCAGGGCAACCGTCCGGTGGACGATCGTGTCTCAGCACCGGAAGGTTTCACGCCGATCAACAAAATTAAGCTGCTGTCGCCGGACGTGGCGAAAGCGATTAAAGAAGATGCGGCAGTGCGCGATCAGTTCACCGCACTGTTCGGTGGCTAAGCATGAGCGTGTTGAGCAACGAATGGCGCAGTGCGGCGCGCAAAGCGCCGCGCGTTAACAGCGAGCGGTTGATTCTGGCGCTGATGGTGCTGCTGATTGGTTTGCTGTCGGTCGCTCCGCTGATGCGGCTGGTGTGGACCGCCATCGCGCCCAACGGCGTACCGGATATCGCGCGCTTAACGCGCCTGCTGGCGAGCGATCGCGTGTTGATCGCCAGCGGCAATACCTTGCTCATCGCGCTCAGTTCTACCCTGATTTCCGTGGTGCTCGGCACCGCCGCCGCATGGCTGGTGGCGCTCAGCGATCTGCGTGCTAAAACCGCCTGGGTGTTTGCGTTTATCCTGCCGCTGATGATTCCGCCGCAGGTGACTGCGCTGGCCTGGCTGCAGGCGCTGGCACCAGGCAGTCCGCTGGCGCTGCTGTTCGCCACGCTTGGATTGCCATGGTTTGCCCCCGGCGAGCAGCCGCTTTACTCCTTAACCGGCATTGTGCTGCTGCTCGGCACGCACAATGCGCCTTTAGTGTTTCTCACCGTGCGCGCCGGTTTGCGCCGTTTGCCTGCTGATTTGGTGGAAGCGGCGCAGGCCAGCGGGGCGTCTCGCGCGCGCATCCTGTTCACCATTGTGCTGCCGCTGGCGCGCCCGGCGATTTTTGCCGGAGCCGCGCTGACCTTTGTCGCGGCGGCGGGCAACTTCGGCATTCAGGCGATGCTGGGGATCCCGGCGCGCGTGCCCACGCTGATCACGCTGGTGTATCAGCAGCTGAATGGTATTGGCCCAGGCGCGCTGCCGAACACGGCGGTGTATGCGTTATTGATTGCGGTGATCACGTTAGCGGGCATGGCGGCCAGCGCCTGGCTGGGCGGACGCCATGATGTGCGCGTCAACGGTGCGCCACGTTTATGGCAGCAATCGCTGGGGCGCGGGCGAGTGGCGATTGAAGGCGTTGCCTGGCTGTGGATGGCGCTGACCTTGCTGTTACCGCTCAGCGCGCTGCTAATCACCGCGCTCACCAGCGGTTTTGGTCAGGCGCTCAGCTGGCAAACGCTGACGCTGGAGAACTTCCACGCCGCGTTGTGGGGCTATCCGGCGGTGCGGCACGCGTTTCTCACCAGCCTCGGATTAACCACGCTGACGGCGCTGATTTTGACGGTTTGCGCGCTGTTTCTTGCCTATTTCCTCAACTGGCGGCGTACCAAACTGGTGCGCGGTTTGTGGCTGGCGAGTGAACTGACCTATGCGCTGCCAGGCATTGTCACCGGCGTGGCGGCGATGTTGTTCTTCCTGCGCCCGCTGCCGATCGTCAATATTTCGCTGTATGGCACGGTGTGGATCATTCTCGCCGCCTATCTGGCGAACTTCCTCGCGCTGGTGTTGCGCCCCACGCTGGCCGGATTTGCCCAGCTGGAACCGGCACTGGATGAAGCCGCACGCTTGTGCGGCGCCGGTTTTCTGCGCCGCATGCGCGACATCTTGTTGCCGCTGGCGGCACCCTCCGCGCTGGCAGGCAGCGTGCTGGTGTTTCTCACCGCGCTGAATGAAATCCAGGTTTCGGTGCTGCTGGTCACCTCGCAAACGCAAACCATCGGGCCGACCATTGTGTTTCTCGATGAAGGCGGTTCCGCTTCGCTGGCGGCGGCGGTCGGTTGCCTGATGATTGTGGTGGTGTGTTTATTAATGGCGTTGGCCACATGTCTGACCCGGCGCCTGCCGCACGGCACTTTGCCGTGGCAAACGTAACGCCAGCCTGCCGTCAACGCATCATGATTTATAAAGTATCCCGCTGAACATTTTCTCGCCACTGCCGATAACTGACCTACCAACATTTGTCTGCGGATGAATAGCGCTTGTCAGCGCTGCGTATTTGCGCTTAAGTCTGCATGATAATTAAGAATTTTCTTAATCAACTTGACGATACCAGGCCAGCAATAGGCGAATAACAATGAATAATAACTCTGACGTCATGTACCGACTTTTGGTACAGAGCGTGGTGGATTACGCCATTTACATGCTCAAACCCGATGGCACCGTGGCGAACTGGAACGCCGGCGCGCAGCGTGCCAAAGGCTATACCCCCGATGAAATCGTGGGGAAGAATTTTGCGCTATTTTACAGCGAAGAGGATCGTAAAAACGGCGCGCCGCAGCGTGGGCTGGCGACAGCGACGGCCACCGGACGCTTCGAAACCGAAGGTTGGCGCTATCGTAAAGATGGCAGCGCGTTTTGGGCGCATGTGGTGATCGACGCTATCCGCGATGAGTTTGGTGAGCTGCTGGGTTTTGCGAAAATCACCCGCGACTGCACCGAGCAGCAGGAGCAGCAGCGTAAACAGCGTGAGCAGGAACAGCGTTTCCGCATGCTGGTGGAAGGCGTCAGCGATTACGCTATCTACATGCTCGATCTGGACGGCAACGTTGAAAATTGGAATGTGGGCGCACAGCGCGCGAAGGGCTACGTGGCCGAAGAGATCGTTGGACAGCACTTTTCACGCTTCTACAGCGCGCAGGATCGACTCAACCATATCCCGGAAAAAAACCTCACCACCGCCTTTAAAACCGGTCGTTTCGAAGACGAAGGCTACCGTTACCGCAAGGATGGCAGCGCGTTTTGGGCGCATGTCATCATTGACGCGATCCGCGATGATGCGGGCAAACTGATCGGTTACGCCAAAATTACCCGTGACTGCACCGAACAGCAGGCGCTGCTGCGTAAACAGCACGAGCAGGAGAAGAATTTCCGCCTGCTGGTGGAAGGCGTGCGCGATTACGCCATCTATATGCTGGATGTGCAGGGCCGCGTAGTGAACTGGAACAATGGGGCGCAGCGCGCCAAAGGTTATCTGGCTGACGAAATTGTCGGTCAGCACTTTTCGGTGTTTTACAGTTCAGCGGAACGTAATGCCAACACGCCGGAAGCCAACCTTGGCATCGCCTTGAAAACCGGCCGTTACGAAGATGAAGGCTGGCGCTACCGTAAAGATGGATCGGCGTTTTGGGCGCACGTTGTCATTGAGGCAATCCGGGATGAGACCGGCAAACTGATCGGTTTCGCCAAAATTACCCGCGATATCACCGAACGCCGTGAAAACGAGCAGCAGCTGCTGCGCGCGCGGGATCTGGCGCAGTCGCAGAGTGCCAAAATGTCGGAGCTGTCGGGCTTCCTCGACACCATCATCAGCAATATCCCTTCGTGCGTGATTGTGGAAGATGCCATCAGCCGTGAAATCCTGATGGTGAACGACAAAGCCGAGCAGCTGTTTGGCGTCAACAAAGCGCTGATCATGCATAAACGCCCGCACGAATGTATGTCGGCGGAGCTGGGCGATTACTTTAATAGCCTGGCGGATGTGGCGCTGCGCAGCGAGGGCATTCACTCGCGCGAACAGCTGCTGCTGACGGCGGGCGGCGAGCGTATTCTGCATACGCGTGCCACCACCATCAGCGGCAAAGATATGCGTCAGAACTACGTGATGCTGATTGTCGAAGACGTGACCGACCAGCGCGAAGCCGATGCGCGCATCCGTCATATGGCGCATCACGATAATCTCACTAGCCTGCCGAACCGCGTGCTGTTCCGCCAGAAACTGAGTGAAGCGCTGCGCGTGGATAATCAAAATAATCAGGTTAGTGCCACGCTGTGTCTCGATCTCGATAACTTCAAAAACGTTAACGATGCGCTCGGCCACCAGATTGGTGATGACCTGTTGCGCGTGGTGGCGAAACGCCTGCGCAGCGCGCTGCGCGATCACGATACGCTGGCGCGTATTGGCGGCGACGAGTTTGCCATCGTGCTGCCCAATGTCCGTTCTGCTGATGAAGCGGCGGTGGTGGCGCAGCGGCTGATCGAGGGAATCCGTCCGCCCATTAACGTTGAAGGACATAACCTGTCGGTGGGTTTGAGCGTCGGCATCGCGCTCACCTCGCAAGCCACCAACACGCCGGAACATATGTTGCGCTGCGCCGATATGGCGCTGTACGAAGCAAAACGTAATGGCCGCAATCGCTTCGAACACTTCACCATAGAAATGGACGATCAGGCGCGTAGTCGTCGCGTGATTGAGAACGATCTGCGCGAGGCGATCTCCGGCCGTCAGCTCAAACTCTATTATCAACCGATCACCGACGAGAAGGGCATCATCGGCTATGAAGCGCTGATGCGCTGGCATCACCCGATTAAAGGGCTGATTATGCCGAACGATTTCATCCCGATCGCCGAAGAGACCGGCTTGATTCATATGCTGGGTGCTTACGCGTTGTATGAAGCCTGCCGCGAAGCGCAAAGCTGGAATACCGAACAATCGGTGTCGGTAAACCTGTCGCCACTGCAATTTAAGAACAGCTCGCTGGTGTCCGTGGTGGAGGGCGCGCTGCGTGAATCAGGACTGGCACCGCATCGGCTGGAAGTGGAGATCACCGAATCGGTGCTGCTGGACGATACGCTCGGTAATATCCGTACGCTGCAGAGTTTGAAAACGCTTGGCGTGCAGATTGCGCTGGATGATTTCGGCACCGGCTACTCATCGCTGAGCTATCTGCGATCGTTCCCGTTCGACAAGATCAAAATCGACAAGTCGTTCATCAACGATATGGGCGACAGCCGCGAGGCGCTGGCGATCATCCGCGCCATTACTGGCATGAGCCGCAGCCTCGATATTCAGATCACCGCCGAAGGCGTGGAGAGCGGCGAGCAATACGCCAAACTGCGTGAAGAGGGTTGTACGCTGTTCCAGGGGTATTTCTTTGGCCGTCCGCAGCCATCGGAATTGCGGTTGAAAGAGTTGGAATAGGCATAAAAAAACGCCCGACATGTCGGGCGTTCTCTGTTTTGCTGTGTGTCATCTTTATTATTATGCGCTGTGGCCGTCGACAGACATGTGGCCGAGATCTTTGTCCACCAGGAACAGGCCTTCGCCTTTATTACCCACCATCGCCAGTTTATCCAGCACGGTTTTAAACAGCTTCTCTTCTTCATGCTGCTCGGCAACGTACCACTGCAGGAAGTTGAAGGTCGAGTAGTCCTGCGTGGTTAATGCGGTGTGCACCAGCTCGTTGATTTTTTTGGTGATCAACTGCTCATGCTTCAGCGCTTCTTCCAGCACGTCGTTCAGTGACGTCCAGCTAATGGCCGGAGCCGCAATGCTGCCCAGCACCGGCAGTGCACCGGCATCGCTGACATAATCAAACAGCTTCTGCATGTGCTGCATCTCTTCGCGAGAGTGCATTTTCAGGAATGAAGAGGCGCCTTCATAGCCTTTATCGCTGCACCAGGCGCTCATCTGCAGATAGAGGTTGGCAGAGAAGAATTCGAGATTCAGTTGGTCGTTCAAACGCGAGGTCATTTCAGCAGTTAACATGGCTGAGTCCTTTTTAATTTGTCAGGTGAAGTACGGCGAATTATGCATCAATCTATACTTTTTTGTGAAGGACTTTCCTTAAAAAAATTGAATTTATCTTATTGATTGTAAATGGAATTATTCCACATGTTGAATGCGAAGAGTTCTCACTTTTGACTAATTTTCATTCACGCTGGATTGATTATAGCTTCGCATCGGGCGATGCTGAGGCTTGCCTTTACTTGTCAGGAGCTTAGCGGTGTCGAACGTCTTAGAGCATTACCATTTTCTGCATGAAATCCCCGAGCTGGGTTTTCAGGAATTCAAAACCTCTGCTTATATTGCCGATCAGCTGGAAAGCGCCGGAATTAAGGTGACGCGCGGCATCAATAATACCACTGGCATGGTGGCGGAAATCGACAGCGGCGTGCCCGGTCCGGTGCTGGCCCTGCGTGCGGATATGGATGCGCTCGGTCATATCATTGACGGCGTGGCGTGTGCGCGTCACACCTGCGGCCACGACGGCCATTCGTCGGTGGTGCTGACGGCGGCGCAAGAGCTGTTGAAAGAGGGTGCGATCAAGAAAGGGCGGCTGAAGCTGCTGTTCCAGCCAGCGGAAGAACTCGGTGCCGGTGCGCTGGCGATGATTGAGGGCGGCGCGCTGGAGGATGTGGAGATGATTCTCGGCTTCCATGTGCGTCCGCTGGAAGAGTGCCATGTGGGGCAGGCGACGCCAGCGGTGATTTACTCCGCCTGCAGCACGCTGGAAGCCACCATCAAGGGCGCGCCGGCGCATGCAGCGCGTCCGCATTTGGGCGTTAACGCGCTGGATGCGGCGGTGCAAGCGGTGCAGGCCGTCAACGCCATCCATCTGCCGCCGGGTTTGACCTGGAGCGTGAAAGCCACGCGTTTTCTGTGCGATGCGGGCGTGACCAACTCGGTGCCGGATGAGGCGCGCGTGGTGTGGGATTTGCGTTCGCAGGAAAACGCGCCAATGGAGGTGCTGAAAGAGAAAGTCACGCTGGCGATTCAGCACAGCGTCGCGGCGTTGGGTGCCACGGCGGACGTGGCGGTGCTGAAGGAGATGCCGGCAGCAGAAATTCATGAAGAAGCCACGGCGGTGATTCGTGCGGCGATTGTCGATGTGCTGGGTGAAGACGGTTTGCTGGATACCAAAACCACGCCGGGCAGCGAAGATTTCTTCTATTACCCGGTGAAAAATCCGCAGGTGAAAGCCGGTTTCTGGGGACTGGGAACCAATCTGGTGCCGGGCCTGCATCATCCCGAGATGCGCTTTGAGCTCAGCTCGCTGGAGATTGGCGTGAAGATCTTTAAGGCGGCGGTGGTGCGGGTGTTGGGGTGATTAGAGGGTTTCCCTCACCCTAGCCCTCTCCCAGAGGGAGAGGGAACTGTCCATGCGGGTTTGCCTATTTATTCCCTGTCCCTCTGGGAGAGGGCCAGGGTGAGGGCCATGAAGGGCACCGATTCCCCCTTTCTGCGAAATATTGTATGCTATGCCGCCTTAATGCTGCCGGGATAATCGGAACTGCCGCCAATGTAGATCGCACACCTCTTGCTGTGAACTGACGCCACTGCGTCGCCATTGGCCGCGTTATCCTGCGGAATGACCCCGAAACGATTTATTCGCAGCGCGCCGCCCGCGTGTTGCCCTTGAAGAAGAATTCACTCAATGTCTAATGCTCCCTTTTTAGAAGAAGTGGCGCGCCGCCGTACTTTTGCGATCATCTCGCATCCGGATGCCGGTAAAACCACAATTACCGAAAAAGTGCTGCTGTTCGGACAGGCGATTCAAACCGCCGGTACCGTCAAAGGCCGCGGCTCCAACCAGCACGCGAAATCGGACTGGATGGAGATGGAGAAACAACGTGGTATCTCCATCACCACCTCGGTGATGCAGTTCCCGTATCGCGACAGCCTCGTGAACCTGCTGGATACCCCAGGACACGAAGATTTCTCCGAAGATACTTACCGTACGCTGACGGCGGTGGACTGCTGCTTGATGGTGATCGACGCCGCGAAAGGGGTTGAAGATCGTACCCGTAAGCTGATGGAAGTGACGCGCCTGCGTGACACGCCAATCATCACCTTTATGAACAAACTTGACCGTGACATCCGCGATCCGATGGAGCTGCTGGATGAAGTGGAGAGCGAGCTGAAGATCGCTTGCGCGCCCATTACCTGGCCAATTGGCTGTGGCAAGTTGTTCAAAGGGGTTTATCACCTCTACAACGACGAAACCTACCTGTATCAAACCGGTAAAGGCCACACCATTCAGGAAGTGCGCATTGTTAAAGGTCTGGCGAATCCAGAACTGGATGCGGCGGTAGGCGAAGATCTGGCACAGCAGCTACGCGATGAGCTGGAGCTGGTGCAGGGCGCGTCGCACGAGTTCGATCAGGAATTGTTCCTGAGCGGCGAAATCACGCCGGTATTCTTCGGCACCGCGCTGGGTAACTTCGGCGTTGATCATATGCTGGATGGCCTGGTTTCATGGGCGCCGCGCCCAATGCCACGCAACACCGACACGCGTCTTGTGGAAGCGAAAGAAGAGAAATTCAGCGGCTTCGTGTTTAAGATCCAGGCAAACATGGACCCGAAACACCGCGACCGCGTCGCCTTTATGCGTGTGGTATCCGGCAAGTACGAAAAAGGCATGAAGCTGCGTCAGGTGCGCACCGGTAAAGACGTGGTGATCTCCGATGCGCTGACCTTTATGGCCGGTGACCGTTCGCACGTGGAAGAAGCCTATCCGGGCGACATCATTGGTCTGCACAACCACGGCACCATTCAGATCGGCGACACCTTTACGCAGGGTGAAAACATGAAGTTCACCGGCATTCCGAACTTCGCGCCAGAGCTGTTCCGTCGTATCCGTCTGCGCGATCCGCTGAAGCAGAAACAGCTGCTGAAAGGGCTGGTTCAGCTGTCGGAAGAGGGCGCGGTGCAGGTGTTTCGTCCGGTGCATAACAACGATCTGATCGTGGGCGCGGTCGGTGTGCTGCAGTTCGAAGTGGTGGTGGCGCGCCTGAAAAGCGAATACAACGTTGAGGCGATTTACGAAGCCATCAACGTCTCAACTGCTCGCTGGGTTGAGTGTGATGACGCGAAGAAATTCGACGATTTCCAACGTAAAAATGAAGTGAACCTGGCGCTCGATGGCGGTGATAACCTCACGTATATCGCGCCGACCATGGTGAACCTCAACATCACTCAGGAACGCTATCCTGACGTGCGATTCCGCAAAACGCGCGAGCACTAATCGGCATTGGAAGCAGGGCCTGTGATTTTTACTGGCCCTGTTTTATTGGTTACAGACTCCTCCTAATTCCGCTGCTTTTTTCCCTTTTTGGCGATATATCAACCACAAGAGCCAGCAAAAGCTGTAATCCCTACTACTATTATTCTGTCGGACGAGAAAAGAGACCTTTCGGGTTTCATTACGTCCAGTAACTCAGCAACGCCGTTCGTTGCTGGCGCATCCGCGATAACGGATGAGTTAACTGATAGAAGGATGATATCGATGAATAAGACTAAGATTGCCAAAACCCTGATTGCTGCCCTGGCCGGTTCTGCTCTGCTGAGCGGCGCGGCGTTCGCAGATGAATCACTGTCGCAGAAAGCACAGCAAACCTCCGACAGCGCGGGTGCGAAGATCGATAGCTCTATGAAAAAAGTCGATGGTTATATGGATGACAGCGGCATCACTGCGAAAGCCAAAGCGGCGCTGGTGGATGATGACGCGATCAAAAGTACGGATATCTCCGTCAAGACGCATGATGGCGTGGTGACACTGAGCGGCTTTGTGGCTTCTCAGGATCAGGCTGAAAAAGCCGTCGCGCTGGTGCAGAAAGTCGAAGGTGTGAAATCCGTCAGCGACAAACTACACGTTAAAGACAGCAAAAATGCTTCTCTCAAAGGTTATGCGGGCGATACCGCAACCACCAGCGAAATTAAAGCTAAGCTGTTAGCAGATGACATCGTGCCATCACGCAACGTTAAGGTGGAAACCACCGACGGCGTGGTGCAGTTATCAGGGGAAGTGGCGAACCAGGCACAGTCCGATCGTGCTGAGAAAATCGCCAAAGCCATTGAAGGCGTGAAAAGCGTGAAGAATGACCTGAAGGTGAAATCTTAACGCGAGCGACTCGGCACCCGCTGGTGCCGTTTCGTAATAAAAACAAAGGTGTAAATAAGCAGTTCGATTTTCACAATGGTAAAGGAGAGGCTTATGTTTCGTTGGGGTATTATCTTTCTGGTCATCGCTCTGATCGCTGCAGCATTAGGTTTCGGCGGTCTGGCGGGTACGGCAGCATGGGCAGCTAAAATTGTCTTCATTGTCGGTATTATTCTGTTCCTCGTGAGCCTGTTTACCGGGCGCAAACGACCCTGACTACTTGCGTCTCAATAGACGCTAACCCGCGAGTCACCTAAAGCGGAGACCGGTCTTTTGCGGCATACTATGAAGCCGCAACGATTGCAGAAGCAATTGGTCAGGGAACGACAATGACTGGTTCTCCGGGATGCTGCTTCGGCGACTCCCTCAGAGCAAGCAACACTGAGGGACATCCATTGGGAACACGTATTCCGTTGACGTTAGGTTCACTTGAACCGCTGGCTTTAACCCCTTTCAAATCCAGTAAAATCGCCTTAGTGTGCGAAGGCGGTGGCCAGCGCGGCATCTTTACCGCAGGCGTACTGGATGAGTTTCAACGCGCAGGCTTCAACCCCTTTCAACTGTTACTCGGCACCTCGGCCGGGGCACAAAATCTGTCGGCGTTTGTCTGTGGCCAGCCTGGCTACGCGCGACGCGTGATCTCTCGTTACACCACCAGTAAACTGTTTTTTGATCCGCTTCGATTCGTGCGTGGCGGGCATCTTATCGATCTCGACTGGCTGATCGACATCACCAAACAGGAATTCCCGCTGGCGCTTAACACCGCCGAAGGGCTGTTCGCCAAAGGCAGCGAGTTCTATATGTGCGCCTGCCGCAGCGATGATTACCGCGCCAAGTACTTCAATCCGATCAGCACCAACTGGCATGACATCCTGAAAGCGTCCAGCGCGATTCCCGGCTTTTACCGCAGCGGCGTGCAAATGGATGGCGTGAGTTATCTGGATGGCGGCATCAGTGATGCAATTCCGGTACGCGAAGCTGCACGCCGCGGCGCGGATACCATTGTCGTGATCCGCACCGTGCCATCGCAGGTGTCATACACGCCGAAGTGGTTCAAACGCATGGAGCGCTTTTTGTCTGACAGCGCCTTGCAGCCGATGATCAACATCCTGCATCAGCATGAAGAGAGCTATCGCGAGATTCAGCAGTTCATCGAGCAGCCGCCGGATAACCTGCGCATCATCGAAATCTGTCCGCCGAAACCGCTGGCGAGCATGGCGCTCGGCAGCCGCTTGTCATCGCTGAATCAGGATTACCATGTAGGCCGCCGCAGTGGGCGCTATTTCCTCGCCACGCTCGGTCAATGGCTGAGTGATGCCGAGCCGCTGATACGGCAAACCACGATTACGCCGCCCGCCGCTGTGGCGAATTCGCCCGACAACCGTCCACTGATTACGCCCGCGCTGGCGGAAAACGATGCGGATTATGATAAAGGCTCGCTGGCATGAAGTTTATCGATACGCATTGCCACTTCGATTTCCCGCCGTTCATTGATGATGCAGACGCCAGCATTGCGCGCGCTGCGCAGGCGGGCGTGGAACGCATCATTGTACCGAGCGTGGATGCCAGCCGTTTCGCGCGGGTGACGCAACTGGCGCAGCAGCATCCGGCGCTGTATGCCGCGCTGGGCCTGCATCCAATCAACATTGCTGAGCATCAGGAAGATGCGCATCTTGATGAGTTAGCGCACTGGTTGAAAAAGCCAGATAGCAAGCGGGTGGCGATCGGCGAGATCGGTCTCGATCTCTATATGGACGATGCGCAATTCGCCAAACAGACGCGGCTGCTCGATAAGCAGCTCAGGCTGGCGAAGCAGTACGATCTGCCGGTGATCCTGCACTCGCGCCGCACCCACGATCAGCTGGCGCTGCATTTGCGTCGTCACGATCTGCCGCGACGTGGCGTGGTACACGGCTTTGCTGGCAGCCAGCAGCAGGCGGAGCGCTTTATTCAGCTCGGCTACGCGATTGGCGTGGGCGGCACCATCACCTATGAACGCGCCAGTAAAACCCGCAACACCATCGCCAACCTGCCGCTCAAGGCGTTGTTACTGGAAACCGACGCGCCCGATATGCCGCTGCAAGGATTTCAGGGGCAGCCCAATCGCCCCGAGCGGGCGCGCAATGTGTTTGACGTGCTGTGTCAGTTACGCAGCGAGTCCCCTGAAGCGATCGCCGATGCGCTGTGGCATAACAGCCAGCAGCTGTTCGCCTTGCCTGCCTGATTCTCCCCGACAGATTCTGCATTTACGCTGCCTTACGCCTGATTAGCTACATTGATAAAGCTGAGAGTACACTTTTGCGTCCATTTTTGTGATAATAATAACAATGGCCATCACGGCGCATTCCCGCCTGGTTAGCAATTATTTGTGATAATCATCACTAAATAATTGTATTTAAATGACAGGTTTTCTTTTTCATGTGACGTGAGGCGCAATTTAACGTCGCGGTAGTTGTTAGAATTATCACATTCCCCGGTGGGTTGTGCCCGCCGATCTGAATTTTGGAGAGCATCATGACCGACCTGAAAGCAGCAGCACAGCGCGCATTGCAACTGATGGATTTAACCACCCTGAACGAAGATGACACCGACGAGAAGGTGATCGCGCTGTGCCGTCAGGCGAAATCCCCAGCCGGTAACACCGCTGCCATCTGCATCTATCCGCGTTTCATCCCAGCGGCACGTAAAGCGCTGCGCGAGCAGGGTACGCCGGAAATCCGCATCGCCACCGTCACCAACTTCCCGCACGGCAACGATGATGTTGAGATCGCGCTGGCTGAAACCCGCGCGGCCATCGCCTACGGCGCTGACGAAGTGGACGTGGTGTTCCCGTATCGTGCGCTGATTGCGGGCAACCGCGACATCGGTTTCGAGCTGGTGAAAGCCTGTAAAGAAGCCTGCGCACAGGCAAACGTGCTGCTGAAAGTGATCATCGAAAGCGGCGAGCTGAAAGACGAAGCGCTGATTCGTGCCGCTTCGGAAATCGCTATTGATGCGGGCGCGGACTTCATTAAAACCTCAACCGGTAAAGTGCCGGTCAACGCGACGCCAGAAGTGGCGGCGATCATGATGCAAGTGATCCGCGATAAAGGCGTGAAGCAGCAGGTGGGTTTCAAACCGGCTGGCGGCGTGCGCACTGCGGAAGACGCGGCGCTGTATCTGAAGCTGGCGGACGACCTGCTGGGTGAAGGCTGGGCGGATGCGCGTCATTTCCGCTTTGGCGCTTCCAGCCTGCTGGCAAGCCTGCTGAATACGCTGGGCCACGAAACCGCGACCAGCAAAGCCGGTTATTAAGTTCATATCGATGTTCGTAGGGTCGCCATTTATGGCGACCTCTCTATTCCGGGGAGGCCATTGTGTTCCTGCCACAAGAAATTATTCGTAAAAAACGCGACGGTCAGGCGCTGAGTGAAGCGGAGATCCGCTTCTTTATTAACGGCGTGCGCGACAACAGCGTTTCGGAAGGTCAAATTGCCGCGCTGGCGATGACCATCTATTTCCATGATATGACGCTCGACGAGCGCGTGGCCTTGACCATGGCGATGCGTGACTCCGGCACGGTGCTTAACTGGAAATCGCTCAATCTTAACGGTCCGATTGTTGATAAGCACTCCACCGGTGGCGTCGGCGATGTCACGTCGCTAATGCTCGGCCCGATGGTGGCGGCGTGCGGCGGTTATGTGCCGATGATCTCCGGGCGCGGCCTCGGCCACACCGGCGGCACGCTGGATAAACTGGAAGCGATTCCGGGCTTCGATATCTTCCCGAGCGACGATCGTTTCCGCCAGATTATTAAAGACGTCGGCATCGCGATTATTGGCCAAACCAACTCACTGGCACCGGCCGACAAACGTTTCTACGCCACGCGCGATATCACCGCCACCGTGGATTCCATTCCGCTGATCACCGCGTCGATCCTCGCCAAAAAGCTGGCGGAAGGATTGGATGCGCTGGTGATGGACGTCAAAGTGGGCTCCGGTGCCTTTATGCCAACCTTCGAAGCCTCAGAAAATCTGGCGCAGGCGATTGTTGGCGTGGCGAACGGCGCAGGCTGCAAAACCACCGCACTGCTCACTGACATGAATCAGGTGCTGGCTTCTACTGCGGGTAACGCGCTGGAAGTGCGTGAAGCGGTGCAGTTCCTGACCGGCGAAGCGCGCAATCCGCGCCTGCTGGACGTGACGATGGCGCTGTGCTCGGAAATGCTGATCTCCGGCAAACTGGCTGAGAACGACGCCGATGCACGTAAAAAACTGCAGCAGGTGCTGGATAACGGCAAAGCCGCTGACGTGTTTGCCCGCATGGTGGCGGCGCAAAATGGTCCGGTCGATTTCATCGAGCGCATGGACAGCTATCTGCCAGCGCCAACGCTGAGCAAAGCGGTGTACGCCGATGGCGCTGGCATTGTCAGCGCGATGGATACGCGTGCGCTTGGCATGGCGGTGGTTGCGCTCGGCGGTGGACGCCAGCGCGCCAGCGACAGCATTGATTACAGCGTGGGTCTGAGCGACATGATCACGCTCGGCACGCAAGTAGACGCGCAGCGTCCGCTGGCGATTATCCACGCCGCGTCGGAAGCGCAGTGGCAACAGGCCGCCGCCGCCGTTAAAGCGGCCATTACGCTGAGCGATACTGCTCCAGCGATCACGCCGGTGGTTTATCGCCGCGTCAGCGAATAACTGGCGCTTCTTCGTGCCAGGCAGCGGCCGTTCGGGTATACTGATCTGATCGCTTTTTTTTGACTTGTCATCGCGCATTGCGCAGGAGACTTGCATGAAACGTGCTTTTATTATGGTTCTCGACTCCTTCGGGATCGGCTCCAGTAAAGACGCCGATAAATTCGGTGATGAAGGATCGGACACGCTCGGCCATATCGCCGAAGCCTGTTTCGAAGGCCGCGCCAATGAAGGCCGCGAAGGCCCGCTGCACTTACCTAACCTGACCAAACTGGGCCTCGGCAAAGCGGCTGAGCTCTCCACCGGTCGTTTCCCGCCAGGCCTCGATCCCAACGCGGAAATCATCGGTGCGTACGCTTACGCCAGCGAATTGTCGTCCGGTAAAGATACGCCGTCGGGCCACTGGGAAATCGCCGGCGTGCCGGTGCTGTTTGATTGGGGCTACTTCAGCGACAAAGAGAACAGCTTCCCGCAGGAGTTGCTGGATATTCTGGTGAAACGTGCCGATCTGCCGGGATATCTCGGTAATTGCCACTCATCGGGCACGGTGATTCTCGACCAGCTCGGCGAAGAGCACATGAAATCCGGCAAGCCGATTTTCTATACTTCGGCGGATTCGGTGTTCCAGATTGCCTGCCACGAAGAGACGTTTGGCCTCGATCGCCTCTACGAACTGTGCGAAATCGCCCGTGAAGAGCTGACCAATGGCGGCTATAACATCGGTCGCGTGATTGCGCGTCCGTTCGTCGGCGACAAAGCGGGCAACTTCGAGCGTACCGGCAACCGTCATGATCTGGCTGTGGAACCGCCAGCGCCGACCATGCTGAAAAAGCTGGTCGATGAGAAGGGCGGTGAAGTGATTTCGGTGGGTAAAATCGCCGACATCTACGCCGAGCAGGGCATCACGCAGAAAGTCAAAGCCACCGGCTTAGACGCGCTGTTCAACGCCACCATCGAGCAGATGAAGAAAGCGCCTGATAACTCGATTGTGTTCACGAACTTCGTTGATTTTGATTCAACGTGGGGACATCGTCGCGATATCGCCGGTTATGCAGGCGGTTTGGAATTCTTTGATCGTCGCTTGCCAGAGCTGATGGAGTTGGTGAAAGAGGGTGACATTCTTATCCTCACCGCCGATCACGGCTGCGATCCCAGCTGGAAAGGCACCGAGCACACGCGTGAGCACATCCCGATTCTGATCTACGGCCCGAATGTGAAGCCGGGATCGCTGGGATACCGCGATACCTTCGCTGATATCGGCCAGACCATCGCAAAATATTTCGGCCTGTCCAGCATGGACTACGGCAAGAGCATGCTGTAAAACAGCGCCCCAAATTTAATAAGGAAAATAACCATGGCAACGCCTCATATTAATGCAGAAATGGGTGATTTCGCGGACGTCGTACTGATGCCGGGCGATCCGCTGCGTGCTAAGCACATCGCTGAAACCTTCCTTGAAGATGTGGTGGAAGTGAACAACGTGCGCGGCATGCTGGGTTACACCGGGACTTATAAAGGCCGCAAAATTTCGGTGATGGGTCACGGCATGGGCATTCCATCCTGCTCGATCTATACCAAAGAGCTGATCACCGATTTCGGCGTGAAGAAGATCATCCGTGTGGGTTCTTGCGGCGCAGTGCGTGCAGACGTGAAACTGCGCGACGTGGTGATTGGTATGGGTGCCTGCACCGATTCCAAAGTGAACCGCATGCGCTTCAAGGATCACGACTTCGCCGCGATTGCGGACTTCGACATGGTGCGTAATGCGGTTGATGCCGCGAAAGCGCTGGGCGTTGATGCGCGCGTGGGTAACATCTTCTCCGCCGATCTGTTCTATACGCCAGATCCGCAGATGTTCGACGTGATGGAGAAGTACGGCATTTTGGGCGTGGAGATGGAAGCGGCGGGTATTTACGGCGTGGCAGCAGAGTTTGGTGCCAAAGCGCTGACCATCTGTACCGTGTCGGATCACATCCGCACCCACGAGCAGACCACCGCGGCTGAGCGTCAGACCACCTTCAACGATATGATTAAAATCGCGCTGGAGTCCGTGCTGCTGGGCGATTGATTCCTTTTTCCCTCACCCTAACCCTCTCCCGCAAGCGGGAGAGGGGACAGATCGGAGCGTTTTTCTCCCTCTCCCCGTGGGAGAGGGCCGGGGTGAGGGCGCCAGACCGCACCATCCCGTAAACATCTGACACACTTTTACCCAGGCTTGTGCATCTTCGTGCTGGCTCTAAAGCAATCTCTGCTTATCATTAGCGTGATAACAAAGAGACTAAGCCCACCTGATGAATTTCCGTAATTTCGAAGCAGAAGAAAAGCTGTTTGCCCGCCGTGCGATTGTCGCTTTTGCCCTGGTTGTCATCTGCTTTACCATTTTAGGCATCAACCTGTATCGCCTGCAGGTCGATCAGCACAGCTATTACCAGACGCGTTCCAACGAGAACGACATCAAAATGATCCCGATTGCGCCCACGCGCGGGCTGATCTTTGATCGCAACGGCATTCCGCTGGTGCGCAACGTCAGCTGGTACGACATTCACATCACGCCGTACAAAATCGACAACATGCAGGAAACGCTGAAGGAGCTGACGCCGATTGTCGATCTCACGCCGGAAGAGATTGAAACCTTCGAGCACGAGCTCAAACAGAACAGCCGCTACAAGCCGGTTGAACTGAAAGCGGAACTGACTGACGAAGAAGTGGCGCGCTTCGCCGTCAATCAATTCCGTTTTACCGGCGTTACCGTCGATACCTATCAGGACCGCGAATATCCTTACGGCGCCGACCTGGCGCACGTGCTCGGCTACGTTTCGAAAATCAACGATAACGACTACAAACGTCTGAATGCAGAAGGCGTTGGCGAGAACTACGCGGCGGACCACAACATCGGTAAGCAGGGCATTGAAGGCTATTACGAATCGCTGCTGCACGGCAAAACCGGCTATCAGGAAGTGGAAGTGGATAACCACGGCCGCATCGTGCGCGTGCTGAAAGAGGTGCCGCCGGTGGCCGGTCAGAACATCACGCTGACGCTCGATTTACATCTGCAACAATACGTCGAGAGCCAACTGGCCGGGCAACGTGCGGCGGCGCTGATTGAAGATCCGCACGACGGCAGCGTGCTGGCGATGGTGTCCGCGCCGAGCTACGATCCCAACCCGTTCGTCAAAGGCATCAGCTACAAAGCCTATAAAACCCTGCTGCAGAATAAAGACCTGCCGCTGATCAACCGC
Organism: Pantoea sp. JK; assembly: GCF_026130245.1. NCBI lineage: Bacteria > Pseudomonadati > Pseudomonadota > Gammaproteobacteria > Enterobacterales > Erwiniaceae > Pantoea > Pantoea sp. JK. Next base: position 324,910 of record NZ_JAINFN010000003.1, read on the forward strand.
GTCACCCAAGGCTTGTATCCACCGGCGTCCACGGTAAAACCTTATATGGCGATGTCGGCGCTGCTGACCAAAGTCATCACGCCGAGCTTTACGATATTTGGCGCGCCCACCTGGACGCTGCCGGGCACCGATCGTAAATATCGCGACTGGAAAAAAACCGGTCACGGCATGCTGGACGTGACGAAAGCCATCGAAGAGTCGGCCGATAGCTTCTTCTATCAGGTGGCGTTCATGATGGGCATCGATCGCATCCACACCATGTTGAGCCAGTTTGGTTACGGCAAATCCACCGGCATCGATCTCAACGAAGAGTACGCTGGATTATTGCCAAGCCGTGAATGGAAGCAAAAAGTGCACAAAAAGATGTGGTATCAGGGCGATACCGTGTCGGTTGGGATTGGGCAAGGTTATTGGGTGGCGACGCCGATTCAGATGGTGAAAGCGCTGGTAGCGCTGTTGAATAATGGCCGCGTCATCAATCCGCATCTGCTGGAGAAATCGCAGCGCGGCACGGTGGTGCAGCCGTATCAGGCAAAATTGCCGCAGCCGCAGATTGGCGATGCCAAATCGCCGTACTGGTCGCTGGTGCGCCATGCCATGTTCGGCATGGCGAATGCGCCAAACGGCACCGGCTACAAATACTTCCACACCGCGCCGTACGGCATAGCGGCGAAATCGGGTACGTCACAGGTATTCAGCCTGAAAAAGAACCAGATCTATAACGCCAAAATGACGCCAATGCGCCTGCGTGACCATATCTTCTACACCGCGTTTGCGCCGTTTAACGATCCCAAAGTCGCGGTGGCGTTGATTCTGGAAAATGGTGGCAACGAAGGCGTCACGGCGGCGCCGCTGATGCGTAATATTCTCGACCACATCTTTGTGCCGGAAACGACACCGCCGCCGGTAGCAACGGCCGCACAGTAATCAGCGGAAGAACACCCGATTGCGACCGTGATTTTTCGCGTCATACAGCGCCACATCGGCGTTGTTATACAGTGTCTCAAAATCGGATCCCGGCTTGCCGTAGCTGACGCCAAGGCTGGCGGTCACCAACTGGCCGGGCAACACCGCCAGCGGTGAAGCATTCAGCGAGGCGTGAATCGCGCCCGCCACAATTACCGCATCGGATAGGCGATAGTGCGGCAGCAGCACGGTAAACTCTTCACCGCCAATGCGACCAATGCTGGCTTCTTCCGGGCAGTGCGCCTGAATGCGCGACACCAGCGCGCAAATCACCTTATCGCCCATTGGATGACCGAATTCGTCGTTAATGCGTTTGAAGTGGTCGATATCCAGAATGATCAGCGCCGCTGCGCCGTTACTCAATGTTTGCGTAATGCGCTGAATAATCGCCCCACGATTCCACACCGCCGTCAGTGGATCGTGGCTGGCTTTATACTCCAGCTCCTGCGCCAGCTGATGCAGCTGTTCGTTGACGCGATTGAGCTCACGCTCGGCGCGGTCGCTGCGCGAGATCATGCGATAGGTTTCACGCATCAGGCGCTGATAATGGCGATTCACCATCAGCAGCGCATCGCGATAATCCTCAGCGCTGAGCGTGGTTTGAGCCGCCACATCCTGCGAGCGATTAAGCACATCGCTCTCTTCGCGGAACAGCTCGTTGAGGTCCATCACGATGCCATTTCCGCCTGCAGATTCACCTGCAGATCGGTGAAGTCCAGCGCCAGCTCCTGACCAAACTCTTCGGAGACATCATCTTCGGCGTCGAAGAACCAGTTGAGCGCCACGGTTTGTCCGCTCTGCGCACGCTGGTTAAACAGATCAAACAGGCTAAACAGCATTTTGGTGCTGGAGCTGTTGAAGTAGCGCAGCGCGATATTCACTTCAACGTCGCCGCCCGGCTGCGGCTGCCAGTTCTCTAAGGCGTCCAGCAGCGGACGGTAAAACGCCGCCGCGTTCTCCGGCCAGGATTCACCGCGCAGGGCAAACTGGCCGGCGGCAAAATCAAAACTCACTTCGGGCGTGCTCTCTGTGGCAGCAATAACAAGGTTTTGCATCAATCGATCAATCCTGGTGAATGGTGGCTTTCAGCCAAAACGTGGCGTAACCGTTGGCGGCCAACGGACGCAGTTCATACTCCAGCGGTTCGCTGACGTCGCGCGCCAGCGTTAATAATCCAATGTTGGCCCCTTTGCTGGTGGCGGGGCTCTCGGCACGCAATCCCACGCGATACGCCTGTTTGATCTCTTCGTTGCTCATGGTGCGCAGCAGATCGAGCCAGTAGCGCAGCTGCTCGCAGGCGACTTCATCCACCTGATTGCTGCTCTCCAGCACGTAGTTGTCGCCTTCAACGTGCAGCGTCACCGTGCCGAAGCGAAAATCCTGCTCGGCGTGGCTGGTGCTGCGGCTGTCTTGTGAATAGCGCAGGATGTTTTGCACGATCTCGACAAAGCTGGAGAACAAGCGACGCCGAACTTTGACCGGCGCCTGCTGATTCTCAAGAAACACTTTGATCACTTCGCCCATCGCGGTGATGTTCTGCGGCGAAAAGAGGCCGGTGTAGTGCAGCGCCACGCTGTCGGGTGGGACGCGGCTGAGATTCGAAGCTGGTGTCATAACGTGACTCTAATAGCGGAAGCCAAACCAGGTGACGTCATCGCGTCGCGGCTGGTTGCCTTGCCAACGAAGAAATTCCTGCTCGAATGCCGTGGAAAGCGCCGGCATCGGCAGCGTTTGATAGTGATTCAGCAGCGTCTGAATGCGCTTTTTGCCAAACATAATGTGACGTTCACCGCCGGGCTGATCGGTGACGCCATCGGTCATCACCAGCAGCATGTCGCCGGGATTGAGCGTGCGTTGCTGCTGCGGCCAGACGTAATCCTGCGGCGTATCGGTATAGCCAACGCCAACGCGGTCGGCCTTCAGCGATTCCGCCTCGCCGCCAGCGCTATGCAGCAACGCGTGCATGCGCGCGCTCGACCATGAAAGCTGATGATTTTCGCTATCCAGACGCAGCGCGATGGCATCGCAGCCGTCGTTCGACAGCGAGGTTTGCTGAGAAGCGTTGAGCTGGCCAAGGGTTTGCTTGATATGGCGATTGAGCGATTGCAGCACGTCGGACGGCCCACGCCGATTCTGCTGCAGCGCATTTTCCAGCGCCGATTGCAGGATCACCGTCATAAACGCGCCGGGAATGCCGTGGCCGGTGCAGTCGGCAATCAGCGCCAGCCAGCCGTGTTGATCCTGATGGAAGGCGTAATAGTCGCCGCCGACGCCATCGCGCGGCTGCCAGTGCAGGCACCAATCGCTGAGCTGCTGCGCCATCTGCTGCTTGGATCGATCGAGCATCGCGTCCTGAATCACGCGCGCATAATCGATGCTCTGCAAAATTTGCTGATGCTGTTGATGCTGCAAATCTGACACGGTGCGGATCAGATCGATACCCAGCCCGATGCCGATGTAGCGGCCTTGCTCGGTGAGGATAAAGCCGTCGGTGACCGATTTATCGCCGGTCGCCACCACTTGCTGCGCTACCTGATCAAGCTCGGTATCTGCATCAATCACCAGCGGCTCTTTATCCATAAAGGCGATGCAGCTTTTGCGATCGTAGAGTTCACGGAAAAACGGGCGCGACATTTGCGACAGGAAGATATGGCGGTTGATCATGCCAAACGGCGTACCGTTTTCGATCACCGGCAAACCAATCAAATCTTTGTGCTCGGTAAACAACGCCATCACCGCCGTGTTATCCATCGCGGGACTAACAAACGGCACGGCAATGCGCAGCGAACGCGCACGAGAACGACTCGACAAGGAGGCAAGGCCTGCGCGTAAATCAGGCAGCTGCATAGAGGGATCTGACGTTGATTAGGAATTATCTTAGATTACTGCGCCCCTGTGACACTTTTATGATCTGTTGGGTCGCCATTCATGGCGACCTGGCTACAAATCACTCTTCCTTCAACGCCGCCGTAACGTGCCCAATGGCACGCACCACTTCGCTGGAGCTGCCGCGAATATCCGCCATCATGCCGCCAGCCTCTTTCGCCAGCACCACGCCTTGATCGGCACGTTTCAGGTTCGATGCAATACCTTTCAGCGCTTTCTCCGCCAGCGTATGGTTCTGCTGCACCCTGTTCTCAATCTCGGTGGTGGCGCGGTTGATGTTGGCCGCCAGCGTGCGGACTTCATTGGCGACCACGGCAAAACTGCGACCATGTTGACCGGCGCGCGCCGCTTCCACCGCCGCGTTAAGCGCCAGCAGGTTGGTTTGATCGGCAATCCGACGGATGCTCTCGACAATCGCGCCGATGCGGTCTGAAGATTCGCTCAGATCGTTGATATCGCCGGAAATGCCATGCAGCTCGCCGGCCAAATCATTCATGGTCTGCACGCTATTCTCAATCACCGTGGCACCAAGACGCGTGCTTTCGCTGGTTTGCAGCGCGGTTTGATACGCCTGCTGCGCCGCTTCGCGCTCTTGCTGATTCTTCTCCACCTGCGCGGTGACATCGGTGGCGAACTTCACCACTTTGTACAGCTCGCCGGTTTCGTTAAATACCGGGTTGTATGTGGCGCGCAGCCATACCGTTTGGCCGCGTTTATTCACGCGCTGGAACTGGCCGGAGATAAATTCGCCCTGATTCAGCTTGTGCCAGAAACGGCGGTACTCGTCGCTGTTGCGCATTTCTGGCGGACAGAATTGGCTGTGATGTACGCCGATCACCTCTGACGCGCTGTATCCCATGGTTTTCAGGAAGTTGTCGTTAGTCATCAACACTTCGCCCTTGAGATTGAAGGCAATCACCGCCATCGAACGCTCAATCGCGGTGGTCATGGCGCGCTGCTCTTGTGCATCCATGATGCGCGCGGTGATATCGCTCGCCAGTTTGACGATTTTAATCACCCGACCGCTGCGATCCTGCACCGGCACGTAATTCGCTTCCAGCCAAATAGGGCGGCTGTGTTTTGCCACGCGCAGGAACTTATCGCTGAAGCCTTCACCGCGATTCAGGCGTCGCCAGAAGTCGCGGTATTGCGGCGAGTTGAGCAAATCTGCGGTGCAGAACATGCTGTGATGCTGGCCAACGATCTCTTTGAGCGTATAACCCATGCGCTCGAGAAACAGCTCATTAGCGGTGAGGATTTTTCCTTCTGGGGTGAATTCAACCATAGCAATAGCGTCTTGCAGTGAACTGAGCGTTGCCATGCTATTACTGCGCTTTTGCCACGCAAGACGTGACAAGATTCCTGATGCAATTGTGCTGAACATGGGGCGAACCTTATTATTGGTATAGGATGTCAGCACGGTTATCGGCACAAGCGATTAAAAATTCACCTATAACAGCGATAGGCGAATAATTTTTTACCTGTTGGTCTGGAGGTTGCTTTAAAAGGCATCAGTCAGCTGATTTTTGCCGAAAAGCGTTTGACGGTGCCGCGCGAGTAGGGTTTAATGCGCCCCGTTGCCCGGATAGCTCAGTCGGTAGAGCAGGGGATTGAAAATCCCCGTGTCCGTGGTTCGATTCCGCGTCCGGGCACCAACATTCTGAAAACCCAGCTTATGGCTGGGTTTTTGCTTTTCTGCGTTTGCTAATCTCAACCACTGCCTCCTTTCCTTCCCTACACGTTGATTATTCAGCATTGATCGATACCAATTTATTTATCCCTGGCTAATACTTTTAATCTATTGTCCCCATGTCTGCGAACATCATTTCAACGGCCATTTGAGTTCAATACTCTAATTCGATAAGAAGCCCCAAAATGTTCGCTAAGTGCCAGAAACGGACATTGCAAGTATCACTTTTCTAATAAGAAGATAACGGGTCATAACATGTGGACTTCATTGACTGCATTCCATCAATTCAAGCGTTTGACCATCGGGGCTTTGTAAATATATTACTCTGGTCCCCCGCAGGGGCCCTGCCAGGACTGTCTGAGGTTTCCCTGGCGTCTTCCAGCCATAGTCCGAAACTTTGCTCAAAAGCGTATCAAGATCCTCGACTATAAACGCAAGGTGAGCGTAGCCAGGAATGTAGGGTGCTGAGGGCTCTTCTGGCTGTTCAATGTTATTGTATTGCAGTAATTCGATTTTCATCCCAGCCAGCTCAAGCAAAGCCATTCGTACATCAGCACCTCTTGTGCCTGTTACTTCATCAATAATCGGTCCAGACATTTTTCCTTCGCGTAATACTTTACCTCCAAGAATATGAGTCCAGAAGAATAATGATTCTTCAACATTTTTAACTGAAAAACCGACGTGATTGGCACTTAAGATCATGAGATTACCTGCTGGGCTTGGAAAATTATCATCTAACTATCTTATATCCTGGTTTTATTTCTTCACGATAAGTGCCGGGAGATTTTCAGGAAAAATTAAAATTAAGTGCGGTCTAAATTATATATTTACGATTCATACACAACGACAGCTATGGCTGAAAGAAATATGATTGGCCATCTGCTACCTGTTTTCACACTTCTATCATAAGGTCTGTTATGCAATCAGAAAGCCTGCAAAAGATGTATCTTTCTACAAACCAGAACACTATCGCTAGCTGGATGAAAAATCGTGGGATTGGGGATAGCAAAAAAGATCACTATTACGATCCGCTAAAACTCGCTCTTGCAGCGGGCATTAAGCCTACTGTGCCAGATTGTGTCTCACAGCTAATTGATGAACTGAATGGTCTCACAAAGGATGATTCTCTCGCCGACACGCTGCCAACTCAGGGTTTTCATTTTACTTTCTTACCCCTGACCCTTCCCCTGTATAAAGTGAACGAACCATTGCCAGAGAAAGTGGATCAATTAACGAATATTTGGACCGAATATCACGCGAAAAAAATTATTATCCGGCAACTCCGGTTAGTCGCGTTGCCCAGTCAGTTATTGCTTGCTGGGATTCCTGATTGTTCTGCGATAGATATGCGCCGGTCGTTTTGTGAAAAAGTTCTGGATTCACAGTGGAATAATGAGTTGCTGACGCGGCACACCGGTGGCCCTTTACCCGCCCCCTTCTGGCACAGCACAATTCTGCGCTACCGCGCTGCTTTTTTACCTGCAACCGTGCGTCAATTTTTCATTGAACGTCAGGCTATGAATTTCGGCGATGTTGCCGAAGAACTTATATTGGCTAAGGTCAATTACAACTGGACAAAATGTTTTCCCTTGGAGAATTAATGAATACGTTGTAACAGCATGCCAAAAACGTCCTTCCCGCATGTTCTGGCTTTAAAGGTGAGTGAGTTTGGTGCCGGTATCTCCCGGAGAGGCGGCTATTGGGCTAATTAACCTGCTGTTGAGATTATAGACAGCCAGCCTCGTTAAGTCAGTGCAAAGGAGCCGGTGAGTTCTTTCACACCACAGCGGGCACTCTCCGAACGTATTCCTGACCTCAGCTGCAATTGAAAACATGATAATCCTTCAGATATGAAAGGTCCTGCACGATGGCAAAAGTGGATTACGCTGTTACTGCAGAAAACGTGCAGAGAGCCGATTGCCGAAAAGCATGACGGCAAGTCCGATCAGCATGACAACCATACCCCCCAGCCTGAGTAACGAAACCGGACGCCGCAGTGACCGGGCCGCCGCCCAGCCCCTTTGCCAGTTGGCTGTTCAGGGTCGTCTGCAGGGTGATCCCCAGACCTGCGGCAAACGCGATTACGTAATAGATCATGCCCATACTTTTCATCCTGGTCAGTCGGCCTGCACCAGCGGTAGGAAGGTGTCAGCAAAAATGTCAGGCTGGTAGCCAGAGGCTGCAAAAAGGTGCTCACGCGACTCATCAATCGCCGCTCGTAGTCGCGCGCTGTCTACGCCCAGCACCTTACCGTTCTGTTTAACGATGCGTCCCCCAATCATGACAGTATCGATGTTGCTGCGCTCGGCGGCATGAACCACCGTGCCAAAGGCATTGCCGGACGGGTAAAGATTGAGATCACTGACGCTAATCAGCACCAGGTCGGCTTGTTTGCCCGGCGTCAGGCTGCCCACTTTGTCCTGCAGCCCTGCACAGGCAGCGCCATCAAGAGTCGCAGCTTTAAGAAGTTGCGCCGCCGGAAGCGTTTTCAGCGCATGTTCAGAATCGCAGCACTGCTGCTGATGCATGCCCATCACGCGCTGCAGGTAAAAGGCGACGCGCATCTCCATAAACATATCGGTGCTGTACGAGGTTTCATTGTCTACGCTCAGGCCAGGATTGATGCCATGACGCTGCGCGGCCTCAATGGCGAACATCCCACTTTCGATGCCATAGTGCGAATCTGAGCGCGGGCAGACATTAACCCGGACACCGGCCTCCTGGAGAATTTTCCATCCCCGGTCGGGCAGCGCCGTGCAGTGATTGAAAATATTATCCGGACCCAGCAGCCCCTGCTGATGCAGCGACTCAAGTTCAGACCCCATCTCAGCGCCAAAGAACTCAGTGACAATCGACAGTCCCAGCCTGCGGGCCTCGGCCCATAACTCCGGCTCCAGCTGAGCCATGACGGCGAGAGAGACCAGGCTTTCAGGGTTGTCGCTGAAATACTTATCCTGCAGACGCTGCCAGTTTCCCGGCCAGTGCGCTTTATCCCATTCGCCAGCAACCGGTGCGCCGGAAGCATGAATGGCACGAATGCCGGCATCAAGCAAGGCTTCGACGGCGGCATCGGAATGCGCTGCGGTTCGGCTGTTGTGTGAGTTATCGATCATCGTGGTAATGCCCGCGTCAATCGCGCCCAGCGCCGTCAGCAGATTGCCAACATAGATATCGGCAGGACGGTAATATTTAGCGAAGGAGAAGTGCGTGGCGTTGCTGTAGTCGTCCAGGCAGGTAGCGTTTGGGTTAATTCGGCGCAGCTGTCCTTCCCATGCGTGACGATGAGAATCGACCATTCCCGGCATGGCGATCATGTTGGTGGCATCAATGACCTGCGCACCCGGGGCTTCAAGGTGCTGGCACACTGCGGTAATCATTGAGCCGTTAATAAGAATATCACCGCGTTCAATGTTACCGACGTTCTCGTCCATGCTCAGTAGGGTAGCGCCACGAATCAACGTGGCCTGTGAAGTGACATTCTGATTATGAATAATATTTCTGATGTAATCGGTCATTAAACCGGCCTCTTTTCTGATTAATGGGGAAACGATACGCCACGCCATTGACCTTAAAAAGATGCGTAAAACGTTTTCATAATTCATAATTCCCGAACAATCAGACTAACTTCATCCGGGAGAAACACGATGGATCGGATTCAGGCTATGCAGGTTTTCACACGGGTTGCTGAAGCCGGGAGTTTTGTACGCGCTGCAGAAACACTGTCACTGCCTTCTTCCACCGTCACCAGTACGATTAAAAACCTGGAGAAATACCTGAAGGTGCGTCTGCTTAACCGGACGACAAGGCGCGTCAGCCTCACCCCTGAAGGCCTACAGTATCTTGCACAGTGCCGGGAGATCCTGTCATTAATAGAACACTCGGAATCCAGCCTTGCAGCGTCTGTCAAACGTCCTCAGGGGCGTCTACGAGTTGACATGCCCGGTGGGATCGCTCAGTTCATTGTTATGCCGAAGCTCAAGGATTTTTACCGACATTATCCGGATATTTATCTGATGATCGGTGTAAGTGACCGACAAGTCGATCTGGTTCAGGAGGGCGTGGATTGTGTGATTAGAACCAGTGAGCTCAATGACTCCTCGCTGGTTGCCCGACCGCTTGGCCGGTTTCGATGGATAACCTGCGCCTCTCCAGACTATCTCAATGAATACGGGATTCCCGAGACACCTGAAGAGTTGCTAAAGCATCGTGCGATCCATTATTTTTCCGCCTCGACCCGGCGCGTAAATGAACTGCATTTTGTTCGTGGCAATGAAACACGGTCTGTAGCAGTAAATGGAAACGCCGCTGTGAATGAAACGGGTCTTTATATAAAAATGTGTCTTGAAGGCTTCGGACTGGCGCAGCTTGCTGAGAATATTGTCTCTGAACATCTGCAGAAGGGGGCGCTGGTCGAAGTGTTGGCCGACTGGCAGCCGCCTTCAGTCCCGGTCACTTTGCTATACCCGCATCAACGCTTCCTTTCTCCCACGGTGCGTGCCTTTACTGAATGGATGACCGACATCCTTTAAAATCGCCGCTACGATGTCTGCGTGTCCGCTTAGTGCCCTAAGCTGGCGGGAAACACACATTGAATAACGATCAGAAGCGGTATGTTACCAGCAGGCTTCCGGTGGGTGATGTTTCTCGTTGCACAAACGGGCTATTGCGCGCATCTCCCGTTAACTGCGTAACGCCTGCTGCGGCAATCACGCTCCAGTCTTCATTGAACTTGTGTGTCCAGTCAAGATTCATCGACCAGGCATAAATTCCCGATCCGGCATCATATCGGATAAACCTTGATGCGGCCGATTGAGATGCACTGACTCCGTAGTAAGTCTGCATGTATTTGTCCGTCCCCCAACTGCCGGTCAGCGCCAGCGTTACCGTATTATTCGGTGAAGTATAAAGCGGGCTATGAATGCCAAAATGCAGTGCCGTGCCATTGTTTTGTTCAGAAAATGGCACTTCAGCCTGCAATTGCAAATTGAGCCAGTCGGTCACCCCGTATCCCAGGCCAAGCACACCGAGAGCCGAGCCTTTGACATCGCCCATACCACGCAAATAGTCGCTGCCATCGCTGAGGGAGTCACTGTCCACGTCGCGATCCTTACGGCCTGCGCGATAGCTCACCGCCGCGTTGTAATCAAATTTGCCGATGTTATTGCCATAACCGATGCCCCGCGTGGAGCTGACGAAGAAACCATTTTCCATGGTGTAATCAAGCACCAGGGAAGTCGTGACGCGGCTTTTGTCCGAACCAGAATAGCGTGGCGTCACGTTCGCGCCGCCTCCCACCGTCAACGCGTTGCCCTGATTCTGTGCTGCCGCCAGTATCGGGGTGGCCAGTAACGCCAGGACTGCGCCCGACAACATTTTTTTCAGGCTGCACCCCGTGAGTGAAAGGGGGAACTTATGACGCAGTGTGCTATTTCTCATTAAAGAAGTCCTTATGCATTCAAATGATTACGATGCAAGCGGGTTGTAACCGCCAGAACGTTCATTTTGGATGCGCCCGCTAAAGTTCTCATGAGCCAAAAATGAAGAAAGGGTGAAGCAACCACAGATGCTGCAAAGCTGATAGATTTCCTGATACCGTTTTTTTCTTCAGACGTTCTTCATTCACTGCTGATACCGTAACCATTGTGAAAATACTCCTAATTGAAGACGACCTGGATCTCGGTAACGGCATACGTATTGCCCTTGCAGATCAAGGGTTTGATGTTATATGGGTTCGCCGCAAAGAGGATGCGCAGCATCAGCTTGATGTCTGTGTGCCTGAACTTGTGTTGCTCGACCTCGGATTACCCGATGGCGATGGCATGAGCCTGATGGGGTGCTTGCGTCAGCAGCTTAAGAGCATTCCCGTCATCATCCTGACGGCGCGAGGCACACTGCACGATCGCCTTTCCGGGCTGGACGCGGGTGCAGACGACTATCTCGTCAAACCGTTTGTTCTCGCCGAGTTGCTGGCGAGGGTGAGAGCGCTTGCGCGCCGCAGTTATGGTTTTCAGAACGAGGCGATAGAACTTCGCGGATTATCACTGTTTGTGCCCACACGACGCGTGACCGTGAATGCACGGCATGTTGAGTTGACGGCAAGTGAATACGCGCTGCTTGAAACGTTGATGTTACGCACTGACCGCGTGCTGACTCGTAGTTTTCTGGAAGAAAGGATCTTCGGCGCAAAAGAAAATATGAGTAATGCGCTTGATGTGCATATGGGGAATTTGCGTCGCAAAATCGGCGAAGGCTATGTGCGAACGGTGAGGGGCGTTGGGTATGTCATTGATACCGTAGCCATTCAGAAGGGAGCAGGTTGATGCGAAATGTCTGGCGCCATCTGAGAACCCCAACGTTCGTACGGCGAATTATGGTAGCGCAGATGCTATTGCTCACTCTGCTCTGGTGTCTTTTTCTGACTTACGTTTTGTGGGAGGACTTACGAAGTCCGCCGATATTAACGGGCAGTAAGACGTACGAAACCATTTTTACGGTGGTTAAGAGTATGGACGATCGCCCGCAGGAGCGAACGTATGTGCTGGCTGCATTAAGTAAGGCAGTACGGGAAAATTATGGCGGCGGTGAAGATCCAGCACTCTCAATCAGCCTTATCGTACGCGAGAATAAAGAGATAATTTATGCCTCTGATGGTGCGACAGTCGGAGTGATAAATAGCCGTTATGGAAAAATTGAGCGAGTGGAGAGTGATGGTCGCGCCTGGAACAGCCGTACCTTAAAGTCCGGGAACGCCGACACAGAGGTCACGCTTATCACCCCTGCTGGAGGCTGGAATTTCTTTATCTACTTGAACTCGCGTGGCTACTACGTGATGCCGCTGCTGGTATGCATTCCTTTTCTCTTGTTCCCCGCGTGGCTGTCGATCCGCATTGCAATGCGCCCATGGAATAAGGTGGTAAATGAAGTGTCCTTGCGCACGCCTGACGATCTCTCGCCCTTAAAAGCAGTGCCAAAGCACAGGGAGCTTCGTCAGATGGTTGACGCGGTTAATGGATTTCTTGCCAGGGTGCGGGAAAGCACTGAACGGGAGCGCGTTTTCATTGCCGATGCTGCTCACGAGTTACGTACCCCTCTGGCGGCGATGCGAATCAATGTTGAGGCGCTGGAGTCTTATGTGAGCAGTGACAGCCATAAAGAGTTGCTTGCGGGCATTGTTCGCAGCAACAGCCGTGCGGCTCGTCTGGTCAATCAGTTGCTGCTGTTGATGCACAGTGAAGCGCGCATTGACATGGTTATGGAGCCTTTGCCGCTGACAACACTGATACAAGAACGCATGGCCGGGCTGGTACCGCTCGCGGCGGAACGCAGGATTGAACTTGAATTTTACGCCGAAGAGGAAATCTGGGTGACTGGCGTCAGGGAACGGTTGATGTCGCTTATCGATAACGTAGTTGAAAATGCCGTGAAGTATAGCCCCTGGGGCGGGAGCATTGAGGTGGAATTACGATCCTTAAATCAATCCACGCAGTTACGTGTTTCAGATGCAGGGCCTGGCATTCCCGTTGAATTGAGGGAGCGCGTGTTTGACAGATTTTTTCGGGATCCTAACCAGATGCAAAGCGGGAGTGGGCTGGGGCTTGCCATCGTTAAAGCCGTTGCGCAGCAACACAACATCAGCGTAAGCCTCAGTACGTCGGCAGAAGGTGGGCTGATGGTTTCGGTTGATTTCCCAAATCACAAGTCCGCCTGAAAGCAAAGACAACGTTGATCCGCCCAAGCGGAGGGCCTTTACCTGAATGATGGAGTTAAACGTGAAATACGTTGTTCTTGCAAGCCTGTTAATTTCGCTCTCACTCAGCGGGTGCGCTATTACGGTCAGTGAACTAAAAAGCAGCCAATCCTCTTTTGACGGCAGTTTCGTGAACAAGGCAGGCTCATCTGATACTTATCGAACCCTAAGGTACATGGCAAGACAGTGCCTCGAATATGAGGCATATTCAGGAAATCCGGTCATCGTACTGAGCGAATTTGATGGTGAGCGCAAAGCAGGGGAGATTAATCAAAAGTTCCTTTCACAGGGATTGTTGATAAATAACACGCTAATTGAGATCGAAAGCCGGCATGGTGACAACGCACAGGTCTCCCTGTATACAACCAAGAACGTCTTGAGCACGGGAATTCGGTCGCCAAAGATAATTGATATCAAGCGCTGGGCTGACGGCGATAAAACGTGCTAGCGCGACACCGCGAAGCATCCCAGTTATATGACTTGCGCCACATTGATTAACACCGCAATTTTAAGTCATACCTTCATCAGAGGTGAGAGCCACTTCAAACTTCCGCTTCTCGACTGCAGACCCGGCGTTAATTGCATAGGGCGTTGGCAGATTTTTTCTATTTTGCCCATCGCGGCTCCAGCGATGGGCACCGCTTCGGCAGATTCGTGGAAGAATTGGGCCTGCAACCTGAGCGTATTATTTACGCCAATTACAATGCCCATCCTGTTACCAGGCTTCATTAACGCTCACGTGCCGTATTTCTTTTTAATAGATTTGAGAAGAGAACCGACCATTCTTCATTACCGGCTTTAAAATAATGCGATCCTTCACATTCGCTATCAGTAAAGCCGTCTATTTAGGGCATCATCCGGCGCAAAGTGTTATCCCGCAGAAAGTAGTGGTGGAAGATGGCCGCCAGCGCATGAAGACCGATCAGCCAGTAGCCCAATGGCGCTAACGTTTCATGCCAGCTAATGAGTGTTGACGCTGTGGCGGGATCGGGAATTGTTGCGACCGGCATATTCAGTCCAAACAGTGACCACTCTTTGCCGCGCAGATAGCGTGACGTCAGGCCCAGCACAGGTAAAACAATGAAAAGCACATAAAGCAGCGAATGTACGAGATGCGATAGCCCGGTCTGCCAGCTCGACACCGGCGGCGTTATGGCAGGGGTAATGTAGCGGCTGCGCATATACAGACGAGCAACCATACAAATCAGCACGCAAAAACCGGCGGAGAAATGTGTGATGATGACAGCATTACGCTGCCAGGTACCTTTATCTGCCAATCCGCGTAACTCAATTGTGGCGTAAGCAATGATGAGTAGTAGTACCGTTAGCCAGTGAAAATAGATTTGTGGGCGAGCATATTTGTTCAGCATTGATTGGTTCCTACCTGAAAAGTTATCTCACTATATCAGCCAATTCTTATCTCAAGATTAAGGGCTAAATGGCAATTGCCATTCATGGCCCAGTAAAAAGTTCCCAATCTGATTGATTTGCAGGCATCTATAGCACGGGCTATTAAACTTAGTCGTGTCTATAAGATGATGAATTTTAAGGTTTTTTTATTTGTTAATTTATGGCAGGATAGCGACCTATTAAAATCTAACGCTCTCTTTTTCCATTTCGAGAGCTGTCCCTGGAATCAGTTATGAGCTTTTATGCTGTGATCATTCTGGTTTTGGTATGTCGATGGACGCTTTTGCCGCCGCCATTGGCAAAGGTGCCGCACTTCATCGTCCACCTTTTAAAGAAGTGCTACGCACAGGACTTATCTTCGGGATAATTGAAGCGATTACGCCGGTAATTGGCTGGGGTATTGGGCTTGCGGCCAGCCAGTTCATTATGAACTGGGATCACTGGGTGGCGTTCATACTCCTCTTTGTGCTGGGTTCACGCATGATCGTGGAAGGCATCCGAAAAGATCCAAACGAACCAGAAGTGGTTCAACATCGTCATGGTTTCTGGCTTCTTGTCACGACAGCCATTGCCACCAGCCTTGATGCCATGGCTGTTGGCGTAGGGCTGGCATTTCTGCAGGTAAACATCGTGGTAACGGCACTGGCGATCGGTGCAGCGACAACACTGATGGCGGCAAGCGGCATGTTGCTGGGTAGATTTCTTGGCGCAAAAATTGGTAAATGGGCGGAAATTCTCGGCGGCCTGGTGCTTATCGGTATTGGCAGCTCGATCCTCGTTGAACATCTGGGTTTGCTTAACTAAAGAACTCCCTCTCTTTCTTAACGCTATTTGACTCAGCAAGTAGCGATGTCAGGCGCGATGATTCGTGCCTTTCTTTTGGTAAATAATAGCCTGACATCGTGATATCCCTTCCTCGCTGGAACTTGACTATCATCCAAAGGACCTTCGCATGCTCATGACGCTACTTTACACCCTCTTTCCTGTCAGCGCTGCTGTAGCGGGTGCCGGTGCTGCGCTTTTCCGCCAGCCCGGCGAAAAAACCATGAGTCTGATACATCACTTTACCGCTGGAGTGATCTTCTCAGCAGCAGCTACCGAAGTGCTACCAGGGCTAAAACAGCATTCAATGATGGCAGTCATTGCCGGAGGTGTGACAGGTGTCGTTCTGATGATGCTTATTCAACACTACGGAGAGAAGGTGGCCAGTAAATCAGGCATGCTGATAGCCATCGGCATAGACATCTTTATTGACGGTTTAGTATTGGGCATCAGTTTCGCTGCAGGCGCGAAGACCGGCATTATGCTTACGCTGGCACTGACGCTTGAAATCCTTTTTCTTGGGCTTTCGGTCGTTGGCAATTTGAAAGCTTTGCTGGGCAGCAAAATGAGAGTGCTGGTTGCCGTAGCCGGTATCGCGCTCCTACTGCCAATCGGTTCCATGTTAGGCACGCCGGTGGCACAATTGGGCGAGTTCTGGCTGACCTATTTTCTCTCATTTGGTCTCGTGGCTTTGCTCTATCTGGTGACAGAAGAACTATTGGTGGAAGCTCACAAAGGTGATCGTGATACGCCACTTGGAACCGCTATGTTTTTTGCGGGATTCATGATCCTGATGCTTATAGAGGAAGGGCTCTGAAACGAATATATAAATGGATGACTGCGACTTAATACATGATTCTAAATCTGCTTCTCATCCAGAGAAAAGGTCCGCTATTCGCTGTGAGCTGTCATTCACGTTCGTTGCATTAGGTTGAGGCTATTCTGGAAAAAATAATATTCTTTCTTAAAAGGATGTGAATCTGCCGTGTCGAATATCTTACGTGATCAGCAACTCTTTCAGCAGCGTTTCGCCAACCCCTAACGTATGCCCAACACGATCACGGAGATCCATCAATACACCGCGCTCATTCGGCTTAATACCCTGTAGTGCCAGATTATCGCCAACCGGGTTCAGTGGCGTATCGGCTGAAATCATTGATGACAGTCAGGGCAAAGACAGATTCTCAAACATCTGCTCCAACAACACGATGGCAAAATCCATGTAGAAATAGGCGTCATAGAGGGGTTCGATATTGGATTCACCGGTTATCAATACAGCCACCTTCCGGGCGAAATCGTGAGAAATGTAGGTTTCTTCGCCACCGAGTGACCTCCCCACGACAAGCGATACCAGAAGGAAGAATGCGCATTTAACTACCCAGCGGGCATGTGTTTGAGCCATTGGTAACAACCTCAATTTATCCTCGGAACATCATTGAAGGCTTGCCTGGCAGGGTTCAGTGCCAATATTTGTTAGAGTTCATTACGGGGAGGCATCTAACGTTGTGACCTAATTTCGTTCCTTAGTCATCGCTAGTGAAAAAACTTCTAAATTCTCCAGGTTTCAATAATTACCTTACATAGCAAATAATAATCACTAAACTCATCATCACCGATACTAAAAGCTACATCCATTCAAACGTCTATCAATAAATGACTACTTATTATAATTATTGTCACTTTATAGAAAAATAATGATGAAAATAGCTTTCAATTTCTTAGTCCGGTCTAAAATGAAGTGAATATTTGTTTTGTAAATTTGCGGTGCTGCAATGCCATAAGAAACTATCACTCGTGAGGTATGACAACTGGAGTTAAACATGGCTCTTTTCTTTTCTCGTATAAAAACTATTCTAATTAGCGTAATGCTTCTGATGAGTTATACCAGTTTTGCTGCAGATGATACCCCTCTAAAAAGTCGCGCGAATGCCGTTCTTTCCCTGATGAGCTACACGGTGGTACCGGATGTCACCGCAAGTGACCTCAATATCGGTGCTGACACCAAAGAAAAAAACTCGCTTTCAATTACGCAGTTTGGCGGCGGTGCAACGCTTAGTGAAGAATTTCCTCTCTATCTCGAAGGTACGCTCGGTTACAGTCGCTATGATCCCCAATTTGTTATTTCTAATGGCAATGAAAGCCGCAAAATTCCCGTTAAATGGAATAGCTTAACTGCGACTGGCGGTATTGGCTGGGATATAAAACTCCATACCGATAAACTCGGCGGCAATTGGGTCCTGCGGCCAATAGCAAATTTCACCTTAGGTACAATGGCCAGCGATCTGCGTATTGGCGCTTTTGTTCTGCAAAAAAAATTTAAAGATGCAGACTACAAATTTCTGGATGGTGGCCGCCTCAATGCGTATGGCTTGGGGGGATCGTTAATGCTGGATTATGAATTATTTAGCAAAGAGCAGGATATAGATGTTGAGTTGCGCTACTCATACCAAGAGCTCAATAGTTTCGGCAATACTTCTGATGCGGTAAGCGGGAGTGCTACGGCGGAAAATCTCGGACTCTATTTGCGTCGTCGTGCTCCAATTTCAGATTGGACGTTATTAGGTAGTCCTTTGCGCTATGTGCTTGAAGCTGCACGCACTGAATATTTGGGTGAGCAGCGTGGGCAATTAGGATTCGATAGCTTAAATTCATTGGGTGTTGGGCTCGAGCTTGATAGTAGTAAATATCCGGTTTTTATCAGTCGTACACGAATAGTGGCACGTTATATGTTCGGAAATAATACGCAGGGATATGGCGTGGGGCTGGCCATGAGTTTTTAATGAAAATTAGTATTACCATCTATAAAGGCAAAGTGCGGTAAACCTCGTCACTCACAGCGCCAGTTGAATCACCTGCACTTCACCTTCCTGCTGCGCCGGTCTTGCGCAGCAGATCAGCACTTCATCATCCGCCACTTGCGCGCTCGGAGGCGTTGGGTAAGTCACCGCGCCTTGCAGCAGTTTGGTTTTACAGCTGCCGCAATGTCCGGCGCGACAGCTGTATGCCGGGCTTAGGCCTCGCGCTTCCGCCAGTTCCAGCAGCGAACCGGCATCCGGCGTCCAGCGCGCCTCTTTCCGTGAATCCATAAACTTCACCGGCACCGATTGCGTTGCCACCGGCAATAGTGGTTTTTCTTCAGCCACCACATCGCGGGAACGCTGCAGCGACGACGGGCCAAAAGCCTCGGCGTGAATGCGATCATCGGCGATATTCAAGGTGCGTAGCCCGTCGTACAGCGCTTGGGTAAATTGCGGCGGACCGCACAGATAGAAGTCGTAATCGTTAAACGGCAGCACCCGCGAGAGCAGCGCCATATCGATGCGGCCGGCAAAATCGTAATCAACATCCGCTTCTGCGTCCGCCGTCTGGCTCAGCACGCGCACTAGCTTCACCGCGCCATGCGCCGCCGCCAGCAACGGGTCGAGTTCGCGCACAAAAGGGCGCTCGGCTTTGCTGCGCGCCGACTGAAACAGAAACGTAGGGCGCAGGCGCTGTTTGCGCACTCCTTCGTATATCAGATGTCGCAGCATCGCCAGCATCGGCGTGATGCCCACGCCAGCGGCAAGCAGCACCGCCGGACGCGGTTCGCTGGCGTCGAGAGTAAAATCACCCGCCGGCGCACGCGCTTCCAGCGTATCTCCGGTGTGGAGATGATCGTGCAGGTAGCACGAAACCACGCCATCGCGCTTGACGCTGATGCGGTAAAAATTCTCCGATGGCGCGACCGAAAGCGTGTAGGCGCGCATCAGCGGCTTATCCGTACCGGGCAACTGCAGGCGAATCGGCAGATGTTGACCGGCCAGATGCGGCAACAGACCCGCGCCATCATCCGGCACTAAATGAAACGAGCGGATCGTGGCGCTCTCATCCACCACCTTAATCACTTTGAACGGACGCCAGCGCGATGCCAGATCTGCTGCACGCAGGCGTTCGTCGGCGGTTTGCCAGTCGCCGGTCATCAGTGAACTGGGTGCGATGCCATCCGGCGGCGTTAACCAGCGTAAGGCGAGGGCGGCACGACGACGCACGATACGGCGCGGGCGAAACGTCCACAGCCGCTCGGCACCCTGAAAAGCGGCGATCTCTGGCGAGTCGAGAATCACTTCGGCATCGCCGCTCAGTTGCAGCGTGTCGCCGCTGGCGTAATCGACAAACAGCAATCCCGCTTTGCCATTCTGATGAATGTTGCCGAGCGTGTTGAAGAACAAGTTGCCGTTGAAGTCGGGAATGGTCATCAGGCCATCTTCGCTGACGCGCACGAAGCCCGCTTTACCGCCGCGATGCGAGGCATCAACCTGGCGTTCGGCATAGGTGGCGACGTAGAAGGTATCGGCTGCAGCGATGGTGGCGTGGGCGGCATCATCCAGCGCGCTCAGGGTTTCCACCTCTCCGCGATAAGGCTCGGCGGGATCGCGTGCATAGTGAAAATCACGTAGCTGGATATAGCGCGGGCAGTTGCCAAAACTCTGCTCCACCTGCACGCGAAAGCCACCGCCAATCGTCTGCAGCACGCCGTTCATGCGATTGCGACGCCGCGTGTGCAGCTCGATGCCGAGCAGCCCAACCGGCGCGCCATCCTGCATGCCCGCCGCCGCCGGATCGCCTTGATGCGGACGCGCCTCAATATCCAGCGTGCTGGCATTCGGCGAGAAGATAAAACCGGGTTGGCCTTCCAGTAGCGTGGCCCACGCATCGCCGTGCGCATCAACGCTGCCCGCCACAATAAACGGCAGCTGTGCGTAGAAGTCTCGATGTTGATCGGGCATGTGATGGCGGATTACGCGCTGGCCGACGTCCGCCATGCGTTCCGCCACGCCCGCCTGCTGCTGCAGCGCGATTTCACCCTGATGCCAAACCGATAGTTTCTTGCTCATGATGGTGGACTCAGGCGATGCTGCGCAGGCCAGCCGCAGTTTGCGGGAAGGGCACAAAGCCCGGCAGCGCTTCGATACGACGCAACAGCACGTTCACCGCCGGATAGCCGGAGAGATCGACATTGCCTTCTGGCGCACCGACGATATAACTGTACTGCGCGATGTCGGCGATTGTCGGGCCATCGCCGACCAGCCATTCACGGCCTTCGAGATGCTGCTCAATGCGTGACAGCACCAGATGTGCGCGGCCAATCACCTCTTCCGGATTGAACGGGCGGCCAAACACGGTAATCAACCGCGCCGCTGCCGGACCAAAGGCGATATCTCCGGCAGCAACGGTGAGCCAGCGCTGCACTGCCGCCGCGCCAGCGGCATCTTCCGGCAGCCATTCGCTGCGACCGCTTTTCTTCGCCAGATAGACCAGAATGGCGTTGGAGTCGGCAATAAACACGCCGTCATCTTCCAGCACCGGCACCTGACCAAACGGATTCATGGCGAGAAATTCCGACGTTTTGTTTTCGCCAGTTTTGAGATCGACATCGATAACCTCATGCGGCACATCCAGCAGCGACAGGAACAGACGTGCGCGGTGAGCATGGCCAGAAAGCGGGAAGTGATAGAGTTTCATATTGCGGTTCCTTAGGTGTTGCTCGGGATGATCCCGAGCCTTGCCATAAGGTTCGCACAGACAATTTAGCGGCAGAATAGCCGGGTTAGCGAAGTCATTGTTGCGAAAAATGGAAGAATCAGAGGCGGACTACTTTTTGGCTTCAACGCCAGGCGTAGCGGAACGAATCAAATACTGTTCGGTCACGTCAGGCAAATGCGTCAAGGTCCAGTCGGCCATGGCGATTTCCTGCTCGCGAATGCGTGAGAAGATATCGGCACTTTCATGGTCGTTTAGGTGCTGTGCCGCCGCGATCAATGAGGTGTAGCTGGCGATCTCAAGGTGTTCGAAAACATTGCCGCTGATTGCGCCTTTCACCACTTCATCTTCCACCATCACGCCGCCAATCGACTGACCAAAGGCAGAGATTTTGCCGGCAATATCTTTCAATACCGACTGAGAAGTGGAGTAGCGATCGATCACGCTTTGCACCAACGTCTGATGTTCACGGGTCTCAACAATATGCTGCTCGATGCGCAGCTTCAGGTCGGGATAGTGTTCGAGGCGCGAGGCCATTTTTTCCAGCATTTTCTCGGCTTGTTTTTCCATGGCGTGGGCATCTCTCACCCAATCCAGAAAGTGTGCTTCGCTATTATTACTCATAATATGTGGTCCTGTTTAAGAGTGGGAAAATGCGGCGGTAAGCCAAATTAACGGCCCGCCGCCATAACGTTATTCGGGAGATTTATCGACGACGCGACGGCTTTTCTTCCCGCCTTTTCGCCCGGCTTCAATTGCACGTTCTGGATTATTGCGAAAATTGCCGCCACTTAATTGGCCGCCTTTTTTTCCCGCTTCGCGGGCTCTTTCCGGGTCCATGGCAAAATTGCCAGAACCGCCTCTTGGTGTTGTCATCATGAATACCTCAGATAATGGGGATAACGCATATTTCACTTACCCTTTAAGGTTAGTCGTTAAAGCCTAACGCGCATTAAGGGTTATTAGGATTTATCTTATCTGTGTTGATATTGTTCAGGTATTTTTCTTCGACAAGGAGGGTAAATTAAGAGGGTGATAATTATTTTTTCGTGACCATTTTTTCATTGAAAATAAATTTACGCTTCGAATTTATATATTTACTCTTCAATGTGATGAAATGAATCAATATTCCTGATTTTTGTTTTTTACTTAAGGTTTGATTAACATTCTCATCATTAGTCATTATCTCAAAACGGATATAAAAAATATAAATCCTTATATGAAGGTGATTATTTTTAGCGAAGCGCACAGATTAATGTTTTTAACGTTAATCTATGCGCGAATATTATTTTACCAGCACTTGCGCACCGGCATTTTTTTCCAGCCTCAACACGTCAAAGAGTGACAGTAGCACCAACAACGCCACACCGGCGAAGGCGATATGAATATCGCTCTGCGCGATTTCGCTATGTTCCTGCCACAACATCGATGCGCGTAAGAACAGCGCCGCCAGCGCGATGCCCGCGCTCATGCTGAACTGGAAGAAGATGCTGAACACCACTGAGGCATCGCTCATTTTGTTTTGCGGCACATCGGCAAAGCCCAGGCTGTTGTAGCAGCTGAACTGCAGCGAGCGCGACAGCCCGCCAATAAACAGAATCGCGGCGATGGCGAAGTAGCCCAGCGACGGAGTGAGCAGCAAGCAGCCGAGCATCGCCACGAGGCTGATCACGCCGTTGATCATCAACACGCGACGAAAGCCCCAGCGATTCATTAGCCAGGTTGTTGCCGGCTTCATCGCCAGGTTTCCGGCAAATACCCACAGCACCATCGCACCGGCCTGCGCCGCGCTCCAGCCAAAGCCCAGCTGAAACAGCAGCGGCAGCAAATAGGGCACTGCATTGATCGAAGCGCGGAAGAAGGAACCGCCAATTATCGCATTGCGGAAGGTGGCAATTTTCATCGCGCTAAACGGCAGCAGCGGCTGCGGATGGCGGAAGCTATGACGATACGCCAGCCAGCTGCACAGCACGCCCAGCAGCAGCAACGGAATGCCAAAATTGAGATGCATCTGCCCGAGCGCTTCCAGTGCGATAATCAATGAGGTGCAGGCGGTGGCGGTCAGCACAAAGCCGCGCACGTCAAACGGCCGCAGCTGTTCACTTTTAAACTGCGGCACCAGATAAGCGGTGGCGATAATGGCGAGGATGCCGAGCGGAATATTGAGCCAGAAAATCCACGGCCAATGCCCGTAGGTGACAATCAAACCGCCCAGCGGCGGGCCAAGCACCGGCGCAATCAAGCCCGGCCAGGTAATAAAGGCGATGGTTTTCACCATCTCCTTTTTTTCGGTGACGCGCAGCACCACCATGCGACCGACCGGCACCATCATCGCGCCGCCAATACCTTGCAAAATACGGCTCAGCGTGAACATCGCCAGCGTTTCGCTGAAGCCACACAAAATTGAGGCGAGGGTGAAAATCAGGATGGCGCTGGCAAACACGGTTCGCGCGCCAAAGCGCTCCGCCAGCCAGCCGCTCATCGGAATAAATACTGCCACCGCCAGTAAATAGGCGCTGACGCCAATGTTCAGCGCCACCGGGCTGGAGGCGAAATCGCGCGCCATCTGCGGAAGCGCGGTGGTGATCACCGTGGCATCGAGGTTTTCCATAAAGAAGGTTACTGCGACCAATAATGCTAACAGCAGGGTGCGATAGGAATTCGGTTTGGCTTCTCTGCCTGAGTCGATCATGCGAGATCCTGCGAAAACAGAAGGATGCAAAGACTTTTAATGAAAAGCGCGGCAGGTGCAAACCGAATTGTTTAGCAAAATGTTGATGCCGTCGTAGGGTCGCCATTCATGGCGACCACAACCATACGCACGTGGTTAAATCAGACGGCCTCAGCCACGCTAGCTTTGGCCTCAATAAACGCCACCACCGCTTTCGTCACTTCTGCGGTATTCGCCGTGCCGCCAACATCCGGTGTCAGAATGCCCTGCGCGCAGACATATTCGATCCCTTGCATAATCAGCGCCGCCGCGTCGCGCTCGCCGAGATGCTCCAGCATCTGCACCGCTGTCCAGAACGTGGCGATCGGATTGGCGATGCCTTTGCCGGTGATATCGAACGCCGAGCCGTGAATCGGTTCAAACATCGACGGGAAGCGACGTTCAGGATCAATATTAGCGGTAGGCGCAACGCCTAAACTGCCCGCCAGCGCACCGGCCAGATCCGACAGAATATCGGCGTGCAGATTGGTGGCAACAATGGTGTCGAGGCTCTGCGGATGCAGCGTCATGCGATGCGTCATCGCATCTACCAGCATTTTGTCCCACTGCACGTCCGGGAACTCCTGCGCAACTTCGGCGGCAATCTCATCCCACATCACCATACCGTGACGCTGGGCGTTGGATTTGGTCACCACCGTCAGCAGCTTGCGCGGACGCGACTGCGCCAGTTTGAAGGCATAACGCATAATGCGCGTCACGCCAACGCGGGTGAAAATCGCCACTTCGGTGCCAACTTCCTCCGGCAAACCACGATGCGCGCGGCCGCCGTTACCGGAATATTCGCCTTCTGAATTTTCTCGCACAATCACCCAATCGAGATCGCCGGGGCCGCGATTGCGCAGCGGTGAGGTGACGCCCGGCAGAATTTTGGTGGGACGCACGTTGGCGTACTGGTCAAAGCCCTGACAAATCGGCAAACGCAAACCCCACAAGGTGATGTGATCCGGCACGTCGGGCGCACCGACCGCGCCAAAGTAAATCGCATCAAACGTCTTCAGCGTTTGCAGGCCATCTTCCGGCATCATCATGCCGTGTTGCTTGTAGTAATCCGAGCCCCAGTCAAACGTCTGCACGTTGAACTTGAGCTGCGGATCGTGACGCGTCAACGCGTGCAGCACTTCCACGCCAGCAGAGATCACTTCCGGGCCAATACCATCCGCAGGAATCGCGGCAATCGAATAGTTACGCATGTTGTTTCTCCAGATCAATGAGTATGAGGATAGGGGATTTTCGCCGTTTGCGGTCGGTTACCGCTGGCGGCGAGCAGCAGAACCACAATGGCCGACAGCGCCAGCAGTCCCGCCACGAAATACAGGCCCCACGTATAGCTGCCGGTTTGCTGGCGGATCACGCCAATCATCATCGGGCCGACAAAGCCGCCAAGGTTGCCGATGGAGTTGATAGTGGCGATGCCCGCCGCCGCCGCCGGACCGCTCAGGAACAAGGTCGGCATACTCCACAGCGGCGGTTTTGAGGCGCTGATGCCGACGGTGACCAGCGTCAGGGCGATAATCACGGTGAACAGCGTGCTGACGTTACCGGCATAAATCAGGCCAGCCGCCGCCAGCAAACAGGCACCAATCACATGCCAGCTGCGCTCTTTGGTGCGGTCGGAGTGGCGCGCCCACAGGATCATGGCGATCACGCCGATCACCGCCGGGAAGGCATTAAGGAAACCGATCTCCATCGAGGATGCGCCGAAGCTGCGGATGATCTGTGGCGACCAGATGCCGAGCGTGTACAAACCCGCTGACGTACCGAAGTAAACCAGCGCCAGCGCTAACACCCGTTTATCCATCAATCCGCGCCATGCGCTGCTGTGGCTATTTTTGACGGCGCGCGCCTGCTCTTCGGCCTGCATGGTGGTTTCCAGCCACGCACGCTCCTCATCGGTAAGCCATTTGGCTTTTGCCGGGCGGTCGGTGAGGTAAAACAGCACCACGATGCCGAACAGCAGCGCCGGAACCGCCTCCAGCACAAACATCCATTGCCAACCGGCGTAGCCCAGCAGGCCGTGCATCTGCAGCAGGGCGGCGGAGAGGGGCGATCCCAGCGCGGTGGAAAGCGGCGCGGCAGCCATAAAGATGGCGGTGACCTGCGCCCGTTTCGCCGCCGGGAACCAGTAGCTGAGATAGAGGATGATGCCGGGGAAGAATCCGGCTTCCGCCACGCCTAGCAGAAAGCGCAGCACGTAAAAGCTGGTGGTGCCCTGCACAAAAGCCATGCAGCCGGAAACCAATCCCCAGGTGATCATCACGCGCGCAATCCAGATGCGGGCGCCGACTTTATGCAGAATTAAATTCGACGGCACTTCAAACAGAAAATAACCGAGGAAAAATATTCCGGCGCCAAAGCCAAATACCGTGGGCGAGAAACCTAAATCCTGATTCATGGTTAATGCAGCAAAACCAATATTGACGCGATCGAGAAAAGCGATGAAGTAGAGCAGCATGATGAAGGGCACAATGCGTAACGTCACTTTACGCATCATCCTTTTTTCGAGGTGAGAGTTCATATTAAAGTGCTCCAGATTGTGTAGGGTGGTGTTATTTTTTTGTAATCGAGTTCAGTATGCAGTTTTGCTTTGGCTTATCATCAGATGTGGATTATATAAACTATTTGCATAATCAACGGGTGAGGGGAATGTGGATATAAATCAATTGCGTTGCTTTGTTGCGGTGGGTAAAGAACTGCATTTTGGCCGCGCCGCACAAAAGATGGAAATGATGCCTGCGTCACTTTCTCGCTTCATTCGTTTACTTGAAGAGGACCTTGGCGTGCGTCTGTTAAATCGTTCGACGCGTAATGTTTCATTAACCGCCGAAGGCGCACTCTTTTTTGACGACGCCAGCAAATTAATCGATCAATTTGATGCGCTGGCTAAACGTTTTAAAGTGGGATTAAAAGATGAACGTCGCACATTACGTATTGGCGCAATTGATAGTGCCGCGCGTGGATTAGTTCCGGCGTTACTTAATTTATTTGTTCCGCTGCATCCGCACAGCGATATTCATATTATTGAAGACAAGACCATTAATTTAATGCCGAAATTAAAGTCGGGCTGGCTGGATATGATTTTTATTCGCGAGCCGCAAAGTATTGATGCGACATTAGCAGTGCGCTTTATTACCCGCGAAAGCTGCGTGCTGGCGGTGCCAATCCAGCATGCGCTGGCGCAGCGCGAACGCGTGGCGGTGGCCGATTTTCAGCATGAAGCGATGATCATTCCCGATCGCCGCACACGCCCGCACAGTCACGATCTCACCATGAGCCTGTTTAAACTGGCGGGATTCACGCCGCACATCGCGCAGTTTGCTGAAGAGAAGCAAACCATTCTGAGCCTGGTTTCTGCCGGGCTGGGATTGGCGGTGGTGCCCGCTTCCTATCGCACCATGAACAGCGACAGCGTCAGTTATATTGCGCTGGATCTGCCGGAAAAGATTAAAGGTTTGCCGCTGAGCATTGCCTGGCAGAAGGGCAACGAAGATCGTTTTCTACTGGATATGCTGCGTTTGCTGCATGAGCATCAGCGTGAGCTGACGGCGAAGTTGTGATCGCTGGCCCTCACCCTAACCCTCTCCCATAAATGGGAGAGGGAACTGTCTGCTGCGGGGTGGCATATTCTCCCACCTAATTGTTCCCTCTCCCGCCTGCGGGAGAGGGCTAGGGTGAGGGACAACGCGCACTTTCCCCCTGTGGCTAATTCCCACGACTCTCTCTATGATGAAAACTTTCCCGCACCAATGTCGGGACTGATCAATGAGTTAGGGAAAAATCGCGCGATGACCATTTTAAACGACCTGGATTTGCGGCAGCTGGAAGCCTTCTCGGCGGTGATCTCTGCCGGTAGCGTCACCGCGGCGGCGAAGGCGCTCAATCGCTCGCAGCCGGCGGTGTCGCGTTTGATTCAGGAGCTGGAGCAATCGCTGGGTTATCCGCTGTTTATCCGCAACGGGCCGCGTATTCATCCCTCGGAAGAGGCGCTGCAGCTGCATCAATACGTGCAGAAAGCGCTGCTCTCATTGCAGCAGATTCGCCTGCGTGCGCAGGAGATCGCCCATCAACAACATCGTCCGCTGAGCATTGCCGCCACGCCTGCACTGGCGGCGGGTTTGCTGCCGCAGGCGCTGGCCGCGCTCAATTTGCAGAACAAAGTGCAGATCATCAGTGAATCCGCAGTGCAGACGGCGCATGCGGTGATCACTGCCGAAGCCGATCTCGGTTTATGCAGTTTGCCGCTGGAGCATCACGCGGTGGAGCTGCACTGGATTGGGCAATCGCAGTGCGTGGTGGCGCTGCCGGAGAACGATGAGCTGGCGGCGCAATCTCAACTGTCGTTGAGCAGCCTGGCGGGACGGCGATTGATTGCGCCGTGGAGCCCGCAGCGGCTGCGCGGACGCTACGAAAAAGCGCTGAGAAAGGTCAAAACGCCGCTGCACGAAACCATCGAAACCAACTCCTCCGCCAATATTCTCGGCTGTGTGCGCGCCGGGCTGGGCGTGGCGATCCTCGAACCGGTCACCGCATGGGGCATGCCGCTGGCCGGTGTGGCGATTCGTCCGCTGGAGGAGGATATTCCTTATTATTTTGGCGTGATTACGCCGCAGGGGCGCCAGATTTCTGCTGCTGCGCAGGCACTGGTTGAGGCTTTGGCAGATGCTGCCGCCACTCTGTTGCCGGGTTTTGAGCGTCTGCCTGCGAGCGAGCATCCGCGTATTATGCGGTTGATTAATCAGGAATAAAGTGTTGTGCGGTGATTAGCGAGGTCGCCATGAATGGCGACCCTCGTATGGCCATCAAATCCGCTTATAACATTTCCGGCATAAGATATAAGAAATCCATTGGTCAAAAGCTGAGCGAGATTATTGACTCTGTTTTGGGGCAAGAGGATTATGCAAAGCCTTAGCTCTTACTATGCGGTTTAGTGATTATTACCCATTAACTATGTGTTATCAGGATAATGGAAATGCATAGTAACTAACGCGCTTTAGTGGTTTCGTCCGCACTCTGGCGGCCGCTTATTTCTGGGAAAACGTGTATGACTTATGCCGCCGATGGCCTTGCCGCGCTGGAAGCTCAGCTTCAGCAGGATCTGGAATATCTTGAACTGCCCGCGAAATCCTGGGTGCCCGAGCGCACGCAGGACGGCGCGCCGGTGCGTGACGTGGTGGTGATCGGCGCTGGCATGTGCGGGCTGGCGGCAGTGGCGAAATTGCAGTTCACCGGCATCAGCAATGTGGTGGCGTATGACGCCGCACCCGCCGGGCTGGAAGGTCCGTGGGTGACCTTTGCGCGCATGGAAACGCTGCGTTCACCGAAATCCCTGCACGGCCCGGCGCTTGGTATGGCGCAACTGACGTTCCGCGCGTGGTTCACCGCGCAGTGGGGCAAAGCAGCCTGGCAAGCGCTGGATAAAATTCCCAAAGCGCAGTGGATGGATTACCTGATTTGGTATCGCAAGGTGCTGAATCTGCCGGTGCGCAACAATGTGCGCGTCAACAACATTGCCTTTGCCGATGATCTGATTGCTCTCGATCTCAGCGGTGCCGAAACCGGCCGTATTTATACCCGCCGTTTAGTGCTGGCCACCGGACGTTCTGGCCTTGGCGGTTTCGCCGTGCCGGATTTCCTGCAAGGTGTTGGCCGCCAGTTCTGGGCGCACTCCGCCGACGACATTGATTTCGCTGCCCTAAAAGGCAAACGCATTGCGGTGATTGGTGCGGGCGCATCCTCGATGGATAACGCCGCCACCGCGCTGGAACACGGCGCGGGCGCAGTAGATTTGCTGATTCGTCGTAAGCAGATGCCGCGCATCAACAAAATGACCGGCATCGGCAGTCAGGGCGTGGTGCACGGCATGCATCAGCTGCCGGACGCGTGGAAGTGGAAGTTTGTCGATTACACCGCCACCACGCAAACGCCGCCGCCGCGCTCCTCAACGCTGCGCGTGTCGCGCCATGCCAATGCGCGCTTCTTGCTTGATTGCGGCATCAATGCGGTGAAAGAAGAAGCCGATGGCCTGCTGATTGAAACCACGCAAGGCCCGCTGCGCTACGACTACCTGATCGCTGCGACCGGCTTTAGCAACGATTTCCACGGCCGCCCGGAGTTTGCCGCCATCGCGCCGCATATTCGCAGCTGGCGTGACGGACGCTATCAGCCACAAATGGGCGCGCCGCGTCACGGTTTGCTGGAAGCACCGGATCTCGGCCCCGCTTTTGAATTCCGCGAACTGACGCCAGGCGCATGTCCGCTGTTGGCGCACATTCACTGCTTTAACGATGCAGCGATGCTGACGCACGGCAAAGTCTCCGGCGATATTCCGGCGGTAAGCGCCGGTGCCGATCGTCTGGTGCGCGGCATCACCGCTTCGCTGTTTGCCGAAGACGTCGAGCAGCATTACGCCAACTTACAGGCTTTTGATACCCCTGAATTGCAGGGCGATGAATGGGTGGATTCCACGCCCTTACTCAACCAGGAGAACGCGCAGTGAGTGACGCAATTGATCGCGCAGTCGGCTTAAACGCTGAAGATGCGCTGTATGGCACGCGCCGCCTGCGCCCGGAATTTGTTGACGGCGCGGAACAGTGCCGCCTCTCGGTGCTGGCACCAAACGACTATCAGGGCTTAGCGCCGGATGTGCGTTTGGCGCTGGCACAGCGCATGGCGCAGCTCAATCACGACGCCGAGTTGCAACAGGATTATCAGACGCAGCTGGCGACGTTGCAGCCTTCGGATGATTTGCTGGCGCTGGCGGCAGGCGCAAGCGATCTGCCAGAACCGCTGGCGACGATTGCACGCCATGCCGATCTCGTTACCCAGCAGCCAATGAATGCCACCGAGCAGCACATTCGCTTGCTGGAGCAGGCGGGATTGAACAATCCGCAGATTGTGGCGCTCTCCGAGCTGATCGCTTTTGTTAACTTCCAGACGCGCGTCGCGGCCGGATTACGTTTGTTGAGGTCTGCATGATTCCGTCGGTTAATCTCAAGCCACTGCATTGGCACCCGTATATCGCGCCGGTTGAGGTGGCAGATGCCACGCCCGCGCAGCTCGATGCGATGAAAGTGACGCCATCCAACAAGAAGATCTCCGAATATGTGCGCACGTTAGCGCACGATCCCGACAGCTACGTAGCGCGTACCGTGCTGTTCAACGCCATTATGTATGTCGATGGCGGGCTGGATCGTGCGGATCGTGAACTCGGCGCGCTGGGTGCGTCGATCGTCAACGGCTGCAAATATTGCGCGGTGGTACACGCGCGTCGCCATGCGCAGCTGGCCGAGAGTGATGCGGTGGTGAGCGCCATCTATTTTGATCGTGCGGATGTGCTCGGCGAGCGTGATGCGGCGATCTACCGTTTTGCCCGTCGCCTGTCGGTGACGCCGTCCGAAGCCAGCGCCGAGGATATGGCGGCACTGCGCGCGGTCGGCATGAACGATCAGGAGATTGTCGATCTGATCCACGCCATCGCCATTTTTGGCTGGGCCAACCGTCTGATGCATGTGCTTGGCCATGCTGACCTGAACAAATAAGGGCTGCTGCATGTTAGAACTCAACGATATTACGCTCGCTTACGGCAGCACGCCGATCCTGAAAGGTGTCGATCTGTCGGTGAAACGCGGCGATGTGGTGTCGATCATCGGGCCAAGCGGCACCGGTAAAACCACGCTGCTGCGCTGCATTAACTATCTGGCGAAACCGGCGTCGGGCACCATTCAGCTCGATCAGATCCGCATGGATTATCAGTCACCGGATAAAGCGGCGATCCAGGCGATCCGCCTGCGCACCGCGATGGTGTTCCAGCAGTTCAACGTGTTCAAAAACATGACGGTGCTGGAAAACGTGATGGATCCGCTGATCGTCATTCAACGCAAAAGCAAGCAGCAAGCGCGCGATATCGCCGTGCAGGAGCTGGATCGCGTGGGATTGGGTGCCAAGCTCGATCACTATCCGTCGCAGCTTTCCGGCGGCCAGCTGCAGCGTACCGGCATCGCCCGTGCGCTGGCGGTGCGACCTGATGTGATGCTGTTTGATGAACCGACCTCATCGCTCGATCCAGAGCTGGTGGGCGAGGTGCTGAAAGTGATTAAAGATGTGGCGTCCTCCGGCATTACCTCGCTGCTGGTGACGCACGAAATGCAATTTGCCAAAAGCATCTCGAACCGCATCGTCTTTATGGATCAGGGCGTGGTGGCCGCGCAGGGCAGCCCGACCGAGATGTTCGATAATCCAACCCTGCCGCGACTTGCTCAGTTCCTCAATTCAGAACGTGTATTCTAATAATTAAAGGAATCAACGACATGCCTGCAATCAAAACCACCTTACGTCGCCTGGCCGCGCCTGGCATCATCGCGCTGGCACTGATCAGCGGTAACAGCTTCGCCGACGCGGTGCGCACCATCAAAATTGCCACCGCAGCGGAATCTAAACCGCTGTCGTGGGGCGCGATTGGTCACGAGCCGCAGGGCTACGAGCCGGACGTGCTGAAAGCCATCAACGCCAAACTGCCGCAGTACAAATTTGTGATGGAAGGTGCGGCGGATATCGCCCAGGAAACCGGCCTTGCCACCGGCAAATATGACATGGCGACCGGCGGTTACTACAAAGCGCCAACGCGCAGCAAACAGTTCCTGATCCCGGATGCGCCAATCGGTGCCAGCCTGATGAAGATCTACAGCCGCAGCGATAGCACCATCAACAGCATGAAAGATCTGGTCGGCAAGAACATCGTACCGGTCACCGCTGGCGGCGGCGTGTACAAATTCGTGACCCAGTGGCAGCAGGAAAACCCGAACGACAAGGTTGAGATCAAAGCCTCGAGCGCTGGCGTGCCTTATCCGGATCGTCTGAAAGAGGTGCAGCGTGGCAAATATGATGCGCTGATCCTGCCTTCGAATCTCGGCGAGCAAACGGTGATCGACAACCAGAAACTGGCAATCAAAGCCAGCGAGCCGGTGGCCATCAACAACACTTACGTGCTGATTCATCGTTCCGCCGAGAACCAAGCGCTGAATGATGACATCAACAAAACGCTGCAGCAGCTGAAAGCCGACGGCACGCTGGATAAGCTGGCGCAGAAGTGGTTTGGCGAAGACGTCACGAAGTACATGAAGTAAGGATTCATTAAAGCTGCGCCCGGCGCAGCTTCATTGTTAGCAGGAGTGTTTCACCGTGAATCTGTCTTCGATGATTCCCGAGCTGCTCTCGGCGCTGCCGTTGACGCTTGGCATAATGTTTGTCGCGATGATCGTCGGGTTCTTCCTGGCGCTGATCGCCACCGTATTCCGCGTGCGCCGCATCCCGGTCATCAGCCAATTTGTCGATTTGTACGTCTCGTACGCGCGCAGCGTGCCGGTGGTGCTGCAGCTGTTTGTCGCTTTTTATGGCTTGCCGCTGGTGGCCGAGCAGTTTGGCTTCAGCGATTTTGTCACCGCCAATATCGCGGCGATGATTGGCCTGAGCCTGTATCACGGCGGTTATCTGTCGGAAGTGATGCGCCCGGCGTTTCTCGCCGTGGAGAACGGCCAGCATGACGCCGCCGACAGCATGGGCTACAGCTTCCGCCAGAAAATGCTGCGCATTGTTGGTCCGCAAGCGGTGCACTATGCGCTGCCTGGCTACGGCAATGCGATTATCTATCTGATTCATAACGTGGCGCTGGTGATGTACATCGGTGCGGCGGATGTGATGGCGACTGCGCATCTGATTATGGAACGCGACTACAACCAATATCAGTTCGGCACTTATCTGGTGCTGGCGGTGCTCTATTCGCTGCTGTGCGGCGTGGCGTGGTTGATTATCCGTTTCTTCGAACAACGTCACGCGAAGTACAGCTCGAAAACCGCTGCACGCGTCAAATTCACCAGCGTCTGATAAGGGAGAGAAACCATGTTTGATCTTGAGGTTTTGCTGCCGGACTTCTGGAGCATTCTCGATGCGGTGCCGGTGACGCTGCTGATGGCGGTGACGGTGTTTATCTGCTCGACGCTGCTCGGCGGGCTGTTTGCCTTTATTGAACATCGCCGCATTCCAGTGCTGCGCCAGTTGGTGATCGCGTACAAGATTGCCTTCAAAGGCGTGCCGATGTTGGTGGTGATTTTCCTCGCCTATTACGGTTTGCCGCCGGCGCTGGACTTCGTCGCCACACTAATTGGCGTGAAAGTGAATGCGCACTCACTGCCGAATTGGGTGATCATCATCGTCGCCTTGAGTGCCTGCGTCGCGGCGTTTCAGGCGGAAGTGTGGAAGGGCGCACTTAACTCGTTTGATAGCGGACAATCGGATGCGGCGCTGTCGCTGGGTTACAGCGGCGGTCAGCTGTTCCGCCGCGTGATGTTCCCGCAGATTATCGTGGCGGCGATTCCCGATCTGGCCAACGCCTTTATGGTGATCATGAAAGCGTTGTCGCTGGCGTTTGCCATTGAAGTGGTGGATATCTTTGCCCAAGCGCAGCTGACGGCGGCGCTGAATTTCTATTACCTCGAAGCCTTCCTGGTGGCGGTGGTGTTTTACATGGTGATTGCCTATGTGGTGACCAAGATCGCCGACAAGATCGAGGCGAGGTTGCGGGTGCGGACGTAAAGCCAGGTCGCCATGAATGGCGACCCTACGAAACCCTGTAAGGTGCGCATTCATGCGCACCTTTTTTTATGCTCGCTATAAACTTTCATTCTGCAAGTTACTTGCAAAATGAAAGTCACTCTGCAACAGTATCCGCCATCATACCGATGTCGGATACCCAGTCATGAAAAACCAACCGCTCAACAACATGCCTTGTCCCATCGCGCGCAGCCTTGGGCGCATTGGCGATGGCTGGAGCATGCTGATCATGCGCGACGCGCTGGCCGGTTTTACCCGCTTCGATGAATTCCAGAAAAGCAGCGGCGTGGCGCCCAACATCTTGTCGCGGCGGCTGAAAGCGCTGGTGGACGATGGTTTGCTGGAGAAGGTGTGTTACAGCACCAGCCCGGCACGCTTTGAATATCACCTGACGGCTGTAGGCCGCGATTTTCGCGGCGTGATTCTGGCGCTCGCCGAGTGGGGCAACACCCATTTCTCGCCGGAAGGTCGTCAGATGCAGCTGGTGGAAACCGCCACGCAGCGTCCGGTGAAGATGCAACTGGTTGATAGCGAAAACGGACAGCCGCTGACGCTGGATAAATATCAGATGGTGCCCGGCCCGGCAGCGGAGCCGATGATGCACTATCGCCATGATTATCTGCAGAAAAAACGCGCTGGAGATAGCACCCAAAAATTTGCGCCGCCGGCGCTGCAATCATCACGCTGACGTGCAACGAGCACCTGCAGATGAAGGAGTTAAAGATGAAACGAATTGTCATTACCGGCATGGGGCTGGTATCGCCGCTGGGATGCGGCACGGAAGCGGTTTGGCAGGCGCTGCTGGCGGGAAAATCGGGCATCAGCGCCTTGCCAGCGGAAATGGTGCAAGACATCGCCTGCAAAGTGGCGGGACAGGTGCCGACGCTGGAGCAGGATGCGCTGCACGGTTTCAATCCCGACGGCATTATTGCCGCCAAAGATCGTAAGAAGATGGATCGCTTTATTGAGTTCGCGCTGGTGGCCGCGCATGAATCGCTGACGCAAGCTAACTGGTACCCGCAGGACAACGCGCAGCAGCAGCGCACCGCCACGGTGATCGCCACCGGCATCGGCGGGTTTAATGAGATCGCCAACGCGGTCGAAACCACCGCCGCGCGTGGGCCGCGCCGTCTGTCGCCGTTTACCATTCCTTCGTTCCTCGCCAATCTGGCGGCCGGACACGTTTCGATTGCGCACGGTTTTCGTGGGCCGATTGGCGCGCCGGTGACGGCTTGCGCGGCGGGTGCGCAGGCGATTGGTGATGCGGCACGAATGATTCGCAGCGGCGAAGCGGATATCGCGCTGTGCGGCGGCACTGAAGCGGCGATCCATCGCGTGAGCCTGGCCGGATTTGCGGCGGCGAAAGCAATGTCGGGCGGCTTTAACGATCGTCCCGAGCAGGCTTCGCGTCCGTTCGATCGCGACCGCGACGGCTTTGTAATGGGCGAGGGCGCGGGATTGCTGGTGATTGAATCGCTGGAACATGCGCAGGCGCGCGGCGCGACACCGCTGGCGGAGCTGGTGGGCTACGGCACCAGCGCGGATGCTTACCATCTCACCGCCGGTCCGGAAAATGGTGAGGGCGCGCGTCGGGCGATGGAAACCGCGCTGGCGCAGGCGGGTATTACCGCGCGCGAGGTGCAGCATATCAATGCGCATGCCACGTCGACGCCGGTTGGCGACAAGGGCGAGTTGGCCGCAATTAGCGCGCTGTTCGCTGGCAGCAAGGTGGCGATTACCTCCACCAAATCGGCCACCGGACATTTGCTTGGTGCGGCGGGCGGCGTGGAAGCGATCTTCTCGATTCTGGCGCTGCGCGATCAGGTTGCACCGCCGACGCTCAATCTGCAGCATCCGGATGAAGCGGCTGCTGGCCTGAATTTGGTGGCGCTGAAACCACAGTCGACGGCGATGACCTATGCGCTTTCCAACGGTTTTGGCTTTGGCGGCGTGAATGCCAGTTTGTTGTTTAAAGCCTGGCAATAGGTTTCCTATAATGGACCGACGATAGCGCGCAGGAATCGCCCCTTTGAGCACTGAAAATGAAACCCAGCAGCTGGCGGAAGAGCTCCGTAAGATGGTCAGTCATTTGGTACGTAACGTCCGCGTCAGCACCGCGACCGTGCGCACCTCGCAATATGAAACCTTAGATCTGCTCGACAGCCATGACGCGCTTTCTATCGCCGATCTCGCGAGGCTGCGCGGCGTGAAGCATCAAAGCATGCGATTAGTGATTAACGAACTCGAGGCGCAAGATTTGGTGCTGCGACAAAAAAGCGCGCAGGACGCGCGGGCGCAGGTGATTGTGCTGAGCGATCAGGCGCGCGCTGCGTTGGCGGCCGCACGTCAACAGCGTGCCGACTGGCTTGCGGCGCGCATCAATCAAACACTCGACCAGCAGGATCGCGACGATCTGCAAAAAGGGCTGGCTGCGTTACGCAAACTGCTTTAACTGCGTCATCACCGCCGCCAGCGTGTTCATGCCCCAATGTTCCGCGTATTTTCCCTCTTCAATTCGCACCATATCGATCACCGCGATCGTTACAGGTAAACCGGTGGGCGCGATGCCCATCAGCGATCCGCTGTGAACGCCGGTTATTGTTTTGCGCGTGGTGACCCAATCGCGCTCGGCGATTTGATCTTCAATGTGCACCTGAAGATGGGAGAAAGCAGGGCGCAGGATCTGATCGAAGGTGTACCAAAGACTTTCGCGATCGCTGGGCGCGCCGGCTGGCGCTGAGCGGTTAATGAAGTTTTCGCCGACGAGTTGATCGAAAGCCTGGCGATCGCCTTCGGCAATCACCTGCTGATTGAATCGACGCACAACGGCTTTGTTATGTTCTGACATGGTGAGTCCCCGCTGAATATGTACAGTTTAACTGTATATATTTAACGGCAAGTGGGAAGGGGGAGTTTGATAGCTTGTGCGGTGAAGGCTGCTGCGCGTTGATGCCCTCACCCCGGCCCTCTCCCACGGGGAGAGGGAGCAAAAAATCCCCTCTCCCGCTTGCGGGAGAGGGCTAGGGTGAGGGACAAAGCGCACTCAACTCAGCGCTTACTCAGCGCTTCCCACAATCCCAGCAGATAGGTGGTGCCCAGCGCGCGGTCGTACAAACCGTAGCCCGGACGGCCGGTTTCACCCCAGATAAAGCGACCGTGATCCGAGCGGATGTAACCATCGAAGCCGTTGTCATGCATCGACTGCAGCACTTTATACATATCCAGCGAACCGTATTCCGTTGGGTGCGCGCACTCGTAGAAATCTTTGTCCTGAATAATCTTGATGTTACGTACATGGGCAAACGGAATGCGTTTGCGGCGCGAGAATTCGGCCAGAATAGCGTACACATCATTACTCGGATCTTCGGCAATCGATCCGGTACACAGCGTGATGCCGTTGGCCTCAGAATCGACCACGTTACAGATCCAGTCGAGATCGTCGCGGTTCTTCACCACGCGCGGCAGGCCGAAGATCGAATACGGTGGATCGTCCGGATGGATCGCCATCTTCACGCCCACTTCTTCACATACCGGGATCACCGCTTTCAGGAAGTAAGCGAGGTTTTCGCGCAGTTTCGCGTCATCCACATCTTTATATTGGGCAAACAGATCCTGCACTTTTGCCAGACGTTCCGGTTCCCAGCCCGGCAGGGCGAAACCATTGGAGTTGCCGAGCACTTCCTGCACCACCTCGTCGAGGCTCTTATCGATGCCTTTCTTCTCGAACGCCATGGTGAGCGAGCCATCCGGCAGCACGTAGTTCATGTCGGTTTTCATCCAGTCGAACACCGGCATGAAGTTGTAGCAAATCACCTTCACGCCAACCTCGGCCAGGTTGCGGATGCTCTGCTTATAATTTTCGATATATCGATCTCGGCTCGGCAAACCGATTTTGATGTCGTCGTGAATATTGACGCTTTCGATCACTTCCACGGTGAGCCCGGCGGCATGCACCTGCTCAACCAGCGCGTTAATCTTCTCTTTCGGCCAGGTTTCGCCCACTGGCACGTCATACAGCGCGCCCACTACGCCGCGCACGCCCGGCACCTGACGAATATATTCCAGCGAAACCTTATCTTCTTTCGGACCAAACCAACGCATTGTCAGTTGCATACTGTCATCCACCGTTATCGTATCTGTGATAACTGGTAAACTACCATTCTAGTAAACATCATGACAGTGTGATGCGGCTAATAAGCCTTGATCCGCGTCACAGAACACAATTTAAGCATTATGGTTCAGCACAATTCCGCTGAAATGCTCTTTGTATTTAAATAATTCAAGATCGGATCGCAGACCCAGTTTGCGCAAGGCTGTCTGTTTTTGCCCGCTGATGGTTTTACGACTGCGTGCATATTTGCCGGCGATTTGCGTGATGCTTAATCCATCCAGATAGCAGCGAATCACTTCGATCTCGCGAGGGCTCAATTCGCGCAGTAACAGCGTAATGTCATCGCCCATCTCTCGTGGCAGCAGATAATCGTGCATCTCTTTGTCGCTTTCCTTGAATTTGTCCATCTCCAGCAGCATGTCTGCCGTGAGGAAAAGTTTGTTGCGGCACACCTGATGTAGCGCTTTGATCAACACTTCCTGATCTTCGCTTTTACCAACAAAACCCTGCACACCGGCTTTCAACAACAGCTGCACAATCGCCGGTTTTTCGACAGCGGAAGAGATGAGGATTTTAAGTTGCGGATAGCGCATTCGCAGCTGTTTCACCATCTGTAAGCCATCCAGTTCATCATCGCCGAGGATGTAATCCAGCACTAACACATCCACAGCATTGCGCTGCAGGAAAGTCATCAACTGTTGGCGCTGCGCGAAAGCGCCGACCAACGCCAACTCGGGCTCTTGCGCTAATCGATACTGGATCGCTTTACCAATCAGCGGGTGATCATCTAATACGGCAACTTGCCAAATGGCGCTATCTTTCATGGGTTCACCTCATTAATGGGGGTATTTTCGAGTGCGTTCTGGAACAGTTTTTCCAATTCAGCGACAGCAGCGATCACGCCTGGCAATTGTTGCGCTAAGCATGCACCATCTTGTTGCTCTGCAGCTTGCTCCGCCGCAAGGCAACTGCGTTGTAATGCCTCGGCGCGCAGCAATTTTGCGCTGCCCAGCAGTTGATGTGCCGCATGGCGCGCGCTGGCGAAATTCGTCTCCGCTACAGCCTGCTGCAACTGAGCCAGATCGCGTGCATTTTGCTGTCGGGCTGTTGTCACCAGATCGCACCAGGCTTGCGGATCGTTGGCGGCCAGGTTTTCCAGTGTGAGTAAGGTGTCAGAACGTAGCTGGTTGGTAGGCGCACCGGTTAACACTTTAAGCAGCTGCGTGCGCTCCAGCGGTTTAAACAGACAACCATCCATACCTGCTTGTGTGGCAAGCTGCGCGACACGCTCTTCCGCCATCGCCGTCAGGCCATAAATCGGTACTGCGCGGCGATTGAGTAATTTCTCTTCGATGCGTAGCTGGCGGGTAAATTCGAAGCCATCCATGCCGGGCATATTGCAATCGGTAATGACACGATCAATCTCGTGTTCTCGCCACAGCGTCAGCGCCGTTTCACCACCATCAGCCACCAGAACGTGGTGTCCGGCATAGCGCAATTGCTGTGCAAGCAACAGACGATTGGTGGCGTTATCGTCAACAATGAGCATGCGTAACGAAATCTGTGCCAGCTCCTCCAGCGGCGGATGCTGGCTTTCGGTCTCCAGCACAGCGGCAGGTTGGGCAGTGAAGCGCAGCATAAATACGCTGCCGGCATCGGGCTCGCTCTCAACGTGCAGTTCGGTTCCCAACATCACCGCCAAACGGCGACAAATATTGAGACCTAGCCCGGTGCCGCTAACGCGATTAGTACTTTGTTCAACCTGAATAAAGGGGTCGAAAATGGCTTTCTGCTGTTCAGGCGTCAGGCCAATGCCGCTGTCACACACTTCCAATACGTATTCGGGCTTGCTGGGATCGGCCTGATACAACGCCACCTCGACTTCACCCTGAGCGGTGAACTTGATGGCGTTACTCACTAAATTGGCGAGAATTTGCTTTAACGCCACCGGATCAAACAGCACGCAGTCCTGATCAATTTCCAGCATCACATTGAGCGATAGCCCTTTGTTATGTGCTACCTGACGGAACAGTGCTTCGGTATCGTGCACCACGTCACTCAGCGACATCGGTACATGACGAATGCTGAAATGACCGGATTCGATTTTTGCCAAGTCGAGAATATCGCCTACCAGCGAGAGTAACGAGCGTGAGGATTCCCACGCCAAATCGATATTCTTCTGGCGCTGCGGTTCGTCGCTTTGACCCAGGTGTTCGATTTCCAGCAGGCCAATCAGCGCCGCCAGCGGCGTGCGAATTTCGTGGCTCATATGTGAAAGGAAAGTACTTTTGGCCTCGCTTGAGCGCAGCGCCGCGCGCTTGGCTTTACGCACATCCTCCAGCAGCGTTTCGATGTAATGCAGCTGGCTGCTCATTTCGCGCTCATGCTGACGCTGCTTCGATAGTGACGACTTCAGTAAATGATTACGCCATAAGAAGAACAACAGGCATATGCCAGCCACGCCGATAATACGTAGCACGTAACTGCGATAGCTCTGCCAGGACGTGCTGGTGGCGGGCGGCGTGTACTTGATCCAGCGTTCCATCAGCGACTGCATGGTGGGCTGGGGAATATCGGATAACGCTTTATTCAGGATCGCGTTCAGATGTTCATCAGCAACGTTGGTTGCTATCGCCATGCGAAACATCGGCAACGGCGCGACAAAAGCCACTTTGAAGCGATCGTTGAAGTGGTTATTCAGCAAATACTGCGCGGATTCATAGGGCACGATAAAGCCATCAACCTGCTTATCCTGCAGCTGTCCGAGTGAATCAATAGAAACGGCATTTTCATTAAAATCGATTTCAGGCCAGCGACGGCGTAAATCGAAGCGATAGTATGAGCGCTCGTAGATGCCAATACGCTTGCC
The DNA here is from genome assembly GCF_026130245.1 of Pantoea sp. JK. NCBI lineage: Bacteria > Pseudomonadati > Pseudomonadota > Gammaproteobacteria > Enterobacterales > Erwiniaceae > Pantoea > Pantoea sp. JK. The sequence continues at coordinate 366,264 of NZ_JAINFN010000003.1, forward strand.
CGCCATCTCATCGAAACTGCGCCAGTTACTGTCGCTGCGCGTCATCACCACCCACGGCGAATAGAGGTATGAACGCGTGTATTGAATCTGAGGATTCTGTTTTGACGCGCCGTCACTCACGACAATCAGAGAATTACGTTGACTCACCAGCGCATCACGCATGGCACTTAATCTGTGTATCTCATTGTAATGAAAGCGGATCCCGGTGCGCTGCGAGATAAGATTTAGTAGATCAACGCTTAATCCGGCGACGCGCTGTTTGCCATCCAGAAAAGTGAAAGGCAGATGTGTAGGATCGTAATGCACCGTGATATCGCGGTGCTGCTCCAACCAGTTGGCTTCCGCTTCAGTAAGATCCAGCGGATGGTTTTTCACCACCGACTGATAATCCAGCCCCCACGCTTCGGCGATCTGTACGGCGTTGCGCAGAGGAATGTTTTTGAGGATTTCATTGATGGCATCAATGAGCGATGAGTTATCGGCGCGGGTGGCAAAGCGTGCATCGACATCATTAATGTAAGGCGTACTATGCCCTTCAATGATGTTCTGCAAGCCGCGCTGTGACAGATAGCGTTGCGTGGCGGAGTTACTCCAGAACACGGTGTTTTCGTTAAATGCGGTATCCGTATACGCCCAAAGCGGCGGTGAGGCAGGCTCCAGGATCGCTTTGGGATAGCGTTTATGCAGCAACGCCTTGAGTTCGTCGTCACCGTAGTACATCAGGCGATAGTGACGGTCGTTTAACTGACGATCAAATTTTGCCTGGCGACGGCTGATTAACACGCTCTGCGCCAGCGAATAGGGCGTACTCAGCGCCAGTTTGCTCTCGTGATTGGCGGCCTGCGGATAGTAAGGGATTAAATCTACTTGTTTGTTACTGAGCGCGTTAACCAGTTCAATACGGGTCTTATAACGCTTTACTTCCACGGGGCGATTCAGCGTTTTCGCGATGATAGCCAGATAATCGGCGGATAAACCTTCAAAGGTATTTTCTTCGAATTCAACCGAGTAGGGGGGTAACGTGTGGCTCCACACGCCAACGCGCAGCACTGGATGGCGTTGTAGCCAGCGATGGCTTTCAGCATCCAAAGTCACTTCGGGGGAAACCAGTCCATAACGCGGCGTGAATTTTAGAGTGGTGGCACTCCATGCCGACAGGCAAAACCCCAACAGAAACATCATGCTTATAATGCGTTTGCCCACGAGTTGATTCTCAGTTTTCATTGTTGCAGTCAGGCACTGCCGTGCGGCGGTGCGGCCTTCTGGCGGTGCTTTGATGCGCCAGTTGACTCCTCACAGCGGCACGAAACTAAACAGTTATTAAATGGTATTTAGGAAAATTCTTACGTCTGTAGGCGGGGGCTTAGTTAAGGCTGGCACTTAAGTAAGTTTAGTCAGCTGTTTTCACTGGAAACTTTCGACGTAACTCCTGAAATTTCTCCAATTTACCGCTGCTAATCGGCTTTTCATTTGTTTTATTTACAGAAATTTCCCGGCAGGCAAAATAGCGCTTATTTCCTCTCCTTCAGCCGACCATGTCAGAAGAAGCGCTGCGTCAGCAGATTCAGAACCTGAAAAAGCATAATGCGCGATTAAAGCGTATAGCGCATGACGCGCGTAATAAGCTGAGTGCAGCGCTGGATGGAACCGGTTTATGTTTGTGGCAATTGGATATTCCCAGCGGCAAACTGGTGATTTTTAACCGTCGCTGGGGCGCGATGCTGGGTTTCCAGCCGAAAGAGACCAAAGCCCAGTTCGATGTATGGCGCGATCGCTTGCATCCGGATGACGCAGACGAAGTGCTGAAAGCCTTTTACGATCACATCGAAGGGCGCGCGCCTTACTACGAAGCGCTGCACCGTATGCTGGGCAAGGACGACAGCATCAAATGGGTGTTGGATCGCGGACGCGTCACCGAATGGGACGAAGCGGGCAATCCGATCAAAGTCACTGGCACGCACATCGACATGACCAAAGAGAAGCAGTATGAAGCGCAGCTCTCATCGCTGGCGCATCACGATCCGCTTACCGGACTGACCAACCGCCATGCGCTGCACACGCAGTACAGCAAGATGAAAGCGCTGGGGCCGCTATGCGTGGCGTTTATCGATCTCGATAACTTCAAACACGTCAACGACACGCTGGGACATCGCAGCGGGGATGAGGTATTGATTCAGCTGAGTCAGCGCATCACCGATGTGCTGCCGCCAAACGTGGTGATTGGTCGTTTGGGCGGCGATGAGTTTGTACTGCTGATGCCGTTCCTGATCGACTACCCGAAAGTACGCATTCTGCTGCAGGCGGTGCTGGATGCCGCGCTAACACCGTTTGATATTGATAACGGTCACGCACAGATTGGCGCATCGATGGGCATTGCTCAGGTGCAGGAACGCGACAGCTTCGATGAAGCGCTGATGCGGGCGGATGAGGCGATGTATCAGATCAAGAAGAACGGTAAGCAGGGATTTGGGTTGGCGGGGTAGCTTTGCCCTCACCCTAACCCTCTCCCGCAGGCGGGAGAGGGAATAGATCGAGCTTACATGTGGCAGCGTTTCCCTCTCCTCAGGCCGATAGAGCTTACATATGGCAGCGTTTCCCTCTCCCTGTGGGAGAGGGCCAGGGTGAGGGCATCAGGCCGCACCGATCTTAATCCGCCAGCAAATGCCCATACATGGTCATCAATCTGCGCGTCACGCCGTTGGTCCAGCCGAAGCCGTCCTGCAGCGGATATTCACCACCGCCACCCGGACGGGCGCGATCGCCGCTGATGTCGTACTTCTCCACCAACTTATGATGCAGTGAGTAGAAATTGTTTACCGTATTCAGCCAGTTAACGGCAATTTCTGTCGCCAGCGTCTCTTCACCGTAGTGATTCAAACCGACAACCGCCATCCACTGTAGCGGTGCCCAGGCATTGGGTTTATCCCACTGTTCACCGCTTTCCACCATCGAGGTCAGCAAACCGCCTTGCGTCAACAGCAGATGACGTAGCGCAACGGCCTGCAAGTGCGCCTGCTCGGGTGAGGCGAGGCCAAGGAACAGCGGCACCACCGCCGCAGCGGTAAAGGCGCCAAAGCGCTCGCGGCGCCAGTCGTAATCGCGGTAAACACCGGCGGTGTTATCCCACAGATAGCGGTGAATCGCCTGCTTACGCGCATCGGCTTTTTTCTGCCACGCCAGCGCCGTCAATTCTTCGCCTTTGGCATGGGACAACGTCGAAATCATCAGCTCCAGCTTGTAGAGGAACGCGTTGAGATCGATAGGAATAAATTGTGTGGTACGGATACTCGCCAGACGCTGCGGATCGCGCAGCCAGCGTGAAGAGTAATCCCAACCCGATGCGGCACCGGCACGCAGATCGCGGTAAACCTCATTCGCCGGACGACCTGATTTCTTCGCGGTTTCAATATCTTCCAGCCACGACTCATCGCGCGGCGTGTCGCGATCGTCCCAGTAACGGTTGAGCAGCGAACCATCAGGCATGCGCACCACGTGGCGATAGGCCTGATGCGGCATCAACTCGCCCGCGCCATCCATCCAGAACTGGTACTCTTTCATCAACTGATCGAGATAGCGTTTCGCACCGCGAATGCCATCTTCTTCAAACAGTTCAACCATCAGCGCAAATACCGGCGGCTGCGAGCGGCTGAGGTAGTAAGTCCGGTTGCCGTTCGGCACGTGACCGTAGTTATCAATCAGCCAGGCAAAGTTATCCGCCATGTGACGCAGCAGGTCGTCGCGGCCCGCATCGGCCAGACCGAGCATGCTGAAGTAGGAGTCCCAGTAATAGGTTTCTCCAAATCGGCCGCCGGGTACCACATACGGTTTCGGCAACGGCAGCAGCGATGAATGCGCTAAATGTTGCTGCGGCATTTTGGTTAACACCGGCCACAGATCGTCAATATGTTCGGTTAAAGTTTTATCCGGATTGGAAACATAAAAACTCTCATTCACCTGAGGTGAATAAAAATGCTCGTGCACGAATGCTTCCAGATCAAAATCCGCTGCGCGTTTACGACGACGAAAGCGAATTAAAATATCCAGCGGATCGAATTTTGGTGCGCAGTCCGGGAACGTTTTGCTGTCGGCAAATATGTGCGATGTTTGCACCTGCTCAAACAGTTCCATGTAGCGATCGGCAGGCGTCAGCGCATCCGGCGCGGGCAGACCTTCAATCAGCTCGGGTTCCGGCTCCGAATCCTGCATACCTTCGCGAACGAACTCATGAGGATTATATTGATACTCCAGTTCAGCATCAGCGCGTCGATCCTCGAAAGCGTTATATTGCTGTTGGTTAGTATTAATAGCAGCCTCCTGGTAAATTCTTGAATGCATAAAGAACAAATTATAGAGCTCTGAACGGGCGAAACAACAATGCGATTTATCTATGAACGTAATAAATCATGTCGATGGATCCGATGTTTTTACGATTTTTCAGCGATTACAACGGACTATATTTCAGGAAATGAAAGCGGCGTTTAAGATGGATGTTTAAATAGGTACGCAGAATTATCTGTATTTAAGAAAATCGCTAAAATTTGCGCGAAAAAGCGCGGGATGGCTTGATCAATTGATGGCATACGCAGCGGGGACGGAGCTGTATTTCCCTCACCCTAACCCTCTCCCGCAGGCGGGAGAGGGAACCGATCGAGCTAACATGTGGCAGCGTCTCCCTCTCCCGTGGGAGAGGGCCGGGGTGAGGGCATCAGGCCGCATCTTACTTCTGCAACGCCGCCTTAATCACTTCCGCATACGGCGTGGTTGGGCGACCAATCAGTTTGCTCAGCGTATGGCTATCATCAAACAATCCACCTTTTTCAGCACCGGCATCTGAATCTGCCAGCATCTCGGACAAGCCATCCGGCAAACCGGCACCTTTCAGCGCTGCGGCAAATTCGGCCTGCGGCAGGTTGATGTAATCCACTTGCTCGCCAGACTGTTTGGCAATCTCGGCGCTGAACTGCGCCAGCGTGTAGCTGTCATCGCCAGCCAGTTCATACACTTTGCCAGCCTGATCGTCACGGCTGATCACTTCGGCTGCCGCCGCCGCATAGTCAGCGCGCGCCGCCGAAGCAATACGACCTTCACCGACCGCACCAATAAAGGCATGATGCGCCAGCGCTGGCGCAATACTCGCCGCGTAGTTTTCGGTGTACCAGCCGTTACGCAGCAGCGCGAACGGAATGCCGGAAGCTTTCAGCTGCGCTTCAGTCGCACGATGCTCAACGCCTAATCCCAACGGCGATGTATCGGCATGCAGCAAGCTGGTGTAAGCGATAAAGCCGACGCCGGCGGCTTTTGCCGCCTCGATCACCGCCTTGTGCTGCGCTTCACGCTGGCCGACTTCACTGGAGGAGATCAGCAGCAGTTTATCAACGCCAGCAAACGCGCTGTGCAGCGTTTCCGGTTTGCCGTAATCCGCCGCACGCAGCGTCACGCCCAATGCTTGCAGATCGGCTGCTTTCTCCGGCGAACGCACCGCTGCAATGATTTCGCTAGCCGGCACTTTTTTCAGTAACGCGTCAATCACCAAACGGCCCAGTTGACCGGTGGCACCTGTAATCGCAATCATCTTGTTCTCCTTTTGAACTGGTATGAAAACAGCCTAAGCGATAAACTAACTTTTAGTAAGTACTTACAGATTTGTTAGTTTGAGGTGAATGAGTTAAATGTCTGAAAAGATGAGTGAAAAATTTACGCGCGGTGAGTTGCTTAACGTAAACTGCCCGTCGCGCGAAGTGCTAAAACGCATTACCAGCCGCTGGAGCGTACTGATTTTGCTGGCGCTGCGCGAAGAAACCCTGCGCTTTAGCGAGCTGCGTCGCAAGATTGGCGGTGTTAGCGAACGCATGCTGGCGCAGACGCTGCGCTATATGGAAGAGGATGGTTTTGTTGAGCGCATCGCCTATGAAGTGGTGCCGCCGCACGTCGAGTATCGTTTGACGTCCTTAGGCCGCGAGGTGGAAGGGCAGGTGACCGGGCTGGCGGATTGGCTGGAGAGCAATGTTCATCGGATTTTGAAGGCGGATTGAGAAGGTCGCCATCAATGGCGACCCTACAACGGCATCAGGCGCGTAAATACTTCTCAAACCAACCCAGCGTACGGCTCCACGCTAATTCGGCGGCGGCTTTGTCATAACGCGGCGTCGAATAATTGTGGAAACCATGATTCACGCCAGGATAAACATAGCCTTCATAGATTTTGTGATTGGCCTTCAGCGCCTCTTCATAAGCTGGCCAGCCTTCGTTGATGCCTTTATCCAGCGCGGCGTAGTGCAGCAACAGCGGCGCTTTGATGCGCGGCACATCTTCCGCTTTAGGCTGACGACCATAAAAGGGTACTGCGCAGGCCAAATCAGGGAATGCGACTGCTGCCGCATTGGCCACGCCGCCGCCGTAGCAAAAGCCAGTAATGCCCACTTTGCCGGTGCCCTCCTCGTGATGCATCAGGAAATCAATCGCGGCGAAGAAGTCATTCATCAACTTAGCGGGATCGACTTTGGCCTGCATCACTTTGCCTTCGTCATCGTTGCCCGGATAACCGCCCAGCGAGCTCAATCCATCCGGTGCTAGCGCGATGTAGCCGGCTTTCGCTACGCGGCGCGCCACATCTTCGATATAGGGATTAAGGCCACGATTCTCGTGTACCACCACCACCGCAGGCACTTTACCGGATGCATTGGCCGGTCGCACCAGATAGCCGCGCACCTCGCCGTGACCTTGCGGTGACGGATAGTGAATGTACTCCGGTTTAATCGCCGGATCGGTAAATTCCACCTGCTGCGCCAGCGCATAATTGGGGCTCATGGCGCTCAATAACGTTGCGCCCGCCATACCCGCAACGGTGAATTTCGCCGCCATCGAGATAAATTCGCGTTTGCTGATTTTGCCATGGGCGTAGTAATCGTAAAGCTCGAGCAGTTCCTGAGGGAAATCCTGTGCAGTAAGACGGGCCATAACCTCTCCTTCGCTGTTTAACTGGTTGATTACTGCTCTAAAAAAGCACAGCTTGTCGCCGCTGGCAAATGCCATGCCGCAGCAGGTTAACGTCACCACGTTTACATCACGGCATAATTAATCAGCAGGAATATATCTTTTTATTATAAAAATATTATCTTTTAATTAACAATTATGATCCCCTCGCGCTGTCCGGAAATATTTACATGTTTCAGTCAAACGCCATAAATATCATCTTTTCGCTTTGCACTAAAAAATAAATAAATGAAGTGGTTACCAGCTGAGCACAGCGAGAATAAGCGAAAAACAATAACAATATTGTCACAATGAGTGAGGGTGTTTAACCTTAACGTGGTGATTTTAAAGTATTAGTTTCTGCTGAAAACAATGATCGAAATCAAAAAACACTGTTATAGTTTTACCGACTTCCCCTGTATCTTTTCGTTCGCACCACTTCCTTTTACATTGGCGCGACATTTCTTTAAGCACGGCGAAATAACCGCTGCGCTCTGCTTGTTAATTATAAGTAAAAATTCGGTGTAATTTGTGGCAATGAGGTAAGCAATGTTTGGATTAGACGCCTTTCATCTGGCCAGGATTCAGTTCGCATTTACTGTTTCCTTCCATATTATCTTTCCAGCCATCACCATCGGTCTCGCCAGTTTCCTGGCGGTGCTTGAAGGGATGTGGCTGAAAACCCGTAACGAGACCTATCGCGATCTCTACCATTTCTGGTCGAAAGCTTTTGCCGTTAACTTCGGCATGGGTGTGGTATCCGGATTGGTGATGGCGTACCAGTTCGGTACTAACTGGAGTGGTTTCTCACAGTTTGCTGGCAGTATTACCGGCCCGCTGCTCACCTATGAAGTGTTAACTGCGTTCTTCCTTGAAGCGGGCTTCCTTGGCGTGATGCTGTTTGGCTGGAACCGCGTCGGTCCAGGCTTGCACTTCTTTGCAACCTGCATGGTCGCGCTCGGTACCATCTTCTCCACCTTCTGGATTCTGGCGTCAAACAGCTGGATGCATACGCCGCAGGGCTACATCATCCAGAACGGCATCGTGGTGCCGGAAGATTGGCTGAAAATCATCTTTAACCCTTCGTTCCCTTATCGCTTGTTCCACATGTCGGTGGGTGCCTTCCTCGCCAGCGCCTTCTTTGTCGGCGCGTCGGGCGCATGGCATTTGCTGCGCGGTAACGACAATCCAGCGATTCGTAAGATGTTCTCGATGGCGCTGTGGATGGCGCTGATCGTCGCGCCGATTCAGGCAATGATCGGTGATGCGCATGGCCTGAACACCCTTGAGCATCAGCCAGCGAAAATCGCGGCGATTGAAGGACACTGGGAAAACAAGCCGGGTGAAGCCACGCCGCTGATTCTGTTCGGTGTGCCGGATATGGAGCAAGAGCGCACCAAGTACGCGCTGGAAATCCCGTACCTCGGCAGCCTGATTCTGACGCACAGCCTCGACAAGCAGATTCCTGCGTTGAAGAGCTTCCCGAAAGAGGACCGTCCGAATTCCACCATCATCTTCTGGTCATTCCGCGTGATGGTGGCGCTGGGCCTGCTGATGATTACGCTCGGCGTGGTGTCTCTGTGGCTGCGTTTCAAAGGCCGTTTGTACCACTCGCGTCCGTTCCTGTGGTTCACGCTGCTGATGGGCCCATCGGGTTTAATCGCCATTCTGGCCGGCTGGTTTACTACCGAAATTGGACGTCAGCCTTGGGTGGTGTATGGCGTGCAGCGCACCATTGATGCGGTCTCCGCGCATGGCGATATGCATATGAGCATCAGCCTGCTGGCGTTCATTCTGGTCTACTCGTCGGTGTTTGGTGTCGGTTACCTCTACATGATGCGTCTGATCAAAGAGGGTCCGGTGACCGGCGAAGGTAAAGAGGTTGATCACGGTGGTCCGGGTCAGCATCACACGCCAGCGCGTCCGTTGTCGGCGGCCAAAACCCATAGCGAAAAGAGTGGGGAGCACTAAGATGATCGACTTTTCAATTATCTGGTTTGCCATCATCGTGTTTGGCACCTTGATGTACATCGTGATGGATGGCTTCGATCTCGGCATTGGCTTGCTGCTGCCGTTTAACAAAGATCCCATCGAACGCGACATGATGGTGAACACCGTTGCCCCGGTTTGGGATGGCAACGAAACCTGGCTGGTACTGGGCGGCGCGGCGCTGTACGGCGCGTTCCCGCTGGCGTATTCGGTGCTGCTGGATGCGCTGTCGATTCCTTTGACGGCGATGCTGATTGGCCTGATCTTCCGCGGCGTAGCCTTTGAGTTCCGCTTCAAGGCCACGGTAGAACACCGTCCGTTCTGGGATAAGTCGTTCATTGCCGGTTCACTGCTGGCCACCTTCAGCCAGGGCGTGGCCGTTGGCGCCATCCTGAATGGTTTCCCGGTGATTGGCCGTGAATATGCGGGTTCAGCGATGAGCTGGTTAGCGCCGTTCCCGCTGTTCTGCGGCGTTGGTCTGGTGATCGCTTATGCGCTACTGGGTTGTACCTGGCTGATCATGAAAACCGAACACGACCTGCACCGTAAGATGTCTGCGCTGGCGACACCGCTGACGCTGACGCTGCTGCTGGTGGTGGGCATTATCAGTATCTGGACGCCGCTGACGCATGCGGATATCGCCCAGCGCTGGTTCTCGCGTCCGAACCTGTTCTGGTTCCTGCCGGTTCCGGTGCTGGTGGTGCTCTGTTCGTGGGGGATTGTGCGCGCCATCAAGCGTGAAGCGCATTACTCGCCGTTCATCCTGACACTGGCGCTGATTTTCCTTGGCTTCTCGGGCCTTGGCATCAGCATCTGGCCGAACATCATTCCACCGTCCATCACCATCTGGCAGGCGGCGTCTCCGGCGAGCAGCCAGGCGTTTATGCTGGTGGGCGGCTTGCTGATTATTCCGGTCATTCTGGGTTACACCTTCTGGAGTTACTACGTGTTCCGCGGAAAAATCAAAGCCGACGAAGGATACCATTGAGATGAAAACCGAGGTCAGCAACATGAAAACTCACTCTGAAACGAAGATTCCGTGGTGGAAGCAGGTGATGTGGCTGGTAGTCATTTACGGCGCAAGCGTGCTGGCACTCGGTGTGGTGGCATCACTGTTTCGTATGATGATGACGGCAGCGGGCATGCGTTCGCATTGAGTCCCCGCATTAACAGAACCCATTGATATCACCGTAGGGTCGCCATTCATGGCGACCTTTTTCTTTTCTGCGATCAAAAAAACGTTAGTAACCTAAGCAATTAATGCTTTTCCCGCTTCGGTACGTTTACTCTTCCTTACGTTAGTAATACGTTTTTGTTATATTTATGTGACGAATAACGCAAATTCATGACGTTAACCACCTCATTCGACTCTCAAAATCATGCTCAGCCTGAATGTAAAAAAACAGTACATCAACGATCTGGTGGACTGGATAGAAGCGAACCTGACCGACGAACTCAACATCGATCTGATTACCCTGAAATCCGGTTACTCCAAATGGCACATGCAGCGCATGTTCAAAGAGATGACCGGGCAAACGCTGGCGTCCTACACGCGCAAACGTCGTCTGACCATGGCGGCGATGGCGCTGCGTTTGACCAACATGCCGCTGATCGACATTGCGGTGCGCTTTGGCTTTGATAATCAGCAGAATTTTACCCGCGTGTTTAAAAGTCACTTCTCGATGACGCCGGGTGCCTATCGCCGCATTCCAGAGATGCTGATGAAGGATTTCCACAGCCGCATCTCCACGCAGCGCGAGTGGGTCAATGCGCGTCTGGCGCAGAAGCCGGAAATTCAGCTGTGTGGTGAAGTGATTGAGTGGGAATGCCGCTTCGGCGAATACATCGTTCACCATAACCATGTGGTGGCGCAGCACACGCGTGATTTCATCGCTTTTGCGGGTCAGCACGTGAATCGCGGCTGGCTGGGCTTCCAGTTCAGTCCGGGCCTACATTCCGCCGATCAGCAGCACATCAGCCTGTTCCAGGCGCTGGAAAGTCAGTACGCCGATGTGCTGCCGCGCAATGTGCAGAACTGGACCGGAGAAAGTGGTTTGTATGCGGAGATTGACTGGCACGGCGCGCCGGAAGAGATCAACGCGTTCACCGCGGAGATTTACTACAACCACTTGCCAGCGCTGGGCGTAGCACGCCGTGCGGGCAAAGATTTGCTCAAGCTGGATCTGAAATACAGTACGCCCGATCTGTTGCAGGGCACCTTCTATATTCCGGTGGCGGATATGTAATGCATAATTCGTGCGGTAAACCGTGACAAACCGCACGATTTTATAAACTCAAGGCGGTAATCGGCGTAAAATTCTCCATCGAAACCTGATTGGCCGCGTAAATCACCAGCCGCCACACATCAGGCTGGATAATCACCTGCATTTCTGGTCCATTCCGGGCCGCTATAATGAACAGACAAAAAAATTATGCGACTTCTACCGTTGTTCCTCATGACAGCGCTTGTAGCGTTTTCTTCGCTGGCAAGTGCACAGATGGCTGAGCCTTTTTCACCGCCGGGCGGTCTGCATCCGCATCAACCCCATTGCGCGCAGCATGAAATTCTGGGCGATAATGTACTGCCGAAACATAGCCAGGATGATGGCAGTTTCGTAACCTGCGGCAATCACCAGGCGTAATCTCGTTCCGCCACAAACCTCTCATCTGCTGCATCCTTTATGAAGGTCGTCATAAATGACGCCCCTACATTCGCACATGCCTTCCGTAGGGTCGCCATTCATGGCGACCTTTGCGATGGCGCGTACCATTCTGGCGACCAAACACACAGATAGCATTTTTCGGCATTGCATCGAAGATATATCATAACTATTCTCTCCCCATCAGATGAGAATGACTTTCACTATCTTTTAGGGAGACACCACGTGCAAACTACCCCTTCCGAACGCGTGCCACGCCGCGTGCGCAATGAACTGCGCTTCCGCCATATCACCGTGGTCAGCAAAACGCTGATTGCCGGTGAATTCTGGCGCATTGTTTTCAACGGCAGCGATCTGGCCGGCTTCAACTCGCCATCGTTTGACGATCACATCAAAGTGTTCTTCCCGGAACATGCCGGCGCTGAGCTGGCGCTGCCGCAGATCACCGACGAAGGCATCGTTTGGCCGAATGGCGTACGTCCTGCCGCGCGTGATTACACGCCGCTGGAATTTAACGGCGTCGATTCTCTGACCATCGATTTCTACATCCACGATGGCGGCGTTGCCAGCAGTTGGGCAAACCAAGCCAAAGAGGGCGATCAAATTGCGATGGGCGGCCCACGCGGTTCGTTGGTGATACCAACGGATTATGCCTGCCAGATTTACGTCTGCGATGAGACCGGTTTGCCGGCCTTTAAACGTCGTTACAGCGAAATCCAGGCGCAGGAAATCCACCTGCTGGCCTATGCCGATGAAGCCACCGGCCGCGATTATCTCGGTGATTTGCCAAATGTGCAGGTGAGCTGGTTGGGAAGCGGCAACATGCAGGCCGATAACCTGGCACCGATTACGGCACAGCTGGATCAGATTGCGCTGCCCGCCACTGAATACTTCATCTGGCTGACCGGCGAGGGCGAAGCGGTGAAATTGCTGAGCGATTACTTCACCCAGGGACGCGGTGCAAATACCGATTTCGTGCGCGCCGTAGCTTATTGGCATCAGAAATAACGGTAATGCTGCGCGCGCTGCCGCCTGTGTTGAATTTTGCCAGGTGGCAGACTACTATCAACCTCCCTTAATTAGCGCTCAGGAAGGCAATGAAACAGCAGCGGGATTTTCCATGGCAATCCGATCACGCACAGCGTACCGTCTGTGCAGGCGCACGTAAGAAGCGTCGGGAGCGGATGCTGGATGCCAGCGATATCCGCCTGTTAATGCTGCACTTTCTGGCCAACAGTTCTGCGCACGGTTATGAGCTGATCAAATCGGTTGAAGAGCTCTCCAAAGGGGAATATTCCCCGAGTCCCGGCATTATTTATCCCAACCTGACGCTGCTCGAAGAGATGGATGCGATTCGCGTGGTCGATGCGCAGGCATCACGCAAAGCCTATGCACTGAATGAGAGCGGCGTGGCGCTGCTGGCAGAGAATCGTGACAATGTGGATGCGATTATCGAGCGCTTAACCTCACTGGCGATTCTGGTGAATAACCGCAGCATTCCGCAGGTTGAGCAGGCGATTCACCTGATCAAACACACCTTGAATCATCGTCTGGCGCAGGAAGATATTTCGGATGAGGCGCTGGAGATAGTCATTAGCGCGCTGCACGAAGCGGCGGAAAAAATCGCCAAAAGTTAGCATTACGAACGTAGGGTCGCCATTCATGGCGACCGTCCAGAAAATCGCACCAACCAAAATCAACTCTTCTTCTTATCCACATGCCCCAACGCGCGATCCGGCCAGCAAACATCGCGTACGCGCTGCTTTAGCGCGGCCGCATCCGGAAATCCGCCTTCCTGCTTACGCTCCCAAATCACCTGACCATCAATGGTGATCTCAAATACGCCGCCGGTTCCCGGTTGTAGCGTTACCGCACTTAAATCCTCGGCAAACGTATGCAGCAACTCCTGCGCCATCCAGGCGGAACGCAGCAGCCAGTTACATTGTGTGCAGTAATGAATGGTAATCGCTGGTTTCTGTGACATAACCTGTCTCTTTTAGATATATAAGTTAACAAAATGTGCGGTCCAAGATACATCTTAGCTTACTGCTAGTTGATAATGATTACCACTTGCATTACATTCCTGTCGACATCATTTATTACATAAAATAAGTCCATATTTTTTTACGGTCTTTTAACCCAAGCCCGTACTTTCAGGCAGCAAGCAAGTGAGCGAATACTAACAATTAACCAGGTATTTCGCGCATGTCTTCACTCTTTCAGGGAACGGCCCAGCAACGTCTTTTCAAAGTTGCCATCTTATCTTCAGCCATTCATGCCGCTTGCAGTTTTGCCGCCAGCGACAGTACCAGCAATGAACCGGTTCTCACCGTCACCGCGCCAAAACAGCAGGCCGGCAATAAAACCACCATCACGGCACAAGAGCTGCAAAAACGCGGTGCGAATGATTTCGGTTCGATCATGCGTTATGAGCCGCTGATCAGCGCCACCGGATCCAGCGGCGGATCCTCGGCCGGCAAAAGCGGTTTCGACCGCGCGGGCTATACCGGTTACAACATTCGTGGTCTGGAGAGTAACCGCGTCGGCATGGATATCGACGGCATTCCGATTCCAGATGCCACCGGCCGTCCTTACGTCAGCCGAACCGGCAACAACACCTTTGGAATTGGCCGTGATTACATCGATCCCTACATGTTCGGCAGCGTTGATATCGAGAAGGGCGCCACGGCGGTGGATCAACCGAATACCTCGATTGGCGGTAACGTCTCATTCCATAACAAAAGCGCCGACGATTACCTTAGCAGCGACAAAAAAACCTACTTCGGTTATCAGAGCGGTTACGACTCATCGAATCGTAGCTGGCACAACGGCATCACCGCCGCCGCCGGCGATGATGAGCTGCGCGGCCTGTTTGTTTACAGCCGTCGCGACGGTCAGGAAACCGAGAACAACAGCGGCGTGATCGATGCTTATCCGGCCAACTGGCACTCTGACGCCTTTATGACGTCCGGCATCTGGCAGCCGAACGATCAGCACAAGCTGAGCGCTACTTTCGATTACTATCACAAAACCAATCACAGCCATTACGATACCTGGGACACCAGCGGTAACACCGTTTGGGGCACCGCGCAGCAGCAGAGTGATACGCGCCGCTGGGGCATCAATCTGGCGGATGAGTGGACGCCGTACAACGACTTTATCGATACGCTGACCACGCGCCTTTACTGGCAGCAAACGCAGGCGCACGACAACACTTATCTGCCAACCAGCGCTAGCCAGTATGGTTTTGTTTACTCTGATTTCAACGTCGATACCTACGGCTTCGACACGCGCGGCACCAAAACGCTGGGCCGCCATGAGCTGAGCGCCGGTGTCAACGCGCGCCTGGATAACAGCGAGCGTCCGTTCCGTCAGGAGCCAACGCCGAGCACCTTCAGCGCCATCACGCAGCCGCAGTCTGACAGCCGCACCTTCGCGGTGGCGGGTTACCTGCAAGACAAGATCAATTTCGATCTTGATAGCCGCAACTTCGCGGTTATTCCTGGCGTGCGCGTAATGTATCAAAGCACCAAACCGAAAAATCTGGGCGATCTGACTAACGGCAGCACGGTGCTGACCGAAGAGCAGGTTGATGCGCTGTACGGCAAAACCAACTCCGATACGCAGGTGCTGCCATCGCTGACCTTCCAGTACGACTTAACGCCAGCGCTGACTACCTATCTGCAATATAAACGCGGCGTGCAGTTCCCAACCACCAGCCAACTGTATGGCTCATGGAACCTCGGCTCCAGCTATGCGGGTAGCGCGCAGTATGCGCTGATTGGTAATACCGATCTGAAAACCGAAACCAGCAACAACTTCGAATGGGGCCTGAAAGGCCAGGCGGCTGAAGGCGTAACGGTCAACACCTCGGTGTTCTACAACCAGTACAAAAACTTCATCGCTTACACCCGCTATCGTCGCTCGGCCAATCCGGAGATGTTCGTCAACGTACCGAGCAACATCTACACCAGCTATCAGGCTGAAAACCGCGATAAGGCCTACATTTATGGTGCTGAGATCTCAACCAAAGTGAATTACGGCACCTGGTTTCCGCAAGTGGATGGCCTGAGCAGCACCTTTGCGCTGGGCTATAACGAAGGTAAATCCAAGTCCAGCTACGCCGGTGACAAGTACATCGATCTCGATAGCGTCGCGCCATTGAAAGCGATTGTTGGCCTGGCGTGGGATGACAAAGCGCGCGGTTACGGTGCAGCGCTGACCGCCACCTTTGTGAAAGGCAAGCAGGCCACGGCGACCAACCGCGAAAGCTACACCAACACTGGCACGGCGATCACCGATTCCACCTCGGAATATATGCGCGTACCGGGTTACGGCATGGTGGATGCGACGGCTTACTGGCAGGCGACGAAAAACGTCAAGCTGAGCGGCGGCATCTACAACATTACCGATCGCAAATACTGGGATTACACCAGCAGCCGCACGCTGACCAGCAGCAATGCCCAGGAACGCAACGACATCAACCTGGCGGTGATGCCAGGCCGCACCTTCCAACTGGGTGTGAACGTCGATTTCTAATCACTTTTCGCCCTGCGGCAGCGCAGGGCATTTTCATGGAGCAAGGCAATGAACCCACGTTACGATCACTATCTGGCGCTGAAAGGCGAGCATCCGAAAAAGTACGCGCGCGATCTCGCAGCATTGATGGGCATTGGCGAAGCGCAGCTGTGTGAAGCGCGTGTCGGCCAGGATGCAAAGGCGTTAAAAGCCGATTTCCCAGCGCTGCTGGCGGCACTGGCGGCAGTGGGAGAAACCAAAAGCATTACCCGCAATGAATATGCAGTTCACGAGCAGGTGGGCAAATATGAAAACCTGCACCTCGGCGAACACGCCGGACTGATTCTCAACCCGCGCGCGCTCGATCAGCGCCTGTTCCCGAGTCAGTGGCACAGCGCGTTCTTCCTGCGCGAGCAGAGCGCTCACGGAGAACGTCAAAGCATCCAGATTTTTGATCGCCACGCTGATGCGGTGTTGAAAATCTACACCACCGACAACACTGATATGGCCGCGTGGGATGCACTGATTGCGGAACTTGTGCTGGAGAATGCGGCGGCGTTAGATCCGCAGCCCGCCAGCGCGCCGCAATACAGCAACGCGATTGATGCCAGCAAAGTGGAAGCCGAATGGCGTGCCATCACCGATGTGCATCAGTTCTTTGGTCTGCTGAAGCGTCACAACATCTCGCGCCCGCAGGCGTTCCGCGCGGTGGCGGACGATCTGGCACGTCAGGTGAGTAATGACTCGCTGGCGCAGTTGCTGGATCTGGCGCAGCAGGATGGCAACGAAATCATGATTTTCATCGGCAACCGTGGCTGCACGCAGATCTTCACCGGCGCGGTAGAGAAGCTGATGCCGATGGATAACTGGATCAACATCTTCAATCCGACCTTCACGCTGCATTTGATGGCGGATCACATCAGCGAAAGCTGGGTGACGCGCAAACCGAGCGGCGACGGCTTCGTCACCAGCCTGGAACTGTTTGCTGCCGACGGCACGCAGATCGCGCAGCTGTACGGCCAGCGCAGCGAAGGCACGCCAGAGCAGGCGCGCTGGCGCGAGCAGGTGATGTCGCTGGAGGCGCTAGCATGAAAAAACTTCTGTTGCTGCTGACTGCGCTGGCGCTGCCGGCTGTAGCGGCCGAGCGGGTAATCTCGATTGGCGGTGACGTCACGCAAATCATCTACGCCCTGGATGCGCAGCAGGATCTGGTGGCACGCGACAGCACCAGCCAGTATCCGGCGCAGGCCAACAAGCTGCCGGATGTCGGTTATATGCGTCAGCTGAATGCCGAAGGGATTCTGGCGCTGAAGCCGACGCTGGTGCTGAGCAGCGAGCTGGCAAAACCGTCGCTGGTGTTGCAGCAGGTGGAGCAGGCGGGTGTGAAGGTGGTGGATGTCACCGGCAAAAACAGCCTCGACGCCATCCCGGAAAAAATCGCCACCATCGGCAAGGCGCTGCATCGTGAAGATGAAGCCAACGCGTTGATCGAAAAGGTCAACAAACAGCGCGCGCAGATCCCGCAACAACCGTTGCCCGTTAAAGTGCTGTTTATCATGGCGCACGGCGGCATGCGCACCCAAGCGGCAGGCGCGCAAACCGGCGCGGACGGCGCGATTCGCAGCGCCGGTCTGATCAACGCGATGGCGGTGGTGCCGCACTATCTGCAGCTGTCGCAGGAAGGCGTGGTCGCCGCCGCACCGGATTTGATCGTGGTGGGTGAAGATGGCCTGCGTACGCTGGGCGGCGAAGAGAAAGTGTGGGCGCTGCCCGGTTTGGCATTGACGCCAGCCGGTCAGCATCGCGCTTTACTGGTGGTTGATGAGATGGCGCTGCTGAGCTTTGGTCTTGATACGCCGGGCGCGATTGTGAAGTTGCGTCGTGCCGCTGAAGCAGTAAAACATGACTAATACCTCCATGCTTCGCTGGCTGTGTGTGATGGGCATCAGCATGGTGATGTGTATGCTGCTGGCCGCCAACTTCGGCGCGATGCCGCTTTCAATGCGCACCTTGCTGCGTGCGCCGCTCAGCGATATGGCGTGGCAAATCTGGATCAACATCCGCCTGCCGCGCGTGCTGCTGGCGGTGCTGCTCGGCATGGCGTTGGCAGTGTCCGGCGCGGTGATGCAGGGATTGTTTCGCAATCCGCTGGCCGATCCCGGTTTGCTCGGCATCAGCAGCGGAGCGGGGTTGGCGGTGGCGATATCGATCGTTATCCCACTCGGCTTGCCGCCGCTGCTGGCGCTGTGGCTGCCAACTCTCGCTGCCTTTATGGGCAGTTTGGTGGTGACGCTGCTGATCTTCAGTTTTAGCCGTCTGGCGTTGGGAAATTTATCGCGCTTGCTGCTGGTCGGCATCGCCATCAATGCCTTATGTGGCGCGGCGGTTGGCGTGCTGTCGTGGCTGAGTAACGATCAGCAGCTGCGTCAGCTGGCGCTGTGGGGCATGGGCAGTTTAAGCGCGGCGCAGTGGCCGAGTTTGCTGGTGTGCGCAGTGCTGATTCTGCCGGCACTGATGGCGATTCAGCTGCGCGCGCGCCGTCTCAACTTGCTGCAACTCGGTGAAGAAGACGCGCATTACATGGGCATCGACGTAAAGCGCACGCAGCGTCAGCTGCTGGTGCTGAGTGCGTTGCTGGTGGGCACCGCCGTGGCGGTGAGCGGCATTATCGGCTTTGTCGGTTTAGTGGTGCCGCACCTGATGCGCTTCTGTCTCGGCAGCGATCATCGCTGGATGCTGCCGGGTTCGGCGCTGGCGGGCGCGATTTTGCTGCTGCTGGCCGATACGCTGGCGCGCACCGTGGTAGTGCCGGCGGAAATGCCGGTTGGCCTGTTAACCAGTCTGCTGGGCGGCCCGTGGTTTCTCTGGCTGATTCTGCGTGAGCCCAAGGGGGATGAATGAGTGACTGCATGCAGGCGCACGGTCTGCGTTTTAGCCACGGCTCACGCGCCTTGATCGACGACGTTTCCCTGACTTTGCAGCCTGGCGAAATGATTGCGCTGATTGGTCCCAACGGCGCGGGGAAATCCACGCTGCTGCGCTTGCTCACCGGGTTTCTCACGCCAGAAGCGGGCGAGTGCTGGCTCGGCGATCGTCCGCTAAACAGCTGGCCGCGCGAACCGCTGGCGCAGCGCCGCGCGGTGATGCGTCAGCAAAATAGCGTGAGTTTTCCGCTGCCCGCCGCCGATGTGGTGGCGATGGGGCGTGCGCCCTGGCCTGCCGCTCAATCCAAAGCGGTGATTGAAGAAGTGATGCAGATTACCGGCAGCCTTGAGCTGGCACAGCGCGATTATCGATCGCTTTCCGGTGGTGAACAGCAGCGCGTGCAGCTGGCGCGCGTGCTGGCTCAGTTGTGGCATGACGATGGCCCGCGCGGCTGGCTGTTTCTCGATGAACCCACTTCCGCGCTGGATCTGTTCTGGCAGCAGCACAGTTTGCGCTTGTTGCATCGCCTGACGCGCAACGGACGCTTCAGCGTCTGTACCGTGCTGCACGATCTGAATCTGGCGTCACTGTGGTCGGATCGCGTGCTGTTGCTGCATCAGGGCAAGCTGGTGGCAGAAGGCGCGCCGCATGAAGTGATGACCGAAAGCACGCTGACGCGCTGGTATCAGGCGGAGCTGGATGTGATGCTGCAGGATGAGAAGGGCAGGCCGCAGATTCAGTTACGTGCATAATGTTTCGTAGGGTGGGCATTTATGCACGTAGGGTTTTCGTAGGGTGGGCATTTATGCCCACCAGGCCGTGATTGATGTGTATAAGGTCGCCACGAATGGCGGCCCTACGAAAACATCAGCGGCAATCGACGATCAATCTGCCGCGTACTTTACCCGCCAGCAGCTGCTCGGCACCTTCACGCGCTTCGCTCAGCGGAATCACTTTGGTTAACTGCTGCAACAGGTCGCCATCCACCAGTTCCGCCAGGCGCTGCCACGCCTGCTGACGCAGCGGTTTGGCGCACATCACGCTATCCACGCCCGCCAGCACCACGCCGCGCAGAATGAACGGCGCGACGCTGGTCGGCAGATCCAAACCTTGCGCCATGCCGCATGCCGCCACCACGCCATCGCGCTTGATGCCCGCTAACACATTGGCCAGCGTGTGGCTGCCAACGCTATCAATCGCCGCCGCCCAGCGCTCTTTCGCCAGCGGTTTGCCCGGCTCGCTCAGCTCTGCGCGATCGATGATCGATGTAGCGCCAAGCGTGTTGATCAGGTAATCGCTATCGCTGGCGCGACCGCTGGACGCAATAACCTCATAGCCGAGACGCGCCAGTAAGCTGACGCTGAAACTGCCCACGCCGCCACTCGCGCCGGTGACTAAAACCGGGCCGTGCTGCGGCGTGATGCCCTGTTTTTCCAGCGCCAGTACGCACAGCATGGCGGTTAAACCAGCGGTGCCAATCGCCATGGTTTGTAGCGGGCTAAGTGCGGCCGGCACTTTCACCAGCCAGTCGCCCGAAACGCTGGCTTTCTGCGCCAGTCCGCCCCAGTGTTTTTCGCCTACGCCCCAGCCGGTGAGCAGCGCCACATCGTCTTGCTGCCATTCGGCATGGCGGCTGCTGATCACCCGGCCAACAAAATCGATGCCCGGCACCATCGGGAATTGCCGCACAATCGGGCCTTTGTTGCAGATGGCGAGTGCGTCTTTGTAGTTGAGCGTGGAGTAGCTTACTTCGAGGGTGACATCCTGATCGGGCAGTTGTTTTTCTGACAGATCTTTCAGGGATGTGCGGTATCCCTGTTCATCATTTTCAATGACCAATGCCTTGAACATGCAGCCTCCGGCTGGTTGAGGAAAGTGGGGTAATAGTACTCCTTTTTTGCCCTCACCCTAACCCTCTCCCACGAGTGGGAGAGGGAATGTTAAGAACGGCTCAATCGGCTCCCTCGCCCGCTTGCGGGAGAGGGCTGGGGTGAGGGGCCGCGCAGCGGTTGTTCCCGCAAAAAAAAGATGACATGATTGCGCCCCAGTTAGTGATCAACTCCCAGATTTACTTCGCCGAGGAAACCTCCTCATTGCTGTGCCATCGGCACCCACTCATCCTCTCTCAGGGATTTGTGTTATGAACCCATTGAAAATTGCTGCCAGCGTTGCTGTAGCGCCAACCCTTAGTCTGAACACTGCGCGCGACGTGGTGACGCTGGACAATACCGACTTTACCGATGTCGCTGCGGTCGTGATCACCTTGTCGGACACGCGCAGTGGCGTGCTGACGCTGTTGCGCAAAATCGGCTTTAACCTGCCGGTGTTTGTCGCCAATGCATTCGATGAAGAAGTGCTGAAGCTGCCCGGCGTCACCGGTGAAATCAACGGCGCGCCAGAAGAGTGGGACGCGCTGGAGGATGCCGCGCAGGCCTATGAAGCCGAGTTGTTGCCGCCATTTTTCGACACGCTCACGCGCTACGTCGATATGCAGAACAGCACGTTTGCCTGTCCGGGACATCAGGGCGGCGCTTTCTTCCGCAAGCATCCGGCGGGACGTCAGTTCTATGAGTTCTACGGCGAGAACGTGTTCCGTTCTGATATGTGCAACGCCGACGTTAAGCTCGGCGATCTGCTGATTCACGAAGGCTCAGCCAAAGACGCGCAGAAGTTCGCGGCGAAAGTGTTTAACGCCGATAAAACCTACTTCGTGCTTAACGGCACCTCCAGCGCCAACAAAGTGGTGACCAACGCGCTGCTGACGCGCGGCGATCTGGTGCTGTTTGACCGCAACAACCACAAATCCAACCATCACGGCGCGCTGATTCAGGCGGGCGCGACGCCGGTCTATCTGGAAGCGGCGCGCAATCCGTTTGGCTTTATCGGCGGCATTGATGCGCACTGTTTTGACGATGCTTATCTGCGTGAAGAAATCGCCAAAGTGGCACCCGATCGTGCTAACGAACAGCGTCCATTCCGCCTGGCGATTATTCAGCTCGGCACCTACGACGGCACGGTGTACAACGCGCGTCAGGTGGTCGATCGCATCGGCCATCTGTGCGATTACATCCTGTTCGATTCGGCGTGGGTCGGCTACGAGCAGTTTATTCCGCTGATGGCCGGCTGTTCGCCGCTGACGCTGGAGTTGAACGAGAACGATCCGGGCATCTTTGTCACGCAGTCGGTGCACAAGCAGCTGGCCGGTTTCTCGCAGACGTCGCAAATCCACAAGAAAGACAATCACATCCGTGGGCAGAAGCGTTTCTGTCCGCACAAGCGCCTCAACAATGCGTTTATGCTGCACGCCTCAACCAGCCCGTTCTATCCGCTGTTTGCTGCGCTGGATATCAACGCCCGCATGCACAAAGGCGAAGCGGGACGCAGCATGTGGCACGAGTGCGTCACTATCGGCATTGATGCGCGCAAAGCGATTCTGGAACGTTGTGAGATGATCCAGCCGTTCCTGCCGGAGAAGGTCCACGGCAAACTGTGGCAAGCGGCGGAAACGGAAGCCATCGCCGCCGATCCCGCTTACTTCAGCCTGGAACCGGGCGCGAAGTGGCACGGCTTTGAAGGTTACGCGCAACAACAGTATCTGGTTGATCCGTGCAAGCTGCTGCTTACCACGCCGGGCATCGATGCCGCCAGCGGTGAGTACACCAGCTTCGGGATTCCCGCGACTATTCTGGCCAACTATCTGCGCGAGAACGGCATCGTGCCGGAGAAGTGCGACCTCAACTCGATTCTGTTCCTGCTGACGCCAGCGGAAACGCCGGAGAAGATGGCGCATTTGGTGGCGATGCTGGTGCAGTTTGAGCAGCACGTACGCGAGGATGCGCTGCTGGCGGAAGTGCTGCCGAGCGTGTATCGCAAGAATATCGAGCGCTACAAAGGTTACACGCTGCGCCGCTTGTGTCAGGAGATGCACGATCTCTACGTCAGTTTCGACGTTAAGGATCTGCAGAAAGCGATGTTCCGTTCAGCCTGCTTCCCGCCGGTGAAAGTGAATCCGCAGGATGCGCATCAGGCCTACATTCGTGGCGAAGTGGAGCTGGTGCCGATTGCCAAAGCCGAAGGGCGCATTGCGGCCGAAGGTGCGTTACCGTATCCGCCGGGCGTGTTGTGCGTAGTACCTGGCGAAGTGTGGGGCGGCGCGGTGCAGCGCTATTTCCTTGCGCTGGAAGAGGGCATCAACCTGCTGCCGGGCTTCTCGCCTGAGCTGCAAGGGGTTTACACCGAAGAAGATGAGAGCGGGCGTTTGTGTCTAGTGGCGAATATGATGGTGAGCTGATTGCCCTCACCCTAACCCTCTCCCGCTAGCGGGAGAGGGAATTTTTAGCTCCTTCTCCCGCAGGCGGGAGAAGGTTGGGATGAGGGGCAAACCGCACCAGCTTAAAACCGACGATAACTGCGCTGCGCCTGGCTCACTTTATACAGATAACGACGCGATTCCGCCGATGGATGGTTGGTGGTCAGCGTCTGGTAAACTTCCGTCGGCGACATACTATTTATCGACGAGAACGCGCGATCCTTATCGCTGGAGAACACGCGCAGCACGCTGCCCGCACCGCCGTTGTAGGCCGTAATCACCGCATAACGCCGTGATGTCGGATCCTGAATCCCACCTAAATAACTTCTCTGCAGCAGCGATAAATACGCGGTGCCCGCATCAATATTATTCTCAGGATCAAGCAGATAGCTGCGGCTTGGTTTGCCGCCTTTGCCCTTCATGCGGAACACATCGACACCGGCGGTATGCTGCACCACCTGCATCAGTCCCAGCGCATCAGCATGGCTCACCGCATACGGGTTGAAGCTCGATTCAATCTGCATAATAGCCAGAATCAGTGACGCATCGACGCCATATTGCTCAGCGGCTTTACGCACCATCGGCAGATATTTGTGCGCACGCTTGTCGAGGTGGTTGGGCACCATCGGAATGGTAACCGACCAGATGACGTGCAATCCGGAGGTGCGTTTCTGCAGTTTGTTTTGAATCAGGTAATCAGCAAAGCTACCGGCGCGGCCCTGCCAGCGAATCGGCTGGCCGGTATTATCCAGCACCTGGCCGTACAGCAGCGGCTCTTTACTGATTTGAATATCGTTGGCATCGGAGTAGAGATCGACATTGCCCGGATCTTCGCCAATCAACAGCGTGGTGATGATCGCCTGACGCAGGCTGGCCATCGGATCGGTGCCGGAAATGGTCTCAATGGTGATGCTACCGCTGTCAAAATTGATGTGACTGCGGGTGTAATAGCCGTCGCTATATTTGACGTAATCTTTCGGTCCGGCGATCAGAACTTCATTGATTCCCCAAATGTTTTCAATATTGTGGGCAAACTGACCCATCAAAATATCAAAACCGTTGGTGTCCTTGACCCACTCTTCATGGTACTGCGATTTTTTTTGTCCGGAGCAGGAGACCAAAAGTGGTGCAATCACCAAGAGCGCTATCAGTTTTTTATTCATTGTTAATGCGTGCCTGAATCGAAAAAGAGGGCCTCAAAGGGAAGCCCTGAACGGTTATTTTTCTGGCGGGGTGTAACCTTCAATGTGCACATCTTTGCCTTCGAACAGGAAATTGATCATCTCCTTCTCCAGCACTTTGCGATCTTCCGGGTTCATCATGCTCAATTTCTTCTCATTGATCAGCATGGTTTGCTTGGACATCCACTGCTGCCAGGCTTCTTTGGAGATCTCATTAAAGATGCGCTTACCCAGCTCGCCAGGATAGAGCTGAAAGTCCTGACCCTCAGCGTCGCGTTGCAGATAAGTACAAAAAATGGTGCGGCTCATTACTCTTCCTCTTCGGTCGCGTCTGCTCGACGCGTAAGCTGCTGGGGATGGCGCATTTCATGCAGCAAGCGCTCAACCGGCGCCGCCAAACCCACTGACGGTGGTTGCGCTAAGTTATACCAGAGACCGCCCGCTTCATCCATCAGCGACCCAGCGGAAGGCCATGCGAGCCACATAGGCACAATGTCTAAGTGGAAATGGCTGAAGGTGTGGCGGAATGCGGTGAGCTGCTGCGGTTTGGCATGAATGCCGCGCTCGGTTAGCCAGTCAGTTAGCGCTTGCTCAGTTGTAAACTGCGGAAAGCAGAACAATCCGCCCCACAGGCCAACCGGCGGACGCTGCTCTAACCACACATCATCACCATCCTGCATCATCAACATCCAGCCACTGCGTTCTGGCAAAGTCTGCTTAGGTTTCTTGCCGGGATATTCAGCCCAGCTGCTGTTGGCATAAGCAACGCATCCGCTATTGAGCGGGCAGATTTCGCATTTAGGGCGTGAGCGAGTACATACTAACGCGCCAAGGTCCATCATCGCCTGATTGAACTGGCTGACGCCTGCCGCTGGCGTGACCTCTTCGCTGATCTGCCACAGCCGTTTTTCAACGTCCTTTTTACCCGGCCAGCCGCCCACCGCGTAGCAGCGCGCCAGCACGCGTTTTACGTTGCCATCCAGAATCGGGAAGTGCAGACCCAGCGACAGCGACAACACCGCGCCCGCAGTCGAACGACCAATGCCCGGCAGCGCCGCAACATCGTCAAAGTTACGCGGGAACTCGCCGCCGTGCATCTCCACCACCTGTTTCGCGGCTTTGTGCAGATTACGCGCACGCGCGTAATAGCCGAGACCGGTCCACAGATGCAGCACTTCATCCAGCGGCGCAGCCGCCAGATCGGCCACCGTTGGGAAGCGCGCCATAAAGCGTTCAAAATAGGGAATGACGGTAGCAACCTGGGTTTGCTGCAGCATCACTTCAGAGAGCCATACCTTGTACGGCGTTTTCTCCTGCTGCCACGGCAGGGTTTTGCGACCAAAGCGCTGATACCAATCCAGCACTTGTTGCGCGAACGTCGGCGCTTGCATCATAAGAAGGAAATTTTCCGTGTTTACTCTACAATCAGGCAGGAATTCCAGCACAGAGACCTCAGGGTGTAAACCGGAACATTGCAAAGGCTTGCTTCTGCTTCCTAACTTTGCATAATGCCCGTTTCCCAGAACAGGCTAACCAGCAGGCTTCAACATGATTAATGACGTCATCACCCCAGAATTTGATGAGAACGGGCGGCCATTACGCCGTATCCGCAGTTTTGTGCGCCGTCAGGGGCGCTTAACGAAAGGACAGCAGCTCGCGCTCGATAATTTATGGCCGGAGATGGGCGTGGAGTTCCAGCAGGAGCCGCTGGATCTGGTGACGCTGTTTGGCCGAGACGCGCCGGTGGTGCTGGAGATCGGTTTCGGCATGGGCGCCTCGCTGGTGACCATGGCGCAGAATAATCCGCATCAGAACTTCCTCGGCTTGGAAGTGCATGCGCCTGGCGTGGGGGCTTGCCTGGCATCGGCGAAGGAAGCGGGCGTGGAAAACCTGCGCGTGATGTGTCACGACGCGGTGGAAGTGCTGCAGAAGATGATTCCGGATAACTCGCTGCGCATGGTGCAGCTGTTCTTCCCGGATCCGTGGCACAAAGCGCGCCATAACAAACGCCGCATCGTACAGGTGCCGTTTGCTGAGCTGGTGATGCGCAAATTGAAGCTGGGCGGCGTGTTCCATATGGCGACCGATTGGGAAGCCTACGCTGAACACATGTTAGAAGTGATGAGCAGCATCGACGGATATAAAAATCAGTCGGAAAGTAACAATTACGTGCCGCGTCCAGAAACGCGTCCGTTAACCAAGTTTGAGCAGCGCGGGCAGCGACTGGGCCATGGCGTGTGGGATCTGATGTTTGAGAGGGTGAAATAATGGCCGTACAGCGTAGCCGTCGTTTGCGTAAAAAACTGCATATTGATGAGTTTCAGGAATTAGGTTTCTCCGTCGCCTGGCGTTTCGCCGAAGGCACCACTGAGGAGCAAATCGACGCCACTGTTGATCAGTTCATTAATGAAGTGATCGCGCCAAATGGTCTGGCGTATGACGGCAGCGGTTATCTGGTGTGGGAAGGTTTGGTGTGCTTGCAGGAAACCGGCAAATGCACTGATGAGCACCGCGAGCTGGTGCGCAAGTGGCTGGAAGCCCACAACCTGACCGATGTGCAGGTGACTGAACTCTTCGACGTTTGGTGGGACTAATATACTGCTCTTCTGAGTAATCGCTTCAGGCTAGCTCACTTGCTATTTTGGCACCGGGCAGTGCGCGCATTCCTCACGTACTAATGTACGCTCCGGATGCTGTGCGCTGGCCGTCACCAAAATCGCTGCGCCGCCGACGCCTGACCTGTACGAAAGGCAAGGCATCGGCGGTTTTTCGTTTATGGGAGATTTCATGGTTCGTAAGGCACTTATCGCCGCGCTGCTGCTGGCGGCAACTCAGGCTCAGGCTGCATACGAGTGCAGCGTCAAGCCACAGGATGATGTGATCATTAAACCGCAGAGCGTGCAGGTGGTGGGCACCAACGGCAACCTCGAAATCACTCCGCAGGGCGATGTGCAGTTTAATGGCCAGAAGGTCAACGTGGATAACGCCGCGCGCCAGAAAGCTATCGATTATCAAACCGCGCTGCGTCGCGATTTGCCGTGGATCGATAGCGGCGCGACCTCGCGTCTGGAGCGCAGCCGCGTGGCGCTGGATAAAGTGATTGTCGAAAAGCTCGGCGAGAACAGCAACGTGCGTAATCGCCTCACCAGGCTGGATGGTCAGCTTAAGCAGCAAATGAACCGCATTATTGAGCATCGTCCAGACGGTTTGACCTTCCATCATCAGGCCATCGATCAGGTGCGCGCGGAAGGCGAGAAGCTGGTGCAGAGCACGCTCGGCGGCATCATGCAGGATAGCCTCAACGAAATGGGCAGCAGCCAGGCAGCAAACGGCAGCAATCCACTGCAGGCAATCATGGGCAACCTTGGCGGCCTACAGCAGTCGGTGCAGGCAGAGTGGAATAAGCAGGAGCAGGATTTCCAGAACTTCGGCCACGAAGTGTGTAACCGCGTTACCGTGCTGGAAGATCAGCGTAAAGGCTTGATGCAGGGCGTTAAAGGTTAAAAAACTAAAAGGCCGGTTTCCCGGCCTTTTTTACTCACTCATCTTCGCTTAAGAACAGCTCCAGCAGCGAGTTCAGGAACAGTTTCCCTTTCTCGGTAATCTGCCAGTTCTCAGTGGTTTCCACCACGTATCCCGCAGTTATCGCCGCATCAATTTGCGGGCGAATCACCTGCTCATCCATGCCGGTATAGCGACGGAAATCGGCGCGCGGTGCCGCTTCCAGCAGACGGAAACGGTTCATAAAGAATTCGAACGGTTTGTCGTTCTCGGCGACGTCGTGCTGCTTATCGAGATAGGTGCCTTTCATAAAGCCGCGCGGATGACGGGTTTTCACCGTACGCACAATTCGACCATCGGCCTGTGTCAGCTTGCCGTGCGCGCCACAGCCAATGCCGAGGTAATCACCGAAACGCCAATAGTTGAGATTGTGCTCGCAGCGATAACCCGGTTTGGCATACGCCGAGGTTTCATACTGCTGATAACCCGCAGCGCTTAGTAGTTGATGGCCTTGCTCAAAGATATCCCACAGCGCATCGTCATCCGGCAGTTTGGGCGGACGCGAACCGAATAAGGTATTCGGCTCAATTGTCAGCTGATACCACGACAGATGTGGCGGATTGAGCGCAATTGCCTGGCGCAAATCATCCAGCGCTTCTTCCAGCGACTGATCCGGCAAGCCGTGCATCAGGTCGAGGTTAAAGCTGCGCAGACCTAAACCTTCCGCCAGCTGTGCCGCGCGCACCGCTTCTTCCGGCCCGTGAATACGGCCAAGGCGCTCCAGCTTCTGCGGACTGAAACTCTGCACGCCAATCGAAATACGGTTAATACCGGCTTTCTGGTAGGCGCTAAAGCGATCGGCTTCCACGGTGCCTGGATTGGCTTCCATGGTGATTTCCGCCTCGGCCGCCAGCGGTAAACGCGCACGCACGCCGTCCATCAGCATCTGCATCGCATTACTGCTTAGCAGGCTTGGCGTACCGCCGCCGATGAAAATAGTGCGCACTTCACGCCCGCCTGTCAGCGGCAAATCCTGTTCGAGATCGTTAAGCAGGTGCTGCACATACTCAATGTGCGGCACCTCGCCTTTTAACGCGTGAGAGTTGAAATCACAGTACGGACACTTTTGCACACACCACGGAATGTGGATGTACAGGCTTAAAGGAGGTAACTCAGGCATTGCGCATCGCTTCCAGCAGCAGCGTCAATGCTTTACCACGGTGAGAGACGGCGCGCTTTTCGTCTTTACTCAGCTCTGCCGCCGTTTTACCTGATTCAGGGACATAGAAGATGGGATCGTAACCGAAACCGCCTGCGCCCGCTGCCGCGCGGGTAATTTCCCCGGCCCAGCTACCGTGGAACACCAGCGGCGTTGGATCGGCGGCGTGACGCACGTAAACCAGCACGCAGTGGAATTGCGCCTGACGTTCGCCATCCGGCACCTTTTCCAATGCCAGCAGCAGCTTATCCAGATTTTGCTGATCGCTGGCATCAACGCCCGCATAGCGCGCGGAGTAAATCCCCGGCGCGCCGCCCAGCGCATCGACCGCCAGACCGGAATCGTCGGCAATCGCCGGTAAGCCGGTGATCTCCGCCGCATGGCGCGCTTTCAGAATGGCGTTTTCGATAAAGGTCAGGCCGGTTTCTTCCGCCGACTCAACGCCGAGTTCGGTTTGCGCCACGATATCAAGCCCGAAGGCCGCTAACAGATCGGCCAGTTCACGAACTTTGCCCGGATTACCGGTCGCGAGAACAACTTTTTGCATAACAGTTCCAGATAGACGAATTACAGCAAATACCAAAGACCTGGGAACAGGTCCATGCCGAGGAAATTCAGCGCGTACAGCACCAGAATCACAATCATGGCAGAGAAATCGATACCGCCCATCGCCGGCAGAATACGGCGAATTGGCGACATCAGCGGTTCAGTCAGCTGCATCAAAACCTGATCCACCGGGCCGCGACCCTGGCTGATCCAGCTCATCAGCGAACGAATGATGATCACCCAGAACACCAGATAACCGGCGGATTTCACCAGCGATAGCAGGCCAACCAGCAAGTTGGTGGGATCAACCGAGAACACGCCGACCTGAATCAGCAGCAGGATCGGATATTTCAGCGTGGTCAGCACAAAGGCCAGCAGCAGCGATGCGGTATCAATCGGGCCAATCGCCGGGATCACACGACGCAGCGGTTTGATGATCGGCTGGGTGATCTTCACGACAAACTGCGCCAGCGGATTGTAGAAGTCACAGCGCGACCACTGCATCCAGATGCGCAGCAGCAGCACCATCACGTACAAATCGATCAGCGTTTTGACTAAAAACGTCAGTGTTAACATGAGGTTCCTCAATTATTGTTGTGAAGGTCGCGCATAATCCCGCGCGCCAAAAACGGCGGTGCCAACACGCACCATGGTGCTGCCCGCGGCGATAGCCGCGTCCATATCGTCGCTCATTCCCAGAGAAAGCGTATCGACGTCAGGATAATCCTGTTTTAAGGCATGAAACGCGGCGGCCATCTGCTGACACACCGCCAGTTGCCGCGCGTAGTCTGACTCCGGCGCCGGAATCGCCATCAGCCCGCGCAAGCGCAGCTGCGGCAGTGCGGCGATCTGTTGCGCCAGCTCCGGCAGCGCCTCCAGCATGATGCCAGATTTGCTGTTCTCGTCACTGATATTTACCTGAATTAACACGTTGAGCGGTGGCAACGACGCCGGGCGCTGATCGTTCAGGCGCTGCGCGATGCGCTGGCGGTCAACGGTGTGGCACCAGGCGAAGTTTTCCGCTACCAGACGGCTTTTATTGGATTGCAGCGGGCCGATAAAGTGCCATTGCAAATCAGGATGTGCGGCCAGTTCAGCCACTTTTTCAACCCCTTCCTGCACGTAATTTTCACCGAACGCTTGTTGTCCAGCGGCAATGGCTTCTGCGACCGCGCTCGCAGGTTTGGTTTTGCTCACTGCAAGCAGCGTAATTTCTTCTGGCGCGCGGCCGCAACGTGCGGCGGCAGCGGCGATACGCTCACGCACTTGCTGTAAGTTGTGCTCAATGGAAGTCATAGTCAGGAGAAGTTAATGGAGTTGGATGAAATTGTGGCCCTTAGTGTAAAGCATAACGCCGCCGATCTGCACCTTTGCAGCGGACATTTGCCGCACTGGCGGCGACAAGGCGTGCTGGAGCCGATTCCACAGCAGAGCGCGCTGGATGGCGGCTGGCTGGAAGCCTTTATGCAGCAGTGGCTCACGCCACCGCAACAGGCCGAACTGGAGGAGAATGGCCACGTTGACTTTGCCATCACGCTTGCCAGCGGCGTACGGCTGCGCGCCAACCTGTTTATGCAGCGTCACGGTTTATCGCTGGCGCTGCGGCTGATTGCCAGCCAGGCGCCCGATCTCAGCAGCCTGCATTTACCCGACGTAGTGAGCCAGCTGTTACAGCTGGAAGAGGGGCTGATTTTAATTACCGGCGCCACCGGCAGCGGCAAATCCACCACCCTGGCGGCGATGGTGGATTGTCTGAACCGCCAGCAGGCGCGGCACATCCTGACGCTGGAAGATCCGATTGAGTTTGTACATCGCAGCCAGCGCTCGCTGATTCAGCAGCGCGAGGTCGGCGCGCACTGCGCGTCGTTTCAATACGGGCTGAAAGCTGCGCTGCGTGAAGATCCTGATGTGATTCTGCTCGGTGAATTGCGCGACAGTGAAACGATCCGTTTGGCGCTCACTGCGGCAGAAACCGGGCATCTGGTGCTGGCTACGCTCCATACGCGCGGCGCAACCCAGGCGGTCGATCGGCTGGTGGATGTGTTTCCCGCCGAGGAGAAAAACCTGGTGCGTACCCAATTAGCGGGCAGCCTGAAAGCGGTGCTGGCGCAACGTTTAGTGCCGGCGAAAGCGGGCGGGCGTGTGGGTTTGTTTGAAGTATTGGTGGCGACGCCGGCGGTGGCGAATTTGATTCGTGAAGGCAAGATGCATCAGTTGCCTGGCGTGTTGCAAACCGGTGCGCAGGCGGGCATGCAGACCTTTGCGCAGAGCGAGCAGGCGCGGCAGTTGGCGGGGATGATTTAACATGTTGTTATATTGGTCGCCTTGAATGGCGACCCTACAAAATGCGGGCTTTAATGCGTATCAAACCAATCTTCGAGGATGATCACTGCAGATTGGGAATCGACCTGGCCTTTCTGCAACGCTCGAAAGCCGCCGCGTTCAAACAGGTCGGCACGCGCTTCGACGGTGCTCAGACGCTCGTCCTGCAGCTCGACGCGAACGCCAAAGCGGCCATGCAGGCGATTGGCGAACTTACGCGCGCGCGCGGTCAGTTCCTGTTCGGTGCCATCCATATTCAGCGGCAAACCCACTACCACATAATCGGGCTGCCACTCTTTCAGCAGCTTTTCGATCAGCTTCCAGTCCGGCGTGCCATCCTGCGCTTTTAGCGCCGTCAGCGCACGGGCGGTGCCCGTTAGCTGCTGACCCACCGCAACGCCGATGCTTTTGGTGCCGAAATCGAAGCCCAGTAAGGTTTCACTGGCCATCAGGCGTGTCCTGCATCGGTGGCGATATTGTGAATATCGACACCTAAACCGCGTGCCGCTTCACGCCAGCGCTCAGCGATGGGCGTCTGGAACAGAATATTGGTGTTAGCCGGCGAGGTGAGCCAGGCATTCTCCAGCAGCTCATCCTCAAGCTGACCTTTTTCCCAGGCGCAATATCCCAGCGCCACCAGCACGTTATCGGGCTGTGAAGTGGTACCAATCGCTTCCAGCACATCACGCGAGGTGGTGATCACCGTGGTGTCTGAGATACGAATGCTCGAGGAGTAAATGTGCTGCGCCGAGTGCAGGATGAAACCACGATCTTCCGCCAGCGGACCACCGGCAAACACCGGCTTGTCCAGTTTAATGGCAGGATCGCGTTCGGATGCGCTAATTTTTAGCTTTTTCAGAATGCCTTCGACCGTCAGGTTATCCATCGGCTTATTGACGATCAAACCCATGGCGCCATCTTCATTGTGCTCGCAGATATAAACTACCGAGCGTTTGAACAGTGGGTCCTGCAGCGACGGCATCGCAATTAAAAAATGATGCTGTAAATTCATTATCACTCGTATACCAAAAATAACCGGCGCAGCCGCGGCAGCGCCGGTTTTGGGTGTTCACGGAGTGGAGACTCCGACGGCATCAGCCCAGGCGTTTCTCAATGGCATCCATCAGCATGCCAGTGATCGATATCGGGAACGCGGCCTCGATTTCACGTACGCAGGTTGGGCTGGTCACGTTAACTTCAGTCAGTTTATCACCGATGATATCCAGGCCGACAAAAATCAGCCCTTTAGCTTTCAGCGTTGGGCCGACGCGACGCGCAATTTCCCAGTCGCTGTCACTTAGCGGACGCGCTTCACCACGGCCACCGGCCGCCAGGTTGCCGCGCGTTTCGCCGCCTTGCGGAATACGCGCCAGGCAGTACGGCACAGGTTCGCCATCCACCACCAATACACGTTTGTCGCCGTCTTTAATTGATGGCAGATAATTCTGCGCCATGCAGAAGTTCTGGCCGTGATTGGTCAGAGTTTCAGTGATCACGCCGAAGTTGGGATCGTCCTGCTTCACGCGGAAGATCGATGCGCCGCCCATGCCGTCCAGCGGCTTCAGGATCACGTCGCCATGTTCCTGCCAGAAGGCGCGCAGCTGCTCTTTATTGCGTGTGACCAGCGTATCAGGCGTCAGGTCGGCGAACCACGCAGTATAGAGCTTCTCGTTGCAGTCGCGCAGGCTCTGCGGTTTGTTAACGATCAGCGTGCCTTGCTCTTCTGCACGTTCCAGCAGGTAAGTAGCGTAGATAAATTCGGTGTCGAACGGCGGATCTTTACGCATCAGCACCACGTTAAGATCGGCCAGCGGGATATTCTGCTCGCTGCCAAACGTGTACCAGTTGTCGTAGTTCTGCTCAACGCTCAGCAGACGGGTGCGCGCATAGCTCACGCCACCGCGCAGGGAGAGATCGCTCATCTCCATGTAATGAATTTCGTAACCACGGCGCTGTGCTTCCAGCAACATGGCGAAGCTGGTGTCTTTTTTAATGTTGATGGACGAAATGGGGTCCATAACGATGCCAAGCTTAATCATTATTCTCTCCTAAATGGGGAAGCAACTACCCCGAAAGCGTTGTGCTGTGAAGTTACGTTCGAACCCGAAAGTATCGCTTAACCGAGGTCACCAAACCTCACCTGAAGTGCCGTAATGGCGGTGAGTGCGGTGGTTTCGGTGCGCAACACGCGTGGTCCAAGCAGAATATCGGTAAAACCCTGCTGCGCAGTCATGGCAATTTCTTCGGCGGTTAAGCCACCTTCCGGGCCAATCAGCAAGCGCAGACGCTCAACCGGCTGCGGCAATGTGTTGATGCTGTGGCTGGCGCGCGGATGCAAATTGAGCTTCAAACCGTCTTCGGCTTCCGCGCACCAGGCTTGTAACGTCATCGGTTCGCGAATTTCCGGCACACGATTACGGCCGCACTGTTCACAGGCGGCAATCGCGATTTTCTGCCATTGCTGAATCTTTTTCGCCAGTCGCTCGGCATCCAGCTTTACGCCGCAGCGTTCAGAAAACAAGGGCGTAATCACATTCACGCCAAGTTCGATCGATTTCTGGATAGTGAATTCCATTTTTTCACCGCGCGACATTACCTGGCCGAGGTGTAAATGCAGCGGGGATTCACGGTCATCAGCCTGACTGGCAAGGACCCTTACTTTTACACGCTTTTTATCAGCCTGGGTGATTTCGGCGCTAAAAGTCAGATTACTGCCATCAAACAGCTCAATTTGCTGACCGGCCGTCATGCGCAGCACGCGTCCAACATGGTTAGCGGCATCCTCATCGAGGAAGACGTCACTGTTAACTTCGAGAGATTCGGGATGATAAATGCGAGGTATACGCATGCGGTTCCTGCCAGCGTTATGCCGTGTCAGCAGACACGGCGCGATCGAAAAAAGCTAGTGTAGGGTAGCGCTTTTAGCGCTGGCAAGCCTGCTGTACGTAGGAATTGTGATTTCCCTGCACTTTGGCGATGCGATTGTCGCGCTCGCACTCCCACGTCGTCACCGGATATTGCTTATCCCACGCGGTAAACAGCTGGGTTTGCTGGCGCGACAGGCGCAGATGATATTGGTCGCGCATATAGAAGTAAGTGCGGGCAATGGCGCCACGCGCACGCTCCGGCGGCTGCGCCAGTTTCTGCTTAAAATCAACCTTCATGCTGCATTGACCGTACTGCTGTTCGCCGCCGTTCCACTGGCTGTACTGGAAGTTATTGCGGTCGCCGTTTACCTCACCAATCGCGGGCTGCAGGTTGTGCAGATCGCTTTCGATGCGACGGTAATCGGCATCCTTGCTGCAGCTTTTGCGTCCGCCGTTCTGCCAGCATTGACGCTGATGGCCGAACTCCCATGCGGGCATCACATGTTCCCACTCAATACGTTCGGCGCGATTGGCATTCTTACGCACGCTGTAACCGCAGCTGTTTAAATCGGGCACGCCCTTTTTGCCGTGCCAGCTGATTTTGCAGCCGCAGTAAAAGTCGGCGGGCGCATCAGCGTTGATCTGCGCGGCATAAGTTTTGGCCTGACTAAAATTGTTTTGATGATAGTGAGTAAAACTGAGGCTATAAGCGCTAAGCGGGGCAACTAATAAGGTAAGTAACAGCAGCGTTTTGCGAGACATATTCCAAAAATTAACCTGGTCCTGAAAAAGGGCGGCAGGGTAACAGAATGATCACGTACGGGATATGAGATTAGGCTATGTTGCTGAACTATATTACAAACTATATTGCTAAACTATTTCGATAAAAACTCACCGGGTTGCAGCAGCGATTTGCAGTGTACGCAGCGATATTCGCTTTCACCGCGCAGCACGCGGTTATGGCGACGTACCGTAAGCTGATGCTGCTGGCAGCTGCAGCGATAGGGAAAGGTGTTGCTGCGCACCGAGTCGATTTCAAACTTGTGGGTGCGACGCGCAGGCACACCGAGCACGCTCTCCATCATCCATTTCCACTCTTTGCCGTGCGGTGGCACGCGGCCAAAAGTTTTCCACACCAGCAGATGCGCCAGTTCGTGCGGCACCACTTCATCAACAAATGCCTGCTGATTCTCCAGCAGCAGCACCGGATTGATGCGGATTTCCCACTTCTCCAGCCATGCGGTGCCCGCAGCGGTACCGCGCTGCTGATAGATCAAAGAGGGCTCATCAAATCGGCGTTTCAGCTTTTCGTTAGCCAGCTGCAAATAATGGCGCAGTGAACGCATGACGGCTTGCTGTAAGGCGATGGGAAGGCGTGGTGTTTTCATGTGGGGCAGCATAAAAGGTTGCAGCGGTTGAATCAACTGAGTGTGCAGTGGTCGCCATTAATGACGAACCTGTAAAAAAGGGCTGCCAGTTGGCAGCCCTTGCATTCGCTTATCGGGATTACTTTTGACCGATATCGCGCAGTTTTTTGCCCTGCATCAGGTTGCGCTCGATGTGCTCCAGCGAGACGTTTTTGGTCTCTGGAATCAGCGCCAGCGTCAGCAGAATGAAGAACACGTTCAGACCGGCGTAAACCCAGAAGGTTGGCGCGTTGCCCAGCGTATTCAGCATGGTCAGGAAGGTGGCACCAACGATCATGTTGGCAATCCAGTTGGTCGCGGTGGAAACCGTGATACCGAAGTCGCGGCCTTTCAGCGGCTGAATCTCGGAACACAGGACCCAAATCAGCGGACCGGCAGACATCGCAAAACCAACGATAAACATCAGCAGCATCGCCACCGCGAAGTACTGCGCTTCTGGCGAGTGAATGCCAATGTGCAGCATGGTGCCAAGGATGCCCATACCAATCGCCATCACCATGAAGCCCAGCACCAGCGTTGGTTTACGGCCCCAGCGATCCACCAGACCGATAGCAATAAAGGTGGCCAGTACGTTCACCAGGCCGACAATCACCGTGCCCCACATTTGCTGCGTGGTGTTGGCGAAGCCAGCGATTTCGAAGATCTTCGGCGCGTAATACATGATGACGTTCATACCGGTGAACTGCTGCATTACCTGCAACAGCACGCCAAGGAACACCGCGCGGCGGAAGTTGCTGTTGCTCTGGAACAGCTGCCAGCCTGACTGTTTGATTTTCAGGCTTTCACGGATTTCATCCAGCTCGCGTTTTGCTTGCTCGCTGGTATCACGCAGACGCGATAACACGCGCTCAGCACTGCGGAAATCACCTTTAGCCGCCAGCCAGCGCGGGCTGTTCGGCAGGAAGAATACCCCGATGAGCAGCAGCACCGCTGGAATGGTGATAATGCCCAGCATCCAGCGCCATGCGCCAGCATCACTGAACGCGGTATCGGAGAGATACGCCGCCAGAATACCGATGGTGATCATCAGCTGGTACAGCGAAATCATGCTGCCTCGAATCTTCTCTGGCGCGATTTCAGAGAGATACAGCGGCGCGGTGTAAGAGGCGACACCAACGGCCAGGCCAAGCACCACACGTGCGGCGATCAGCATTTCCGGGCTGGTTGCGCCGGCAGACCACAGCGAACCGATAACGAACAGAATCGCACCGGCCATCAGGCTCTTTTTACGACCGAGACGCGATGACATCCAGCCGCTGCCCACAGCACCAACAGCAGCACCAAACATCATTGAGCTGACGATCCACTCTTGCTGATGTGCGGTGACGTTGAAGTCTTTCGCGATGAAAGGCAGCGCACCGGCGATAACACCGATATCCAATCCAAACAGCAAGCCGGCCAGCGCCGCTAAAAAGCAGACAAACAAGGTCATGACCTTATTTGAAGTTCTGCTCTTATGAGTATTACCAGGCATGAAGCCTCCAAAGTTTATCCATCGTTGTTGTTATCAATGTTATGAAACCTGTCGGCGGAAAAAAGTGAGTAAGATCACATCAGTGTAATCGGTTACACACGCTGAAACCCTGCAATCCAGCATTTTCCGCCCGAAATAGTTACGTAACCAGTAAGGTATAGCACCCTTTAAGTTTCTGACATCGCACTAAATACCGGCAATCAGAGGACGCTGAAAATAACGCATTTTCACGTTAATAACTACGCTGAAAAATCTCTAAATTGCCGATTGTTAAAGGATTTCAAAATGTAATCGTTATCACCAAGTTGTAAGCGAGGTGAAAGAAGTGTAGACAGTGGAGAAAAATGTGCCTGCCGATGCAAAGCCATAAAAAAAGCCCGCCAAAAGCGAGCTTCGATGTCAAATCGTGCAGCGTCTCCCTCTCCCGTGGGAGAGGGCCGGGGTGAGGGCATCAGGCCGCAGAGAACGGCATCAGCCCGCAGAGGAGTCTGTTACTTCAAACCCGCCGCTTCGCGCAGCTGCGCCGCTTTATCAGTCTGCTCCCACGGGAAGTGCTCACGACCAAAGTGACCGTATGCAGCGGTCTCTTTATAGATCGGTTTCAGCAGATCCATCATCTGAATCAGGCCGTATGGACGCAGGTCGAAGAACTCGCGTACCAGCAGCGTCAGCTGCTCGGTAGAAACTTTCTCGGTACCGAAGGTTTCAACCATGATGGAGGTTGGCTCAGCCACGCCGATGGCGTAAGAAACCTGGATTTCACAGCGGTCAGCCAGGCCAGCCGCGACGATGTTCTTCGCCACATAACGTGCGGCGTAAGCGGCAGAGCGGTCAACTTTTGACGGATCCTTACCTGAGAACGCGCCGCCACCGTGACGCGCCATGCCGCCGTAGGTATCAACGATAATTTTACGACCGGTCAAACCGCAGTCGCCCATTGGACCACCGATGACAAAACGGCCTGTTGGGTTGATGTGGTATTTGGTGCTGGCGGTGATCCACTCAGTCGGCAGAACCGGCTTGATGATCTCTTCCATCACCGCTTCACGCAGATCGGCGGTGGTCACATCTTCAGCATGCTGAGTTGACAGCACAACCGCATCGATACCGACAATTTTGCCGTCATCGTACTGGAAGGTGATCTGGCTTTTTGCATCCGGACGCAGCCACGGCAGTGAACCACTTTTACGCACTTCAGCCTGACGCTGCACCAGACGGTGCGCGTAGGTGACCGGCGCTGGCATCAGCACATCGGTTTCGTTGCTGGCGTAGCCGAACATCAGGCCCTGATCGCCCGCGCCTTGTTCCAGCGGATCGGTACGGTCAACGCCCTGATTGATGTCTGGAGATTGCTTACCAATCGCGCTCAGCACTGCGCAAGAGTTCGCATCAAAGCCCATATCGGAATGGACATAGCCGATTTCACGTACGGTATTACGGGTGATCTCTTCGATATCCACCCAAGCGCTGGTGGTGATTTCACCGCCAACCAGCACCATACCGGTCTTCACGTAAGTTTCGCAGGCCACGCGCGCTTTAGGATCCTGCTCGAGGATCGCATCCAGCACGGCATCGGAAATTTGGTCAGCGATTTTATCAGGATGTCCTTCTGATACGGACTCAGATGTAAAAAGGTGTTTAGCCATTCTGTTCTTTACCTTAAAAATGGTTTGAATACGACTGCATAGCGTAAGCGGGATCAGACCAACTCGACGCCCCTTCAGGCAAAGCCGCAAGCAGTGGCAGCGAGAGCATTAACTCACACCGCCTGGATGTTAATCAGTTTAGATGGAAAACCATCTGGACGGCTATTCTAGGTTACTCAGTGAGCACTTTTCCAGTGCTTTTTCCGATCCCGCATTTTCCGCAACATCATAAGTGGAATCATTTCCTGACACCGCGCGCAGTTACTGACAAAGATTTTGCAATTTACCCCGCGTGGCTGTATAAAACGCCGCTGCTGTCGACCACAGCCGCAAAGGATGACGCCGCCGTGCGTCGCGCCGTCAGATGCCATTTAATCTGACCTTCACCCAAGCCGTTTCTCGCATGCTTTAAGCAGGCGATGGAGGTGATTAAAGTAATGAACCACTCTTTCTCTCGCTTTGGTTCACTGTGCTGTTGCGGCGCGCTGGCACTCCTTTCACACTCCAAACCCGTTCTTTTCTCCTATCGACGTTGTGTTCATTCTCCCGACACGCGCGCCGGTTAACATTTCTCTGCATCTATTACTGCATTTCGCTGTCTACAGACCGTGGAAGTCTCAGGCTATTTGCCCCGACTTCGGTGCGGTGTTTTACACTTAGAGTCAGCTTTGTACACTGCAACCTTACAGAGGCAGCAAGCAGGATGAGGCAATTTTTACCTGGCGCCACCATGACAAAACTCGGTAACAAATTCATATTTCAACGGAAAATTGAGGTTCGCGATGTCTGACGACATGAAGAATATCAAGGGTTCGTCAGCTGGCGAACAAGGTGTACTCCGCTCCATGCAGGAGGTGGCAATGAACGATCAGGAAGCGAGCAGAATGCTGCGTACCTACAACATTGCCTGGTGGGGAAACAACTATTACGACGTCAACGAGCTGGGGCACATCAGCGTATGTCCCGATCCGGATCAGCCGGAAGTGCGCGTTGACTTAGCGAAGCTGGTGAAAGAGCGCGAAGCCGACGGTCAACGTCTGCCGGCGCTGTTCTGCTTCCCGCAGATTCTCCAGCATCGTCTGCGTTCGATTAACGCCGCCTTCAAACGCGCGCGTGAATCTTACGGCTATAAAGGTGACTACTTCCTGGTTTACCCGATCAAGGTGAATCAGCATAAGCGCGTGATTGAGTCGCTGGTCAACTCTGGCGAACCGCTGGGCTTGGAAGCCGGTTCGAAAGCCGAGCTGATGGCGGTGCTGGCCCACGCCGGCAAAACCCGTTCGGTGATTGTTTGTAACGGCTATAAAGACCGCGAATACATTCGTCTGGCGCTGATCGGCGAAAAGCTCGGTCACAAAGTCTATCTGGTGATCGAGAAGATGACCGAGGTACGTCTGGTGCTGGAAGAGGCCGAGCGCCTGAACGTGATTCCGCGTCTTGGTATCCGCGCGCGTCTGGCGTCGCAGGGCTCGGGCAAGTGGCAGTCGAGCGGCGGTGAGAAATCGAAGTTTGGTCTGGCGGCATCGCAGGTGTTGCAGCTGGTCGACATTATGCGCAAAGCGGGTCGTCTCGATAGCCTGCAGCTGCTGCACTTCCATCTTGGTTCGCAGATGTCCAACATCCGCGATATCGCCACCGGCGTGCGTGAGTCGGCGCGTTTCTACGTTGAACTGGCGAAGCTGGGTGTCAACATCAAATGTTTCGATGTGGGCGGCGGTTTGGGCGTGGACTATGAAGGAACACGCTCGCAGTCAGATTGCTCGGTCAACTACGGTCTGAATGAATACGCCAACAACGTGATTTGGGCCATCGGCGATGCCTGTGAAGAGAACGGTCTGGAGCATCCAACCGTGATCACCGAGTCAGGTCGTGCGGTGACGGCGCACCACACCGTGCTGGTGTCCAACATTATTGGTGTTGAGCGTAATGAGTTCAGCACGCCGGTGGCACCGGATGCCGATTCACCGCGTCCGATTCAGAGTTTGTGGGATACGTGGCAAGAGATGCACGAACCTGACGTGCGCCGTTCGCTGCGCGAATGGCTGCACGATAGCCAAATGGATCTGTTCGACATCCATACCGGTTATTCTTCTGGCACCTACGATCTCGGTCAGCGCGCCTGGGCAGAGCAGCTTTATCTGAGCATCTGCCACTATATTCAGCAGCATCTCGACCCAAGCAACCGCGCGCATCGCCCGATCATTGATGAGCTACAGGAGCGTATGGCGGATAAGATTTACGTCAACTTCTCGCTGTTCCAGTCAATGCCGGATGCGTGGGGCATCGATCAGCTGTTCCCGGTGCTGCCGCTGGAAGGGCTGAATAAGATGCCGAAGCGTCGCGCGGTATTGCTCGACATCACCTGTGACTCCGATGGCACCATCGATCACTACGTCGATGGCGATGGCATTGCCACCACCATGCCGATGCCGGAATACGACATCGACAATCCGCCGATGCTCGGCTTCTTTATGGTGGGCGCGTATCAGGAAATTCTCGGCAACATGCATAACCTGTTCGGTGATACCGAAGCGGTTGATGTGTTTGCGTTCCCGGATGGCAGCGTGGAAGTGCAGCTGTCGGATGAGGGCGATACCGTAGCGGATATGCTTGAGTACGTGCAGCTGAATCCTAACGATTTGATGACGCTGTTCCGCGATCAGGTAACGCAACAAACGGATATAGATGAAGAGCTGCGCGCGCAATTCTTGTCTGAATTCGAGAGTGGCTTGTACGGTTATACCTATTTAGAAGATGAGTAATTAATTGTTCTTAAACCGAGCTCGCAAGGGCTCGGTTTTCGCTTTTCCTGCTATATCCGCGCCTGGCAACAATAATTTAATTTGATTTGTGAAGACGATCACCTTTGGCTTATTTGTAACCCGCCACGTAAATCCCACATTTACCTCCCCAAATGCTATCTCCTTCTTTTCTCTAATAAAGCGAGTCGGCAACGCTGATTATTTTCTTAATATCCTTACCTTACTTACTGATTCATCATGGATTAAGCAGTTATTCTGTTATGTATTCTTTTCAATGCATAATAAAAATTTAAACATTAAGGTTTTAATAGTCACCATAGAAATTAGTGGTTATTGGCGCTTTTTGGAAGCATAGATGCCAGATAAAATATTTTGCAATTTGAGTTAAGGAGAGC
Source organism: Pantoea sp. JK (assembly GCF_026130245.1). Lineage (NCBI taxonomy): Bacteria > Pseudomonadati > Pseudomonadota > Gammaproteobacteria > Enterobacterales > Erwiniaceae > Pantoea > Pantoea sp. JK. Next base: position 408,977 of record NZ_JAINFN010000003.1, read on the forward strand.
TATCAAATCGTGCGGAATCTTTTTTTATCATTATTTTTCAATTCGATAATGTTTTTACAGATCTATTAAAGTAAACGATAAGTTAAATTAGATTAAGAATTTTCTGAGCTTTTGTGAATTTTAGAGAAATTTACTTACGTTATTGATTGATTTAAACGATTGAAGTTGCCTGAAGTGTTTACTGAAATCTATTTCTCAAAGTGTAAGTAGTACGTTAACCTTCAGTTAAGACATTAAGTTTTATCAATGTTTACCTTACTTCTTACATGAGAAATCCTGACAGTTTAAGGCTATCAGGCAGTTGCAGTAAGGATATGAAATGAGCAATCAACCGAAGGCAGTGTTCTTGTTGGAGCCGGTTTACGATTTGTCCGGCCAGGTGATTGCCAGGGAATTGTTAACGCGTCTTGCAGACGACGCAGATATCAATAATAAGCGTAACCCTGAAAGGGATGTTGGGTTCTTCAGTCAGCTTTCTGCTGACGTTAAATGGCAGTTATTCCTCCACCAGATCGAAAAACTTATTCAGCTATACCAGAAAGGGTTTGACCAGATTGTCAGTGTCAATGTTGATAGAGATATCGTAGCCAGCATTTTTAAAGATGCTGAAATGCAAGAAAAACTGGCTCAACTGACGCTGTTGCGTCTGGAAATATCAGCATTCTTTACTGCGCGATTTAATAGCGCCGATCTGTTGATTTTAAAAGGTGTCGCGAAAGTGACGCCGGCCCCTTTATGGCTCGATGACTTTGGTCCGGGTTATTCCAACCTTTCCATGTTTGATAGCGGAATATTTGAAATCGTCAAGATTGACAAAGAATTTTTTTGGCAATTTGGCAACGGTCGCACCTTTGACATTCTGCTCGACCATCTCAACGAATTATGCACCGGCGTCATCGTTGAGGGTGTTGAAAATCAACAACAGGTCGACCTGCTGGCGCATAAAGCAATTTATGGCATGCAGGGCTATTTGTGGCAGAGCGTCTATCTCGATGATTTATTAGCTTAATCCTGAAATTATTGAGTTGGTTTCATCCCTCGGGGAAGTAAAAAAATGTCAAAGCCTGGGCTTTATGCGTTTCACGTCATTTGTGCCCGGCCGCTTGAGAATAAATATATTTTTCCCGTGGTGATTTTAAGAAATAAAACCAATCAGTTATCAGGATGGCGGCTAAACAAAACTCAACGCGATTTCATTCTCAGCCTGTATGAAATCGATCAAGAGAAGAAGTGAATAATCGTCGCGATTATTCGCTGTAAAAGCCGGTGTCTGCTGATGCCGGGCGTGATTATGGAAACTGCGGGATCTCGATAACATGAATAATATCTCAGTAACCCCAAAAGGTGGGACCGTTGCTTCTGAGCTGAGTGGAAATCAAGTTAATTTGACCGCTCCGAGTTTGGTGAAGCTGCATCTTAATCAGTCTGATATTAAGTCTTTCACACGCAATGGTAATGATTTAGTCGTCACCACAAAATCTGGTGAAGTGGTTGTTATTCATAATTTTTATAGCCCGAATGGTGACAGCGATCTGGTTCTGCAGGACGATCGCGGCGCCATGTGGTGGGTTGAAGATCCCGGTACAGAAGGTTTCCAGTACGTTTCAATCGACAGCACCGAAGGGCTGTTAGCGGAAAACACCACCAATGACGGCACCATCGCCGCCTTCGGTATCGGTGGTGCGGCGCTGGCCGGTTTGGGCGCGATGTTTGCCGGTTCGGGCGGTGGTGGTGGCGGTAATGCCTCGCCGACCAATCCCGATGACGGTAACAACGGCGGCAATCCCACCAACCCGACCAATCCTACAAATCCTACCAACCCAACCAATCCCGGTGGTGGCGATGACACTACGCCGCCTACCGCCATCACGGATTTGGTGATTAACGACACGGTTGGGCCGTATCAGGGCGCGATTGGTGCGGGCGCGATTACCGATGACAACACGCCAACCTTAAGCGGCACCGCTGAAGCGGGCGCTATTGTCAGCATTTACGATGGTACGACGCTGCTCGGCACGGTGACCGTTGGCGCGGATGGCCGCTGGAGCTTTACCACGCCTGCGCTGGCGGAGGGTCAGCACAGCCTGACCGCCACCGTCACCGATGCGGCGGGTAACACCAGCCCGTCAACCAATCCGGTAGATTTCACCGTGGACACCGTCGCGCCAACCGCCGTTGGCGGCTTGAGCGTAGTTAACAACAGCGGTACCACTGCGCAGCCAATCACCAACGGCGGCGCGACCAAAGACACCACGCCAGTGCTGAGCGGAACCGCTGAAGTGGGCTCGATTATCACCATCCGCGATGGCGATACGGTGCTCGGCAGTGTCACTGTCGGCAGCAACGGTACATGGAGCTTCACCAGCCCGGAACTTAGTCAGGGCAGTCACACATTAAGCATCACTGCAACCGATGCAGCAGGAAATACCAGCCCAGCCACCACCATCACCTTCACTGTGGACACGCAAGCTCCGACAGCAGTAACTGACCTGTTGGTCAACGATAACTCGGGCGGCAGTTCCGGTACGGTAACCAATGGCGGCATTACCGATGACAACACGCCAACGCTTACCGGCAGCGGTGAAGTGGGCGCGATTGTCAGCATTTACGATGGGCAAACCTTGCTGGGTACGGCGGTTGTGGGTAGCGATGGAACCTGGAGTTACACCACCACCGCCTTGAGCAACGGTAGCCACAGCCTGAGCGTGACCTTAACCGACGCGGCGGGCAACGTCAGTGCGCCTTCAGCACCTTATGATATCAACGTGCAGGCCGGTATTCCCCCAGCAACCACCTCGCTCGAAATCACCGACGATTCCGGTAATACGCTGGTGCAGCTCAGCAACGGCGGCAGCACGCACGACAACACCCCAACGTTGAGTGGTCTGGCAACCGCTGGCGCACTGATCACGCTGTATAACGGCAGCACCGTGTTGGGCAGCGTGGTCGCGGGCAGCGATGGACAGTGGACCTTTACGCCAGCCGCATTAGCAGATGGCAGTTACGCGTTCCACGCCTCGGTAACGGATACCTCTGGCAACGTGACGCAAACGCCGGTTATCACCATCACCGTGGATACCGTGCCACCTGCTGCCGCAAGTGGCGTCACGCTGAGTGATAACGATGGCAGCACGCTGCAACCGATCGCCTCCGGTGGTGCGACCAATAGCACCACGCCAGTACTGAGCGGCACCGCAGAACCGGGCAGCACCGTCACCGTGCGTGATGGCGATACCGTGCTCGGCACCGCAACCGTGGGCAGCAACGGCACATGGAGCTTCACTTCACCAACGCTGACGGAGGGCGGCCACAGCATTACTGCCACCGTCACCGATGCGGCAGGGAACGTCGGTCCAACTTCCAGCCCGATCACCTTCACCGTGGATACCCAGGCTCCAGCAGAGGCCAGCAATGTGGTGATCAGCGATAACGTCGGCGGAGCCACTGGCCCAATCACTGCGGGTTCGACGACCGATGACAACACGCCGACGCTGAGCGGCAACGGCGAAGTTAATGCCATCGTTAAAATTTACGACGGCAGCACGCTGCTCGGCAGCGTCACCGTCGGCAGTGATGGCACCTGGAGTTTCACAACACCAGCGCTGAACAATGGCCAGCATACGCTGAGCGTGACGCTGACCGATGCGGCGGGCAACGTCAGTCCGGCGACAACCGGGGTGAACTTCACGGTTGATGCGGGCGTTGCGCCGACCACCAGTACGCTGCAAATCACCGATGACAGCGGCAGTACGCTGAGAATCCTGCCAGACGGCTCCAGCACGCCTGACACCACGCCAATTCTCAGCGGCCTGGCGTCAGCGGGCGCGGTGATTGAGTTGTATAACGGCACCACGCTGCTGGGCAGCACCGTGGCAGGTGCCGATGGGCAATGGAGCTTCACGCCTGGCGCGCTGCCAGACGGGACTTACGCCTTCCACGCCACGGCGACAGATACCACCGGTAATGTGACCGACTCCGGCACGCTCACTATCACCATTGATAACGTTGCACCTGCGGCGGCAGCCGATCTGCAACTGAGCGACAACAATGGCAGTACCGTGGTGCCGATTGCCGCTGGCAGCACCACCAATGACAATACGCCAACCTTCAGCGGCACCGCCGAACCGGGCAGCACCGTGACGGTGCTGGATGGCACCACCGTGCTCGGCACGGCAACCGTTGGCAGCGATGGCAACTGGAGTTTCACTACGCCAACGCTGGCGGAGGGTAATCACAGCCTGACCACCACCGTCACCGATCCCGCTGGCAATACCGGTCCGGCATCGTCACCGGTCACCGTGACGGTAGATACCACGCCGCCAGCCGTGGTGGGCAATTTGGTGATCGAAGACAGCGTGGGTGCGGTACAAGGGCCGTTAACCTCCGGCGACACCACCGATGACCGTGCACCAACCCTGAGCGGCACCGGCGAGCCGAATGCCACCATCAGCATTTACGATGGCACAACGCTGCTGGGCAACACCACCGTGGACACAGATGGCACATGGAGTTTTACCACGCCAGCGCTGAGCAACGGCGATCACACCTTTACCGTCACGGCAACCGATACGGCCGGTAACGTCGGCCCAGCCAGCCCGCCGATCGTTATCACCGTCGATGCAGATATTCCTCCTGCCACCTCGTCGCTGGAAGTGACGGACGAAAACGGCAACACCGTGGCGCAACTGACTGACGGTGCCAGCACCAACAACGACAGCCCGGTATTAAGCGGGGTGGCGGGTGCCGGTAACATCATCACACTGTATGACGGCACCACCGTGCTGGGCAGCACCACGGCGGGCAGTAACGGCCAATGGATCTTCTACCTCAGCGGTCTGACGGATGGTCCGCACGCGCTGCATGGCACCATTACCGATGCCAACGGCAACGTTACTGATACTGCAACCATCAACATCATCGTGGACACCATCGCGCCGGATGCGGCATCCGGTGTGGAACTCACCAACGACGCGGGCAGCATTACGCAGCCGATTGTTGCGGGAGGGGCCAGCAATGATGCGACGCCAGTGCTGAGCGGCACGGCGGAAGCAGGCAGCAAAGTCACCATTCTGGATGGCAACACCGTGCTCGGCACCGTTACTGTGGGCAGCGACGGTAACTGGAGCTTTACCACGCCGACGCTGGCGGAGGGCAATCACAGCCTGACCACCACCGTCACCGATGCGGCGGGTAACGTCAGCCCGGCGACCACACCGATCGCTTTCAGTGTCGATACCCTCGCGCCAGCGCCGGTCAGTGGACTGGTGGTCAACGATAACGTTGGCGGCAGTACCGGCCCGTTGACCTCTGGCACGATCACCGACGACAGCACACCAACCCTGACCGGCACCGCCGAAGCGGGATCGGTAGTGCGTGTGTATGACGGCACCACATTGCTGGGCTCGGCGACAGCAGGCAGCGACGGCAGCTGGAGCTTTACGCCAGATAACGCGCTGACGAACGGCCAACACAGCCTGACCACCACGGTTACCGATGCGGCAGGCAACGTGAGCCCGTCGTCGCCGGTATTCACCCTGAATGTCGATGCCGGCGTTCCGGCGACCAGCAGCTTACTGGTGGTCACCGACGACAGCGGCAGCACGCTGGTTGAACTGCCCAACAACGCCAGCACCCACGACACCACGCCAATTCTCAGCGGACTGGCGGGCGCGGGGAATCTCATCACGCTGTATAACGGCACCACTGTTATTGGCAGCACCGTCGCGGGCAGCGATGGGCAGTGGAACTTCACGCCAGCCGCGCTGGCCGATGGCAACTACGCTTTCCACGCTGTCGCTACCAATGCCACCACCGGCGTGGAGACCGATTCGCCAACCATCAACATCACCATCGATACCGTGGTGCCAACCGCACCAACCGGCGTGGGTCTGGAAGATGGTGCTGGCGAGCCGATCCCGGATGGCAGCAGCACCAATACCAACACACCAACGATCACCGGCAGCGGTGAAATTGGCAGCATTGTGACCATTTTGGATGGCACCACCGTGCTCGGCACTACCACAGTGGGTACAGACGGCACCTGGAGTTACACCACGCCACCGCTGAGCGATGGCGGTCATAGCCTGACTTCAACCGTTACCGATCCTGCGGGCAATACCGGTCCGGCTTCAACGCCGGTGACCGTGACCATTGATACCCAACCGCCAGCGGCGGCAGGCAATGTGCAGTTCACCAATGATGACGGAACGCCGCTGGCCTCAGGTAGCACCACCAACGACACCACGCCAACCCTGAACGGCACCGCCGAACCGGGCAGTACCGTTACGGTGAGCGATGGCACCACCGTGCTGGGCACCACAACCACCGGCACCGACGGCAACTGGAGCTTTACGCCAACCGATCCGCTGGCTGAAGGACAGCACAATCTCACCACCACCGTCACTGATACGGCTGGTAACGTCGGCCCGTCCTCGTCAGTGGTGATTGTGATTGTTGATACCACACCACCCGCGGCGGCCACCGACCTGCAACTCAGCAATGATGGCAGCGGCACGCTGGTGCCGGTTGCGGATGGCGGCACCACCAACGATGTGACGCCAGTATTGAGTGGTCGCGCGGAGCCGGGCAGCATTGTGACGGTTTCCGATGGCGGCACGCCGTTGGGTTCGGTTACCGTCGGCAACGATGGCAACTGGAGCTTTACCTCTCCAACGCTCGGCGATGGCTCGCACAGCCTGACCACCACCGTGACCGATGCGGCGGGCAATACCGGCGCGGCGAGCACGCCGTTAACCTTCACCATCGACACGACGGCACCGCCAGCACCGGGCGGTGTGCAGCTGAGTAACGACACCAGCGGTACGCCAGTTCCGATTACCTCTGGCGCGGCCACCAACGATGCAACGCCAGTATTGAGCGGCACCGCAGCAGCGGGCAGCACCATTACCGTTTCTGATGGCGGCACCGTGCTCGGCACCGTGACCGTTGGCAATGGCGGAACATGGAGCTTCACCACGCCAGCACTCAACGAGGGCAGTCACAGCCTGACCGCCACCGTTACCAGCCCAGCGGGCAACACCGGTGCGCCATCTACGCCAATTGTGGTCACCGTGGATATCACGCCACCTGCAGCGGCGACGGGTCTGCAGCTCAGCAACAACGAAGGCACGACGCCGGTACCTATTGCGGCAGGCGGCACCACCAACGACACCACGCCAGCGCTGAGCGGCATCGCAGAAGCGGGCAGCATCGTCACGGTACGTGATGGCACCACCGTGATTGGCAGCGCGACCGTTGGCAGCGATGGATCGTGGAGCGTGACGCCAACCACACCGTTAACGGCGGGTGAGCATACGCTGACCACCACCGTCACCGATCCAGCCGGTAACGTCGGTCCAACCTCGACGCCAATCACTGTCAACATCGACACTACACAGCCGCCAGTGGCAGGCAGCGTGGTGCTGAATAACGATAATGGCAGCACGCCAGTGCCTATCGCGAATAACGGCGCCACCAACGACACCACGCCGGTGATCAGCGGTACGGCGGCGGCGGGCAGCACGGTAACGGTTCTGGATGGCAGCACCGTGCTGGGCACCGTGGTCGTCGGTAGCGGTGGCAGCTGGAGCTTCAGCACGCCAGCGTTGAGCGAAGGCGCACATAGCCTGACCACCACCGTCACCAGCGCAGCGGGTAACGTCAGCGATCCGTCTACGCCAATCAACTTCACCGTTGATACCCAGGCTCCAGCCACCTCAACCGGCCTGCAGTTGAGCAACGATGGCGGCACCCTCATTGCCACGGGCGGCATCACCAATGACAGCACGCCGATATTGCGTGGCACGGCGGAAGCGGGCAGCACCGTCACGGTGCGCGACGGCACCACGGTGCTGGGCACCGCCACGGCGGGCAGCGACGGTAGCTGGAGCTTCACGCCAGCCGCCGCGCTGGGCGACGGCGCGCATAGCCTGACCACTACCGTCACCGATCCGGCGGGCAACAGCAGCGATGCGTCTACCCCTCTCACCTTTACCGTGGATACCACACCGCCAGCGGCCGCGACCGATCTGCAGCTCAGTAACAACAACAGTGGAACTGCCGTACCGATTGATACCGGAGGACTCACCAACGACACCACGCCAGTGCTGAGCGGTAGCGCCGAAGTGGGCAGCGTCGTCACCGTGCGTGATGGTGCCGAGGTGTTGGGCAGCACCACCGTGGGCACCGATGGAAAATGGAGCTTCACGCCTGGCACGCCACTGGATCCGGGCACACACAGCCTGACCGCCACCGTCACCGATGCCGCGGGTAATACCGGCCCGGCATCAACGCCGTACGCGGTTACTATCGAAACCACGCCACCGCCAGCCGCGGCTGATTTGGCACTTAATAACGATGAAGGCAGCACGCCAACCCCAATTGCTTCGGGTGGCGCGACTAACGACACCACGCCAGTGCTGAGTGGTACCGCCGAAGCGGACAGTATTGTTATCGTGCGTGATGGCACCACCGTACTGGGATCGGTGATTGTGGGCAGCAGCGGGGAATGGAGTTTCACCACTCCGGCGCTGAGCCAGGGCGAACACAGCCTGACGACGACCGTTACCGATGCGGCTGGCAATATCAGCGATCCCTCTGCGGCGATCACCTTTACCGTCGACACGCAGGCACCGAATGCGGCGACCGGTCTGCAACTGAGCAATGATTCCGGCCAAACGCCGGTGCCGATTGTTGCAGGCGGTGCCACCAACGACACCACGCCGGTGTTGAGCGGCAGCGCTGAAGTGGGCAGCATCGTGATTGTCTCTGATGGCAGCAATGTGCTGGGTTCGCTGGTAGTCGGCAGCGGCGGCACCTGGAGCTTCACACCTGCTACGGCGTTGGGCGAGGGCGCACACAGCCTGACCACCACCGTGACCGATCCTGCAGGCAACGTCAGTGCGCCATCTACGGCGCTGAACTTCAGCATCGATACCACGCCGCCGGTGGCTCCAACGGCGATTACCCTTAACAACAATAACGGCGGCACACCGGTCACCATCGCCGCAGGCAGCACCACTAACGATGCGACACCAGCGATTGCCGGTACTGCCGAAGCGGGCAGCACGGTGACGGTGCTGGATGGCACCACTGTGCTGGGCTCTGTGATTGTCGGCAGCAACGGCCAATGGAGTTTCACCACGCCAACGCTGGGCGAAGGCGGTCACAGCCTGACGGCGACCGTCACCGATCCGGCGGGTAACGTCGGCCCGGCGTCCACGGCCATCGCCTTTACGGTGGATACCGTTGCGCCTGGCGCGGCAACTGGGCTGGCGCTCAACAATGACAATGGCGGTTCGCCGGTACCGATTGCCAATAACGGCACCACCAACGACAACACGCCAGTGCTGAGTGGTACGGCGGAAGCGAACAGCATCGTGATTGTGTCTGACGGCACCACCGTGCTCGGCAGCGCTGTTGCCAACGCGCAGGGCGCCTGGAGCTTCTCACCGAACCTGACCGATGGCACCCACAACCTGAGCGTGACCGTACGTGACGCGGCGGGCAACACCGGACCGGCCAGCAGCACCATCACCGTGACCGTTGATACCGTGGCACCGCCAGCAGCTACCGGGCTGACGCTGACCAACGATATCGGCACGCCAGTGAACATTCCAAACGGCGGTCTCACCAACGACAGCACGCCAGTGCTGAGCGGTTCTGGCCAGGTGGGCAGCATCATCACCGTGTCCGATCAGAACGGCGTGCTGGGATCGACTACCGTTGGCGCGGGCGGAACCTGGACCTTCACGCCGGCGACTGCGCTGGCGGATGGCACCCATACCTTTAGCGTCACGGCCAGCGATGCGGCGGGTAACGTCAGTGCGCCGAGCACCATCGGAGTGGTGATTGATGCCACACCACCGGCTGCAGCGTTGAACGTGGTTGCCAGCAATGATGAAGGCACGTCGCCGGTGGCGATTACCAACGGCGGCTTCACTAATGACAACACGCCATTCCTCACCGGTACTGCCGAAGCGGGCAGCACGGTGATTATTCGTGATGGCACCACGGTGCTCGGCAGCGCTTCGGTGGGCAGCAACGGCCAGTGGAGCTTCACATCGCCAACCTTGGGCGATGGTCTGCACAGTCTGACCACCACCGTGGTGGATGCGGCAGGAAATGCCAGCCCGGCATCAACGGCAATTGGCTTCACCGTGGATACCACGGTTCCGGCGGTCGCTACATTGGTGGTTAATAATGACAATGGCGGCTCGCTTGTTCTGGTACCGAATGGCGCAACCACCAGCGACAACACGCCGTTGCTGAGCGGGAATGCGGAAGCGGGCAGTCTGGTCACTGTCTACGATGGCACTACGGTAATCGGAACCACCACGGCCACGGCAGGCGGAACCTGGAGCTTTAGTTCTCCAGCCCTAACCGACGGTTCGCATACGCTGACCGCCACCGTGACCGATGCGGTCGGCAACGTCAGTGCGCCATCCTCCAGCTTTACCGTGGTGGTGGATGCCACCGCCCCACAGCCTGCTGACGACCTGCTGCTGCAAAACAACAATGGTGGCTCACCAATAACCATTGCGGATGGCGGTATCACCAATGACAACACGCCAGCCATCAGCGGCACGGCGGAAGCCAATGCCATCGTGCGGGTTTACGACGGCACCACCTTAGTTGGCTCAACCGTGGCAGGCAGCAACGGCGCATGGAGCATCACCACCAGCACGCTGACTGATGCGACTCACACACTGAATGTCACTGTGACCGATGCGGCGGGCAATATTAGCTCCAATGCCTCGGTATCCCTGACGGTGGATACCTCTACCCCAGCGGCGGTGCTGACCTTTGGCGTCTACAACAACGCCAATACCACCGCATCGCAGGTGGCGAATAACGGTTACTCCAACGACAACACGCCAGTGTTGCGCGGTACCGGCGTCGCGGGCACCACCATTAACATCTACGAAGGCACCACCTTACTCGGCACCACCACGGTAGGTGATAACGGCGTATGGCGTTTCGAAACCAGCGTGCGCGCGGATGGTCAACACAGCTACACCGTGTCGGTCACTAACGCCGCCGGTACCACCGGGCCAGAAGCCACGCCGATTACGATCAATATCGATACCGTGCCACCGGCTGCGGTCACCGATTTGGTGGTTAACGACAACGTGGGTGGTAGCACTGGCGAATTAACTAATGGCGCAATCACTGATGACAACACACCGACATTAAGTGGTTCAGCCGCCACTGGCAGCGTGGTGTCTGTTTACGATGGCACTACGTTACTGGGCACGGTTACTGCCACTAATGGTACCTGGACATTTACGCCTACTGCGCTCAGTAATGGCGATCATACCTTTACGGTTACCGTCAAAGATCTAGCCGGAAACGTGGGACCTGCTTCCGCAGACTTTACAATCACTGTTGAAGCGGGCCTGCCGCCTGCAACCACCACATTGCAGATCACTGATAACAGCGGTAGCACCTTGGTGGCTCTGGGCGATGGTGCAAATACCAAAGACAGCACGCCAGTGTTGAGCGGGCTGACGACGGCGGGCAACATTGTCAGAATCTTCGATGGGGCAACCGAACTGGGAAGTGTCACCGCCGGTGCCGGCGGGCAATGGACCTATACGCCAGCGGCATTACCTGACGGTTCTCATGCGCTTTCGGTTCTTGTCACTGACTCCGCCGGTAACAATGGGGTGCCATCGGATCCAATTACGATCACCATCGATACCGTTGCCCCTGTCGCTGTCACTGACCTGGCCGCCGCCAATAACAACGGTGGTTCGCCAGTGCCGATTGCCAATAATGGCTCGACGAACGACAGCACACCGCAGCTTACCGGTACCACCGAAGCCAACGGCATTGTCACTGTTTATGATGGCAATACCGTCATCGGCTCGACCACCGCCAATGGCCTCGGCGCATGGAGCTTCACGTCGCCAACCCTGAGCCAGGGCGGACATGCGCTGAGCGTGACCGTGACGGATGCGGCGGGGAACATTGGACCACGTTCAGCGGCAGTGAATCTCACGGTCGATACCGTGGCGCCAAACGCCTCGACGCTGGTGGTCACCAACGACGTCACCAGCACGATTGTGCCGAATGGCGGTTCGACCAACGACAATACGCCAACTCTGAGCGGCACGGCGGAAGTGGGCAGCGTGATTACCGTTTATGACGGCACCACTTTGCTCGGTTCGGTTGCTGCCGGAACAGGCGGCGCATGGAGCTTTATTTCACCGGTGCTGGGCGAAGGCAGCCATCCACTTACCGTTCGCGTGACCGATGTCGCGGGTAACACCAGCGTGGCTTCCAGCACTGCCACGGTGATCGTGGATACCGTCGCGCCAACGGCTGTGAGCGGTTTGGCCGCGGCCAACAACAACGGCAGTTCGCCAGTGGCGATTGCTGCAGGAGGCAACACCAACGACAACACGCCAGCGCTGAGCGGCACGGCGGAAGCGGGCAGCGTAGTGGTGATCCGCGATGGCACAGATGTTATCGGCTCTGTCACCGCTGGCAGCAACGGCGCGTGGAGTTTCACCTCACCTGCGCTGGCGGATGGTTTGCATACTCTGAACGTGACGGCCACCGATCTCGCTGGTAACGTCAGTCCGAATACGTCCATCAGTTTCACCGTAACCACAGCTGCGCCAACGCCGGTCACCAATCTGGTGGTTTCTGACAATGTGGGCGCGACACAAGGGCCGCTCACCAGCGGTGCCTCTACCGATGACAACACGCCAACGCTGACCGGTACCGCAACCGCCGGCAATATTGTGATTATCTCGGAAGGCACCACGGTGTTGGGTTCTGTGGTGGCCGGAACGGGCGGTGCGTGGAGCTTCACCACCGCCGCGCTGAGCGACGGATCGCATCCACTGAGCGTGACGGTGCGCGATGCGGCAGGCAACACCAGCGCGGCGACCAACTTTACGGTCAATGTCGATACGGTGGCACCAGCCAACTCAACCTTGTTGATCACCAACGACGTCACCAGCACCACGGTGCCGAATGGCGGTTCAACCAACGACAGCACGCCAACGCTGAGCGGTACGGCGGAAGCCGGTAGTCGCGTGTCGATCTACGATGGCAGCACGCTGCTCGGCACGGCGATTGCCAGCGGCACCGGCGCATGGACCTTCACCACCGCAGAGCTGGCGCAAGGTTCGCATCCACTGAGCGTCACGGTCACAGATGCCGCCGGTAACGTCAGCGGCAGCACTTCGGCGACGGTGATTATTGATACCGTCGCGCCGGTGGCCGTAACCGGTCTGGCTGCGGCCAACAACAACGGCAGCACGCCGGTAGCGATTGCCAATAACGGCAGCACCAATGACAACACGCCAGCGCTGAGCGGTACGGCAGAAGCGGGCAGCCTGGTGATCATCCGCGATGGCACCTCGATTATCGGTTCTGTCACCGCCGGCAGTAACGGTGCATGGAGCTTCACCACGCCAACGCTGGGGGAGGGTGCGCACACCTTCAACGTCACGGCGAGAGATGCAGCGGGCAACGTTAGCCCGAATGCAACGCTGACGCTGACGGTGGATACCGTGGCACCGGCGCCCGTTATTAACCTGTTGATCAACGATGATGTGGGATTAAGTCAGGGGCCGCTGGCGAACGGTGCGGTGACCGATGATGCCACGCCAACCTTGAGCGGTACGGCAGAAGCCAATGCGATTGTCACCATCTACGATGGCACCACCGTGTTGGGTTCAGTGGTAGCCGGAACGGGCGGCGCATGGACCTTCACCACCGCGACGCTGAGCAACGGCGTGCATCCGCTGAGCGTGACGGTCAAAGATGCGGCCGGTAATACCAGCAGCGCATCGGCGACGGTTTCGATCACCGTGGATACAGTGGCACCAACGGCGTCAACGCTGGTGATCACCAACGACATCACCGGCACCACGGTGCCGAGTGGGGGTTCCACCAATGACACCACGCCAACCCTGAGCGGTGTGGCCGAAGCCGGCAGTCGTGTCTCCATCTACGATGGCAGCACCTTGCTGGGAACGGCGATTGCCAGTGGTACGGGCGCGTGGACCTTCACTACCGGCGTGCTCTCCACCGGCACGCACCCATTGAGCGTGACGGTGACAGACGTTGCCGGAAACGTCAGCGGCAGCACCTCGGCCTCGGTAATCATTGATACCACGCCGCCAGCGGCTGTCACTAACCTGGTTGCCGCCAACAACAACGGCAGTACGGCGGTGACCATTCCGAACAACGGCGTGACCAACGACAATACGCCGCTGTTGACCGGTTCTGGCGAGATTGGTGCACGCATCAGCGTCTACGACGGCACCACGCTGCTGGGCACCACCACGGTGGGCAGCAACGGCACATGGAGCTTTATCTCAACCGCGCTGAGCAACGGTGCGCACACCCTGAACGTCACGGCAACCGATACGGCGGGTAACGTAAGCCCGAACGCCTCAACCACCTTGACGATTGATACCGTGGCGCCAAATCCGGTGACCAATCTGGTGATCACCGATGATGTCGGCTCGATTCAGGGGGCGCTGGCGAACGGTGCAGTCACCGATGACGCCAGGCCAACCCTGAGCGGCACGGCGGAAGCGAACGCGATTGTCACCATCTACGACGGGTCGACCGTGATTGGATCCACCACCGCCAATGGTTCGGGTGCATGGAGCTTCACGACCGCCACGCTGAGCAACGGTACGCATCCACTGAGCGTCACCGTGACCGATGCGGCGGGTAACACCAGCAGCGCGTCGGCGACGGTTTCCATTACCGTGGATACCGTGGCACCAGCGGCGTCAACGCTGGTGATCACCAACGACGTCACCAACACCACGGTGCCGAGCGGCGGTTCCACCAATGACACCACGCCAACCTTGAGTGGCGTGGCGGAAGCGGGCAGCCGTGTCTCCATCTACGATGGCAGCACGCTGCTGGGTACGGCGATTGCCAATGGCACCGGCGCATGGACCTTCACCACTGGCGTATTGACCACCGGCACGCATCCACTGAGCGTGACGGTGACAGATACCGCCGGTAACGTCAGCGGCACGACGTCGGCCTCGGTGATTATCGATACCACGCCGCCAGCGGCGGTGACCAACCTTGTTGCCGCCAATAACAACGGCAGCACGGCGGTGACCATCCCGAACAATGGCATCACCAACGACAGCACGCCGTTGTTGACCGGTAACGGCGAAGTCGGCGCAAGGATCAGCGTGTACGACGGCACCACATTGCTCGGCACCACCACCGTGGGCAGCGGCGGCACCTGGAGCTTCGTCTCGACTACCCTGAGCAACGGCACGCACACGCTGAACGTGACGGCGACCGATGCGGCGGGCAACGTGAGTACGAATGCCTCAACCACGCTGACCATCGACACCATTGCGCCAGCGGCCAGTACGCTCACCATTACCGACGACGCTGGCAGCACGCTGGTGACGCTGACCAATGGCGCGTACACCCGTGACACCACGCCGGTATTGAACGGCACGGCGGAAGTGGGGGCGATTGTCACTATCTATGATGGCACCACCGCGCTTGGCTCGGTAACCGTTGGTGCGGGTGGCAGCTGGACTTACACCCCATCAGCGCTGGCGAACGGCGCGCATCCGTTGAGCGTAACGGTTACCGATACGGCGGGTAACGTCAGTACCGGTAACACGGCGGTAACGGTGAACGTTGATACCGTGCCACCGGCGGCTGTCAGCGGCCTGGCGATCAACGATGCCGGTACCACGGTCACCGGTAGCGGTGAAGTGGGGGCAACGGTAACGGTACGTGATGCGGGCGGTAACGCGCTGGGTACGGCGACGGTTAGCAGTGGCGGTACGTGGTCGGTGAGCCTGAGCACGGCGCAGACCACCGGAGCGTCGCTGTCGGTGATTCAGACCGACCGCGCGGGCAACGTATCGACCAGCTCGTCACTGACCGGTGCGATTCGTATCGTGGCGGCCAATGATGTCAATGAAGTGGATTACACCACCCAAATTGGCACCCTTAACAATGGCACCACCAGTGTCTCACACACCGCGCTGCTTACTGTGGGGCTCGGTAACGTGCTGCAGGCGAGCGTATTGTCCAGTGGCAATGCCTATATTTTCAACGTCGGTCCTGACGATACGCGTACGGTAACGTTGAACGGCTCAATAAGCAGTGTTGGCTTGCTGACCAACTACTCATTGAACCTTTACGAGCAGCAAAGCAACGGCACGTGGTTGTTGGTGAATATCACCTCCAACTACCTTGGAGCCGTGCTATCGCTTGGCACCCTGAAAGGGGCCAACGTGACCTATAACAACCTGGGTACCGGCACCTATGCGGTGATAGTTGGTTCAACGGTTAACGTTAGTTTGCTGCCGACCTCCACCATTTCAACGGTGTCGGATATCACCACCCTGGCGGTAACCGTGGCGGCGACCGTCACGGGCAACCTGCTGACGAACGACACCAGTTCGCTGGCGGGCACCATACCTTCCGGAACGGCGGTGACAACGGTCTCTGGCAATGTGGTGAGTGCAACGGGTAACACGGTAATCAATAGCAGCTACGGTACGCTGACCATTGATTCTCATGGCAATTATACCTATGCCCTCAAGGCGGGCCTGAACATCGATACCCTGCCAGCCGCTGACACCTTCACCTATTCGGTGCGTGATGCCAGCGGCGCGGTGACCTCGGCCAGCCTGACGGTGAACCTGCACAACGGTGCGTCAACCAGCACGCTGCTGGCGACTAACAGCCTGGTGGCGGAGAACACCAGCGACCACGACGCCAGCGGCAGCATCTATGGCTCGTCAACCGGCACGCATACCGGAACCTTGAGTATCACTAATGAACACGGTGATATCACCACGGTTCACAGCGTGGGTAATACGTCGGTTGCGGGGGACTTTGGTGTGCTGAGTATTGCGGCCAACGGTAGCTACACCTACTCACTGAATGCGGGCGTGGATGGACAATCCATTACCCATAAAGAGGTGTTCAGTTACACCCTGGCAGCGAGCGATGGCACCATCACCACGCAGTCGTTCACCATCGAGCTGCATCCAACCATCACAGGAACCACGGGGGCTGACACGCTGACCGGCGGTGCCTACGACGACACCATCACCAGCGGTGCCGGCGCAGATACCCTGGTTTATCACTTGCTGGCGAGCGCGGATGCGACTGGCGGTAACGGTCACGATACCTGGACCGACTTCAATGTTGCGCAAGGCGACAAAATTGACGTCAGTAACTTGCTTATCGGCTGGAATGATTCCACAAGTAATATTAATGATTTCGTGAAAGTGGACCATACTTCAGATGGCAATACGGTGCTCTCGATCGACCGTGATGGTACCGGTACGGGTTACAGCAGTACTCAACTGATTACGCTGGAAGGCGTGAACGTTTCACTGGAGGAACTGCTGCAACAACCGCACCAAAACCACACGGCCTAATAGCTATGTGATGCAGGGATGCAGTGAGGGCACAGGGATGTGCCCCTTTCTCTTTATTGACTGGTGGACTATCGATGGAACTGATGCACTCAGGCGCAACTTTTCGCCGTTCGTTTAAGCTCGGCGTTCTCTGTGCGGGCATGGCTTTACTTTACAGTTCTCAACTTTTAGCGGCCAGTGAGGCGTTAACCCGCGCGGGGCAAATCACCTCAGCAGGTTTAGCGCAACAGCAAGAACTGCCTTCATTAACCGGTGAGGTGGCGGAACCCGCCCTCGCTAATGTCCCCGATTTTCTGACCATCAACCAGGCGGTGCAGCGCGCCATTCAGTGGCATCCCGATATCGCGCAGGCGGTAGGGAAAATGCTGGAGCAGGCCAATGAGGTTGATGTGGCGAAAGCCAAATATTATCCGCAAATCAGCGCGGGCATGAACAACGGCTACAGCAACGCTTACAGCGAAAAGGGTTTCAGCCCGTCGTTTGTGCTGTCGGTTTCACAGATGCTGTATGACTTTGGCAAGGTCAGCAGTTCAGTGCGATCCGCCGAAGCGGGCGTGGCGCAGGAGCAGGCCAACGTGCTGGTGAGCATTGATACTGTGGCGCACGATACCGCCGCAGCGCTGGTGGAAGTGCAGGGTTATCAGCAACTGGTGATCATTGCGCAACAGCAGCTCACGGCGTTGAGCAAGATTGGCGATCTGGCGCGCCAGCGTAATGAAGAGGGCGCGGCATCGCTTTCGGATGCCACGCAAACCGATGCGCGTATCGAAGGTGCGCGAACCACCTTAACGCAGTATCAAGCCAACCTCGACCGCTGGCGCGCCACGCTGGCGACCTATCTTGGCTGGCCGCTGGTGAAAAAAGTCAGCGACGATTTCCCCACCAAACTCACCCAATCCTGTCAGGTGGCGAAAGCCGATGACAAGCTCAATCCGTCGGTGCTGGCCGCCTGGGCGCAGGCTAATCAGGCACAGGCCAAACTCGATAATGCTAACGCGCAAAACATGCCGACCATCTCGCTGGAACCGCAGGTGACGCATTATCTCAACAATCACTACTCCGGCAGCGAAACGCTGGATCGCACGCAATATTCGGCATTTGTGAAAGTGGAAATGCCGCTTTATCAGGGCGGCGGCATCACCGCCAGCCGTGACGCAGCCGCCAATGCGCTGCAGGCGGCCAATGCCGCGGTTAACTCGGCGCGGCTTAAAGCGCGTCAGCAACTGAGCGAGTCGCAAAACGAATCGCAAAGCCTGTCGCTCAGCCTGGCGATCATGGGACGGCAACAGGCGCTGGGCGAGAAAACCCAGTCGCTCTATCAGGATCAGTATCTGCAACTCGGCACGCGTCCGCTGCTGGATGTACTCAACGCCGAGCAGGAAGTGTTCCAGACCCGTTTTACACTCCAGCAAACCATCAGCCAGTTGCGCTCACTGCAGCTCGATTGCCTCTACAGCACCGGGCATATGCGGTCGGCGTTTGCCTTGAATAATCAGCGGATCCAGTCCGTGGAGATCCAGCCATGACGCAATTACAGATTCCCGACGCGCCCGACAGCGCGTCCGGGGGAAACGTGCCCTTACACGGATGGGCCACCGCGATCATCCTGATTGCCACCCATTATCGCTTGCCCTGTTCGCCGGGTATGATCATGGCTGCTGCCGAATGGCAGGGCAAACAGTCGCGCGATAAAGCATTGCGCCATCTGGCGCGTCAGGCCGGTTTATCGTTGCAGCTGTATGAAGAGAACAAGTGGGAGATCACCAGCTGGCGCTTGCCGCTGGCGATCGAACTGGCCGACGGTCAGGTGGGCGTGATCACCCAGTTTGATGGCGATGATGAAGTGCGGGTGCATTTCGCGGGTGATGAACAGCCCGCGCCGATTGCGCTGGAAACCTTGCTGCCGGAAATCCGTTTTGCCGCCGCGCTGCGTCCGGTTACCGCAGCCAAAGACAGCCGTGTCGATCGCTATCTCGCCACGGTGAAACCGGATTGGCTGCGCCGTCTGGTGCTGCACGATCTGCGGCCGTACGGCTACGTGATGCTCGGATCCTTCCTGATCAACCTGCTGGCGCTGGTCGGCATTATCTTCTCAATGCAGGTATACGATCGGGTGATTCCGGCGCAGTCCTATCCCACGCTCTACGTGCTGTATATTGGCGTGATCATCTCGGTGGTGTTCACTTACATCCTGCGCGTCGGGCGTGATCACGTGACCGATCTGCTGGGCAAGCGCGCCGATATGCGCGTCTCCGATCGGGTATTTGGGCACGCACTGCGGCTGCGAAACAGCGCGGTGCCGCGTTCGACCGGCACCTTTATCTCGCAGCTGCGTGAGCTGGAAGCGATCCGCGAAATGGTCACCTCAACCACAGTGACCGCGATTGTTGATATGCCGTTCTTCCTGCTGTTCATGCTGGTGATGGCGATTATCGCGCCGCAGCTGGCGTGGATTGCGCCGGTGGCGGTGCTACTGATGATCTTGCCGGGCGTGCTGAGCCAGAAAAAGCTTTCGAAGCTGGCGCAGCAAAACCTGAAAGAGTCGACGCTGCGTAATGCGGTGCTGGTGGAGAGCGTGCAAGGGTTGGAGGATATCAAGCTGATGCAGGCGGAAGATCGCTTCCTGCAACAGTGGAACAGCTACATTCGCATTACCGCGCAATCCGGCGTGGAGATGCGCAAAGTGATGCACTCGTTGATTACCTGGGGCGTCACCGTGCAGGGCTTGGTGTATGCCAGCGTGATTGTGATCGGTGCGCCGATGGTGATCAACGGCGACATCACCACCGGTGCGATTGTGGCGGCGTCGCTGCTTTCTTCCCGCATGATTGCGCCGATGGCCACGCTGTGCGGCGTGCTGGCGCGCTGGCAACAGGTGAAAGCGGCGAAAGGCAGTCTTGATGCGCTGATGAATTTGCCGGTGGAAAACAGCAAAGATGAAACGCGCATTCACACGCCGGTGCTGTTTGGTCACTACCAATTCACCGATGCGATGTTCCGTTACTACACCGATTCGCTGAACATCGCGCTGCGCATTAAAAGCCTGACCATCAAACCGGGCGAGCGCATTGCGGTGCTGGGACGTAACGGATCGGGCAAATCAACCTTGCTGCAGGCGATGATCGGCGGCATCGATTTGGTCGGCGGTGAACTGCGGCTGGATAACCTCAGCCTGCCGCACATAGATGTAGCAGATGTGCGGCGCAACGTGGGCCTGCTGACGCAAAACGCGCGCTTGTTCCACGGCACGTTACGAGAAAATCTCACCATGGGCGCGGCGCACGCCACTGATGATGCCATCTTCGGCGCACTCACCGTCAGCGGCGGCGCGGATTTCATTCGTCGTCTGCCGCTCGGCCTTGATCATCCGATCATGGAAGGCGGCGTTGGGCTTTCTGGTGGTCAGCGTCAGTCGCTGCTATTGGCGCGCATGCTGCTGCGCGATCCCAACATTGTCCTGCTGGATGAGCCGACGGCGGCGCTTGACGATCATACCGAGAAAGAGTTTATCGAACGGCTCGGACAGTGGCTCAACGGCCGCACCTTGATCGTGGCGACGCACCGTGCGGCGATCCTCGCGTTGGTGGATCGTGTGCTGGTGTTGAAAGAGGGACAACTGGTGATGGATAGCCCGAAAGAGAACGCCTTGCCGGCACCGCGTGCGAACGGCATTCCGCCGGAGACGCAATCATGATCAAACAATTACCGGCAAGACTGCGTTTAGTCACGGCGGCAGAAGTGGATTCCTCCGACGATCTGCTGGGTGAACTGCGATCCGAAACCCATTACACCGGCGCGGTGCGACTGATCGTCATCAGTACCGCACTGATCCTCGTTACGGTGATTTGGGCATGGTTTGGCGTGCTGGATGAAGTCTCAACCGGTACCGGCAAAGTGATCCCCAGTTCGCGCGATCAGGTGCTGCAATCGCTGGAAGGCGGCATTCTCACCGAGCTGTATGTGCATGAAGGCGATCAGGTACAGGCCGGGCAAGTGGTGGCGCGTCTGGATGCCACGCGATCGGAATCTAACGTCGGGGAAAGCGCGGCGCGCTATCGTGCGGCATTGGCTGCCGCCTCGCGCCTTAATGCTGAAGTGAACGATCAGCCGCTGAGTTTCCCGGCGGAGCTGAATAAGTTTCCCGATCTGATCGCGTCAGAAACGCGGCTGTACAAAACCCGCCGCGCGCAGCTGACTGATGCCACCGCGCAGTTCAAAGAGTCGCTGGCGCTGGCCAACCGCGAGCTGGCCATCACGCAGCGCCTGGCGAAAACCGGCGCCGCCAGTAGCGTGGAAGTGCTGCGTTTGCAGCGCGATAAGTCGGATCTGGAGCTGAAACTCACCGATATGCGTTCGCAATATTATGTTCAGGCGCGCGAGGAGCTGGCGAAAGCCAACGCCGAAGCCGACAGCATGGCGCAAGTGGTGAGAGGACGCGAAGACACGGTGACGCGATTAACCATCCGTTCGCCGATGCGCGGCATCGTGAAAAATATCAAAGTCTCGACCGTGGGCGGCGTGGTGCCACCGAATGGCGAGCTGATGAACATCGTGCCAATGAACGATCGGCTGCTGATTGAGGCACGCCTGTCACCGCGCGATATCGCCTTTATTCATCCCGGCCAGCGGGCGGTGGTGAAGATTTCGGCTTATGACTACGCCATTTATGGCGGCCTGAACGGCGTGGTGGAGAGCATCTCGCCGGATACCATTCAGGATGAGGTGAAGCCGGAAATTTACTACTACCGCGTGTTTATCCGCACCGATAACGACTATGTGCAGAATAAAGCCGGTAAGCGCTTCTCCATCAGTCCCGGCATGGTTTCTACCGTGGATATTAAGACCGGTGAGAAGACGGTGATGGATTATCTGATCAAGCCGTTTAATAAGGGGAAGGAGGCGATGCGGGAGCGGTGATTGATGCTGTCCGATTGCAGGGCGCTAAAATCTCCGCGATAATCGCGCCAATCAATCCCTTCCTCGTCGGGCCTAACGACGCGGAGGGGATTTTTTATTTATCTCCTAAACTGGTGAAACGATTACCGCCTTAATGAGGACGAATTATGTATAACACCCTGGGCAATCAGTACG
The DNA here is from genome assembly GCF_026130245.1 of Pantoea sp. JK. Taxonomy (NCBI): domain Bacteria; kingdom Pseudomonadati; phylum Pseudomonadota; class Gammaproteobacteria; order Enterobacterales; family Erwiniaceae; genus Pantoea; species Pantoea sp. JK. The sequence goes on from NZ_JAINFN010000003.1 coordinate 431,479, forward strand.
ATAACTCCCTGGTTTCTAACGCCTTCGGTTTCATGCGCTTCCCGCTGAACTTCCAGCCATACGACAGCGACGCTGAGTGGGTGATCACCGGTGTTCCTTTCGATGCCGCAACCTCAGGCCGTCCGGGCAGTCGTTTAGGGCCGGGCGCGATTCGTCAGATCTCAACCAACCTGGCGTGGGAAGGCTGCCGCTGGCCGTGGGACTTCGATCTGCGTCAGCGTCTGAACGTGGTGGACTGCGGCGATTTGGTTTATGCCTTCGGCGATTCACAGGATCTCTCTGACAAACTGCAGGCGCATGCCGAGAAACTGCTGGCAAACGGTAAGCGTATGCTGACTTTTGGCGGTGACCACTACGTTACGTTGCCGCTGCTGCGCGCGCACGCTAAGCACTTCGGCAAAATGGCGCTGGTGCATTTCGATGCGCATACCGATACCTATTCCAATGGCCCAACCTTCGATCACGGCACCATGTTCTTCACCGCGCCGAAAGAGGGTTTGATCGATCCGCAACACTCTGTGCAGATCGGCATTCGTACCGAATTCGATAAGAGCCTCGGCTTCAACGTGCTGGATGCCGCGCAGGTCAACGACCGCAGCGTTGATGACATTCTGGCGGAAGTGAAGCGCACCGTTGGCGATCTGCCGGTGTATCTGACCTTCGATATCGACTGCCTCGATCCCGCTCATGCACCGGGCACCGGTACGCCAGTGATTGGCGGTCTGAGCAGTGATAAAGCCACTAAGCTGATTCGCGGTTTACAGGGCATGAACATCGTTGGCATGGATCTGGTGGAAGTGGCGCCGGGCTACGATCACGCCGATCTAACCTCGCTGGCAGCAGCCACACTGGCGCTGGATATGCTGCACGTGCAGGCGGCAAATAAAGGTTAATCCTTTTGCTTGCGGCTACACTTATTGGCGGTTAATTAATCTGCGGAGGCGACTATGGGTTTACTGGACGATTTAGTGGGATCGCTGGGAAACAGCAACGGAAGCGGGCAGGGCAACCAGATGCAACAGCTGATGGCTATCTGGAACTGGGTGCAGGAACAGGGCGGCGTTGAGGTGCTGCTGCAGAAGTTTCAGCAGGGCGGACTGGGGCAGGTGCTGAATAGCTGGCTTGGCAGCGGCAGTAACATGTCGATTGATGGCGGCGAGATTCAAAACGCGCTTGGCAATGATCAGCTGCAGTCGCTGGCGGATAAGCTCGGCACCGATGTACATGGTGCGTCCGGTACGCTGGCTGCCTTATTGCCGCAGGTGATTGATAAGCTATCGCCGCAGGGCCACATTATGACGTCGAATACCCAGGATTTGGGTGCGATGGTGGATGGATTGTTTAAGCGTTGATTATTGCTTGCTTGATCTTTGCTTGCTGTCCCCCATCCCGGCCTTCCCCCGTTAACGGGGGAAGGAGATGTTGCTATATGCAGCCTCTGAGCCTACCTATTGCAGCATCTTCCTCCCCCATTGATGGGGGAGGATCGAGGAGGGGGACAGCCAGCACAATTCACTTCCCAGCGGCAATGCGCTCACGAATATGCTGGGCGCGCGCTTCCGAATCCGGGTGCGAATCAAACATTGAACTCTGGCGCCCCTGTTCCAGCTTCGCCAGCTTCTCAAAGCTGGTCGCTAATCCCATCGGATCAATGCCACGCTTTTTCATCAGATCAAACGAGTAATCGTCAGCCTGTGTTTCCTGGGTTTGTGAGAACTGTGCATTTACCAGTTTTTCGCCCATTTCACCCAATTGCGATTGTGACAGCGAGCCAATCACGCCGCCGACGGAAGCCGCAGCGGTGCGCGTTGCAGTGGTCGTCAGCGCCACCTGCATCGCTTTACGCGTATGGCCCAGTGCGACGTGGCCCATCTCATGACCGAGCACACCTTCAACTTCGTTGTCGGTCATCATATCCATCAACCCGCTGTAGACGCGGATACAACCGTTGGCCATCGCCCAGGCGTTGACGTCTTTGGTCTGGTAAACCTTGTAGTTGGCAGGCACGCCGTTGATGTTATCCCCCAACGCCGCAGCGATTTTGTTCAGGCGCTGCTGATATTCACTGTTGGCGGGTGCAACCTGATTGTCTTTATCCATCTGCGCACAAGATTGATCGCTTAACTCTTTCACTTGCGCATCATTCAGCGCGTAGGCCTGATAAGCCTGCGCACCAGATTGCAGCAGCGCGTTGTTATCAAATCCTTCGCAGCCGCTCAGCAACGAAGCCATTCCCAGAGCAACAATGGTAGCTCTCATTTTCATATCGGCATCCTTTGGGTAACAAGGTAAAGAAAACAAACACCTGAAACCGTCACAGGTGTTTAAACGATTTGGTTATAGCTCGCATGTTGTGCAATGGCTAGCAGACAAGGCCGGAAATGCAAACGGTTACCCGTGATTTAGCACCCAGATGCATGTACTTTTGTCCTGATTTTCATGTACATTGATGTGCGACTTTTTTCTCGCTTCGCCTTATAACTGATTAATTACAATAAGTTAAGCGTGGCGGAGCATTAATCCGACCTGGAGTAGAAGATGCCCTCTCGTAAAGAGCTTGCCAACGCCATTCGCGCGTTAAGTATGGATGCAGTACAGAAAGCCAATTCGGGACATCCGGGTGCCCCGATGGGCATGGCGGACATCGCCGAAGTACTGTGGCGTGACTTCCTGAACCATAACCCTACTAACCCGCTGTGGGCAGATCGCGACCGCTTTGTGCTGTCGAACGGTCACGGCTCAATGCTGATTTACAGCCTGCTGCACCTCACTGGCTACAATCTGCCAATGAGCGAGCTGCAGAACTTCCGTCAGCTGCACTCTAAAACTCCAGGCCACCCGGAATACGGCTACACCGCAGGCGTAGAAACCACCACCGGCCCGCTGGGTCAGGGCATTGCGAACGCAGTGGGTTTTGCCATTGCCGAGCGCACGCTGGCGGCGCAGTTCAACCGTCCGGGTCATGACATCGTAGACCATAACACCTACGTGTTTATGGGCGACGGCTGCATGATGGAAGGCATCTCACACGAAGTCTGCTCTATCGCCGGCACCCTGAAGCTGGGCAAACTGGTTGCCTTCTATGATGACAACGGCATCTCCATCGACGGTCACGTTGACGGCTGGTTCACCGACGACACCGCTAAACGCTTTGAAGCCTACGGCTGGCACGTGGTGCGCGGCGTGGACGGTCATGATGCCGACGCGATTAAGAAAGCGGTTGAAGAGGCCAAAGCGGTTTCCGACAAGCCTTCGCTGCTGATGTGCAAAACCGTGATTGGCTTCGGTTCGCCGAACAAAGCCGGTACGCACGACTCGCACGGCGCGCCGCTGGGTGCCGATGAAATCGCGCTGACCCGTAAGCAGCTGGGCTGGAATCACGGTCCGTTTGAAATCCCTTCCGACATCTACGCGCAGTGGGATGCCAGAGAAGCCGGCCAGGCGAAAGAGTCTGCGTGGGACCAGAAGTTTGCTGCCTACGCCGCTGCACATCCTGAGCTGGCTGCGGAGTTCAAACGCCGCGTCAACAACGAGTTGCCCGCTAACTGGGCAAGCGAGTCGCAGAAGTTCATCGAGCAGCTGCAGGCCAATCCGGCGAAAATCGCCAGTCGTAAAGCCTCGCAGAACGCCATCGAAGCCTTTGGTAAAATCCTGCCGGAATATCTGGGCGGCTCCGCTGACCTGGCGCCAAGCAACCTCACCATGTGGTCCGGTTCTAAGCCAATCAATGAAGACGCGGCGGGCAACTACATCCATTACGGCGTGCGCGAGTTCGGTATGACCGCCATCGCCAACGGCCTCGCGCTGCACGGCGGTTTCCTGCCGTACACTGCCACCTTCCTGATGTTCGTCGAGTACGCGCGCAACGCCGCACGTATGGCCGCGCTGATGAAAATCCGTCAGATCATGGTTTACACCCATGACTCGATTGGTCTGGGCGAAGATGGCCCGACGCATCAGCCGGTTGAGCAGATGGCCAGCCTGCGCGTGACGCCAAACATGAGCCTGTGGCGCCCGTGCGACCAGGTTGAGTCAGCGGTGGCGTGGAAATATGCCATTGAACGTGTTGACGGCCCGTCGGCGCTGATCTTCTCGCGTCAGAACCTGGCGCAGCAGGATCGCAGCGCTGAGCAGCTGGCGAACGTGGCGCGTGGTGGTTACGTGCTGAAGGACAGTGAAGGCACACCAGAGCTGATCCTGATCGCTACCGGTTCAGAAGTGGAGCTGGCGGTGAGCGCTTACGAGCAGCTGACGGCGGAAGGACGCAAGGTGCGCGTGGTTTCTATGCCATCCACCGACGCCTTCGACAAGCAGGACGCGGCGTACCGTGAATCCGTGCTGCCGAAAGCAGTTGCCGCACGCGTGGCGATTGAAGCGGGTATCGCGGATTACTGGTTCAAATACACCGGCCTGAACGGGGCGATCGTCGGCATGACCACCTTCGGTGAGTCAGCGCCTGCGGATCAGCTGTTCAAAGAGTTTGGTTTCACCGTTGAGAACGTGGTTAACACGGCGAAATCGATTCTGTGATTTGAGGTCGCCATCAATGGCGACCCTACACAGCGGGTATAAAGGGCGTCCCAGCTGGGGCGCCCTTATTGATTCACCACCTCCAACCTGAAACGGTTCAATTATTCCTGTAGTAATAATTCCGCAGTGCAAAAATTGTGACGTAGATCCAATATTCCGCCACTCACTTGATCGCAATCATTCCCGTTATTCCTCTCTTGCATTACTCTAGCTGAACCGTTTCAGTCGCCAGCGAAAACGTGCATCTTGCCGGTGAGAGCAGGCAATAATTCCCTGTACAAAACGGTGTGAAACGCTCAGGCTAATCGGCACGTTTTTTCGGGTGTTGTTGAAGGTAGAAATGACCGTTCGCGTAGCAATAAATGGTTTTGGTCGTATCGGGCGTAACGTGTTGCGCGCTCTGTATGAAACCGGTCGCCGGGCTGAGATCACCGTGGTCGCCATTAACGAGCTGGCCGATGCCGCCGGGATGGCGCATCTGCTGAAGTACGACACCAGCCACGGCCGTTTTGCCTTTGATGTGCGCCAGGAGCGCGATCAGCTGTTTGTTGGCGACGACACCATTCGCATCCTGCATCAGGCGGAAATCGATGTGTTGCCGTGGCGCGAACTGAATGTGGATATCGTGCTGGATTGCACCGGCGTGTACGGCAGCCGCGCTGATGGCGAAGCCCATCTGGCAGCAGGGGCGAAGAAAGTGTTGTTCTCGCATCCGGGCGGCAACGATCTCGATGCCACTGTCGTGTTCGGTGTGAACGAACAAGCTCTTAAACAAACTGACCGCATTGTCTCCAACGCATCCTGTACCACCAACTGCATTATTCCGGTGATCAAGTTGCTGGATGACGCCTTTGGCATTGAGTCGGGCACCGTGACCACCATTCACTCGGCGATGCACGATCAGCAGGTGATTGACGCCTATCACAGCGATCTGCGTCGTACCCGCGCCGCCAGCCAATCGATCATTCCGGTAGATACGCGTCTTGCTGCTGGCATTACCCGTATTTTTCCGAAATTTAACGATCGCTTTGAGGCGATTGCGGTGCGCGTGCCCACCATCAACGTGACAGCCATTGATTTGAGCGTGTCGGTGCGCGAAGCGGTGAAGGCCTGCGAGGTTAATGCCTTGTTGCGAAATGCGTCAGAAGGGGCGTTTCGTGGTATAGTTGACTATACGGAATTACCGTTAGTCTCAGTAGATTTTAACCATGATCCGCACAGTGCCATAGTCGATGGCACGCAAACGCGGGTCAGTGGTCATCACCTTATCAAAACGCTGGTTTGGTGTGACAACGAATGGGGCTTTGCTAACCGCATGATCGACACCACGTTAGCAATGGCCGCAAGCGGTTTCAGGTAAGACGCGGACTGCGTCTGGCAAAACTTATGAGAATCAACGAGAGGGTTCACCATGTCTGTAATTAAGATGACCGATCTGGATCTTGCTGGTAAACGCGTTCTGATCCGTGCCGATCTCAACGTGCCAGTGAAAGAAGGGAAAGTGACGTCAGATGCACGTATTCGTGCTTCTCTGCCTACCATCGAAGCGGCGTTGAAACAGGGCGCGAAAGTGATGGTTACCTCTCACCTGGGTCGTCCGACCGAAGGTGAATACAACGAAGAGTTCTCCCTGCTGCCGGTTGTTAACTACCTGAAAGACAAACTGAACGGCACCAACGTTACCCTGGCTAAAGATTATCTCGACGGCGTTGAAGTCGGCGCGGGCGAATTGGTTGTGCTGGAGAACGTGCGCTTTAACAAAGGCGAGAAAAAAGACGAAGAAGGCCTGTCGAAGAAATATGCCGCACTGTGCGACGTGTTCGTGATGGATGCGTTCGGTACCGCGCACCGCGCACAGGCTTCTACCCACGGCGTGGGCAAGTTTGCACCAATCGCTTGTGCCGGTCCGCTGCTGTCAGCTGAGCTGGAAGCGCTGGGCAAAGTAATGAGCAACCCAGAGCGTCCGCTGGTTGCTGTGGTTGGCGGTTCTAAAGTGTCGACCAAATTTGATGTGCTGCAGTCGTTGGTGAAAATTGCTGACACCGTGATTGTGGGCGGCGGTATCGCGAATACCTTCGTGGCTATCGAAAACAACGTCGGTAAATCACTGTACGAGCCAGACTTCGTTGAAGCAGCGAAAAAGCTGCGTGACGAGCATGGCATCCCGGTTCCTACCGATTCTCGCGTAGGCACGGAATTCTCTGAAACTGCGCCGGCTACCGTGAAAAAGGTTTCCGAAGTAGCGGATAACGAAGAGATTATGGACTTCGGTGACGAAACCGCTCAGGCAATGGCCGCGATTCTGAAAGGCGCGAAAACCATTCTGTGGAACGGCCCGGTTGGCGTGTTCGAGTTTCCGAACTTCCGTAAAGGCACCGAAATCGTGGCGAATGCTATCGCCGATAGCGATGCGTTCTCAGTGGCAGGTGGCGGCGATACGCTGGCTGCCATCGACCTGTTCGGTATCGAAGATAAGATCTCTTATATCTCTACCGGCGGCGGCGCATTCCTCGAGTTCGTGGAAGGCAAAAAACTGCCAGCAGTTGCTATGCTGGAAGAGCGCGCCAAGCAGTAACTCTTTGGGGGCGGCGCTTTGGCGTCGCCTGAAGGCTAGCCCTGTATGGGGCAATCAAATCGCAATCCCTTCGGGGATGAACGGTAACGAAACGGGACACAAACATGTCTAAAATTTTTGATTTCGTAAAACCCGGCGTTGTCACTGGTGACGACGTTCAGAAAATTTTCCAGGTAGCGAAAGAGAACAAATTCGCTCTGCCAGCAGTTAACTGCGTCGGCACGGACTCTATCAACGCGGTATTGGAAGCTGCGGCCAAAGTGAAAGCGCCGGTCATCGTTCAGTTCTCCAATGGTGGTGCTGCCTTCATCGCCGGTAAAGGTTTCAAAACCGACAAACCTCAGGGCGCGGCAATCTTCGGCGCTATCGCGGGTGCATACCATGTGCATCTGATGGCTGAACAGTACGGCGTGCCAGTTATCCTGCACACCGATCACTGCGCCAAGAAACTGCTGCCGTGGATCGACGGTCTGTTGGACGCGGGCGAAGAGCACTTCAAGAAAACCGGTAAGCCGCTGTTCTCTTCTCACATGATCGACCTGTCTGAAGAGTCACTGGAAGAGAACATCGAGATCTCTGCTAAGTATCTGGCGCGCATGGCCAAGCTGGATATGACGTTGGAAATCGAACTGGGTTGCACCGGTGGCGAAGAAGACGGCGTGGACAACAGCCACATGGACGCTTCTGCTCTGTACACTCAGCCAGAAGACGTTGATTACGCTTACACCGAGCTGAGCAAAATCAGCCCACGTTTCACCATCGCGGCTTCATTCGGTAACGTGCACGGCGTGTACAAGCCAGGCAACGTGAAACTGACTCCAACCATCCTGCGTGATTCTCAGGAATACGTGGCCAAGAAACACAATCTGCCGCACAACGCGCTAGACTTCGTGTTCCACGGTGGTTCAGGTTCTTCTGCTGCAGAAATCGAAGAGTCTATCGGCTACGGCGTGATCAAGATGAACATCGATACCGACACCCAATGGGCAACATGGGACGGTATTCTGCAGTATTACAAAAAGAACGAAGACTATCTGCAAGCGCAGTTGGGTAACCCGACTGGCGTGGATAGCCCGAATAAGAAATACTACGACCCACGCGTGTGGCTGCGTTCTGCTCAGGCTTCAATGGTTGTTCGCCTCGAGCAGGCTTTCAAAGAGCTTAACGCTGTCGACGTACTGTAATTTTTCCTTACAGTAGCAAAAAGGCCCGCAAGGGCCTTTTTTTATGCGTCTCGTCCGGAAAATCCCACGAATTCAGGCCATTTTTGGCGCTTCGCCCTATTTTTGTTTACCCTTGTAATCGGAATGCCGGAGTCAATCTGGCAGTTTTTGGCAATTTCCTGCGGGAAACTCAACAACAGGGCTAACAAATGGAAGACTTAAACGTCGTCGACGGCATTAATAGTGCGGGTGGATGGCTGGTACGTAATCAGGCGCTGATCCTGAGCTATGCGGTCAATATTGTGGCGGCGATTGTTACCATCATCATTGGTATGTTCATTGCCCGCATCGTCTCCAATGCAATTAATCGCGTTCTGCTGGCGCGTCACATTGATGCGACAGTGGCAGATTTCCTCTCTGCAATGGTGCGCTACGGAATTATCGCTTTCACCGTCATCGCTGCACTGGGACGCGTTGGGGTGCAAACCGCTTCCGTGATTGCCGTGCTGGGTGCTGCCGGTTTGGCGGTGGGTTTGGCGCTGCAAGGCTCGCTATCCAACCTGGCTGCAGGCGTATTGCTGGTGACCTTCCGCCCGTTCAAAACCGGTGAGTTTGTTGATCTCGGTGGCGTGATGGGCACGGTACAAAACGTGCAGATCTTCTCCACCACCTTGAAAACGGCTGATGGCAAAATTGTCGTGGTACCAAACGGTAAAATCATCGCGGGTAATATCATTAACTATTCGCGCGAACCGATCCGTCGCAACGAATTCATTATTGGCGTCGCTTACGATGCGGATGTTGATCAGGTAATTGCACTTTTCCGTGAAGTGGTTGAAGCGGATGAGCGTGTACTGAAAGACTTGGGTATCCAAATCGGCCTGAATGAACTGGCTGCGTCATCGCTCAACTTTGTGGTGCGTTGCTGGAGCAAAAGCAGCGACCTGCAAAACGTCTATTGGGATCTGATGAAGAACTTCAAACGTACGCTGGACGCGAACGGCATCGGAATCCCTTATCCGCAGATGGATGTGCATCTGCATCAGGTGAAGAGCGAGCAACAGCAACCTGCGCGCACTGAGTAAATAAGAAAGGCACCTGCGGGTGCCTTTTTTATTACTTATTCTAATGGCCGATTAAATATTTCAATTTCCTCTAATATCCTCGCGTCACTATACTGCATCGCATCTCCCCATTTTTTAGGATTGTTTCCGTGTTATCTGTTTATTTACAAGGGCTTGCTCTTGGTGCTGCGCTGATTCTGCCGTTAGGGCCGCAAAATGCTTTCGTGATGAATCAGGGCATCAAACGCCACTACCATCTGATGACCGCATCGCTGTGTACCATTAGCGACATTGCGCTGATCTGCGGTGGGATTTTTGGCGGCAGCGCGTTGTTGAATCAATCGCCGATCTTATTGATGCTGATCACCTGGGCGGGCGTGGCATTTCTGCTGTGGTACGGCTGGGGCGCGCTGCGCAGTGCGTGGAAGGGCGATGTTTCATTGGCTTCTGACGCAGAGCTGAAACAAGGGCGCTGGCGCATTATCGCCACCATCCTGGCAGTCACCTGGCTCAATCCGCATGTCTATCTCGACACCTTTGTGGTGCTCGGCAGCCTCGGTAGCCAGCTTCCCTCTGAAGATGCGCGTCGCTGGTTTGCATTTGGCACCGTGAGCGCCTCAATCATCTGGTTCTTCGGCCTGGCGCTACTGGCAGCGTGGCTGTCGCCGCGGCTGCGCACCGTGCGGGCGCAGCGCATTATCAATCTGCTGGTCGGCGGCGTGATGTGGTTTATCGCCATTCAGCTGGCGCGTCAGGGCATTGCCGCTCTCTAATGCAGATGTAATCCGTACAGTGCGGGTAGCGCGCCCGCGCTGGCGAGCAACTCCAGCCGAATCTGGCTAAAACTCACGCCTTTTGGCACCGCGTGATGACACAGCGAGTGATGATTTTCCGTCACCTCCGCCAAGAGCATCTCATCCAGCCATACCCGATAATGCGTGGTGCAGTGCGGCGTCACCGCCTGTGCGTGCCCCATTTGCACCGTTTCCATCGCATGATCGAAGTCGTTGTCGAACAGCAAGGTAATCTGTTTTGCCCGTTGCGGTTCGTTCCAGTGCCAGCACGCGTAGGGATGCGTATCATCCTGCGCGGGCACCCAGCAATTGGTGTGCTGTTCCGGGCGTAGCTTGCCGTTGAGCAGGTAGTCGCGGTGCCAGAGTTGCAGCGGCATGTCCAGCGCAAAGGCCAGCAGGATTTGCTGCGGGGCACGGCGCGGCAGCCAGAAATCAAACTCATCAACGCCGTAATCGCCATCGTTAATCTGCCGGGTACGCTTCGCCACGCGCGGATTCAAACTATTGAAGACCATCATCACGCCCGGCAAACTCTGGCTGGTCAGCGCAACTTCAATCGCGGCGTTCTCCTCAAAGGTGATAAACACATAGCGATCGCAATCGGCACGATAATCAAAGCTCAGTCGATACGTGCCTTGCTCAGTAACCGTGATGCTTTGCCTGGCCAGATGGCAATCGCCGCAGATATTGGCCGGATTAGCGCTGGAGAGCAGCGATACCTGTAATTTCTGCGCATATGCGGCGCGTAACTGCACGCTAATCGTCGGCAAGCGTTCACCCGCTTTAAGTGGCAGCAGTAATGCACAGCGGGATTTTAGCGGCTGCCAACCGGCATCAGCGGGCAGGGCGCGCAGCTGTAAGGTACTGCTCACCGTGACATGCGCATCACGCGCGGGGTTTGCCAACGGATGTCGTGGAAAAAACGCGCCCTGACGCAGCAGATGCTGCTGCAGCTGACCAACGCGGTCTGGCTGCGCCAGTTCGGCGGGCGTGATCTGCATTTGCTGGCACAGCGCTGCCGCGCGACCCACCACTTCGCCCAGCACGCCGCAGGTGCACATAACGCGAGCGCTGCCAAAGGCGACGTGCGTTGCGGAGATCAGTCGGCCAGTTAACAACAGATTGTCCAGCGACTGGCTGTAGAGTGCGCGGAAGGGAATGGTGTAAGTGCCTTTGCTGTGGAACTGACGACAGCCATCGTGTTCGCTGTAGACGCCGTCGGCCGGATGCAGATCAATCGACCAGCCGCCATACGCCACCGCGTCGTAGTGGTCGCGCTGTTCGATGATGTCCTGCTGGCAAAGCAGGGTATCGCCGAGAAAACGCCGACTCTCGCGCTTGCCGGGAATCAGGCCAACCCATTCGATGGTGAGGTTATCGGCATCGGGGAATTCGCCGGAGTTTTTGATGTAATCCCACACGCCCCAGACAATTTTCCACAGCTCCCACTTGATGGTTTCGCTCTCGTGCACGGTATCAAGCCGTCCGCCCCATTCCAGCCACCATAAATCGCAGCCGTTCAGTTCTGAACTCAGGCGTTTATAGCGCGGGATGGCGGTAATCTCTTTCAAGGCGAAAGTGGGCGCAACGAAGCGTACTGATTGCGCTGCGCGCTTGGTGTAGAAGTATATGGAATGCCCGAGCTTGTGGCCAAAATTCTCGCCCGGCGCCATTTTCTCGCCGAACTCCTCCACGGATTCGGCACCTACACGATGCGCCGCACCGGCCAGATAGCCCAACACGCCATCGCCGCTGGCATCGATAAATTGTGACGCCGAAACCTGATAACGCGTTTGATTGATGGCATTGAATGCCTGCACTGACTGCAAGCGGCGGCCCGACTTTTCGATCTCAGTAACAACCGTATTGAGCAGCAAAGTCAGGCCGGGCTGTGCCTGCACCATGTCCAGCAGCACCATATCGAACAGTACCGGATTGCCCTCTTTGTTACGCCACAGGTTCTCCTCCATGATCTCGCCCATGATGCCGCCTTCGCGCGCCCAGCGATTGTTATTGCCCATGTGCGAAGTGGCGCCGTTGGCCCACAAGCGCACTTCGCTGGAGGCGTTGCCGCCCAGTACCGGACGATCCTGAATCAGCACCACATCAAGGCCATCGCGTGCGGCGGCGAGTGCGGCACATACGCCCGCCAGTCCACCGCCGACGATCAGCAACTCCGCTTGTAGCCGTTGTTGCGGAAAGTCGCGCACATTTTGCGTAGAGAAAGTCTGCATCATTTCATTCCTCTGACTCTAAGGCTAAGATTGGATTTTTCCCGCCGCAGGTGATCTATGTCTTCTCAACCCAACCAAAGCTTGATTGACGGTATTCGCTGCCTGCAATATCTGGTGTCCAGTGATAAAGCCGTGGGTTGCCGTGAACTGGCGCGCCAGATGGGGATGAACAGCACGCGCGTGAATCGACTGCTGATGACCATGGCCTCGATTGGACTGACCACGCAGGATGAGCATCGACGCTATTTGCCCGGCCCCGGTATTCACGCGCTGGCGGCACAGGCAATTCGCGGATCTTCGCTGTTTGCACAGGCGTTGCCGCAGCTGGAACGGCATGCGCCGCGCGATATTGTGGTGGCGCTGGGCGTGCTGTGGGAAGATCAGGTGATCTATATCTGGCACTCGGAACCCGGTGAACGCATCAACACCAGCCAGGCGCTGGCGGGTTTCCGCATGCTGCCCGCGTGGCAATCGGTGATTGGCGTGTCGTTGCTGGCCGCGGAGAGCGATGAGGCGCTGCGCCCGCGTTTTAACGACGAACAGTGGTTGCAAATTGCGCCGCTGCTGGCGCGTAAGCGTGCTGAGAGTTACCTGATCTGGCACCGTGATGACGGCGAAATCAGCATGGCGCAGCCGATCGATAACAACCGCGCTGCACTGGCGTTTGCCAAAATCTGGCAGGACGATGAGGCGCATCTCGCGCAGCGGCTGCAACAGCTGCAATCGCTGGCGCAAACCGTCATCACCCCGCGCTAACATGATCGATTTTCCCGACAATAAACAGATAACTGCAGATGCCAATCGCGGCCAGCACGGCGATAAACGCCAGTGCTGGCGCGAAGTTATCGCCGTCGATTAACGCACCAATAGCAATCGGCACCACGATGGAGGAGAGCGCGCCGGTAAAGTTAAATACGCCGCCCGCCAGGCCAATCAAATGGCGCGGTGCCAGCGCCGTGACAAACACCCACGTAATGGTTGCCAGTCCGTTGCCGAAAAATGCCAGCGACATAAACAGGATGATCAGCGTGGAATCATCGGTGTAGTTGGCACCAAGAATAAACAGCGTCAGGAATAGACCCAGGATTACCGGCAGCTTGCGCGCCACGCTGGCAGAAATGCCGCGGCGTATCATGCGATCCGAGGCAAATCCGGCCAGCAGCACGCCGCAGAAGGCGGCGAAATAGGGCACCGAAGCCACATATCCGCTTTTGATGAAGCCCATGTGGCGATACTCAACCAGATAGGTCGGGAACCAGGTGAGGAAGAACCAGAAGGTGGCAGAAATGGTGAACTGGCCGATATAGATGCCGACCAATTTTCGGCTGCGGAACATCTGCGCCAAATCACTCCAGCGCGCTTTGGGTTGCTGCGTATTCTGCCGACTCTCCAGCAGCGCACCGTTGTCGCGCAAATAGTTGAGCTCAGCTTCGGACACGCCTTGATGCTGATTTGGCTCGCGGTAGAGCCAATACCACACCAGCGCCCAAATCATCCCCGCGACTCCGGTAATCAAAAACAGCCCGCGCCAGCCAAATGCATCCTGCAGATGAAACAGCAGCGGCGTCATACAGGCGAGGCCGACAAACTGCGCTGAGGAGTAAATACCGATCGCACTGGCGCGCTCTTGCTCCGGGAACCAGCTGGAAATTACCCGATTATTGGAGGGCATCACCGGCGCTTCAAACGCTCCCACGCCGAGCCGCAGACCAAACAGTGCGCCAAAGCTGTTGGCAAGCGCATGCAGCGCGGTAATCAATGACCAGGCAAATAAACCGACGCCATAGACCACGCGCGCGCCAAGGCGGTCTATGAGGAAGCCGCCGGGGATCTGCAGTGCAGCGTAGATCCAGCCGAAAGCAGAGAAGATCAATCCCATCTCCATCGGCGTGAAGCGCAGTTCGCCCGCCATTGCGGTAGCGGCAACCGACAGGTTAGTACGATCCATGTAATTGATAATGATATTAATAAATACCAGAGCGAGCATCAGAAAGCGCGTGCGTCCAGCGCGAACGCTGACGGCTGTTTGGCTAAGCGGCTGTTCTGTCATTGGCAACTCTCCCGAACCCAGAAGTGTTTCTTTAATAGAAACGAATAAGTGCTTAATAGGCGAATCCGTACAGCTGAATTTGCGATCGCGGCTACGTTAAAAAGGAGATTGCTCGAACTTTTGAGCTGTTTACTAATCAGATAAGCACACATGTTAATGTGTTTTGGGTTTAGCCATAATGGCAACCTGCTAATTGAATCCCTCAAGGAGGACTTTCGTGAAACTGAAAGCACTGGCGCTGGCCGCCGTAATGAGCACCGGCGCACTGTCCGGTTTAGTTCAGGCAGGCGAATTGCCGAATGGACCGCATGTGGTGACGTCTGGACAGGCAAGCGTTGATGCCACGCCAGATCTCGCGACGCTCGCTATTGTGGTGAATGTTTCGTCGAAAGACGCGGCAGAAGCGAAGAAACAAGCTGATGACCGCGTGGCGCAATATTTCGATTTCCTGCAAAAGAACGGTATCGAGAAAAAAGATATTGATGCGGCAAACCTCAGTACGCAACCAGAGTACGATTACACCAAAGAAGGTAAGTCGGTACTGAAAGGCTATCGTGCCGAGCGTCAGGTGCAGGTGACGCTGCGTCAGCTGGACAAGCTGAACGAGCTGCTGGATGGCGCGTTGAAATCTGGCCTGAATGAAATTCGTTCCGTCGAGTTGGGTGTGGCGAATCCGGACAGCTATAAAGAGAAAGCGCGTAAAGTGGCGATTGCCAATGCTACACAGCAGGCCAATGCGCTGGCAGAAGGATTTAACGCCAAGTTAGGTTCGGTTTACAGCATCCGCTACCACGTTGCGAACTATCAACCGATGCCGATGGCGCGCATGTATAAAGCCGCCGCTGCACCCGCTGATACCACCGCGCAGCAAACTTACGAGCAGCAGAGCATTCACTTTGACGATCAGGTGGATGTGGTGTTCGAAATCAAACCGAATACACCGTAAGTCTGTAGATCAGGTCGCCATGAAAGGCGACCTGATCTTTACGGCGGCAACACATCCTGACGCAGCACGCGATGTCCGTGCGCAATCAGCGCATCGGTGACGCTGCGCATCAAGCGGCTTTCCGGCGCAAACCGGTGCCAGTACAGCATACGACGCTGATACAGGCCTGGCGTCAAATCCACCAGCTCACCCTGCGCCAGCTCGCGCTCAATCTGCAGATGCGGAATCATACAGCACACCGAACCCTGACGCGCCAGCTGCACAAAGGCTTCTGACGAGTTAACGATATGGCAGGGCACGCTGCCCGGCGACAGGTCAAAATTCTGCTGTAAAAACGCCTGATGCATATCATCCAGATGATCAAACGCCACCGCCGGCGCTTTCAGTAGCGCAGAGCGCGTCACGCCATTTGGGAAGTAACGTGCAGCAAAATCAGGCGAGGCGCAGAACAGATAATCGAGCGCGCCCAATTGATCCACTAAGCAGCTGGGCAGCGGCTGTGGCTGAATACTCACCGCGCCGACCACCTCACCACGACGCAGACGTTCCTGCGTGCGGGTTTCATCTTCTACCTGCAAATTCAGGCGCACCGGCGAATCGGCCAGTACATCTTTCAGCGCGGGCAGCAGCCAGGTTGCCAGACTGTCGGCGTTGACCGCCAGCGACAGCAACAGCGGCGTGGTTCCACCGTTGTCATCACCCAGCCACTCCTCTTCCAGCAGTTCAACCTGATGTAACAACGCCAGTAATTTTTGTCCCTGCTCGGTCGGGCGCGGTGGCACGGTGCGCACCAGCAGCGGCTGACCAAATAAATTTTCCAGCTGTTTAATACGCTGCGAAACCGCAGATTGGGTAATGCAGAGTTTTTGTGCCGCACGCTCAAAGCCGCGCTCGCGAATCACAGCATCCAGCGCCTGAAGCGTTCGATAATCCGGGCGTTTCATTGTTGTTCTCTCTCGTTCAGGGTGGACGTTACTATGCCATAAAACTGTCAAATTGTGCTGCGGCGCATTTTTGCGGGCTGGCTTCCAAAGCGTTAAATCGGCTGTCTAACAGTCGCGCTTTTTTACAGCGCCTTGTTTTATACTACGCGCACTTCGATGTCGCACAGGTTTTAAACATACCATGACCCAGGATGAACTGAAAAAAGCGGTAGGTTGGGCAGCCCTTCAGTACGTAGAGCCCGGCACCATTGTCGGCGTAGGGACCGGATCAACGGCAGCGCATTTCATTGATGCACTCGGCACCATGAAGAATCAGATTGAAGGTGCGGTTTCCAGCTCGGAAGCCTCGACAGAGAAACTGAAAGCGTTAGGTATTCACGTCTTCGATCTCAACGAAATTGATGAGCTGTCGGTTTACGTCGATGGCGCCGATGAAATCAATCCGCAGATGCAGATGATCAAAGGCGGTGGCGCAGCGCTGACGCGAGAGAAAATCGTTGCGGCGGTGGCGAAGAAATTCATCTGCATTGCCGATGCATCGAAAGAAGTCGATGTGCTGGGCAATTTCCCGCTGCCGGTTGAAGTGATTCCGATGGCGCGTTCTTATGTGGCGCGTGAACTGGTTAAACTCGGCGGCTTGCCGGAGTATCGCCAGAACGTCATTACCGACAACGGCAACATTATTCTCGACGTGCATAATCTGCGAATTCTCGACCCCATCGAACTGGAAAAAACCATCAACGCGCTGCCTGGCGTGGTGACCGTTGGCCTGTTTGCAGGACGTGGCGCCGATGTCGCGCTGATTGGCACCGCCGACGGTGTGAAAACCATCGTAAAATGATCTGTCCGGCGCGCGTCATGCGCCGGTTATTTCCATCCGCAAAACATCTTTTCTCGCCAGGCTGAAATTTGGTGACTTATGTCACAAAAGATTCATCAGCAGTGAGTTCGTACTTCGTCCACTCAGGATGTCACGATTTTGTACGGCATTGTGCTGTCTCCGCGTGGGCGCGTGCTGGCTCCCAGGCAATCGTTTGTATTGCTGCGCACGAAATTTTTGATATTTTGACAGAAGGCTACCTTATGGTAGTCCTCATTGAATTCTGAATAGGGTCGGGAAATGGCAAAGGTATCACTGGAAAAAGACAAGATTAAGTTCCTGCTGGTGGAAGGCGTTCACCAGAGTGCGCTGGAAAACCTGCGTGCAGCAGGCTACACCAACATCGAGTTTCACAAAGGGGCGCTGGATGCGGAGTCGCTGAAATCCTCCATCCGCGATGCGCACTTCATTGGTATCCGTTCCCGTACCCAACTGACCGAAGAGATCTTCGCTGCCGCAGAAAAGCTGGTGGCAGTCGGCTGTTTCTGTATCGGTACCAACCAAGTTGATCTCGGTGCTGCGGCGAAACGCGGCGTGCCGGTGTTCAACGCACCGTTCTCCAACACCCGTTCAGTGGCTGAGCTGGTGATTGGCGAAATGTTGCTGATGCTGCGTGGCATTCCTGAAGCCAACGCCAAAGCGCACCGTGGCATCTGGAATAAAGTCGCCAACGGTTCGTTCGAAGCACGCGGCAAAAAACTGGGTATCATCGGCTACGGCCACATCGGCATGCAACTGGGTGTGCTGGCAGAAAGCCTCGGTATGCACGTGTTCTTTTACGATATCGAAAGCAAGCTGCCGCTGGGTAATGCGACGCAGGTGCGTCATCTCTCCGATCTGCTCAACATGAGCGACGTGGTGAGCCTGCACGTTCCTGAAACCCAGTCGACCCAGAACATGATTGGTGCCGAAGAGCTGGCGCTGATGAAACCAGGCGCGCTGCTGATCAACGCCGCGCGCGGTACCGTGATTGATATTCCGGCGCTGTGTGATGCGCTGGCGAACAAACATCTGTCAGGTGCCGCCATCGACGTGTTCCCGGTTGAGCCTGCCACCAACAGCGATCCATTCAACTCTCCGTTGTGCGAGTTCGACAACGTGATTCTGACGCCGCACATTGGTGGTTCAACACAGGAAGCGCAGGAAAACATCGGTATCGAAGTGGCTGGCAAGCTGGCGAAGTATTCGGATAACGGTTCTACGCTGTCTGCGGTTAACTTCCCGGAAGTCTCGCTGCCAATGCATGCAGCGAGCGCGAGCCGTTTGTTGCACATCCACGAAAACCGTCCAGGCGTATTGACGGCCATTAACCTGATCTTTGCCGAGCAGGGTATCAACATCGCGGCTCAGTATCTGCAAACTACGCCGGTGATGGGTTATGTGGTGATTGATATCGATGCGGAAAAAGATGTAGCGGATAAAGCGCTGCAGGCGATGAAGGCGATTCCGGGCACCATCCGCGCCCGTCTGCTGTACTGATTAATCAGGGCGCCATCGGCGCCCTTTGTTTTTCCTGTTTACGATTCCCATTGCCACAGTTTCGATGGCGTCAGTATCGCGGGTAGCGGCACATCCCATGCAGCGACTGGCAGCGCTTCTACGCGCTGGCAATCATGTGCGATCCCCACCGGAAGAAAACCATGCTGCTGCCAGTGTTGCAGCGTGCGATCGTAAAATCCGCCACCCATTCCCAAACGTTGACCCGCATGGTCAAACGCCACCAGCGGCACCAGCATCACATCGAGTTGATCCAGCGTTGCCAGTTGTGTGATATCCAACGGCGGTTCCGGGATGCGAAGTTTATTTGGCATGAGTGAAGTTTCTGGCGTGTAACGGATAAACAGCAGATTGCCCGGCGAGAAGGGATGAAGCACCGGTAAATAGACCTGTTTTTTTTGCTGCCACAGTTTGGCGATCAGCGGGCGGGTATTGATCTCTCCATCGACAGACAAAAACAGCGCAATGCGTTGAGCATTAGCGATCGGCGCAATGTTGATGGCGTGTTCAGCCAACTGATCGGCGGCCTGTTCTTGCTGTTCAGATGTGAGATTACGGCGCAAGTGGCGCACATGCTGTCGGATGTCTTGACGGTCGAGAAGTGAGGGCGCTGACATGATATCTAAATCCCCGGAATAATCGCTTCTTAAAAGCGATTATATCATGCGAACCGGGGAATCAGACTTGCTACTAAATGGAGATCTCCGAGATGCCGCCGCAGGCTGTAACCCTTGAACCCTTGGTTCAAGGTGAACATGCCGTCACAACTATTAGGCTTCTCGGACGGACCGAGCATGCGCACAAATTGTGGAGCGTCACATTCTGTTGGTATGAAATATCGGCTCAGGGGACTGGCCCGCTTGCAAACATCTCAGAGAAAATTTACTTCACCGTCACTCTAGCATGAGGACCATGAAGTGTTATTCAAAATTAGGGCCCTGGCGGTCAGTTATGCGACCTTGCTCTACTAACGCTTGTTCAATGGTCTGTTGCAGCATGCGGATACGTTGTTCCATGTTTGCTGCATAGTCGCGCGTCTTACCTTTCTCTTGTGCCAACTCGTGGCAGATGTTTAACGCGGCGATGAACACCAGCTGCTCTGTATTGGTGACTCTAGTGCGAACTTTTAAATCTTGCAACCGTTGATTGAGATCCTCTGCGGCCAGATTCAGCGCATCTTGCTGTTCAGGCGGGCAATTTACTCTTAACGAACGACCAAAAATTTGAATATCTACTGGTTGTGCAGACATGCCACCATCCTAACTGATTACTTCGATCGCATCTCCCTTACCGGTCAATGGGTTGGGAGGTGCGAAACTATATATACCCGAGTTATAAGTTACAACCCCTTTTCTGGAAACCCAGAGGCACCTGGTGGTAGCATAACACGAACTTATTCCGCCAACGACGACCAAAGCTTATGTCTTTACAGAACGCAACGCCGAGTTACAACGCGCTGGCCGCGGCCCTTTCACAGCAGGGCGTGGGCATGACGCCAGCCGAAATGCATGGTCTTCTTTCCGGGATCCTGTGCGGCGGCAATCAGGATACCAGCTGGAAAACCATGGTTCACGATCTCACCAACGAAGGCATGGCGTTTTCGCAGAGCCTGTCTCAGCCGTTGCAAGCGCTGCATGAAAGCCTGGCGACCACGCTGGAAGATGAAGGCTTTATGTTCCAGCTGATGTTGCCGGAAGATGATGACATCACGGTATTCGATCGCGCGGATGCACTGGCCGGTTGGGTAAACCACTTCCTGCTCGGTTTGGGCGTCACTCAGCCTAAGCTGGAGAAAGTGACCGGTGAAACCGGCGAAGCGATTGACGATCTGCGTACTATTGCACAGCTTGGCTATGACGAAGATGAAGATCAGGAAGAGCTGGAGCAGTCGCTTGAAGAGGTGATTGAATACGTGCGCGTTGCCGCTCTGCTGTGCCATGACACCTTCACGCGTCAGCATCAGCCAACCGCACCAGAAGTACAGAAGCCTACGTTACACTAAGCGCGTCAATGCGGGTGCGTTGTGGCCCGTCTTCAACAGGGAGTGCAAACATGATTACCTTGGATACGTTTCAACAACGTCGTCAGGCGTTGATTGCCCGCATGGCGCCAGGCAGCGCGGCATTGATTTTTGCTGCACCTGAAGTGACGCGCAGCAACGATACCGAATACAACTTTCGGCAAAACAGTGACTTCTGGTACTTCACCGGTTTTAACGAACCGCAGGCGCTGCTGGTATTGATCAAAAGCGATGACAAGCACAATCACAGCGTGCTGTTCAATCGCGTGCGTGACCTGACGGCCGAAATCTGGTTTGGTCGCCGCCTTGGTCAGGATGCCGCACCGGCAAAACTGGGTGTCGATCGCGCCTTGCCGTGGGATGACATTGGCGAGCAGCTGCATCAACTGCTTAACGGGCTGGATGTGGTTTACCACGCGCAAGGCGAATACGCAGAAGCCGATCAGCTGGTGTTCAGCGCGCTGGAAAAACTGCGCCGTGGTTTCCGTCAGAATCTCAGTGCGCCGGATACGGTTACCGACTGGCGTCCGTGGGTGCATGAAATGCGCCTGTTCAAAAGCGCAGAAGAGATTGAGATTCTGCGCCGCGCCGGCAAAATCAGCGCGCTGGCGCATACGCGAGCGATGAAAGCCTGTCGTCCAGGCATGTTTGAATATCAGCTGGAAGGCGAAATTCATCACGAATTCAATCGCCACGGCGCGCGTTTCCCCTCGTACAACACCATTGTTGGTTCTGGCGAAAACGGCTGCATTCTGCACTATACCGAAAACGAATGTGAAATGCGTGATGGCGACTTAGTGCTGATCGACGCAGGCTGTGAATTCCACGGCTACGCGGGCGATATCACCCGCACCTTCCCGGTCAACGGCACCTTCAGCGAGCCGCAGCGCGCTATCTACGACATCGTACTGGCCTCGCTCTACAAAGCGCTGTCGATGTTCCGTCCGGGCATCAGCATCCATGACGTCAATGACGAAGTGGTGCGCATCATGATCACCGGGCTGGTCGATCTCGGCATTCTGGATGGCAACATCGATACGCTGTTTGAAGAGCAGGCGCATCGTCCGTTCTTCATGCACGGTTTGGGCCACTGGCTGGGGCTGGATGTGCACGATGTCGGCCATTACGGCACGCCAAGCCGCGACCGCTTACTTGAGCCGGGCATGGTGCTGACCGTTGAGCCAGGCTTGTATATCGCGCCAGATGCCAAAGTGCCGCCACAATATCGCGGTATTGGCATTCGCATCGAAGATGACATCGTCATCACCGCTGACGGCAACGAAAATCTCACCGACAGCGTAGTGAAAGACGCCGACGCGATTGAAGCTCTGATGGCGGCGGCACGTCACGCATGAGCATTTTGATTGCCGGCGGCGGCATGACCGGCGCGACCCTTGCGCTGGCGATTTCACATCTGACGCAAGGCCAACTGCCGGTTACGCTGATTGAACGCAGCCAGCCCGATAGCCGCGCACATCCTGGCTTCGACGGACGCGCGATTGCGCTGGCGGCAGGCACCTGTCAGCAGTTAGCGGATATCGATCTGTGGCGCTCGCTGGCCGATTGCGCCACGCCAATTACCGATATTCACGTTTCCGATCGCGGTCATACCGGTTTTGTTTCGCTTAAAGCGCAAGATCATCAGGTTCCGGCGCTCGGCCAGGTGGTCGAACTGTTTGATGTCGGCCAGCGACTGTTTCAACGCCTGCAGAAAGCGCCTGGCGTCACGCTGCGCTGCCCGGATCGCGTAACTTCGGTATCACGCACCGCAGATAACGTGCAGGTCACGCTGAACAGCGGCGAACAACTGGAAGGCGCATTACTGGTGGCCGCCGACGGTGCGCGTTCACCTTTAGGCGCGTCCTGCGGCATCACCTGGCAGCGCGACGATTATCAGCAGCTGGCGGTGATTGCCAACGTGTCGACGCAGTTACCGCATCAGGGCCGCGCCTTTGAGCGCTTTACCGAACACGGCCCGCTGGCGCTGTTGCCGATGTCCGGCAACCGCATGTCGCTGGTGTGGTGCCATCCGCTTGAGGCGCAAGCAACGGTTAAGCAGTGGGACGATGCCACCTTCCTGCAAGAACTGCAGCGCGCATTTGGCTGGCGGTTGGGGCGTTTCACGCATACCGGTCAACGCGAGCATTATCCGCTGGCGCTGCAAACCGCTGAACGTCAGGTGACGCATCGTCTGGCGCTGGTGGGCAACGCGGCACAAACGCTGCATCCGATTGCCGGACAAGGCTTCAATCTGGGTTTGCGCGATGTGATGTCACTGGCAGAAACGCTGGCGGGCGCACATCGTCAGCAACAAGATCCCGGCAGTTTCGCGGTATTGCAGCATTTTGCCGCGCGACGTCAGCCCGATCGTGCCGCCACTATTGGCGTCACTGACGGTTTAGTCCGACTGTTTGCTAACCGCTATGCGCCGTTGGTAGCAGGACGAAATCTTGGGCTGGTGGCGATGGACCATCTGCCTTGGCTACGAAATCCACTTGCCGTGCGCACGCTCGGCTGGGTTAAGCGTTAAGCACGAATTGAGGGGCAGCAATGCAAACTTTTGATGTGGCAATTGCCGGAGGCGGCATGGTGGGTTTGGCCGTCGCCTGCGGACTACAAGGTAGCGGCTTACGCGTTGCCGTGCTGGAAAAAGCACCCGAGCCACAGTTTGATCCGGCGGCCAAGGCGTCGATTCGCGTCTCCGCCATCAACGCTGCCAGCGAACGTCTGCTGCAAAAGCTCGATGTCTGGTCGAGCATTTTGGCGCTGCGTGCCAGTGCCTATCACG
Organism: Pantoea sp. JK; assembly: GCF_026130245.1. Lineage (NCBI taxonomy): Bacteria > Pseudomonadati > Pseudomonadota > Gammaproteobacteria > Enterobacterales > Erwiniaceae > Pantoea > Pantoea sp. JK. The sequence goes on from NZ_JAINFN010000003.1 coordinate 454,964, forward strand.
GCATGGAAGTGTGGGATCAGGACAGCTTCGGTTCGATCAGCTTTGATGATGAGCAGCAGGGCTTATCGCATCTCGGTCATATCATTGAAAATGAAGTGATTCATAGTGCGTTGTGGCAGCGTGCCAGTCAGAGCAGCGATATCACGCTGTTTGCCCCGGCGCAGTTGCAGCAAGTGGCATTTGGCGACAACGAAGCCTTTATTACGCTGCAAGATGGCAGCATGATGAGCGCCCGTTTGCTGGTTGCTGCCGACGGCGCGAATTCGTGGCTGCGTGACAAAGCGGATATTCCGCTGACCTTCTGGGATTACGAGCATCACGCGCTGGTGGCAAATATCCGCACCGATATGCCGCATGACGCCATTGCGCGTCAGGTGTTCCATGGCGACGGTATTCTGGCGTTTCTGCCGATGCAGGATCCGCACTTATGCTCAATCGTCTGGTCGCTCTCGCCGCAGGAAGCGGCGCGCGTGCAATCGATGCCGGAAGCGCTATTTAATCAGCAACTGTCGGTGGCGTTTGATATGCGTCTTGGCTTGTGTCAGGTCGAGAGCGAACGTAAAACTTTCCCGCTGACGGCACGTTATGCGCGTAACTTTGCCGCGCACCGTTTAGCGCTGGTCGGCGATGCCGCCCACACTATCCATCCGCTGGCCGGGCAGGGCGTGAATCTTGGTTTTATGGATGCAGCCGAATTAATTGGTGAAATTCGCCGCCTGCATCAGGAAGGCAAAGACATTGGTCAGCATCTCTATCTGCGTCGCTATGAGCGCAGCCGCAAGCACAGCGCGGCGATGATGCTCGCGGGGATGCAAGGCTTCCGCGAACTGTTTGCCGGTACCCATCCGGCGAAAAAGCTGCTGCGTGATGTTGGCCTCAAGCTCGCCGATACTTTGCCGGGCGTCAAACCGCTGATGCTAAAACAGGCGATGGGGCTTAACGATCTACCCAGCTGGATACGCTAATCATCTCTGCCAACGGCGCCTAAATAGGCGCCGTTTTCTTTGCTGCACCGCAATGATGCAGCGCTGCACCGCAATCGCGCCTCATTTGATTTATTCTAATTTTACCCCTTAATTCGCATTAGATTAATTCATGCAATAACTTTTCACATGCCGGACCATTTCTTAAACCTGCGGCGTCTATTCCCTCAATTTGCTGCGTGAAAGTAATTTAGTCGTATTTTGTGCGAGGCTAATCACAATAATGCAGTGATTTATGCTGGTGGCTGTTCGGTGGCTCATCGAAAGGTGGTAGTGTTTCGCCCTCGTTTTCCTCATGGTTAATTGCCGCATTAGGTGATAACTTCAGCATAAAGAGAACGTTTGCGTCAGCCTGCGAAGGCGACGCAGGCGCGTCACACTCACTTGTATTCACAGGATGGTTATGACTCAGCAAACGCCTCTATTCGAACAGCATCAGGCAAGCGGTGCGCGCATGGTGGACTTCCACGGTTGGATGATGCCGCTGCATTACGGCTCGCAAATGGATGAGCATCACGCGGTGCGTAACGATGCCGGCATGTTTGATGTTTCCCACATGACCATTGTCGATCTGCGCGGCGCACGTACCCGCGAATTCCTGCGTTATCTGCTGGCGAACGATGTCGCCAAGCTGACCCAACCGGGCAAAGCCCTCTATACCGGCATGTTGAATGCCTCTGCTGGCGTCATTGATGATTTGATTGTTTACTTTATGAGCGAAGATTTCTTCCGTCTGGTGGTGAACTCCGCCACGCGTGAGAAAGATTTAGCGTGGATTAAACAGCATGCGCAGCCGTTCGGCGTGGAACTGACCGAGCGTGACGATCTGGCGCTGATTGCGGTGCAAGGCCCAAATGCGCAGCAGAAAGCACAAACGCTATTTAGCGCTGCTCAGCGTGATGCCGTTGACGGCATGAAACCCTTCTTTGGCGTGCAGGCAGAAAACCTGTTTATCGCCACTACCGGTTATACCGGCGAAGCGGGTTATGAGATTGCCATGCCTGCGAATGAGGCCGCCGCTTTCTGGCAGCAGCTGTTGGCCGCAGGCGTTAAACCGGCAGGACTTGGTGCGCGTGACACGCTGCGTCTGGAAGCGGGCATGAACCTGTACGGTCAGGAGATGGATGAAGGCGTTTCGCCGCTCGCCGCCAATATGGGCTGGACCATCAGCTGGGAACCTGCCGATCGCGATTTCATTGGTCGTGATGCCCTGCAGGCGCAGCGCGAGCACGGCACCGAGAAGCTGGTTGGCCTGGTGATGACCGAAAAAGGCGTGCTGCGTAACGGCTTAACGGTGCGTTTCACCGATCAACAAGGTCAGCCGCAGCAAGGTATTATTACCAGTGGTTCCTTCTCACCAACCCTGGGTTACAGCATCGCGCTGGCGCGTGTGCCAGCCGGAATTGGTGAGCAGGCGATTGTGGAAATCCGCAACCGTGAAATGCCAGTAAACGTCACCAAACCGATTTTTGTTCGCGCCGGTAAGCCGGTCGCCCAGTAATTTTTTTCAGGAGAAATGGCCAATGAGCAATGTGCCAAGTGAATTGAAATACCGCGATAGCCACGAGTGGGTCCGTAAAGAAGCCGACGGCACCTTTACTGTTGGTATCACCGAACATGCACAGGAATTGCTGGGCGATATGGTGTTTGTCGATCTGCCAGACGTTGGTGCTACCTTCGCGGCCGGTGATGACTGCGCCGTTGCGGAGTCGGTGAAAGCGGCTTCAGACATCTATGCGCCACTGAGCGGTGAAATTGTTGCGGTGAATGACCAACTGGGCGATTCGCCAGAGCTGGTGAATAGCGCGCCGTACGCCGATGGTTGGCTGTTCCGCATCAAAGCCAGCGACGCGTCAGAGCTCGACGCCATGCTGGATGCTGATGCCTACAAAGCCGCGATCGACGAGTAACTGGTAGTTTTAGAAGGTGACGCGCTGCGCCACCTTCTTTTTTATCTGCCTGATTTAACGCCATTTTTGTAACCCAGCCCGATTCAGGATTTACTGCAAATGACCCAGACTCTCAGCCAGCTTGAACACAACGGTGCTTTCATTGAGCGCCACATCGGTCCTACGCAGGAACAACAGGACTTAATGCTGAAAGCGATCGGTGCCAGTTCGCTCTCCTCATTGATCAGTTCTATCGTGCCTGCCGATATCCAACTGCCTGGCCCGCCGGCAGTGGGCGACGCCGCGACCGAGCAGCAAGCGCTGGCAGAGCTGAAAGCCATTGCCAGTCAGAACCAACGCTACAAATCCTGGATCGGCATGGGCTACAGCGCGGTGATTACACCGCCGGTTATCCTGCGTAACATGTTGGAAAACCCAGGCTGGTACACCGCATATACGCCGTATCAGCCAGAAGTGTCACAGGGCCGTCTTGAGGCGCTGCTGAACTTCCAAACCCTGACGCTGGATCTGACCGGTCTGGATATCGCTTCCGCGTCACTGCTGGATGAAGCGACCGCTGCAGCCGAAGCGATGGCGATGGCCAAGCGCGTCAGCAAACTGAAAACCGCCAGCAAATTCTTCATCGCCAATGACATTCATCCACAGACGCTGGATGTGGTGCGCACCCGCGCAGAAACCTTTGGTTTTGAACTGATTATTGATAGTGCTGATAAGGTATTAGATCACGACGATCTGTTCGGCGTGTTGCTGCAACAGGTTGGCACGCACGGTGAAGTGCACGATTACCGCGCACTGATTGCCGAGCTGAAAAGCCGCAAAGTGGTGGTGAGCGTAGCCGCAGATTTCATGGCGCTGGTGCAGTTAGAAGCGCCAGGCAAGCAGGGCGCAGATATCGTCTTCGGTTCTGCCCAGCGTTTCGGCGTGCCGATGGGTTACGGCGGACCACACGCCGCGTTCTTCGCCAGCCGCGACGAGCATAAACGCTCGATGCCTGGCCGTATCATTGGTGTATCACGCGATGCCGCCGGTAACACCGCGCTGCGCATGGCGATGCAAACCCGCGAGCAACATATCCGTCGTGAGAAAGCCAACTCCAATATCTGTACATCTCAGGTGCTGCTGGCAAATATCGCCGGTCTCTATGCGGTGTATCACGGTCCGGTTGGCCTGAAACGCATTGCATCCCGTATTCACCGTCTGACCAGCATTCTGGCTTCAGGCCTGCAAAACGGTGGTTTGAAGCTTCGTCACAACAGCTGGTTCGATACGCTGACGGTTGAAGTGGCTGATAAAGCGGCGGTGCTGAACCGTGCGCAGAGCTTTGGCGTCAACCTGCGCAGCGATATCCACAATGCCGTCGGCATTACGCTGGATGAAACCACCGCACGTGAAGATGTGCTGGCGCTGTTCGCGATTCTGCTGGGTGATGCTCACGGCCAGGATATTGATGCGCTGGATGCCGCTGTTGCTGCGGAAAACAGCGCGATTCCGGCCGGTCAGGTGCGTGAGAGCGCTTTCCTGACGCATCCGGTGTTCAACCGTCATCACAGCGAAACTGAGATGATGCGTTACATGCACAGCCTGGAGAAAAAGGATCTGGCACTGAACCAGGCGATGATCCCACTCGGTTCGTGCACCATGAAACTCAACGCTGCGGCGGAGATGATCCCGATCACCTGGCCGGAATTCGCCGAACTGCATCCGTTCTGCCCGGCTGAGCAGGCGTCGGGTTATCTGCAGATGATTGGCCAGCTGTCGCAATGGCTGGTGCAGCTGACCGGCTACGATGCGCTGTGCATGCAGCCCAACTCGGGCGCACAGGGTGAATACGCGGGTCTGCTGGCGATTCGTCGTTACCACGAAAGCCGCAACGAAGGTGGACGTAATGTCTGCCTGATCCCAAGCTCGGCGCACGGCACCAATCCGGCATCGGCGCAGATGGCGGGCATGTCGGTGGTGGTGGTGGCTTGCGATAAACAAGGCAACATCGACCTTGGCGATCTGCGTGAGAAAGCCGCACAGGTCGGTGAGCAGCTGTCGTGCATCATGGTGACCTATCCGTCAACGCACGGCGTTTACGAAGAAACCATCCGCGAAGTGTGCCAGATCGTGCATCAGCACGGCGGCCAGGTGTATCTCGACGGCGCCAACATGAATGCGCAGGTTGGTATCACCACGCCGGGTTACATCGGCGCGGACGTATCGCACCTTAACCTGCACAAAACCTTCTGCATTCCGCACGGCGGTGGCGGTCCAGGCATGGGCCCAATCGGCGTGAAAGCGCATCTGGCGCCGTTCGTGCCGGGTCACAGCGTAGTGCAAATTGATGGCGTGCTGACGCAGCAGGGCGCGGTTTCTGCTGCTCCGTTCGGTAGTGCATCGATTCTGCCAATCAGCTGGATGTATATCCGCATGATGGGCGCAGAAGGTCTGAAACAAGCCAGTTCGGTGGCGATTCTGAACGCCAACTATATCGCTAGCCGTCTGCAATCTGCTTATCCGATTCTGTATGCGGGCCGCGATGGCCGCGTGGCGCACGAATGTATTCTCGACATTCGTCCGTTGAAAGAGCAGACCGGTATTAGCGAGCTGGATATTGCTAAGCGTCTGATCGATTACGGTTTCCACGCGCCAACCATGTCATTCCCGGTGGCGGGAACGCTGATGGTTGAACCAACGGAATCGGAAAGCAAAATCGAGCTGGATCGCTTTATCGATGCGATGCTGGCTATCCGCATGGAAATCGATCGCGTTGCCGATGGCGAATGGCCGCTGGAAGATAACCCGCTGGTGAACGCACCGCACACGCAGACAGAAATCGTTGGCGACTGGGCGCATCCGTACACCCGCGAACTGGCGGTGTTCCCGGCTGGCAGCGCTAACAAATACTGGCCGACGGTGAAACGTCTGGATGATGTATTTGGCGACCGCAATGTCTTCTGTTCGTGTGTACCAATGAGCGAATATATTTAGGCTAAAGTTACGGGAAGTATTTATGAAAGGGCCGACTGTTCGGCCCTTTTTTTTGGAGGCAAAAATGGATCTGGCTTTGATTACCGGTGGTAGTCGTGGGATTGGCCGCGCAACCGCGTTATTGTTGGCGCAGGCGGGTTATCGCGTGGCGATCAACTATCGCCAGCGTCAAGCCGAAGCGGCAAGCGTGGTGGCAGAGATTGAAGCGCAGGGCGGCGGTGCGATTGCGCTGCAGGCCGATATCGCCGATGAAGCGCAGGTTATGCGTATGTTTGCCGAGTTGGATCAGCAAGAGGGCGAACTGCGTGTGCTGGTGAATAATGCCGGTATTTTGTTTACCCAATGCCGGGTGGAAGATCTGGATGCCGAACGTATTCAACGCGTGTTCGCCACTAACGTTACCGGCACGTTCATCTGTTGTCGTGAGGCGGTGAAACGCATGGGTACGCATCATGGCGGCAAAGGTGGTGCCATCGTCAACGTGTCATCCGCCGCATCCCGTCTGGGTGCGCCAGGTGAATATGTGGATTACGCCGCCTCGAAAGGGGCGATGGATACGCTGACCAAAGGTTTGTCGCTGGAAGTGGCGGCGCAGGGTATTCGCGTCAACAGCGTGCGCCCTGGCCTTATTTATACCGACATGCACGCCGATGGCGGCGAGCCGGACCGAGTCGATCGGCTGGCAAGCATGTTGCCAATGGGACGCGGCGGTCAGGCCGAAGAGATTGCTGCAGCGATTGTCTGGCTGGCGAGCGATGCCGCGTCGTATGTGACGGGCACCTTTATTGATGCGGCTGGCGGGCGATAATTAATCAGGCCGGCATAAATACCGACCCTACAAAACCCAAAAACGATGATCCTTTACGTATAAAACCCTCCAAATCCCCGTAGGGTCGCCATTCATGGCGACCGACTTAATCAATCTCTCACCTGTCACACCCACTCACAGATTTAATTTAGCGTACATGTGTACTCTGAAAATTATCCCGGTTACTCTGGTTGCTCAGAAATAGCACACTTGCTTTTTCCGTTGTTCAGGAATCACTTCATGGTACAAACCCCAGTTATTGCCCAGGGCTACTCGTTGGCAGAAGAGATTGCCAATAGTATCAGCCACGGAATCGGCTGCATTTTCGGTATTATCGGGCTGGTGTTAATGCTGACACAAGCCGTTGAATCCCAAGCTAACATCACCGCGATCACCAGTTACAGCCTGTACGGCGGCAGCATCATTTTGCTCTATCTCGCCTCAACGCTGTATCACGCCATTCCCCATCAAAAAGCCAAATACTGGCTAAAGAAATTTGACCACTGCGCCATCTATCTGTTGATTGCCGGCACTTATACGCCGTTCTTGTTGGTGGGGCTCAATTCGCCGCTGGCACAAGGTTTGATGGTGGTGATTTGGAGTCTGGCGCTGGCCGGTATCCTGTTCAAAATCGCCTTTGCTCATCGCTTTGAAGCGCTGTCGCTGGTGACTTATCTTGGTATGGGTTGGCTGTCGCTGGTGGTGATTTATCAGCTGGCGATCAAACTGTCGCCGGGCGGGATTTGGCTGCTGGCTGCCGGTGGGATTGTTTATTCGCTGGGGGTGATTTTCTACGTCTCACGCCGCATTCCTTACAGTCACGCCATCTGGCATGGTTTTGTGCTCGGCGGCAGCTTGCTGCACTTCTGCGCGATTTATTTTTATGTGATGTAAGTTCGATTCAGGTCGCCATGAATGGCGACCCTGCGGGCTTGGTGCGCAATTATTCTGCCAATGAATACGGCAGTGGTTGAATGGTCAACTTGCCACTTTCATCGCCTTCCACGCGCAGTACGCTTTCCGGCTCCAAATCGTTGTTCATCACCACCTGCACCCAAACGCTGCCGTCATCCAGCTGCACACCGCTCAATACCGTGCCGGTGCGGCGCCATTTATCGCCCATCTGCAGCTCCATCGAACCGCCAACGTCCGGCACTTTGCTGGCTTTGCCCGCCAGCCAATAGAGTGCGCGTTTGTTAGCGCCGCGGAATTTGGCCCGCGCCACCATCTCCTGGCCGGTGTAGCAGCCTTTTTTGAAGCTGATCGCATCCAGCGCCTGCAGGTTGGTAGCTTGTGGGATCAGCTGCGCGCTGGTGGCGCTTTCAATCACCGGAATGCCCGCTTCGATATCCAGTGCCAGCCATTGCAAGCTGTCGTTGAACTGCGCTTCGCCCGCCAGTTTTTCTTTCAGCGCATTCGCCTGTTCTGACGTGGTCACCAGCAGGAAGCGTTCGGCTGGCTGGGCAAACCACAGCAGCGTACTGTCACCTTGCTGCACCACCGGCTTTTCGGCATCCGGCAGCGTGCTGAACACGCCCGCCAGCGCGGCGCGTGCCTGGAAACCGGCAACGCCCAGCAGCACCGCTTCATCATCCGCAACGAGGGTGACTTTGGCGAACACAGCGTATTTCTTCAGTTCGGTAAGCTGCTGCTCACGCAGATTGCGGCGCACCACGTACGCGTAACCTTCGGTGCGATGGAACAGACGAATGTTGCTCCACATTTTTCCTTTGGCATCGCAGTGCGCGGCAGGACGATGTTGCGTCTCGCCCATCGCCGCGACATCCAGCGTCAGCTGACCTTGCAGATAAGACGTGCTGTCATTGCCCTGCACCTTTACCAGCGCCCATTCGTCGAGCGAAATCAGGGTCAAAGGCAGGCGTGACGATGCAGCAGGCTGGCGAGGTGGAAGGGTAAAAATCGACATGTCTCTTTCCTGATTAATGATGTAATAGGTTGCAATGGTAAAAGAGCAGTGCGGCTTTGCAACCTGTTTACTGAATATGGCGCACAAATCGCGTGATACCCATTGCAAACTGGGGGATGTAATGCCGAGGCATTGCACAGGGATAAGCACAGCGCCTGCAGCGAGAAAAAAAAGCAGGTACACTGAGCGCCACTGTTTTTAGTCATGGAACCTGAGACATGGAAATTAACGACAAAGCCCGCGTCCAATGGGCATGCCGTCGCGGCATGCTGGAGCTGGATATCGCTATCATGCCGTTTTTCAAATTCGAATATGATTCGCTGGACGACACCGATAAGCAGGTGTTTATCGCGCTGTTAAAGAGTGACGATCCCGATCTGTTCAACTGGTTAATGAATCACGGTGAACCGGTCGATCCCGAGTTCAAACGCATGGTGAAACTGATTCAGCAGCGCAACCGTGAACGCGGTCCGGTGGCAATGTAATCTGCGGGCGTCACGCAGTGCGCGCGCACTGAATGTGACGCTCTCGCTGCTGTGCGCCGGTTTGCTGCTGGCGCTTGAGTGGCCTGAGGCGTGGGCGTGGAGCAAAGCGCCGGTGTTAGTGCTGCTGCTGGCAGAATGCTGGCGCAACGAGCGCCGTTTGGTGCAGCGCGTAGGTCGTCTGGCGCTAGACATGAAGGGCAATTGGCTGTGGCGCGGCGTGCGCTGGCGAGCAGAACGCAGGGCAGATTGGTTACCGTATGGCGTTTTGCTGGTGTTGCGTAACCAGCAGGGGAAGCGCTGGCGGCTGTGGTTGATGCACGACAACCTGCCGCCCGGTGAATGGCGCACGTTACGCGCCTGCTGTTTTCTGCGCGAGGGGCAAACGCTGCCTTAAAGCAGCGCTGCGGTTTCCGTCAGAATCTGTTCACACCACTGTTCGACGCGCTCATCGCTCTGTTCGAACTGGTTAACATCGTCAAGCGCCAGGCCGACAAACTGCGAGCCATCTGCGGTCAGCGGTTTTTTGCTGGTAAACTCATAGCCTTCCAGCGGCCAGTAACCCACAAACTGCACGCCCATCGGCTGCAACAGTTCGTGCAGCATGCCGAGCGCATCCAGGAACCATTCGGCGTATTCGCCCTGATCGCCCATGCCGTACAGCGCCACGATTTTCCCGCGCAAGTTCAGCGCCGGAATCTGCGGCCAAATCGCTTCCCAATCTTCCTGCAATTCACCGAAGTCCCACGTCGGAATACCGAGGATCAGCAAATCGTACTGCTCCATCAGCGACGGATCGTCATCTTTCAAATTGTGCAGCGTGACTAATTCTTCACCGATAAAGTCGCGGATCTTCTCCGCCGTCATCTCGGTGTAGCAGGTGCTCGAACCATAAAACAAACCGATATTCATGCAATTAATGCTCTGTCTGAAACTGACTCGGGGGCAATTGTACCAGAAGCAGGCTACTTTCAGGCATAATGAGCACGATTTCACACGGGCGGAGAGTACAGTGCAGGACAGCGATCTGATCGAACAGTTTCTGGATGCGCTTTGGATTGAGCGTAATCTGGCGCAAAATACGCTCGCCTCTTATCGGCAGGATCTGCAAACGCTCACCGGTTGGCTGCATCACCACGATCGCACGCTCTTAACGCTGGAAGCGCTTGATTTGCAGCAGTTTCTCGCCGAACGCGTTGAGGGAGGTTACAAAGCCACCAGCTCGGCGCGCACCCTCAGCGCCATTCGCCGCTTGTGCCAATATCTCTATCGGGAAAAATTGCGCAGTGACGATCCCAGCGCGCTGCTGTCGGCACCGAAACTGCCGCAGCGTCTGCCGAAAGATCTCAGTGAAAACCAGGTCGAACGCTTGTTGCAGGCGCCGAGTATTGATGTGCCGCTTGAACTGCGTGACAAGGCGATGCTGGAATTGCTGTACGCCACCGGTTTACGCGTGACGGAGCTGGTGGGCTTAACCATCAGCGATATCAGCCTGCGTCAGGGTGTGTTGCGCGTGATCGGTAAAGGCAACAAAGAGCGCCTTGTGCCGTTAGGTGAAGAGGCGGTGTACTGGATTGAATACTATATGGAACATGGTCGGCCGTGGCTGCTCAACGGGCAAACGCTGGACGTGATGTTTCCCAGCCAGCGCGCACAGCAAATGACGCGGCAGACCTTCTGGCATCGCATCAAACACTATGCGACCCTTGCCGGTATCGATAGCGAAAAGCTGTCGCCGCACGTGCTGCGCCACGCATTTGCCACACATTTACTGAACCATGGCGCCGATTTGCGCGTCGTACAGATGTTGCTGGGCCACAGCGACCTCTCGACCACTCAAATTTATACGCACGTCGCCACTGAGCGCCTGCGTCTGTTACATCAACAGCATCATCCGCGCGCTTGAGATGCGGTAACAAGGATTTAAGATGAAAAAGCAGCTAACGATGCTGGCTCTGCTGGTCAGTGCATTCACTGGATTGGCGCATGCCGATGACAACGCCATTCAGCAAACGCTGAAAAAACTGGGATTGCAGCAGGCTGAAATCCAGCCGTCACCGCTGCCGGGCATCAAAACGGTGCTGACCGAAAGCGGCGTGCTCTACGTCTCCGAAGACGGCAAACACATGATTCAGGGGCCGCTGTATGATGTCAGCGGCAGCCAACCGGTCAACGTCACCAATCAGCTGCTGGACAAAAAAGTCACGGCGCTGGCACCTGACATGATTGTCTACAAAGCGCCAAAAGAGCAGCACGTGATCACCGTGTTCACCGACATCACCTGCGGCTACTGCCGCAAGCTGCATGAGCAGATGGCCGACTACAACGCGCTCGGCATCACCGTGCGCTATCTGGCCTTCCCGCGTGAAGGTCTCAACGGCCAGGTTGAAAAAGCCATGCGCGCCATCTGGTGCAGCGCCGATCGTAACAAAGCTTTCGATGCAGCGATGAAAGGCGATGCGCCGCAGATGGATGCGCCAGCGACCTGCAAAATCAATATCGAGCAGCAGTACAAACTCGGCATCCTGTTTGGCATTCAGGGCACGCCAGCCATTCTCACGGACAGCGGCATGATGATTCCTGGCTATCAGGGACCGCAAGAGCTGAAGCAGGTGCTTGACGGCCAGAAGCGTGGCGGTTAACGCACAGTGATGCATTCTGTTGAATTGCGTCGGCGCGAAGCCGAGACCGAAGCCAGCCTACCCGCTGATTTGCCCCCTTTGCTGCGCCGCTTGTATCTGCAACGCGGCGTGAAACAGGCGCTGGAACTGGAGCGCGGCGCTAAACATCTGCTGCCGTGGCAAACGCTGGGCGGCATCGAAGCCGCCGTGACGCTGCTGCATCAGATGCTGTTGGCAGGCAAGCGCATCGTGGTGGTAGGCGATTTCGATGCCGATGGCGCCACCAGCACCGCGTTAACCGTGCTGGCGCTGCGCAGCCTTGGTGGCAACGTTGATTATCTGGTGCCAAACCGTTTCGAAGATGGTTACGGCTTAAGTCCGGAAGTGGTCGAGCAGGCCAAAGCGCGCGGTGCGGAGATGATTCTCACCGTCGACAACGGCATCTCATCACATGCTGGAGTCGATACCGCGCATCAGCACGGCATTCCGGTGCTGGTTACCGATCACCACTTGCCGGGCGAAACCTTGCCCGCCGCCGAAGCGATTGTGAACCCGAATCTCAACGACAGCGAATTCCCTTCACGTTCGCTGGCGGGTGTTGGCGTAGCCTTCTATCTGATGCTGGCGCTGCGTGCGCATCTGCGTCAGCAAAACTGGTTTAGCGATAGCCGCGCCGAGCCAAACCTGGCGGAACTGCTCGATCTGGTGGCGCTGGGCACCGTAGCCGATGTGGTGCCGCTGGATGCCAACAACCGCATTCTGGTGTGGCAAGGTTTGAGCCGTATCCGCGCCGGAAAATGCCGCGCCGGGATTCGCGCGCTGTTGGAGATTGCCAATCGCGATGCGCGTCAACTTGCTGCCAGCGATCTCGGTTTTGCTGTCGGTCCGCGTCTTAATGCCGCCGGTCGTCTGGACGATATGTCGGTTGGCGTGGCGTTGCTGCTCACCGAAGATATCTCCGAGGCGCGCATGCTGGCCAATGAGCTCGATGCGCTGAATCAGACGCGCAAAGAGATTGAGCAGGGCATGAAGAGCGAAGCGCTGGCGCTGTGCGATGAGCTGGAGCGCCAGCACACCGATCTGCCGCTGGGTCTGGCGTTCTACCATCCAGAGTGGCATCAGGGCGTGGTCGGAATTCTGGCGTCGCGATTAAAAGAGCGCTTTCATCGTCCGGTGATCGCTTTCGCGCCTGCCGGAGACGGCACGCTGAAAGGTTCTGGCCGCTCGATTGCCGGTTTGCATCTGCGCGATGCACTGGAGCGTCTCGACACGCTGTTCCCGGGTTTGATGATCAAATTTGGTGGTCACGCCATGGCCGCCGGATTGTCACTGGAAACCGCGAAGTACGAGGAGTTCCGTGCGCGTTTTGCCGCGTTGATTGATGAGTGGCTGGATGGCGAAGCGCTGCAGGGCGTGGTTTGGTCGGACGGCGAACTGCATGCGCAGGAGTTTACGCTGCACACCGCCGAAATGCTGCGAGAAGCCGGTCCGTGGGGCCAGGCGTTCCCGGAGCCGGTGTTCGATGGCAAGTTCAAGCTGCTACAACAGCGGTTAGTGGGCGAGCGCCATTTAAAAGTGATGGTCGAGCCGCTCGGCGGCGGCCCGCTGTTAGATGGGATTGCCTTCAACGTGGATACCACGCTGTGGCCAGACAGCAGCGTGCGTCAGGTGCAGCTGGCCTACAAGCTGGATATTAACGAGTATCGTGGTAACCGTTCGGTGCAGTTGATCATCGATCATATCTGGCCGATGTAAGGTGCGTGAGGTCGCCATGAATGGCGACCCTACACCGTTGGGTGCGCAGCACTCAGAAACTCACATCCACACCGCCGCGCAGCACTTTCTCGTCACCGCGATCGGCGAAGTGCTGGTCGGCGCGCAGGAACAGGCGCGCACGAGACGTCTGCGCCACATCCAACCGCACGCCCAACCACTGCGACCGGCGATCGAGCTGCATACCGGGAATCGTGAAACGGTTCTGGTCATCGCCAAAGCCACCCCAGCGCGCGCTGACATCCATCGACGGATTGTTGAACGCGTACTGATATTCGCCATACAGACTCAGCATGCTCCACAATCCAGCCGACCAATCCTGCCGTGCGCTGATACTCAAACCGCTATAACCGACGCTACGTCGATAGCTGTCGCCGTCACCATTCAGACCAAACGCGCTGCCTTTGTCCTCAAACGCACCGGTATCCAGCCCGGTTTCACGCCAGCCGAGATACGGTTCGAGGCGATAATTATCCACAATTGTCCAGCGATAACCGCTCTGCAGCGCCGTCTGCCAGCTATTGCTACTGGTGGTCGATGACACCGGCGAAGCTTCATCCAGTAATATCAGGCGTTTTAACTCATCGCGACCATGTTGATAGCTTAGATTGCCCTGCAGATACCATTCTGGCGTCAAATCGTAGCGACCATACAGCATCGCGCCTTGCAGGCGATTACGGCTGGTGCCGCCGGTTTGGTCGTAGGTGGAATCGATCTGGTTCTGCGTCCACGCCACGCCCACGCGCAGACCAGAAACGCCTAAATCGCTATCTACGCCCAACGCAGTAAGGGTGTTGCGATAATCGGTACCGAGGTAGCCCGCCTGATCTAGTGAACCGCGCAGTTGACCGCTTTCGATCCAGAAACCGTAACGATTGTCGGCGCTGGCGTCGGCGATACGGTTGCTTAACAGGCGGCTTTGATAATCCAGCGCGTTAAACAGCACCGCATTGCTGGAGGCGTGCGCCTGACCGGAAAGGGAATTGATGGCAGCCTGCGCACTGCTGGCATCCGCCAGCGTCTGGAACGCGCCGGCCGCGCCCAGCGCCGACTGCTGCGCACTGCTGAGCGATCCCTGTAGCTGCCAGCTATCCGCCACGCTAAATGCCTGCTCCAGATTCACGGCCGTTTGCTGGGTGCTGGCGCCGTTGATGCCCAGCGCTGCCGCTGCTGCCGCAGTATTTTTACGCGTCAGTTGGCCGGTGACGCTGTTGGCGTTGTAGCTGACCGAACCATCAAGAAACATGCCGGTGTTGACCTGACTGAACTGGCCGCTGACGCCCGCATCGCTGGTCAGCAGCGTTTCCTGCTGTTTCACCACATAGGTCGATGACGGTGGCGCAAGGTTCAGCGTGCCGTCCAGCGTCGAATGGCCCGCGACGCGCAGCGGACTGTTCAGCGCGATATTCAGCACGCCATTGCTGCGTTGCTGGTAATCGCCGTGCACCTGCAAGCCGCCGTTAACCGATCCCTGATTGAGCAAGCTGCCGCCAATCACGCCGCTGCCACCCAGGATGCCGCTGCCGCTGACGTTGGCACTGCCGGCAATCGCACCATCAATAAGCAATGTATTGGCCGAGACACTGGTCTGGCCGAGGTAACTGTTGTTGCCGGTCAACTGCAGCACGCCGCCATTATTCGCGCCGTCAAGGATCAGACCGCGATCGCCGCTGATGGCATTCGAGAAGACATAGCTGCCCGCATCCAGGCTGGCGTGAAAATCATTGGCCCAAAACATCGCCGGACCGTTCAGTGCTTTCGCCTGGTTGAGATCGCCCCAGCCGAAGGTATCGTTGTAAGGCCGCCCGTTGGCGCTATCCGCAGCGCCTGCATACGCATCGCTATGATAAGTGGCGGTGGTCAACAGCGTTTGCTGCAGGTTGTAGCCGCTCATCCACGGAAAGCGCTGCAACACTTGCGAAGCCGCCGCTGCAGCGCGCGGTGCGGCAAATGAGGTGCCGTAGCTACGCGCATTCACCCAGGTGCCGTCGCTATTCTGAAAACGATAATCGCTGTAACCCGGTGCGCTCAGGCACCATGCGGCAGCGTTGCCGCAGGCATCAAACGGCCCGGTTAAGGCCGCGCGGTTCGCCGTGTCGTATGAGGTGCTGTCCATCACGCCGGTGACCGCCAGCATGTTCTTTTGCAGCGCGCTGTCCTGATAAATCAGCGGCAGTTGGGCGTTAGGAGAAGGTGTGGCGGTGCCGCCATTGCCGGTGATCACCACCGCCAGGCCGTTAGCCGCCGCAATCTCACGCATGCTTTGCACCAGTACCTGATAGTGTGGCTGCGCATCGGTTAACGCCTGCGCGGTGGTTAAACGTTCGCTGGAGGCGTACGACATATTGAAAATCCGCACGCCCTGGCTCAGCAGGCCGCTCACCGCTCGCGCGGTATCGTCGTATTGAAAAATATTGTTTTGCGATGCCTGCGCCACATACAGTGCGCTACCCGGCGACAGGCCCAATAACGTCAGCGCCACCACGGTGCCGTGACCGTTAATGCCCTGGTTATCATTCAAACTGCTACCGCCGCCAACGTAGCTGGTGAACTGCACATTGGCGTAATTAACTTCACTGCGATCGGGCGATAACCCCGAATCAATAATGCCCACTTTGCTGGCATTGCCTGACGCGCCGGGCTGAGCTGGCGTGGGTGTCTCAGGCGTGCCGGTGGTGGGCGAGGTTGTCGCGCTACCGCCGCCTCCACCTCCGCCACCGCAGGCGGCGAGTAACAAAGGCATCAACAAGGCAAGCAGGCGCGGAGAAGTGCGCAAACCGGGAATAAACATCGATACTCCTTCATGTCTCTCAGGACATGTTGTGCCCGCTCACGTTTACGGGCGCTGATTACTGTGTCATTCCCTGTCAAAGCTGCGCATTCCTGGCGGTCGTGGTGACAAACGGTCTGGACGTTAGTGATGTCCATCGGGGGGATAGTCACTGAGCAAAATGATAAAAGGGCGCTAACAAATCGATAGGCTGAATATCAGCTGCTTAATGGCGTTGTTTGAGACGTGTCTGCTTTCTTGCAGGAAATTTCTCACAAGGCAATTCTTAATGATTTATCGTTATAAATCATGATCTTTAATGACGTCTTTCAGCGCTAATCGCCTAAAATTTGCAGGAAAATTCCTAAGAAGGTTCTGAGGGAGAGGTGTTTGCTGGGGTGTTTTGGAAAACATAACGAATGCGGCTTTCCAGAAGGTTGAGAACTTTTTTTCTCGCGGCGCGTGCGTACTCACTCACACTGCGTGCAATGCTACAAAGTACGCACACTTTCGGGTAAACTAGCGCGTTAGTTTTTATCTCCTTTCACCGAATCGTCAAAAAAGACTGAAAAGCCATGTTTGAAATTAATCCGGTCAAAAATCGTATCCAGGACCTCAGTGAGCGCAGCGACGTTCTTCGGGGGTATCTTTGACTACGATGCCAAGAAAGAACGCCTCGAAGAAGTAAACGCCGAGCTGGAACAGCCTGACGTCTGGAACGAACCTGAGCGCGCGCAAGCGCTGGGTAAAGAACGCGCTTCACTGGAAGCAGTGGTGGAAACCTTAGATCACATGCGTCAGGGCCTGGAAGATGTGCAAGGCTTGCTGGATCTGGCGGTGGAAGCCGACGACGAAGAAACTTTCAACGAAGCGGTTGCCGAGCTTGATGCACTGGAAGTGAAGCTCGGTGAACTGGAATTCCGTCGTATGTTCTCAGGCGAATATGACAGCGCCGACTGCTACATGGATATTCAGGCCGGTTCCGGCGGCACCGAAGCGCAGGATTGGGCCAGCATGCTGCTGCGCATGTATTTGCGCTGGGCGGAAGCCAAAGGCTATAAAACCGAAATTATCGAAGAGTCAGACGGTGAAGTGGCCGGAACCAAATCCGCCACCATTAAAATCATCGGCGACTACGCGTTTGGCTGGCTGCGCACCGAAACCGGCGTTCATCGCCTGGTGCGAAAGAGCCCGTTCGATTCCGGCGGCCGTCGCCATACCTCATTCAGTTCGGTGTTTATCTACCCGGAAGTGGATGACAACATCGATATCGATATCAATCCCGCCGATCTGCGTATCGACGTTTACCGCGCCTCCGGTGCGGGCGGCCAGCACGTTAACAAAACCGAGTCTGCGGTGCGTATTACCCACTTGCCGACCAACATTGTGGTGCAGTGCCAGAACGACCGTTCACAGCACAAGAACAAAGATCAGGCCTTCAAGCAGTTACGCGCCAAGCTGTACGAATATGAGATGCAGAAGAAAAACGCGGACAAGCAGGCAGCGGAAGATAACAAATCTGATATTGGCTGGGGCAGCCAGATCCGTTCTTATGTTCTCGACGATTCACGCATCAAGGATCTGCGCACCAGCGTAGAAACCCGCAACACCCAAGCGGTGCTGGATGGCGATATCGATCGTTTTATTGAAGCAAGTTTAAAAGCAGGGCTATAAGGAACCGACATGTCTGAACAACAACCGCAGAGCGCTGATGCCGCCCTTGAGTTAAACAACGAACTGAAAGCGCGTCGCGAAAAACTCAGCGCGCTGCGTGAAAAAGGCGTGGCGTTTCCTAACGATTTCCGCCGCGACACCACGTCTGATGTGCTGCATGCCAGCTATGACGCTAAAGAGAACGAAGAGCTGGAAGCGCTGGGCGTAGAAGTGAGCGTGGCCGGTCGTATGATGACGCGCCGCATCATGGGTAAAGCATCATTCGCCACCCTGCAGGATGTCGGCGGCCAGATTCAGATCTACGTCTCACGCGACGATCTGCCAGAAGGCGTCTACAACGAGCAGTTCAAAAAGTGGGATCTCGGCGATATCCTCGGTGCGCGCGGTAAGCTGTTCAAAACCAAAACCGGTGAGCTGTCGATCCACATCACTGAGCTGCGTCTGCTGACCAAAGCGCTGCGTCCGCTGCCGGACAAATTCCACGGTCTGGCCGATCAGGAAACCCGTTATCGTCAGCGTTATCTCGATCTGATCTCCAACGACGATTCGCGCAAAACCTTCAAAATTCGCTCACAAATCATGGCCGGCATTCGTCAGTTCATGGTGAACCGCGAGTTTATGGAAGTGGAAACCCCGATGATGCAGGTGATTCCTGGCGGCGCGTCTGCGCGTCCATTTATCACCCATCACAATGCGCTCGACATCGATATGTACCTGCGTATTGCGCCAGAGCTGTATCTGAAGCGTCTGGTGGTGGGCGGATTTGATCGCGTGTTCGAGATCAACCGTAACTTCCGTAACGAAGGTATTTCGCCGCGCCATAACCCAGAGTTCACCATGATGGAACTCTATATGGCGTATGCGGATTACAAAGATTTGATCGAGCTGACTGAGAGCCTGTTCCGTACCCTGGCGCAGGATGTGCTGGGCACCACCGAAGTGCCGTATGGCGATCACAGCTTCGATTTCGGTAAGCCGTTCGAGAAGCTCACCATGCGTGAAGCGATCAAGAAATACCGTCCGGAAACTGACCTGAGCGATCTGGAAGACTTCGATAAAGCGGTAGCGATTGCTCAATCGCTGCACATCAAAGTCGAGAAGAGTTGGGGCCTCGGCCGCGTAGTAACCGAGATCTTCGAAGAGACCGCTGAAGCGCACCTGATTCAGCCAACCTTCATCACCGAATACCCGGCTGAAGTGTCGCCGCTGGCGCGTCGTAACGACGAGAACCCGGAAATCACCGACCGCTTTGAGTTCTTCATCGGCGGCCGTGAAATCGGTAACGGCTTCTCAGAGCTGAACGATGCAGAAGATCAGGCCGAGCGTTTCCTGCAGCAGGTGAATGCGAAAGAGTCTGGCGATGACGAAGCGATGTTCTACGACGAAGACTACGTCACCGCGCTGGAACATGGCCTGCCACCAACCGCTGGTTTGGGCATTGGTATCGACCGTATGGTGATGCTGTTCACCAACAGCCACACCATCCGCGATGTGATCCTGTTCCCGGCACTGCGCCCGACCGCTAAGTAGTATTGCGCCGCTGTCCCCCATCCCGGCCTTCCCCCGCAAGCGGGGGAAGAAGACGCTGCGACATGCAAGTTCAAGACTGACATATGGCAGCATCTTCCTCCCCCATTTATGGGGGAGGACCGAGGAGGGGGACAGCAAGCACACTTCCCCCCCAAAAAAAATTCCTGATGACAACCCGGCACGCTCTGTGCAGGATGGTTTTTTTCATTTTCAGGGAATCACCATGAGTGCAAAAGCGGCAACGTTAGAGGGCCGGATTCGTCAGCACTGGGATCAACTCTCCAGCCACGAGCAGCGACTTGCCGATGTGCTACTCGCCGCACCGGGCCAGTTAGCCATGAACACCGCCACCGAACTGGCGCACAGCGCGGGCGTATCCAAAGCCACTACCACGCGCTTCTTCCGCCATCTCGGCTATGAAAGTTATGAAGCCGCTCGTCGCCAGGCGCGTGAAATGCAGAGCAGCGGATCACCGCTCTACCTGCAACCGGCACCCAGCGCGTCGCCGCTGGCGAGCATCATGCAGCAGCATCTGGAAAAAGAGATTGCCAACCTGGTCAACAGCTATCGCACGCTGGACAGCGAACAGCTGCAGCAGGCGGTTACCGCCATCAGCCAGGCGCGTCGCGTGGTGGTGATGGGTTGGCGCCACAGCCAAACCATCGCGCATCTGATCTATCGCGATCTGATCCATATTCACTCCGACGTGCGTCTGCTGCCGCGTCCCGGTGATTCGCTGGCGGAACATATGGCGGCTCTGACCGCTGAAGATGTGGTGATCTGCGTCGGTCTGCGTCGACGCATGCCCGCGCTGGAAGCGGCGATGAACGCGCTGGCCGAGCGCAATGTGCCGATGCTGTATATCGCCGATGTACTTTCTGGCAAACCGGCGCGCCATGCGCAGTGGGTAATCCGCTGTCACACCGACAGCAGCCTGATCTTCGACAGCACCGCCGCGCTCTCCGGCGTGTGTAATCTGCTCTGTTCACTGGTGGCCCGACAAATGGGTAAAGCCAGCAACGATCATCTCGCGCAAATCGAAGCGCTGCACCAATCCCTCGACGAACTCGAATAATGCGCCGTGCTGGCGCAGGGTGCGCCAGAAAAATCACCAAAACGGTGCAATTCTGTCCACCCTCCGCCAATCCATCCATCCCCATTCTGCATCATGTGAAATAGTAGAAATTAAAAATAAAAAACAAGAAACAAATGTTTCCAGTTGATTTTATTACCTAAAGAATGAGTTGTTGTGGGTTTTCCTGCGTAGTGGTGAAAAAACTGGCACAAAATATGCTCAGTAGAAAAAGACATTTCACCAACACCAGGGAAACACCATAATGAAAAAAACAGCACTGCTGATTGCCGCTCTTCTCTCCGTAGGCACCTTAGCGCAGGCGCAAGCCGACACGCTGGCCGACATCAAAAGCAGCGGCAAAATCACCGTCGGTATCGATCCAACCTTTCCTCCCTACGAATACACCGATGACAAAGGTGAGATCACCGGTTACAGCGTGGCGATTATGCAATCCTTCGCCAACGAGCTCGGTGTGAAACTTGAGTTTCAGAAAACCGCCTTCAGCGGCATTCTGCCGGGCCTGATTTCCGGCTCTTTCAATGCCGAAGGTTCATCCCTTAACGTCACGGCGGAACGCGCGAAAAAAGTGCTGTTCACCGTGCCGTACAGCAAAACCGTTAATGGCGTGCTGGTGCGTGAAGCCGAGGCGAAAACCTTCAACGGCAAAACCCTGAGTCCGGAAAGCTTGTCGGGTCTGCGCGGTGCGGTGAAAACCGCCAGCGTGCCAGAGCAGCTGCTGAAGGGCTTCAACGAGCAGTTGAAGAAGGAGGGTAAAAAACCGATCACCATCATCAATGTCGATTCACTTGATCAAACCGTCAGCACGCTGATGACCAAACGCGCCGACTTCGTTTATGACGACATCTCGGTACTGGCACCAGTAGCCAAAAAATACGCCGGCAAAGTGGCGCAGGTGGGCGAAGTCGGCCCGTCGCAGTGGATGGGTTGGGCGACGCGTAAAGAAGATGGCAGCCTGAACAAAGCCATTAGCGACCACATCCTGGCGATGCAGAAAGAGGGCGAACTGACCAAACTGCAGCAGCAATATCTCGGCACCACCTTTACCGTGCCCGCCAGCGACTTCATCCCGCAGGAGTAATTATGTGCCAGTCCAACCTGACGGTACCTGCCGGCTTTGGCAAAACCTTCCGCGTGCGCAAGGGCCAGTTTATTACCGTGATTGACAGTGAAGGGCAGCAGGCGGCCGATTTCGTCGCGGTGAATGCCGATGATCTGAATGAGAAGCTGTCGCCGGTGCATACGCGTCAACAACTGCGCTCGCTGTTCTTCAAGCCGGGCGACGCGCTGTGGTCGAGTGAAAACCGTCCGATGCTGCGCATCCTTGCCGACAGCATCGGCATCCACGACGCCAACGTGCCCGCCTGCGATCGCACCCGTTTCAGCATCGATTTCGGCGTAGAAGGGCATCGCAACTGCGTGGATAACCTGCTGGAAGGGATGAAGGAATTTGGCGTCACCTACTTCTCGCTGCCAGAGCCGTTCAACCTGTTCCAGAACGGCCCGGTCACCGCCGATGGCCGCATGGAAGTCACCGATCCCAACAGCAAAGCGGGCGACAGCATCACCTTTGAAGCACTGTGCGATCTCATCTGCTCGGTGTCATCTTGCCCGCAGGACATCATTCCCGGCAACGGCCTGCAGGTGACGCCTATCGACATCGTGGTCAGCGACCATTTTCACGCTCAGGAGATGAATCATGCTGTTAATGCGTGAAAGTTTTGAAGAAACCGCTGTGCGCACGTTGGCTGAACCGGTGCAGGTTGCGCCGGGCAGCATCGGTTCGATTCGCGTGCTGCGCGGCCAGTTACTGCGCATCACCGCACAGGGCGACGGTGCGGTGGCTTCGCTGTTTGGCTTTAGCCTGACCGATCCCGCCGTGTGGCTGTCGGTGCATCACACGCGGGTGTTCAGCAACAGCTACCTGCTCGGTTCCGGTATGCGTCTGGTGAATAACCGTCGCCGTCCGATGATGGTGCTGGGTAAAGACAGCGTGAAACGTCACGACCTGCTGCTGCCGGCTTCCACCACGGCGTTTCTCATTGAACGCGGCTATCCGGGCGAAGGTTGCCTCGATGCGCTGCGTGGCGAGCTGGCGCGTTTGGGGATGGTGGTGCCGAAATTGCCAGACCCCATCAACCTGTTTATGCACGTCAAGCTGACGCGGGAAGGCGATATTCTGCCGGAAACCAACCTGACCAAAGCCGGTGACAGCATTACCTGTCGCGTGGTGATGGACACGCAGTTCATCGTCTCCGCCTGCAACACCGGCATTGAGGGCAACGATCGTCCCGCGCCGCTGCTGCTGTCGGTGGCGGAAAACCTGCACGACTTTAACGCGGAGTAACGCATGGGGCTGGATCAACAGGTAGTGGCCGCGCTGCCGGAACTCGGACACGGCCTGCTGATGACGCTGGTGCTGACCGTGCTGGCGTCGTTAGTCAGCGTAGTAATGGGGCAGCTCGGCTGCTTCCTGCAACTGCGTCGTGCCTGGATCTGGCGCGCCATCGGGCGTTTCTATGTCAGCGTGATGCGCGGAACGCCGGCGATTGTGCAGCTGTTTGTGGTGTTTTTTACCTTGCCACGGCTGGGATTGGGCGGTCAGCCAATGCTGGCGGCGGTGATTGCCATTGGTCTTAACAGCGGCGCTTACGTGGCGGAAATCCTGCGCGTCAATCGCAGTCTGGTGACGCGCGGACAGCTTGAAGCGTCGCGCACCTTGGGCCTGAGCCGCTTGTTGACGTGGTGGTACGTCATCAACCCACAAGTGATGCGCGCCAGTCTGCCAATGCTGGTCAATGAGTTCACCATTCTGCTGAAAACCACGCCGCTGGCGTCGGTGGTGGCGCTCACCGAACTGACCTACGCCGGACAGATCGTCATCGCCCGCACCTACGAAGCCACGCAGGTGTTGCTGCTGGTGGCGGCCGGTTATCTGCTGATCGCCATGCCGTTGATTGCGGCGGCGCGTCGTCTGGAAGCGAAACGGAGGTTGGCATAATGGATTGGCAGGCAATTATCACCTCTTTGCCGTCGCTGGGTGACGGCTTGCTCGCCACCTTGCAGCTCTGTTTGGTGGCGGCGCTCTGCTCGCTGCTGTGGGGCGCGCTATTGGCCGTGCTGCTAATGCGCGCCTCGCCGTTCTGGCTGCGTTTGCTCAATCTTTATAGTGG
The DNA here is from genome assembly GCF_026130245.1 of Pantoea sp. JK. Classification (NCBI taxonomy): domain Bacteria; kingdom Pseudomonadati; phylum Pseudomonadota; class Gammaproteobacteria; order Enterobacterales; family Erwiniaceae; genus Pantoea; species Pantoea sp. JK. The sequence goes on from NZ_JAINFN010000003.1 coordinate 478,681, forward strand.
TTTAACGCTCGCCTTGCCGCTGCTGGTGGTGATCTATCTGCTCTACTTTGTGCTGCCGGAATATGACATCACGCTGTCGTCGCCGGTGGTGGGCGTGCTGGCGCTAACGCTCTACTACGCGCCCTATATTGCGCAGGTGATCCGCTCGGCGATTGATGCGCTGCCGCAAGGGCAGTGGGAAGCGTGTCGCGTGCTGGGCCTGAGCCGCAGTGAACAACTGCGCGACGTGGTGCTGCCGCAAACATTGCCGCAGATGCTGTCGCCGCTGGTTGGGCTGATGATTGGTTTGATTAAAGACTCCGCGCTGCTGTCGATTGTCTCGGTGCAGGAGTTTATGTACGCCGCCAAACAGGCGATTTCGGATACCTACGCGCCGCTGGAGATCTATCTCACGGTGGCGCTCTGTTACTGGCTGCTCAACAGCGTTATCGACTGGCTGGCGCGCTGCCTTGAATCTCGCATGACGCGCTACCGTCGTGCCATGCAGCATTAATCAGGAGAACAACATGTCGGCTGAATTTCAGCATCGTGAAGCGATGACCATCCCGGCGCGCTACGGCAAAGCGGTGCGTCTGCAGAAAGGTGAAGCGGTGCAGGTGATTAATCTGCACGGCACGCAGGTGGTGGATTGCTGGGCGTATAACGCCGAAGACGTGAGTGAATATATGTGTATGGAGGCGACGCGCGTGTGGAATCAGCGTCTCAATCCCAAAGTGGGCGACAGCTTTATCACCAGCCAGCGCCACCCGATTTTGACGCTGGTGGCAGATACCTCGCCAGGCGTGCACGACACCTTTATGGCGGCCTGCGACGCGCGTCGTTATGAGCTGCTCGGCTGCACCGAACCGCATCGCAACTGTCATGACAACCTGTTTGAAGGCATGAGCGAGCTGGGCGTGACGCTGCCGCACGGCAATCTGGCCTCGTTTAATATCTTTATGAATATTCAGGTGCAGCCGGATGGCATCACGCTGAAGACGCTGCCAGTGGTGACGAAGCCGGGCGACTATATTGTGCTGCGCGCCGAGATGGATTGTTTTGTGGCGTTTTCCGCCTGTCCGCAGGATATCGTCAGCATTCAGGGGCAGGGCGACAACACCCCGCGCGATGCCGAGCTGCGTATTTTGACCAGCGGATTCCCGCAGGTGCAGTTGCAGGGCGCGTGGGTTCCGGCGTGATGGTGCACGCTGTCCCCCATCCCGGCCTTCCCCCATGAATGGGGGAAGGAGATGCTGCCACATGCGGCTTCAGAACTATCATATTGCAGCATCTTCCTCCCCCATTTATGGGGGAGGACCGAGGAGGGGGACAGCCAGCACCGGCCGGGATGGGGGACAGCCAGCACGATCTACGACTTCACCACCCCATCCAGCCACGCCTGAAACCGTGCATACGGCACATACAGCGCCACATTCTTAAACAGCGTCTTACCGCTTTTATTGTCATCAATCTGGCTGCTGTAACCGACAATCACGCCCGCCAGCGTATCATCGCTGGCGTTATACACCGCGCCGCCGGACATGCCTTTCACCACGCCGGCATTGGCCGCCACCACCACGCAGCTGGCTTTGTTCCAGTCATTTGCCAGCGTGGTGTTAATCAGATTCTTGCCGCTCGACGCCACCGGCATCGCCGAAATAAAGCTGTAGCCATACAGATTCACGTCATCGCCAATGTGGCTATTGCGGAACGGCGGTGGCAGATTGGCTTCGCTGTTTTTGTGGTACACCACGGCGATATCGCATTCGGGATGCCAGGCTTTCACCCGATAGAGCGAATACCTGGCCACGTGGGCCGCCGTCAGGCTGTATTCGGGCGTGAGAGGAATGGTGGTGCCAAGCGCACCAATGCCCAGCACCGTTGGAATGCCGGTGACGGTCATATCGACGCGTTTTGCTGCTTCTTTGCTGTATTCGTAATGCCCAACAGAGCAGCCACTCAGGCAGCCAACCGTTAGCGCGATGAGCCATCGCATACGCTTTCCCCTCGATTTTTGACACCCCATAACCGGGCAATCCATTGAGGTATCGGCAGTGCACGTCCATCCTTTACTGTTTGATTTTGCGTCAAAAGCTGACTCACTGTGATAACGATCACATCCTTTTCAAGCGTAGCGCGGAAACATCAATCTGTCTCAATGGTTAGCCCGTGACATTTTCCCGCGCAGGGATTATTGCTGTGAGCGCAAATAAGCCTTGCGGCGCGCGGGGTAGTTGGCATAAGAGGGCTATGCTTTAATAACGGTGTGACGCAGTTCAAATTTTAATAAGCGTCTGTTGTAACCGCACTGCGCTCGCAGTGCGGTCCGCCTGCAAAAAAATTATTGGGAGAGTGTGTTATGCCTGTTGCATTACTGGCGCTGGCGCTGAGTGCGTTCGCCATCGGCACCACGGAATTCGTCATTATGGGATTGCTGCCCGAAGTGGCGGGCGATCTGCAAGTGACGATTCCTTCTGCGGGATGGCTAATCAGCGGTTACGCGCTGGGCGTTGCCATCGGCGCGCCGATCATGGCGTTGCTGACCGCCAAACTGCCGCGTAAACGTACTCTGATTCTGCTGATGATCATCTTCATCATCGGTAACGTGCTCTGTGCTTTGGCCTACACCTACAACCTGCTGATGCTGGCGCGTGTGGTGACGGCGCTGTGTCACGGTGCGTTCTTCGGCATCGGTGCGGTGGTCGCGGCGAGTCTGGTGGCACCGGGTAAACAGGCTTCTGCTGTGGCGCTGATGTTCACCGGCCTGACGCTGGCGAACGTGCTCGGCGTGCCGCTCGGCACCTGGTTTGGTCAGATGTTTGGCTGGCGCGCCACCTTCTGGGGCGTGGCGATCATCGGTATCTTCGCCTTTATCGCGCTGATTGTGAGCCTGCCGACCAACAAAGAAGAGAAGCCGGTGCATCTGGCGAGTGAAATCAGCGCGCTGGCCAACGGCAAACTGTGGCTGTCGCTGCTGATGACGGTGTTCTTTGCGGCGGCGATGTTTGCGCTGTTTAGCTACATTGCGCCGCTGCTGTTAGAGGTGACCGGCATCTCAGATCGCGGTGTCAGCTGGACGCTGTTCCTGATTGGCGCGGGTCTGACCGTCGGCAACATCCTCGGCGGCAAGCTGGCCGACTGGAAAGTGTCGTTCAGTCTGATCCTTAGCTTTGTGCTGATTGCGCTGTTCTCGCTGCTGTTCAGCTGGACCAGCCATGCGCTGTGGCTGGCGGAAATCACGCTGTTCCTGTGGGCGATGGCGACCTTCGCCACCGTGCCGGGCTTGCAGATTAACGTGGTGCGCCACGGCAAAGATGCGCCAAATCTGGTTTCGACGCTGAATATCTCCGCCTTCAACGTCGGCAATGCGCTCGGCGCGTGGGTCGGTGGCGCGGTGATCGAGAAAGGTTATGGCCTGACGTCGGTGCCGGTTGCCGCTGCCGCACTCGCGGCAGTTGGTTTGGTGATCTGCCTGATCACCTTCCGTAAATCGGGCGGGCAGGGCGAAGCGGTCAACGCTTAAGCCAGCCGTTCGGCAATACGTTGTGGAAACGCGGCCACGTGCTGTTGCAGGTGGTCGCAGAAGTGATCGACCAGCGCCGAAGCCGGTCGATGCTGCGGCCGCACCAGACTGACGGTGAAGGGCACGGCAATACTGAAACGACGCATCACCACACCGCTGTCGGCGTAATCCAGCGCCGTCAGCGGATTCACAATCGAAATCCCCACGCCCGCGCGCACCATCGCGCACACCGACGCCGCGCTGTGCGTCTCTAGCACCAAACGACGCTCCACATCCTGCTCATGAAACAGCGAATCCAGCAGCTGACGATAGCTATCGCTGCGTGACAGGCTGACGTAGTTTTCACCGTGGAAATCCTGTGGCGTCAGCACCTCGCGCTGACACAGCGGATGCTGTGGCGGCAGCACGCACACTTCATCACAGGTCAGCAGCGGCACACGTTCGGTACCCGCTGGCGGGTGTTGGGTTTCGGTCAGACCGAGATCGTAACGCTGCGCCGACAGCCACTCTTCCAGTAGCGGCGACTCCTGCGGAATAATATTCAGGCTGACCTGCGGATAGCGCTGCAAAAACGGTTGTAGCAGCGGCGGCAACAGCGACTGCGAAAACACCGGCAAGCAGGCGATCGACAATTCGCCCTGACGAAACTGACGCAATCCTTCGGCGGCATCCATAATGCGATCCAGTCCGTACCACGAGCGCTGTACCTCTTCGTACAGCCGCAAGCCTTGCACCGTTGGTTGCAAGCGGCCACGCACGCGTTCGAACAGTTGCAGGCCAAGCTGCTGCTCCAGGCGCGCCAGTTCGCGGCTTACCGTCGGCTGCGAAGTGTGCAGCAGCGTGGCCGCCTGCGTCAGGTTGCCGCTGGTCATCACCGCGTGAAAAATTTCGATATGTCGCCAGTTAATTTTTGCCATCGTCTCCTCCGCTGAATCCATATCATATTTGTATAGATGTCGCTAAAACAGATATTTTTCTGAATTGATGCGCTGTGGCTAAATGGCCTCAATGACACAGGAGAATTGACATGCCACGCCCACTCAACAACAGCGAAACCGCGTTAACTGCCGCCAACTTACTGCCGCTGGCGCAGCGTTATTCTGGCCCATTCTGGGCGTACGATGCGGCGATCATTCAGCAGCGTATTGCGCAACTCGGCGCCTTTGACGTGGTGCGTTTTGCACAGAAAGCCTGCTCCAACATCCACATTTTGCGTCTGATGCGCGCGGCGGGCGTCAAAGTCGATTCGGTGTCGCTGGGCGAAATCGAGCGTGCTATTGCCGCCGGTTATCAGCCGGGCGGCGAAGATATCGTCTTCACCGCCGATGTGTTCGATCAGCCAACGCTGACGAGCATCGCCGAGCTAAAAGTGCCGGTCAATGCTGGTTCGGTGGATATGCTGCATCAACTGGGCGAACTGTCGCCGGGCCACGCGGTGTGGCTGCGCATCAATCCTGGTTTTGGTCACGGTCACAGCCAGAAAACCAACACCGGCGGTGAGAACAGCAAACACGGCATCTGGCATAGCGATCTGCCGCTGGCGCTGGCGGCGATTCAGCAGCACGGCCTGCGTCTGGTCGGCTTGCATATGCACATCGGTTCCGGCGTGGATTACGGCCATCTGCAGCAGGTGTGTGACGCGATGGTCGATCAGGTGGTGGCGTTTGGCCAGGATCTCGAGGCGATTTCTGCCGGTGGCGGTTTGTCGATTCCTTATCGTTTTGGCGAAGAAGCCATTGATACCCAGCACTATTACGGCTTGTGGAACGGCGCGCGTGAGCGTATCGCCGCGCATCTCGGTCATCCAGTGAAACTGGAGATCGAGCCAGGTCGCTTCCTGGTGGCCGAATCGGGCGTGCTGGTGTCGCAGGTGCGTGCAGTGAAAGAGATGGGCAGCCGTCACTTTGTGCTGGTCGATGCCGGTTTCAGCGATTTGATGCGTCCGTCGATGTACGGCAGCTTTCACCACATTTCTCTGCTGCCGGTCGATGGCCGCGCGCTGGGCGACGCCACTGTCGAGAGCGTGGTGGCCGGTCCGCTGTGTGAATCGGGCGACGTGTTCACGCAGCTGGAAGGCGGTAAAGTGGAAACCCGCGCGCTACCTGCGGCGCAGGTCGGCGATTATCTGGTGTTCCACGATACCGGCGCGTACGGCGCATCGATGTCGTCGAACTACAACAGCCGCCCGCTGATTCCGGAAGTGCTGTTTGAGAATGGCGCACCGCGTGAAATTCGTCGTGCGCAGACCATTCAGGAGCTGCTGGCGCTGGAGCTGATCTGATGAAGATTGTCGCGCTCAGCGAGGTGCCGCATCATGCCTCGCAGATCACCGATTGGCTGTGGCAGGCATTTGGCGACGGTACGTCGCGTGAGTTTTACGACAGTATCGTGCGCAGCAGCCTCAACGGCGCCGATTTTCCGGTGACCTTTGTGGCGCTTGATGGCGATATACCGCTCGGCACGGTGGGATTCTGGCGCTGCGATTTGATCAGCCGTCAGGATCTCACACCATGGGTGGCGGCGCTGTTTGTCGAGGAGTCCGCGCGCGGCAAAGGGTTGAGCGAAGCGCTGCAGCAGCATGTGATCGATTTCGCGCAGCAGCGTGGTCATGACAAGCTGTGGTTATGGTCAACCTTTGGCGGTTATTACGAACGTTTTGGCTGGCAGTATCAGTGTGACGCGCTGGAGTTCCCGGATGTGCGGGTGAAGGTGTACTCGCGGGAGTTGTGATGGGTGCGCGTTGTCCCTCACCCTAACCCTCTCCCGCAAGCGGGCGAGGGGATGATTAGGTGAAAAACGCACTCGTTCAGTCCCCTCTCCCTTTGGGAGAGGGCCAGGGTGAGGGAAACCACGCACAAACCCAAATTAACCCGGCCCACTCACCGAATGCCGTCTTACCAGCGTGGGGCTAAACATATTGGTCACTTCCGGCATCTCGCTGCCATTGGCTAACGCCAGCGCCAGTTGCGCCGCCTGTTGCGCCATGGTGACAATCGGGTAGCGCACCGTGGTTAAACGCGGGCGTACATAGCGCGACACCAGCACATCATCGAAGCCAATCAGTGACATCTCTTCCGGCACGCGAATGCCGTTATCACTCAGCACCGCCAGCGCGCCGGCGGCCATCGAATCGTTATAACAGGCCACCGCCGTGAACTGCTTGCCGCGTCCCATCAGCTCGGTCATCGCCTGCTCGCCGCCCACTTCGTCCGGTTCGCCCCACGCCACTAAACGATCGTTGCACGGCAAACCGTGCTCTTTCAGCGCGTCGTAATAGCCTTGCAGACGATCTTCAGCATCGGAAATGGTGTGAGTAGAGCAGATAAAGGCGATTTGCGTATGGCCTTGCTGAATCAGATGGCGCGTAGCCAGCCACGCGCCGTAGCGGTCATCCAGCGCGATGCAGCGATGTTCAAAGCCTTTCAGCAGACGATTCAGCAGCACCATGCCCGGCACCTGCTTCATCAGCATCTCTAAATCGTCATCGGGGATTTTCTTGGCGTGCACCACTAAGGCGGCGCAGCGATGACGCATCAGTTGCTCAATCGCCTGACGCTCTTTTTGCTCATTGTGGTAACCGTTACCAATCAGCAAAAAGTTGCCGGTTTGGCCCGCAACTTCATCCACCGCTTTGACCATCGCGCCAAAAAACGGGTCGGAAACATCGCCCACCACTAACCCCAGGGTTTCGGTGGATTGCTGCGCCAGGGCGCGTGCGTTGGCGTTCGGGTGATACTGCAACTGCTCCATTGCCGCCGTGACGGCGAGGCGAGAACTCTCGCTGGCTTTGGGCGAATTATTGATGACGCGGGAGACGGTCGCAACCGACACCCCAGCCATACGGGCAACATCCTTAATGGTAGCCATGCGATTATCGACATCCGGGAAAACGTTTACACATGCCACCAGTGTTACGGAAAACCCACCCTGTAGCAACCCGGCAGAATGCCAGCGCTGTCGCAAAAGCACGGAAAATCAGGCGCTCACAGCCGCGCTTTAGCTCGGTTACAGGCTCATGTTATGCTGCCAGACACAATCACACCTGCCTGCCGGACCCAAAAACCATGAAAACTCGCGTGCCACACCTGGCGCACTGGGGTGCATTCACTGCCGTCACTGAAAACGATCGCCTGATTGGCTGTGAACCCTTCTTCGCCGATGCCGATCCGTCGCCGATGCTCAACACCATTCCTGAACTGGTCTATTCGGATAAGCGTATCCGCCAGCCAATGGTGCGCCGTTCATGGCTGAAGTCGCGCGAGAACAGCGATCGCACCTTACGCGGTCGGGAAGATTTCGTGGCGGTGGATTGGGATACCGCGCTCGATTTGGTGGCGGAAGAGAATCGCCGCGTGCGCGATCGCTACGGCGCATCGGGCATTTTCAACGGCTCATACGGCTGGTCATCCGCCGGGCGCGTCAACCACGCGCGCACGCTGATTCGCCGCTTCTATTTTCAGGGCGGCGGCGGGGTCGATCAGCAAGGCAACTACAGCTGGGGCGCGGCGCAGTTCTTCCTGCCGTACGTGATTGGCACCTACATGCCGCTCACTGGCCGCGTGACCGACTGGCCGGAAGTGGTGCAGCACGCCGACATCTTTATCGCCTTCGGCGGCCTGGCGCTGAAAAACGCGCAGGTGGCGTCCGGCGGCGCGGGGCAGCACAGCCTGAAACCGGCGCTGGAGCAGCTTAGCGCCAAAGGCACGCCAATCATTAACATTAGCCCGATGCGCGATGACTGTCCGGCGTTCGTCAATGCCGAGTGGATTCCGATTCGCCCGAACACCGACGTGGCGCTGATGCTGGCGCTGGGTTTTGAAATCACCAGGCATAACGCGCTGGATGAAAGCTTCCTCGCCAGCCACTGTACCGGCTGGCCGCAGCTGCGCGGCTATCTGCTCGGTGAAAGCGATGGCATCGCCAAAACGCCTGAGTGGGCCAGCAGCATTACCGGCATTCCGGCGGCGCGCATTGCTTTGCTGGCGCAGCAGCTGATTGGCAAACGCAGCTTTATTACCTGCTCCTATTCGGTACAGCGCGCCCATCGCGGCGAGCAGCCGTACTGGATGATGATTGCGCTGTCGTCAATGCTCGGTCAGCCGGGCTTGCCGGGCGGCGGGTTCTCCTTTGGTCACGGCTCGATGAACAGCGTCGGCAATCCGCGTCAGGACGGTCCGGCACCGATGATGAGCACCGGCCCGAATCCGGGCAATTTGTCGATTCCGGTGGCGCGCATCAGCGACATGCTGCTCAATCCCGGCCAGCCGTACGCATTCCAGGGTGAAACCCAGCACTATCCGGATATCCATTTGGTGCACTGGGCGGGCGGCAATCCGTTCCATCATCATCAGCAGCTCAATCGTCTGGTGGAAGGCTGGCAGCGCCCGGATACCGTGATTGTGCAGGATATCGTCTGGACGCCAGCGGCGCAGATGGCGGATATCGTGCTGCCCGCCACCACCACGCTGGAGCGCAACGACATCGGCGGATCGTCACGCGATCGCTTCGTGCTGGCGATGCATCAGGCGATTAAGCCGCAGCATCAGGCGCGTAACGATTTCGATATCTTCGCCGATATCGCCGATCGTCTGGGCTACCGTGAGGTGTTCACCGAAGGGCGCAATGAGATGCAGTGGATTGAGCATCTGTATCAACAGTGCGCGGTAGCGCATGCGCGCCGTGATATTCCCTTCCCGGAGTTCGGGGAATTCTGGGAGCGCGGTTTTGTCGAGATTCCCGAAGGCGGCAAGCCGTTCGTGTTTATGGATGATTTCCGCGCTAACCCAGAAACGCATCCAATTCAAACCGCCAGCGGCAAGATTGAGCTGTTCTGCCAGACCATCGCCGATTATCAGCTGGATGATTTCGCCGGACATCCTGAGTGGCGTGAGCCGCAGGAGTGGCTAGGTGCGCCGCTCAGCGCCGAGTTTCCGCTGCATATGATCTCGATTCAGCCATCCGATCGTCTGCACAGCCAGATGGATGCCACCGCCACGGTGCAAGGCAACAAAACTGCCGGACATGAGACGCTGTATATGCATCCGCAGGATGCGGCAACGCGTGATATTCAGGATGGCGATGAGATTGAGGTGAGCAACGCGCGTGGTCGCATGTTGGCGGGCGTACGCCTGACCGACGGTTTAACGCCGGGCGTAGTGATCATCGCCACCGGAGCCTGGTTCGACCCCGGATTTGGTCGTGCCTGGCAACCGTGGGATCGCGCCGGCAACCCGAATGTACTGACATTAGACATCGGTACCTCGTCGTTAACCCAGGGCCCTAACGCCATGAGTTGCCTAGTGGAAATCAAAAAACATCTGATGTGAATGGGCAACGAATAATCTCATCGCTGGTTACATTTTGCCGGTAACTGTTGCGTTTAGGAGATGGTTTCCCAGCGTGCCACCTTGCTACAGTCAGGATCCCAGAGGTATTGATGGGTGAACATCAAAAAGTTTTCTTGATTACACCGACCTGCGCAGATGCGCAGGTTTTTTTTTGCTTAACGAACTGAAACACAGTTTTCCTGTCAACTCGGTTTACGTTTCTTTATAACTGCTGGCATTAAGCCTGATTTTCATCGCAGCGGATTGCTATGCCTCCAATTAAAAAATTTCTGGGAAAAGACCAGATAAAAGCGCCCTTTAACCCGTTTCGTTTTCGCCTGATTTGCCTCGGCGTTTTCTGCTGTCTGGTGCTGTTGCTGATTTGCGTTGGTGACCTGCAGCTGATCAAGCATCCGATGCTGGAGCACGAAGCCGATCAGCGCTCGCTGCGTACCGTGACGCTGCCGACCAACCGCGGCACCTTGCTGGACCGCGACGGCCAGGCGTTAGCGCTGAGCGTTCCGGCGCGTGACATCATCGCCGACCCAATGCGCGTGCTGGAGGCGAATCCCGATTTCACCAGCGCCAAATGGGCGTATCTGGCGGCGGCGCTCAATCAGCGTCCGGAAGATCTGCGCGCGGCCATTACCGCCAACCCGAAAAAACGTTTCCTCTATCTGGGCCGTAAAATCGAACTCGGCATCGCCAAGGATATCGCCGAGCTGAAACTGAAAGGCATCAGTTCGGTATACAACGACAGCCGCTTCTATCCGATGAGTGAAGCGGCTGCGCCGTTGATTGGTATCGTGGGAGCCGACAGCAACGGCCTGAACGGCATCGAGAAGGGCTTCGACCATGTGCTGCAGGGCGATCCGGGCAAAGAGGTTTATCGTCAGGATGGCGAAGGCAACATCATTGCGATGATCGATTACCAGCCGCCACAGCAGCCGCCAACCGTGCAGCTCAGTATCGACAAGTTCGACCAATTCACGCTCTACAGCAAACTGCGCGACGGCGTGCTGCTCAACAAGGCGGATTCGGGCGCGGCGGTATTGGTGAAAATCGATACCGGCGAAATTCTGGCGATGGCTTCTTATCCGTCGTTCAACCCGAACAATTATGAAAACGCCACGCCGGCGCAGATGCGTAACTCGGCGATCAACGACAGCTACGAACCTGGCTCCACGGTGAAACCGCTGGTGGTGATGGAAGGGCTGGAGCGCCATCTGGTGCGCGCCGATTCGGTGATCGATACCACGCCGTACAGTGTTAACGGCCACCTGATCCGCGACGTCGGTCACTGGCCGCGCCTCACCATGACCGGCATCCTGCAGAAATCGAGTGACATCGGCGTCTCGCACATTGCGCTGGCGATGCCCGCTGAAGCGCTGGTTAACACCTATCAGGCATTTGGTCTGGGTAAACCTACCGGGCTGGGATTGACCGGCGAGAGCGTCGGTTACTTCCCGCTGCACCGCGAGCGCTGGGCTGATATCGAACGTGCCACCTTCGCCTTTGGCTACGGCTTGCGCGTTACGCCGCTGCAGATTGCGCGTGAATACGCCACGCTCGGTTCGTACGGCGTCTATCGTCCGCTGTCGATCACCAAAGTAACGCCGCCGGTGTTAGGCAAGCAGGTGGCGAATCCGCAGGTGGTACAAACCGTGGTGCATATGCTGGAGAGCGACGTGCTGCCGGGCGGCACCGGTGTCAGAGCGGCGGTGCCGGGTTATCGTCTGGCGACCAAAACCGGTACCGCAGAGAAGATGGGCAGCAGCGGCAAGTACGATGGCGGTTATATCAACTACACCGCAGGCATCGCGCCTGCCAGCCATCCGGAAGTGGCGCTGGTGGTGATGATCAACCATCCTACTGCTGGCGATCACTTTGGTGGATCGGTGGCGGCACCGATCTTCGGCAACATCATGGGCCCGGTACTCAAGCACATGAACGTGGCACCTGACGCGATCTACAGTAAACCTTCTTCAGACAAATCTTAGTTAAATCAAAAGTGTAAGTGAGGTGTGGAGAATATTCACACCTCGTTTCACTTCCCCAAACACCGTTGCTTTTTGCACCTGTCTTTCACCGGCTCAACGGTGCCAATATGGACATCCCAGAGGTATTGATGGGTGTGAAACAAGCTGCTTTGGCAGTACCATGTTATTACACCGACCCACGCAGATGCGTGGGTTTTTTTTGCCTGTTATTTACTGCCGCGCGAACTCGCTCACACCTCTTGTCTGAGTCTTAACACTTCCCCGGCAACATAAAAATATCGGGTTGTGTAACCTGTATGTAACGCACCGCGATGTCGCATTCCATGGCGGTTCGCTAGCCCCTTACAGTGTTGGTAGCGCTTTAGGGGGCGATTTTTTATTGCGATTCGTTGAGGCCACCCGCAATGCCAAAAACCAAAGACCGCACGCCAAAAGGCGAGGGCCGATCCTCGGCGTTTCAGTTACGTATTCATCCGGAGCTGCATGAACAGCTGCGCAGTGTGACCGAAGACGACAACGTTACGCTGTCGTGCTGGTTAAAAGAGCTGGCACGCTGCGAGCTGCGCCGCCGCGGCATCGAACCCAAAGGTTAACCCCGTAGGGTCGTCATTTATGACGACCTTCCCAATGACCGCACCGTGCAGCCTTCGGAACGGTCACCATAAATGGCGACCCTACGGTGCGATATGCACGGACGTAGTCCCCATCAAAAACCCGCAAAACGCTAAAAATCCCAACGATTTATGGCACGAGAGGTTTACCATTTTCCTTTGGAAAATATATTTTACGCAACCTTAACAACCTCGCTTAACCCGCCTCCCTACAATGACTTTTTGAGTCATTACCTTCGTGACTATTCCCTTCCTATCTTTTAGAGAACAACTATGCGCCTGAAAATTCTTTCTGCCAGCGTGGTGTTTTTACTGGCAGCCTGTGACCAGGGCGGAGCAAAGCCCGCCGCATCCGCCACCCCGCAAGTGGGCGTGGTCAACCTGAAAGCGCAACCCGTTACGCTTGTTAGCCAATTGCCAGGCCGAACCACGGCGGTGAGAACTGCGCAGGTGCGTCCGCAGGTGAGCGGCGTGATTGAAAAAATCCTGTTTACTGAGGGCGGTGAAGTGAAAGCCGGCCAGCCGCTGTATCAAATCGATCCGGCCACCTATAAAGCCGCCTACGACAAAGCGATGGCGACCTGGCAGAACGATGCAATGGTGGTGAAACGCTATCAGCCGCTGGCCAACGCGCACGCCATCAGCCAGCAAACCTACGACGATGCGGTTGCCGCCGCGCGTGAAGCGCAGGCCGATGTGGAAACCGCCAAGGTGAATCTCGATTACACGCTGGTGAAAGCGCCGATTTCCGGCCACATCAGCCGCTCGCTGTATACCGCCGGTGCGCTGGTCACCAACGGGCAAACCGATTATCTCGCCACCATTACTCAGCTTGATCCGATCTATGTCGATGTCAGCGAATCCTCCACCGATCTGCTGCGTCTGCGCCGCGCGCTGGCCGACGGCAAAATCGCCAAAGTGGCCGACAACACCGCCGCAGTGGGTCTGTCGCTGGAAGATAACAGCCAGTACGCCGAGCAGGGCAAGCTGGCGTTCTCGGAAGTGAACGTTGATACCGCCACCGGCACCGTGGTGCTGCGCGCGGTGTTCCCGAATCCACACAACGAACTGCTGCCTGGCATGTACGTGCACGCCAGCTTCCCGCAGGGCATTCAGCAGCAGGGCATTTTGCTGCCGCAAGAGTCGATCATGCATGACACCAAAGGCCAGCCGTATGTCTATGTGGTGAAAAGCGACAACACCATTGAGCAGCGCAGCATCCACACCGGCGAGATGATCAAAGGCGAATGGTTGGTAACGTCGGGCCTGCAGCAAGGGGAAAACGTGGTGGTGAACAACCTGCAAAGCGTGCGCAGCGGGGTGAAAGTCACCACTACCGCTGCCAACACCAATGACACGCCATCCGCCAATGCGGTGAGTCTTTCGATGACTGACGCAGCAGCGCAATAGGGAGGCGGCATGTCGAAGTTTTTTATTGAACGTCCAATTTTTGCCTGGGTTATCGCTATTATCGTGATGCTGGTGGGCGCGATTGCCGCTATCAGTTTGCCGGTCAATCAATATCCTAACATCTCCGCGCCGGCGGTCTCCATCTCGGTGACCTATCCGGGCGCCAGCGCCGAAACCACGCAAAATACCGTGGTGCAGGTGATTGAGCAGCAGCTGAACGGCCTGGATGGTTTGCGTTATCTGGAGTCGAGCAGCGCCTCGGACGGTAGCGCGCAGATCATCGCCACCTTTAATCAGGGCATCAATCCCGATATCGCCCAGGTTCAGGTGCAGGACCGCGTGTCGCTGGCGGAGTCGCAGTTGCCCACCGATGTCACGCAGCAAGGCATCCGCATCCGTAAGTATCAGAAAAACTTCATGATGGTCATCGGGCTGATCGCCAAAGACGGCAAGCTGACTAACGGCGATCTGGCCGACATGCTGGTGTCGAAACTGGAAGATCCGATCTCGCGTACGCCGGGCGTCGGCGACTTCATGGTGCTGGGATCCGAATACGCGATGCGCATCTGGCTCGATCCGGCCAAATTGTACAAATACAACCTGATGCCGAGCGATGTCACCACGGCGATTGATAACCAGAACGTGCAGGTGTCGTCCGGTTCACTCGGCGGTTTGCCGACCATTCAGAGCGCAAAAACCCAGGCGACGATCCTCGGCAAAACCCGTTTCACCACCGTGCAGCAGTTTGAGAATGTGCTGCTGAAGGTGAATAGCGACGGCTCGCAGGTGCGGCTGAAAGATGTGGCCAGCGTCGCGCTCGGGCCGCAAAGTTACGGCATCGACGCCACCATGAACGGCAAACCGGCCGCCGGTATCGCGTTGCGTCTGGCAACCGGTGCCAATGAACTGGATACCGCCAAGGCGGTGCGCCAAACCATCGCCGACCTGAAAGATTCGCTGCCGGATAACGTCGAAATTCAGTACCCGTACGACACCTCGCCGGTGGTCAGCGCCTCGATTGAAGAAGTGGTGAAAACGCTGATCGAAGCGGTAGTGCTGGTGTTCTTCGTGATGCTGATCTTCCTGCAAAACCTGCGCGCTACGCTGATCACCACGCTGGTGGTACCGGTGGTGCTGCTGGGCACCTTCGGCATTCTGTCGGCGTTTGGTTACAGCATTAACACTCTCACCATGTTCGGTATGGTGCTCGCCATCGGGTTGCTGGTGGATGACGCCATTGTGGTGGTGGAGAACGTCGAGCGAGTGATGCACGAAGAGCATCTCGATCCCAAAGCCGCCACCATCAAGTCGATGCAGCAGATTCAGGGCGCGCTGTTTGGCATTGCGCTGGTGTTGTCGGCGGTGCTACTGCCGATGGCGTTCTTCTCCGGATCGACCGGTGTGATTTATCGCCAGTTCTCGGTCACCATCGTTTCGGCGATGGCGCTGTCGGTGATTATGGCGCTGATCTTCACGCCTGCGCTGTGCGCCACCTTGCTGAAACCGGCGGCGGCGGAGCATAAAACCACCGGATTCGCCGGTTGGTTTAACCGCAAATTCGACAGCGGGGCGATGCATTACACCAACGGCGTCAGCAAAGTGATTTCCCGTCGCGGCCTGTTCCTGGTGATCTATCTGGTGATTGTCGGCGTGACGGGCTTTTTGTTCACCCGCGTACCCACCACCTTCCTGCCGGGCGAAGATCAGGGCTTGATGATGGTGCAAATCACACTGCCGGTGAACTCGTCGTCGCAGCGTACTCAGCAGGTCATCAACGATCTCAACGCCTATCTGCAACAGAACGAAGCGTCGGTGGTGACCACCACCTTTGGCGTGGCGGGCTTTAACTTTGCCGGTCGCGGTCAGAGCAACGCCATGGCCTTTGTGCGCCTGAAAGATTGGGGCGACCGCACGCACAGCGGGCAAAGCGTACAGGATTTGGCGAACCGCGTGATGGCGCACTTCGCCAACTATCAGAACGCCAAAATCTTCGCCATGGTGCCGCCAGCGGTGATGGAGCTGGGTAATGCCACCGGCTTCGACCTCTATCTGCAGGATACCGGTGCGCACAGCCATCAGCAGATGATGGATGCCGCGCACCAGCTTATTTCGTTGGCGAACAACGATCCGCATCTGGCGCAGGTGCGTCTTAACGGGCTGGAAGATGAGCCGCAGTATCAGCTGGAGATCAATGATGAGAAGGCCAGCGCGCTCGGTCTGAGCATGACCGACATCAACAACACCTTGTCGGTGGCGTGGGGCTCCAGCTACATCGATCAGTTCATGTATAACGGCCGCGTGAAAGAGGTCTATCTGATGGGCAAAGCGGACTCACGCGTTACGCCGTCCGATCTCGACAAATGGTACTTCCGCAACAGCAGCGGCACCATGGTGCCATTCTCCGCCTTTGCTTCGGGTAAATGGGTGTACGGCTCGCCGCACTTTGAACGCTTTAACGGCCTAACCGCCGAAGAGATCCTCGGATCGCCCGCGCCGGGCCAAAGTACCGGTGAAGCGATGAAAGCGGTGGAGCAGCTGGCGAAGCAGCTGCCGCACGGATTCCGCGTGCAGTGGTACGGCATTTCGTATGAGGAGCAAGCCTCCGGCAGCCAAACCACGCAGCTCTATCTGATCTCGATTCTGGTGGTGTTCCTGTGTCTGGCGGCGCTGTACGAGAGCTGGTCGATTCCGTTCTCTGTGATCATGGTGGTGCCGCTCGGCATTCTTGGCACCATCAGCGCGGTGCTACTGCGCGGCCTGCAGAACGATGTGTTCTTCCAGGTTGGCTTGCTGACCACGGTCGGGCTGGCGGCGAAGAACGCCATTCTTATCGTCGAGTTCGCCAAAGAGCTGCATGAGCGCGAGGGCAAAACGTTGGTGGAAGCGGCGGTGGAAGCGGCGCGGCTGCGTATCCGTCCAATCATTATGACCTCGATGGCGTTTATCCTTGGCGTGCTGCCGCTGACCATCTCCAACGGCGCGGGCGCAGGCAGCCAACACTCGATTGGTACTGCGGTGGCGGGCGGGATGATCACCGCGACTTTCCTCGCCATTTTCTTTGTGCCGATGTTCTACGTGGTGGTTTCGCAGTTCTTTGCGCGTAAGAAACAAACATCCGCAGAGGGGGTTAAAAATGAACATTAATAATTTCCGTCTGGCGCTGTTGCCGCTGGCGCTGGCATTGGCCGGTTGTACGCTGGCACCGCACTATCAGCGCCCGGCACTGCCGGTGGATGCGAAATACGATCAGGCGACGTCGGTCGGTAACGTCGCGGATTTGCCGTGGCAGAATTTCTTCACTGATCCCACGCTGCGCAACCTGATTCAGCTGTCGCTCGACAACAACCGCGACCTGCGCGTGGCGGCGCTGAATGTGCAAGAGGCGCAGCAGGGCGTCACGGTGCAGCGCGCGGCGTTGATGCCGTCGATCAACGCCACGGCCAGCCAGACCTCGGCGCATGAACCGGCCAATCTCTACAACACCAAAACCAGCGGCGCGGTGACCTATCACGAGCTGAACAGTGGTTTGAGTGTGACCTCGTGGGAGCTGGATTTCTTTGGCCGCCTGCAAAGCCTGAGCGATCAGGCGCAGGAAACCTATCTGTCGAGCGCCGCCACCGAGCGCGCCACGCGTATCTCGCTGATTGCGGAAGTGGCGACGGCGTGGCTAACGCTGAGTTCGGATAACGATCTGCTGCATCTGGCGCAACGTACTGCGCAAAGCCAGCAGGAGTCGTATCACCTGACCAAACTCAGCTACGACGGCGGTGCCAGCAGCGATCAGGATCTGGCGCAGGCTGAAAGCACGGTGCGCGCCGCGCAGGCCGACGTGGCGAGTTATACGCGGCAGGTGCGGCAGGATGTCGATGCGCTGCGCTTGTTGGTTGGCACCGATCTGCCCGCCACGCTGCTGTCGCACGCCACGCTGGACGCCAACTGGCAGTTCCCAGCCACGCCGGCTGGCTTGCCGTCGGATCTGCTGACGCGTCGCCCGGACATCATGGCGGCGGAACACACGCTGAAGGCGGCGAACGCCAATATCGGCGCGGCGCGTGCCGCCTTCTTCCCGAGCATTACGCTGACCGCGTCCGGCGGCTCCACCAGCAGTTCGCTTGGTAGCCTGTTGGGCGGCGGCACCGGCGCATGGTCATTCATGCCATCAATTAATCTGCCGATTTTTGACGGCGGTAAAAACGAAGCCAACCTGAATATCGCGCACATCGAAAAACGCATCGACATTGCTGATTACGAGAAAGCGATTCAAACCGCCTTTAAAGAGGTGAACGATGCGCTGGCCGGGCAGGATACCTGGCAGGATCAGCTGACGGCGCTGCAACAGGAGGTTGGCGCCAATCAACGCGACTACGACTATTCCGCATTGCGCTTCAAGCAAGGCGTAGACAATTATCTCAATGTGTTAGTGGCCCAGCGATCGCTTTACAGTTCGCAGCAGTCGCTGATCAGCGCACATCTGGGCCAGTTGAGCCAGAAAATCACCCTCTACAAGGCGTTAGGCGGCGGCTGGAAATCTTAATTGCCTTAACGAAACCCTTACGGTTCGCGTATGGAATTCGCGCGGGCATTCAATCGATAATGCGCGAAGTGATGATTTCCCTTTGAAATAATCCCCTGTTTTACCGGGGATTTTCCTTTTTCTTGCTGACTTGAAGATCCTGATGACTCCTAACGCTTCCCGCTCCACGTTCTCTCGCTGGCTGAAATGGCTGCTCCTGTTGGTTGTGCTGTTGATTGTGGCGGGCGTGATCTGGCGCGTGGTCGGCGGGCATGGCGGCATGCCGCCGGGCGGCGAGAAGGGCGGACGCGGCGGTCATCGCGGTGGCGCGGGCGGCCCGCCGGGCATGGCGATGATGATGGGCGGCGCAATGCTGGTGCACAGCGGCGTCGCCACGACTGCCGATGTACCGCAATATCTCAACGCGCTTGGCACGGTGATCCCCAATGCCAGCGTCACCGTCACCAGCCGCGTCGCCGGTCAGCTGGAAAAGGTGTTCTTCACCGAAGGACAGAAAGTCAGCACCGGACAGCTGCTGGCGCAGATCGATCCGCGCAGCTATCAAGCCACGCTGGCGCAGTATCAGGGCGATCTCAATCAGAATCAGGCGTTGCTGAAAAGCGCGCAGTTAACGCTGGTGCGCTATCAGAAACTGGCGGCGCAGGATTCGCTATCACGCCAGGATCTTGATACGCAAACTGCCACCGTCGGCCAGTACAAAGGCGCGGTCGCCGCCGATGAAGCGCAGATCGCCAGCGCTAAACTGGATATCGACTACGCGCGCATCACTTCGCCGATCAGCGGACGCGTCGGTTTGCGCCTGGTCGATCCCGGCAATATGGTGCAAACCACCGATACCACCGGCATCGTGGTAGTGACGCAGATGCAGCCGGCCGCCGTGACCTTTAGCGTGCCGCAGGGCAACATTCCGCAGTTGACCAAAGCGCTGCACGGCGGACAAAGTCTGCCCGCCACCGCCTACGATCAGGACAACAGTAGCGCGCTGGCGCAGGGCGAGGTGAAGTTCATCAGCAACCAGATCGATACCGCCACCGGCACCATTGAGCTGAAAGCCACCTTCGCGAATGAAGACGAGTCGCTGTTTGCCAATCAGTTCGTTAATTTGCGACTGCAAACCAACATCCTGAAAAACGCCACGGTGATCCCGGCGCAGGCGCTGCAGTTGAGCAGCGACGGCAGCTTCGTGTTTATCATCAATAAAGACAACACCGTGACGCGCAAAGCGGTCACCACCGGACCAACGTTTGGTGAAGATCAGCAGGCGATCCTCAAAGGCGTGGCGCCGGGCGATCGTCTGGTGACCGAAGGCATCGATCGCCTGACCAACGGCAGCAAAGTGCAGCTGGCGGATGAGCGCAAAACCACCGCGACCGCTGAGGCCAAATGAATCCGTCTCGCCTGTTTATCCAGCGTCCGGTCGCCACCATTTTGCTGATGGTCGGCGTGCTGATCGCCGGGATCTTCTCCTATCGCTTTCTTTCTACTTCGGCGCTGCCGCAGGTGGATTACCCGACCATCCAGGTCACCACGCTCTATCCCGGTGCCAGCCCGGATGTGATGGCGTCGTCCGTCACCTCGCCGCTGGAGCGCCAGCTCGGCCAAATGGCCGGTTTGAGCCAGATGACGTCGACCAGCTCAAGCGGATCGTCGATCGTCACGCTGAAGTTCAGCCTCGATCTGTCGCTGGATGTCGCCGAGCAGGAAGTGCAGGCGGCGATCAACGCTGCCAATAATTTGCTGCCGAGCGATCTGCCCAATCCGCCAACCTACAAAAAGGTCAATCCGGCTGATACGGCGGTGATTACGCTGGCGGTGAGTTCCGACACGCTGCCGCTGACCCAGGTGCAGGATCTGGTGAACACGCGCGTGGCGCTCAAGCTGTCGCAGATTAACGGCGTCGGCATGGTGACGCTGGCGGGCGGTCATCAGCCGGCGATTCGCGTGCAGATGGACCCGAAAGCGCTGGCGGCGCACAAGCTGTCGCTGGAAGACGTCAACACGCTGATCAGCAACAGCAACGTGAACGGCTCGAAAGGCGGCTTCGACGGCAAATATCACTCGGTCACCATCGACGCCAACGATCAGCTGCGCACCGCCGATGAGTACGGCAATCTGATCATCACTTATCAAAACGGCGCGGCGCTGCGGCTGAAAGATATCGCGCATATCGAACAAGGGCCGGAGAACAGCTTCCAATCGGCGTGGGCTAACAACAGCCCGGCGATTGTGATCAGCGTGCAGCGCCAGCCCGGTGCCAACGTGATTCAGGTGGTGGACAGCATCAAAGCGCAGCTGCCGAAATTGCAGGCGGCGCTGCCGGACGGCGTGAAGATGAGCATCCTGTCGGATCGTACGCAAACCATTCGCGCCTCGATCAGCGACGTGCAGTTTGAGCTGATGTTGTCGGTGGCGCTGGTGGTAATGGTGACCTTCCTGTTCCTGCGCAACGTGGCGGCGACCTTGATTCCCAGCGTGGCGGTGCCGCTGTCGCTGATTGGCACCTTCGGCGTGATGTATCTGGCCGACTTCAGCCTGAATAACCTGTCGCTGATGGCGCTGACTATCGCCACCGGCTTCGTCATTGACGACGCGATTGTGGTGGTGGAGAACATTTCACGGCGGCTGGAAGAGGGCGAAACGCCGATGCAGGCGGCGCTGAAAGGCTCGCAGCAGATTGGCTTTACCATTATCTCGCTGACCTTTTCGCTGATTGCGGTGCTGATCCCGCTGCTGTTTATGGGCGATGTGGTTGGGCGGCTGTTCCGCGAATTTGCCATCACGCTGGCGGTGTCGATTCTGGTGTCGATGGGGGTGTCACTAACGCTGACGCCGATGCTGTGCGCCTATCTGTTGCAGCACATTCCGCCGGAAAAACAGTCGCGCTTCTCGCGTAAAGGCGGCGAACTGTTCGACAAGCTGGTACGCGGCTACGACCGCATGCTGACGGTGGTACTGAACCATCAGAAGCTGACGTTGCTGGTGGCGCTGGCGACCTTTGCGCTCACTGCGCTGCTGTATATCGCCATCCCTAAAGGCTTCTTCCCGACGCAGGATACCGGGCTGATTCAGGGTGTCACCGTAGCGTCGCAGGATGTGTCGTTTAGCGAGATGTCGAAACGGCAGCAGGCGCTGGCGAAAGTGATTCTGCAAAATCCGTCGGTGGAGAGTTTGTCCTCAACCATCGGCATTGATGGCAGCAACACCAGCCTGAATAGCGGGCGCATCCAGATCAACCTCAAGCCATTTGGCGATCGCGATGACAAATCCGATGTGGTGATCAAACAGCTGCAACAGGCGGCGCAGCAGTTGGCGGGCATTCAGCTCTATCTGCAACCGGCGCAGGATTTAACTGTCAACGATCAGGTGTCGCCGAGTCAGTATCAATTCACGCTGGATGATGCCGACAGCGAAAACCTGGTGAGCTGGACGCCGAAGATGGTCGCCGCCTTGCAGCAGCGTCCGGAGTTTAACGGCGTAGTGAGCAACCTGCAGGATCAAGGGCGTGTGGCTTACGTCGAACTCAACCGCGATAAAGCGGCGCGCTACGGCATTACCGCCGCCGACGTCGATACCGCATTGTACAACAGCTTCGGTCAGCGTCTGGTCTCGACCATCTTTACCCAGGCCAATCAGTATCGCGTGGTGCTGGAAGTGGCGCCGCAGTATCAGCAATCGCCCGCCTCGTTTGATGATGTCTATTTGCCGGTGACCAGCACTACAACGTCTTCAACCGATGACACCACAACCACCGGCATGGTGAAGCTCACGTCCATCGCCACTATTCATCAGCGCACCGGTTCGCTGATGCACATGCGCCTTAATCAGTTCCCGGCGGTAATGGTGTCATTCAATCTCAACAGCGGCTATTCGCTGGAGGATGGGCAGAAGGCGATCGCCGAGGTGACGCAGCAGCTCAATCTGCCATCGAGCATCACCTTGCGTTATCAGGGCGAAACCTCGGCGTTCCAGAGCGCCACCGGCAATACGTTGTGGCTGATTCTGGCGGCATTAATCACGATGTACGTGGTGCTCGGCATTCTGTACGAGAGCTTTATTCATCCGGTGACCATTCTCTCGACGCTGCCGTCGGCGGCGGTCGGCGCGCTGTTGACGCTGCTGCTGGCGGGCAGCGAGTTCAGCCTGATTGCGCTGATTGGCGTGATCCTGCTGATCGGTATCGTCAAGAAGAACGCGATTATGATGATCGACTTCGCGCTGGAGGCGGAAAACACGCAGCACATGAGCGCGCGCGACGCGATTCATCAGGCTTGTTTACTGCGCTTCCGCCCGATTCTGATGACCACCATGGCGGCGCTGCTGGGTGCGCTGCCGCTGATGCTGGCGTCCGGTTCCGGTGCTGAGCTGCGCCAGCCGCTGGGTTTGGTGATTGTCGGCGGTTTGATTGTCAGCCAGGTGCTAACGCTGTTCTCCACGCCGGTGATTTACCTGTGGTTTGATGGCATCGCGCAGCGCGGCAAGCGCTACATGCAGCGCAAGCAGCAGGCGCGAGGCGAGCGATGAACCTCACCCGGCTGTTTATCTTCCGCCCGGTTGCCACGTTATTGCTGACGCTGGCGATCCTGCTGCTGGGCGCGTTGGGCTATCGGCTGCTGCCGGTGGCGCCGCTGCCGCAGGTGGATTTCCCCACCATTATGGTAAGCGCCAGCCTGGCCGGTGCCAGCCCGGAAACCATGGCGGCCACCGTCGCCACGCCGCTGGAGCGTTCGCTGGGGCAAATCGCCGGTGTCACCGAGATGACCTCAAGCAGTTCGCAGGGATCGACCAGCGTGATTTTGCAGTTTGATCTCGATCGCGACATCAACGGCGCGGCGCGTGACGTGCAGGCGGCGATCAACGCCGCGCGCAGTTTGCTGCCGAGCGCGATGGAGTCGCTGCCGACCTATCGCAAAGCCAATCCATCCGATGCGCCGATTGTGATGCTGGCGCTGACTTCCGCCACGCGCACGCCGGGCGAACTTTACGATCTGGCTGAAAGCAAAATCGAGCAGGCGATGGGCCAGGTGAAAGGCGTGGGGGAAGTGTCGCTGATGGGCAGCGCCCTACCGGCGGTGCGTATCGATCTACAGCCGCTGAAGCTGACGCAGTACGGCATTTCGCTGGATACGGTGCGCAGCGCCATCGCCAACAGCACCACCAATAAGCCGAAAGGGATTTTGCAGGGCAGCAGCCAGTCGTGGGTGGTGGACAGCAACGGCCAGCTGGATAAAGCCGCGCAGTATCAGGATCTGATCGTCACCTATAAAGCGGGCAAAGCAGTGCGGCTGCATGATGTGGCGACCGTTTATGATTCGGTGGAAGATCAGTATCAGGCCGGTTTCCTCAACGCTATGCCGTCGGTGATGGTGGGCATCAAGCGCCAGGCCGGTGCCAATATGCTCGACACCATTGATGCCATCAAAGCACAGCTACCGGCGCTGGAAAAAGATCTGCCCGCCGATACGCAACTGAAAGTGGTGGTGGATCGCTCGCCGACGGTGCGCGCCTCGCTGTACGACACCGAAGAGACGCTGCTGGTGGCGATGCTGCTGGTGATCGGCGTGGTGTTTGTGTTTCTGCGCAACGTGCAGGCGGTGATTATCCCGGCGCTGGCGCTGCCGGTTTCGCTGATTGGTACCTGCGCGGTGATGTATCTGCTGGGTTACAGCCTCGATAACCTGTCGCTGATGGCGCTGATTATCGCCACCGGTTTTGTCGTCGATGACGCGATTGTGGTGCTGGAAAACATCACGCGCCATATTGAAGAAGGGCTCAGTCCGCTGCGTGCGGCGCTGCGTGGCGCGCAGGAAGTGAGTTTTACCGTGCTGTCGATGACTATGTCGCTGATTGCGGTGTTTATCCCGATTCTGCTGATGGGCAGCATCGTCGGACGCTTGTTCCGCGAATTTGCCGTCACGCTGACGGTATCGCTGCTGATCTCGATGTTTGTCTCGCTGAGCCTGACGCCGATGCTGTGCGCGCGCCTGTTAAAGCCAAAGCCCAAAGTCACTCAACGCCCACATCCGCTGTATCAGTTTATCGAAAACCAACTTAACGCGTTGCTGGCGGCTTACTCGCGCGGGTTGGCTTGGGTGATGGCGCACCAAAAGCTGACGATGTTCAGTCTGGTGCTGACCGTGTTGCTCAATCTGTTCCTGTTTTCCGTGGTGCAGAAAGGCTTTTTCCCCAATCAGGATACCGGCTTGCTGATGGGCGCGCTGCGCGCTGACCAGAACATCTCCTTCCAGGCGATGAAGCCGAAAATGCTGCAGTTCACCAAAATCATCCAGTCCGATCCGGCGGTGGAGAGCGTGATGTCGTCGATGGGCAGCGGCATGTTCGGCTCGCGCAACAGCGCCAACTTCTTCGTGCGGCTCAAAGATTTTGACAAGCGCGATGCCACCGCCACCGAAGTGGCCAACCGCCTGAGTATGAAAACCCGCGATATCGCCGGCGCGCAGATGTTCCTGATGGCGGCGCAGGATCTGCATATCGGCGGGCGCAGTGCCAACGCCACCTATCAGTACAGCTTGCAGGCCGACGATCTCGATCTGCTGCGCACATGGACGCCAAAAGTGCAGGCGGCGCTGGCGGCGATCCCGCAATTGAATAGCGTCGATTCTGATGCGCAAACCGGCGGTCAGGAAGTGGTGATCAACATCGATCGCGACCGCGCCAAACGGTTTGGCGTGAACGTGCAGATGCTCGACACAATGCTGAATAACGCCTTCAGCCAGCGTCAGGTCGCCACGCTTTATCACACGCTTAATCAGTATCATGTGGTGATGTCGCTGCAGGATAGCTACACGCGCGATCCGGCGATTCTCCAGCAGTTGTACGTGATTAACGACAGCGGCGATCGCGTGCCGCTCGCGGCGTTCACCAGCTTCACCGGCGGCAACGCACCACTGTCGGTGGCGCATCAGGGCCAATCCGCCACCAGCACCATCGCCTTCAACCTGAATGATGGCGTGTCGCTGGAGCAGGCGCAGGCGCTGATTAAGCAGGCGATGGCGCAGCTCGGTTTACCCTCCACCCTTCAGGCCGGTTTTGCTGGCACCGCCGCCACGTTCGCCCAGCTTACCGCCACCATGCCGTGGCTGATTATCGCGGCGCTGGCGGCGGTGTATATCGTGCTCGGCGTGCTGTATGAGAGTTACATCCATCCGATCACCATTCTCTCGACGCTGCCGTCGGCGGGCGTGGGCGCGCTGCTGCTGTTGCTGCTCACCAACACGCAGCTGACGGTGATCGCGCTGATCGGCATCATCCTGCTGATCGGTATCGTGAAAAAGAACGCCATCATGATGATCGACTTTGCGATTCACGCCGAGCGCAGTCAAGGCATGACGCCGCAGCAGGCGATCACCCAAGCCTGTTTGATGCGTTTCCGGCCGATCATGATGACCACGCTGGCCGCCTTCTTTGGCGCGCTGCCGCTGGCGTTGGGCAGCGGCGGCGATGCCGACTTACGTAGCCCGCTCGGGCTGGCGATTGCCGGTGGTTTGGCGCTGAGCCAGCTGCTGACGCTGTTTACTACGCCGGTGGTTTATCTCTGGCTTGATCGTGTGAGCCGCGCCACGCAACGTCAGTGGCTGCGGTTGCGTCATGTGGAATCCCGATAGATGAAAATGTCCCTGAAAATAACGCCGTTGCTCACCGTGATGCTGCTGGCGGGCTGCGCGGTTGGCCCCAATTATCAGCGCCCGACGATGGCGATGCCGACCCATTTCAAAGAAGCCAAAGGCTGGACGCAGGCGACGCCGCAGGATGCAACCAGCAAAGGGGATTGGTGGCAGGTGTATCACGATGCCACGCTGGATAGCCTGCTGAAGCAGGTGAGCATCTCCAATCAGAACGTCGCCACTTATGCCGCGCAGTACCGCGAAGCGCAGGCGCTGGCCGGGCAATCACGCGCGGCGTTGTTGCCGTCGGTGGGCTACGATGCCAGTAGCACGCGCAGCGGCAGCCGCGCCAGCGCTACCGGACAACGCAGCGTTAGCAACAGCCATGCCGCCGAACTCAGCGCCAGCTGGGAGCTGGATTTGTGGGGCAAACTGCGGCGCACGCTGGAGGAGAACAACGCCAGCGCCGAAGCCAGCAAAGCCGAGCTAGCAAATATCACCTTGAGCGCGCAGTCCGAACTGGCGCAGGACTATTTCCAGCTGCGCATCATCGACGAGAAAATCGCGCTCTATCAGCGCAGTATCGATGCTTATCAGCGCTATTTAACCGTGATTCAAAACAAATACGCGGCGGGCAGCGAATCACGCGCCACCTTAGCGCAGGCGCAGATGCAGCTGGAGAGCGCCCACGCCTCGGCGCAGGATTACCAGTGGCAGCGGGCGCAGATGGAGCACGCCATTGCGCTGCTGCTGGGCCGCGCTCCGGCGGATTTCTCCTTGCCGGTGGCGAAGCTGGATGCCGCGCTGCCCGCGATTCCAAACAGCGTGCCGTCGCAGCTGTTGCAGCGCCGTCCCGATATCGCCTACGCCGAGCGCAACGTCGCTGCGGCAAATGCGGCGGTTGGCGTGGCGATTGCCGGTTACTATCCTGACCTGACGCTGAGCGCCAGCGGCGGCGTGAGTTCATCGGCGATCAACAGTTTGTTCTCGCTGCCCAATCGCGTCTGGTCTTTGGGGCCGGAGCTGAGCGGTACGCTGTTAGATTTCGGTGCCACTTCATCGAAAGTGGAACAGGCGCGCGCCGCCTATGATGCCAGCGTCGCCAGTTATCGCCAGTCGGTGCTGACGGGCATGGGGGAAGTGGAAGATTATCTGGTGCAGCTGAACACTCTGCAGGGCGAAATCGCCTCGCAGCAGGCGGCAACCGACGCGGCGCAGGAATCGGCACGCGTGACGCGCAATCAGTATGATGCCGGAATGATCGACTATCTCGACGTCGCCACCACCGAAAACAGCAGCCTGAGTGCACAGCAGAGTTTGTTGTCGCTGCAGAGCACGCAATGGGTGAGCAGCGTTGGTCTGATCGCGGCGCTGGGCGGCGGCTGGCAGGTGGATGCGCGGTGAAACCAGGTCGCCATGAATGGCGGACCCTACGGGATTTGCAGCGACTGTGAGTCAAAATAATACATTGATTCTGCAGCGCGGGTGTTGAGGCGACATCCCAAACCGCTGAGCGAATGAGGGATTCCAGGGCGAGCCGCATGGATGCGGTGAGAGGTGGCGTTGAGCAGGAGCGAATCGCCACCGGTCCGTCAGGAATCGTGAATAAGTGAAGGCACCGCGAAGCGGCGGGTTGGGCTGGCGCAAGGCCCGGGAGTGCAGAGGGCGCGGCCAGGCGTCCTCTGCTCGGTCGCCGCACGAAGGTGCTGCAACTGCATCAGCACGAGGCGAACGAAAGTCGCTCTGTGCTTAACGCCATGAATGGCGGCTCTACAACCGCAATTGCGTTTAAATCACCGCGCCACTTGTCGAAAATCCCCAGATCCTGCATCGTAAGAGCCATTTTTTACGCCTGCTAAGGAGCTGGCATGCTACTGACTTTTTTCCGTTTCCTGTTCCGCCTGCTGTGGCGTGTGGAACTGCGCGGCGACCTCGCGGCACTGCATAAAGAGAAAGTGCTGATCACCCCGAACCATATGTCATTTCTCGATGGCGTATTGGTGGCGCTGTTTTTGCCGATCAAACCGGTGTTCGCGGTCTATTCGTCGATCAGCGATCAATGGTTTATGCGTCTGCTGAAGCCGATTATCGACTTCGTTCCGCTCGATCCCACCAAGCCGATGTCGATCAAACATCTGGTGCGCATGATCAATCAGGGCCGTCCGGTGGTGATCTTCCCGGAAGGTCGCATCACCGTGACCGGATCGCTGATGAAGATCTACAGCGGCGCAGGTTTTGTGGCGGCGAAATCCGGTGCCACCGTGGTGCCGATGCGTATCGAAGGCGCGGAATATACGCCGTTTGGTCGTCTGGCTGGCGTGTTTAAACGCCGCCTGTTCCCACGCATCACCTTAACGGTGCTGCCGCCAACGGTAATCCCGATGCCTGAGGCTAAGCGCGCGCGCGATCGCCGCACGCTGGCGGGCGAGCACTTGCACCATGTGATGATGGAAGCCCGCATGGCGGTGCGTCCGCGTGAAACGCTGTTCGAGGCTTTCCTCAATGCGCGTCAGCGTTATGGCGCGATGAAGCCGTGCATCGAAGACATCAACTTCAAGCCGGATAGCTACACCGGTTTGCTCAAGAAAGCGCTCGGCGTCGGCCGCATTCTCGAACGCTACAGCCAGCAAGGTGAATACGTCGGTCTGCTGCTGCCGAACGCCACGGTGACGGCGGCGGCGATTCTGGGTGCCTCGCTGCGCGGCCGCATTCCGGCGATGCTCAACTACACCGCAGGCGTAAATGGCATGCGTGCGGCGTTGACCGCTTCGCAGGTGAAAACCGTCTTTACTTCGCGTCAGTTCCTCGAAAAAGGCAACCTGTGGCATTTGCCGCAGGGACTCAACGAAGTGCAGTGGATCTATCTGGAAGATCTGAAAGATACCGTCACCTTGCAGGATAAATTGTGGATCGTGGCGCATCTGCTGATGCCGCGCCGTGCGCTGGTGGCGCAGCAGCCGGAAGATGCGGCGATGGTGCTGTTTACCTCCGGTTCGGAAGGCCATCCCAAAGGTGTGGTGCACTCGCATAAAAGTCTGCTGGCCAACGTTGAGCAGATTCGTACCGTGGCGGATTTCACCCCGCGCGACCGCTTTATGTCGGCGCTGCCGCTGTTCCATGCTTTTGGTTTAACCGTTGGCCTGTTTACCCCGTTGCTGACCGGCGCGCAGGTGTTTCTCTATCCGAGCCCGCTGCATTACCGCATCGTGCCGGAGCTGGTTTACGACCGTAACTGCACCGTGCTGTTTGGTACTTCAACCTTCCTCGGTAACTACGCGCGTTTCGCCAGCCCTTACGATTTTGCGCGTCTGCGCTATGTGGTGGCAGGCGCGGAGAAACTGCAGGAAGCGACGCGTCAGATCTACATGGAGAAATACGGCATCCGTATTCTCGAAGGCTACGGCGTAACGGAGTGCGCGCCGGTGGTGGCGATCAACGTGCCGATGGCGGCGAAAAATCACACTGTCGGCCGCATTTTGCCGGGCATGGATTCGCGTCTGATTTCGGTGCCGGGCATTGAGCAGGGCGGTCGCCTGCAGCTGCGCGGTCCTAACGTGATGAACGGGTATCTGCGCGTGGAGAATCCGGGCGTGCTGGAAGTGCCGGTTGCCGATAACGGCGAAGGCGAGATGGAAGCAGGCTGGTACGACACCGGCGATATCGTCAGCTTTGATGAAGGCGGCTTTTGCCAGATACAGGGGCGTGCGAAACGCTTCGCCAAAATTGCCGGTGAGATGGTGTCGCTGGAGATTGTGGAGCAGATTGCGCTGAAAGCCTCCAACGAGAAACAGCATGCGGCATCGCTGCGCCCGGACGGTAATCGTGGTGAAGCTCTGGTGTTGTTTACTACCGACAGCGAACTGGGGCGCGATACTTTGCTGAAAGCGGCGCGTGAAATTGGCGCACCAGAACTGGCGGTGCCGCGCGATATCCGCGTGATGAAACAGCTGCCGATGCTGGGCAGCGGCAAACCGGACTATGTCAGCCTCAAGCAGCTGGCGGAACAGGAGCAAGCATGAGCCAGGCGTTAAATAACGATGCACCGCTAATGTCACGCAACATGCTGGCGGTGATTGTGGCGCAGTTCTTCTCGGCATTTGGCGACAACGCGCTGTTGTTCGTAACGCTGGCGGTGCTGAAAAACCAGTTCTATCCGGACTGGAGCCAGCCGATCCTGCAAATGCTGTTTGTCGCTACTTACATTCTGCTCGCGCCGTTCGTTGGGCAGATGGCGGATAGCTTCGCCAAAGGTCGGGTGATGATGTTCGCCAACAGCCTCAAGCTGCTGGGCGCGCTGACCATCTGCTTCGGCTTCAATCCGTTCCTTGGCTACACGCTGGTGGGGATTGGCGCGGCATCCTATTCGCCGGCCAAGTACGGCATCCTGACGGAGATCACCAGCGGTGAACGCCTGGTCAAAGCCAACGGCTTGATGGAAGGTTCGACCATTGCAGCGATTCTGCTGGGTTCGGTGATGGGCGGGATGCTGGCGGACTGGAACCTGGTGGCCGCGCTGGTGGTGTGTGCCATGACCTATGCGATGGCGGTGGTGGCGAACATCTTTATTCCGCGCCTGACGGCGGCGCGTCCGGGCCAGAGCTGGCATTTTGCTGCCATGCTGCGCAGTTTCGTCACGGCCACGAAGCTGCTGTGGCGTAACGGCGAAACGCGTTTCTCGCTGCTCGGTACCAGTTTGTTTTGGGGCGCGGGCGTGACGCTGCGTTTCCTGCTGGTGCTGTGGGTACCGGTGGCGCTTGGCATCAGCGACAACAAAACCCCGACCACGCTGAATGCGATGGTGGCGATTGGCATCGTGATGGGCGCGGCAGCAGCGGCGAAGCTGGTGACGCTGCAAACCGTGCGTCGCTGCATGCCCGCCGGTGTACTGATTGGCGTGATGGTGGTGGTGTTCGCGTTGCAAACCAGCTTGCTCAATGCCTATCTGGTGCTGATGCTGATTGGTGCGCTGGGTGGTTTCTTCGTGGTGCCGCTCAATGCGCTGCTGCAGGAGCGTGGCAAGGCATCCGTGGGTTCGGGCAACGCGATTGCGGTGCAGAATCTCGGTGAAAATACCGCGATGCTGCTGATGCTGGGATTGTATACCGTGGCGATTAAGTTGGGCGCGCCTGCGGTGGCAACCGGCGTCGGATTCGGCGCGATTTTCGCCGTGGCGATTGCGGTGTTGTGGTGGAAAGGGCGGCGGTAGATTGGGCGGTGGATTGTGCGGTAATTGAAAAGGTCGCCATGAATGGCGACCCTACGGTTTTACGGGGCCGGATAGGTAAACTGGCGATGAATCGCTTCCAGTTCCTCTAACACCTCGGCATTCAGCGTCAGATTGAAACTCTCTACGTTAATCTTCAGCTGCTCCAGCGTGGTGGCGCCCAGCAAGGTGCTGGCGACAAACGGCTGTTGACGCACATAGGCCAGCGCCATCTGCGACGGATCCATATTGTGCTTCTGCGCCAGCGCAACATAGGCAGCAATCGCCTGATTGGACTGATCGCCGCTGTAACGGGTGAAGCGGCTAAACAGCGTATTGCGCGCACCGGCGGGTTTTGCACCGTTCAGGTATTTACCGCTCAAGGTACCAAACGCCAGGCTGGAATACGCCAGCAGTTCGACGCCTTCATGCTGGCTGATCTCCGCTAAACCGACCTCGAAGCTGCGGTTCAGCAGGCTGTACGGGTTCTGGATGGTGACGATACGCGGCAGCTCATGTTTTTCAGCCAGCTGCAGGTAACGCATCACGCCCCACGCGGTTTCGTTCGACACGCCAATGTAGCGAATCTTACCGGCGCGCACCTGTTCGGTCAGCGCTTCCAGCGTTTCCAGCAGCGTCACCGGCACGCTGGAATCGGTGTATTGATAACCCAGCTTGCCGAAATAGTTGGTCTGACGCTGCGGCCAGTGCAGCTGATAGAGATCGAGATAATCGGTGTTCAGGCGTTTCAGGCTGGCATCCAGCGCTTCGCGGATGTTTTTGCGATCCAGCGCCTGGTTCGGGCGAATCGACGCATCCGCGCCGCGTACCGGACCGGCCACTTTGCTGGCGAGGATGATTTTGTCACGGCTGCCGCGCTTCTTCAGCCAGCTACCAATGTATTGTTCGGTTAATCCCTGGGTTTCCGGGCGCGGCGGCACCGGATACATTTCCGCGGTATCAATCAGGTTAATACCACTGCTAACCGCGTAATCAAGCTGTGCGTGGGCGTCGGCTTCGCTGTTCTGCTCACCAAACGTCATGGTTCCAAGCCCCAGCTGACTCACTTCCAGCGTGCTATGGGGAATACGGTGATAGTGCATTTGCCGGCATCCTTTTTTCATTATGAAAGGGAATGTTGTGTCCTTGGGGACTATAGCGTGTGAAGCGGCGCGGAAGGAAGAGGGGAAAGTTCGGGAAATCGCCTGCACAAAGGGAAAACGCGTGCAGGCAGGGCAATTTGGCACTTAACGCTCAATGATGGTTGAAACCTCATCACCATTGATCTGCATCTGATGGCCTTTCTCATCGGTGTACTGTACCAATCCGGTCTCTTTATCGATGGCAGGTTTGCCATCTGTCATGATCATGCGGCCATCTTTGGTCGCCATGACGTAATCACTGCTACAACCGCTCAGTAACACGGCAACCAACGCTAAACCTACTGCACTCACCAACCCTTTCATTCTTATCTCCTTCTCGCGACTTCAACAGCAAAAGTGTAGTAATAAATGCTTTCGTCGTTAGGAGTAATCGCATCATTCCTAAAATTATCGGCAGCAATATGCATTTACAGTAAAAAATGTCGCGCCAAAAGCGGACCGGTGAAGCTTTTCTTCAGATAAAAGCCGCGCGGCAGCGTCATGATTGGCTCACCGTGTTCGCCGATAGCTTCGGTCAACGCTTTGCTATTGGCGGCTTTAGGACGGATTTGCAGCCAGGCACCGTGACGTGCGGTGATGCGCTCCACCTGACCGAGCACAATCATATCCATCAACTCTTCCCAGTCTTCGCGCAGCTGTTGCTCCTCTTCTTCACTCGGATGCCACAGCAGCGGCGAACCGACACGGCGCTCGGCCAGCGGCAAAGCACGATCGCCTTCGATCGGGATCCACAGCACCCGCGCCAGTTTGTGCCGCACATGGCTGGTTTGCCAGGTTACGCCGCTATTGCCGGTTAACGGCGCGACGCACACGAAGGTGGTTTCCAGCGGTTTGCCCTGGGCATCCACCGGAATGGTTTTCAGCTCAATGCCGAGATGGGCAAAATCCTGCTCGGCTTTGCTGCCGGCGCTGGCGCCCAAATGCAGCTCTAACAGCATGCCAACCCAGCCTTTGTCGCGTTTCAAATCTGCCGGAATCGGCAGGTTAATCTGCGCCGCCAGCGCGGCAAAGGTCTGTCCCGCCAGCTGCTGTGCGCGCTGCAGTAATTCCGCTTCGTTTTCAGGTGGCGATGGTAATGACGGTGAGGAGTGCA
This sequence comes from Pantoea sp. JK, assembly GCF_026130245.1. NCBI lineage: Bacteria > Pseudomonadati > Pseudomonadota > Gammaproteobacteria > Enterobacterales > Erwiniaceae > Pantoea > Pantoea sp. JK. Next base: position 512,145 of record NZ_JAINFN010000003.1, read on the forward strand.
TGCTAAAACCCATATTGGTTAAAGAGTGAACAGTAAACGCGAGCCGGGTTTGTCCACATGGCAGTTAGTTGAATAAAGGTGATAATAGCATGATTCAGCATGCTTTTTTATTTCAATAGAATGGGACGATCCAGTGATATGGCCCGGTTATCCCAGCTTGTTATCGACAATGAACAGGTGTTGAACCTGGTTATCCACAGAAAAGTGGGGTAACACCCTTTTGTCCATACCCCTGTTTCCATTTACAGCCTTGACTTTCGTGTTTTGAACGCTTTTTTTCCTTTCTTTGACCAGGTTTAGGGCATTCTCTGTGGATAAAAACGTCGGTGATGGATCTTTAACCGATCGAAAAAACCGAGCGGAGGATAACCGTTGATCCTGATCGTAATTTAACGGTTAATAAGTTTTATATCGATGAAATATATCGTATTTATCGTCGTTATCATGCTGGGTGATGAGATTTATCCGAAGTGGTTATTCAACTCATTCCCGTGTTCTGCACAAAGCTATCCACAGAAAACGTGAATAAGATCGCCGATAAATGGGGGCGTCTGTTTATAACTTGGCTAATCTCTGTGAGTTATCCTGTTTTTATTCCGCCTGCGGCCCGCTATCCAGTGGTTTACCGCCTGTAAGGAGTGTGAAACAATCAGGCTATTCAAATTTAGCTTTGAGGTAGTCCAGTGATCGATGATGATGGCTACCGCCCGAATGTTGGTATCGTAATCTGTAACAGGCAAGGACAAGTGTTGTGGGCCAGGCGCTTTGGACAGCACTCCTGGCAATTTCCTCAGGGAGGCATCAATCCGGGTGAAACTGCTGAACAGGCGATGTATCGCGAACTGTTCGAAGAAGTGGGTTTACACCGCAAAGATGTTCGAATACTTGCTTCAACCCGAAACTGGTTACGCTACAAGTTGCCAAAACGTTTGGTGCGTTGGGACACAAAGCCGGTGTGTATCGGCCAGAAACAAAAGTGGTTTCTTCTGCAGTTGATGTGTAGTGACGCGGAAATCAATGTGCAGCACAGTAGCACGCCGGAGTTTGATGGTTGGCGCTGGGTTAGCTTCTGGTATCCGGTACGTCAGGTGGTCTCTTTCAAGCGCGATGTTTATCGCCGCGTAATGAAAGAATTCGCGGGCGTAGTGATGTCTATGCAGGAGAGTGCGGGGCAGCGGAATAACGCCGCCCAACGACGTAAAAGAGGATAGGCCACGCCCTTTATGCTCACTCAGTTACGCGAAATTGTAGAGAAAGTGGCGAGTGCTCCACGTCTGAATGAAGCACTCGACATTCTGGTAAACGAAATTTGCCTTGCGATGGAAACCGAGGTTTGCTCGGTTTATCTCGCCGATCACGATCGTCGTTGCTACTACCTGATGGCGACACGCGGGCTAAAAAAGCCGCGTGGTCGTACGGTCACGCTGGCGTTTGATGAAGGCATTGTTGGCCTTGTTGGACGCTTAGCTGAGCCAATCAACCTCGCCGACGCGCAAAGCCATCCCAGCTTCAAATACATTCCTTCTGTTAAAGAGGAGCGCTATCGCTCCTTCCTCGGCGTCCCGATCATCAGCCGTCGCCAGCTGCTTGGCGTGCTGGTTATCCAGCAGCGCGAACACCGTCAGTTTGATGAAAGCGAAGAGTCTTTCCTCGTCACGCTCGCCACGCAAATGGCGGGCTTGCTGTCGCAGTCGCAGCTCGGTCAACTGTTCGGTCAATTCCGTCAGACGCGGGTAAAAGCCATTGCTGCGGCGCCTGGCGTGGCGGTTGCGCCCGGTTGGGTGGATGAAACTCAACCGCTGCTCGACCAGGTTTCTGCTGCGTCCACGCTCGACGTGCAGCGTGAACGCGAGCGTCTGGTGCTGGCGATGGGCGAAGCCGGCAACGAATTCCGCCGCTTCAGTAAACGCTTTGCTGCCAGCGTGCAGAAAGAGAGCGCGGCGATCTTCGACCTCTATTCGCACCTGCTTACCGATGCGCGCCTGAAAAAAGATCTGTTTGATGAGATCGAGCGCGGATCGGTAGCCGAGTGGGCAGTGAAAACGGTGATCGAGAAGTTCGCCGAGCAGTTCGCCAACCTGCAGGATCAATATTTACGCGAGCGCGCCGGCGATCTGCGCGTGCTCGGTCAGCGTCTGCTGTTCCACCTCGATGATTCACTGGTCGGCACCAATGCGTGGCCGGAACGCTTCGTGTTAGTCGCCGATGAACTCACCGCCACCACGCTGGCGGAATTGCCGCAGGAGCGTCTGGCGGGCGTGGTGGTGCGCGACGGCGCGGCCAACTCGCATGCGGCGATTTTGACGCGCGCGATGGGCATTCCCACCGTGATGGGCGCGGATATCCTGCCGGCGCAGCTCAACAAACGCTTGCTGATTGTTGATGGCTATCGCGGCGAAGTGCTGATCGATCCGGAACCGGTGCTGGTGCAGGAGTATCAGCGTTTGATCAGCGAAGAGAACGCGCTGAGCAAAATGGCCGAAGGCGTGGTCGAGCAGCCCGGCGAGCTGAAAAGCGGTGAGCGCATTCAGGTGATGCTGAATGCCGGTCTCAGCGCGGAACACGAGCAGGCACTGGATAACTGGGTAGATGGCATCGGTCTGTACCGCACCGAAATTCCGTTCATGCTGCACAACGGCTTCCCGTCCGAAGAGGAGCAGGTGGCGCAGTATCAGGGCATGCTGCAGCTGTTCTACGACAAGCCGGTGACGCTGCGTACGCTGGATGTCGGCGCGGATAAACAGCTGCCGTATATGCCGATCAGCGAGGAGAATCCGTGCCTTGGCTGGCGTGGCATTCGCCTAACGCTCGATCAGCCTGAAATCTTCCTGGTACAGGTGCGCGCCATGCTGCGTGCCAACGTGGCGTCTGGCAACTTAAGCATTTTGCTGCCGATGATCAGCCATATCGATGAGATCGATGATGCGCGTCGTCTGATCGATCGCGCTGGCCGCGAAGTGGAAGAGATGCTCGGCTATGTGATTCCTAAGCCGCGCATTGGCATCATGATTGAAGTGCCGTCGATGCTGTTTATGATCCCGCATCTGGCGGATCGCGTGGATTTTGTCTCCGTCGGTACCAACGATTTGACGCAATATTTGCTGGCGGTCGATCGTAACAACACGCGCGTGGCGAACCTGTATGATTCGCTGCATCCGGCGATGCTGCGGGCGCTGCACACCATCGCCAGCGAAGCCCGCCAGGCCAAACTGGAGCTCTGCTTGTGTGGTGAAATGGCCGGCGATCCCATGTGTGTCGCGCTGTTAGTGGGCATGGGATATCACCATCTCAGCATGAACGGCAAGAATGTACCGCGTGTGAAATATCTGCTGCGTCATCTCGACTTTGAAGAGGCGCAGAAGCTTAGCGAGCATGGGCTGGCTGCGCATACCGCCTCGGAAGTGCGCCATCTGGTCTCTACCTTTATGGAGCGCCGTGGTTTAGGCGGTTTAATTCGCGGCGGGCGTTAACGGTTACATCTTCGCGACCTGTGTTAAACGTGGCTGTGCTATTATGCGCGGCCTTTTATTATGTGAACCCTTAGCCAGACCCGTTTCAGGGCAGAAAAAAACAGTGGTGAAAGATGACTGACGGCTACATTTCGTTTCCCCAATTCGATCCGGTAATTTTCTCTATCGGACCGGTTTCGCTTCACTGGTACGGCTTGATGTATCTGGTGGGCTTTGTATTTGCCATGTGGCTGGCGACGCGACGCGCCAACAAACCTGGCAGCGGCTGGAAAAAAGAGGAAGTGGAAAACCTGCTGTATGCGGGCTTCCTCGGCGTATTCCTCGGTGGACGTATCGGCTATGTGTTGTTCTACAACCTGCCGCTGTTCCTGGAAAATCCGCTGTATCTGTTTAAGGTCTGGGATGGCGGCATGTCGTTCCACGGCGGCCTGATTGGTGTGATTGTGGTGATGCTGATCTTCGCACGCCGCACCAAGCGTACTTTCTTCCAGGTGGCGGATTTCATTGCACCGCTGATCCCGTTTGGTTTGGGTGCCGGTCGTCTCGGTAACTTCATCAATGGCGAACTGTGGGGCCGCGTGGCGCCCGATTTCAAATACGCGATGTTGTTCCCGGGTTCACGCAGCGAAGATATCGCGCTGGCGGCCAACAATCCGCAGTACCAGGAGTTGCTGAACACCTACGGCGTACTGCCGCGTCATGCGTCACAGCTGTATGAGCTGTGCCTCGAAGGTATCGTGCTGTTCATCATTCTCAACCTGTTTATCCGCAAGCCGCGCCCAATGGGCAGCGTCTCGGGCCTGTTCCTGATTGGCTACGGCGCATTCCGCATTATCGTGGAGTTCTTCCGTCAGCCGGATGCGCAGCTTGGCCTGTTTGAAGGCGGCGTCAGCATGGGACAGATTTTGTCGATCCCAATGATTCTGGCCGGTGTGATTATGATGATCTGGGCGTATCGTCGTCGCCCGCAGCAACAAACTCGTGAGGTAAAATGAAACAGTATCTGGACCTAATGCAACATGTGCTGAATGAAGGCGCTGAAAAGGCCGACCGTACCGGCACCGGCACGCTCTCGATCTTTGGCCACCAGATGCGTTTCAATTTGCAGGACGGTTTTCCGCTGGTTACCACCAAGAAAGTGCACCTGCGCTCGATCATTCATGAGCTGCTGTGGTTCCTGAAAGGTGAGACCAACATCGGTTACCTGAAAGAGAACAAGGTCACCATCTGGGACGAATGGGCAGATGAGAACGGCGATCTTGGTCCGGTGTATGGCAAGCAGTGGCGCAGCTGGGGCAGCGCGTCGGGCGAAGAGATTGATCAAATCAGTAAAGTGATTGAGCAGTTGAAGCGTGACCCGGATTCGCGCCGCATCATCGTCTCGGCGTGGAACGTGGGCGAGCTGGATCAAATGGCGCTGGCACCTTGCCACGCCTTCTTCCAGTTCTACGTGGCGAACGGCAAGCTCTCTTGCCAGCTCTATCAGCGTTCGTGCGATATCTTCCTTGGTCTGCCATTCAACATCGCCAGCTATGCGCTGCTGGTGCATATGGTGGCGCAGCAGTGCGATCTCGAAGTGGGCGATTTTGTCTGGACCGGTGGCGATACCCATCTGTACAGCAACCATTTAGAGCAAGCACGCCTGCAGTTAACGCGCGAACCGCGTCCGTTGCCGAAGCTGGTGATCAAGCGTAAACCGGCCTCTATCTTTGATTATCAGTTCGATGATTTCGAGATTGAAGGCTACGATCCGCATCCCGCGATTAAAGCGCCCGTCGCAATTTAACACCACACTCGTAGGGTCGCCATTCATGGCGACCTCTACTCACCCGCACCTCAATCCTCACCGCATCTCACTCTCCAACCGCACCTCAATCCTGAATCCGCCTCACAAAACGCTGTATCCCACTGCACACCTCACCCGATTCCCTGCGCAACGTTTCCCAACGCTGATTTCCCAAGCTTGTTCAACCTCATGCCGCTGGGCACATTACCCGCCATGAACAGAAACGATAACCACGGCTTCACCTTGCCCGAACTGCTATTGGTGATGGTGATCGCCGGCATACTCAGCGTTGGCGCGCTGCATGGTTGGCAGCGCTGGCAGCAATATCAACAGCTGCGCGACAGCGTACTGCAACTGCAGGGATTTCTGCTGCGCCTGCGCGCCCATGCTAACTGGCACAATCGCGATCTCACGCTGTGGCTACAAAGCGGTGAAAACGGTTGTCTTGGCGCGGGAGCCAAACCGGCAGAAGGCTGCGCATTGCCCTCGCGCTGGTTATTTAAACCACCGCACGACAGCGTGCGCCTTGTCGCCATCACCGGCGACGTCGGTTTTTACGGACGGCGTGATGTTGCGCGTCCTGGCAGCATCGATCTCGCCAGTGCGGCGGGGCGCTGGCGCTTAATCATCTCCGCCAGAGCGCGCATCCGCGCCTGCCAGCCGGGAGAAAAAGGATGCGAATAGCGCAACGTGGATTCAGCCTGCTGGAGATGCTGATTGCCATGGCGATAGGCGCGGTACTGATGATCAGCGTCGGGCGATTTTTACCGCTGCTGCTGGAGCAGAATCTGCGCCTGCAACAGCGCGTGCAGTTACAGCAGGAGCTGCAGCAGATCGTCAATACGCTGCAAAAAGCGCTGCGCCGAGCCGGCTATTGTCACGGCCAGTGCAGCGGTTCGGCACTAACGATTGCCGCCAGCGGCAGTTGCGTTTTACTGCGCTGGGATGAGAATAGCAACGGGCGCTGGGAAGGCGTGGGCCACAGCGAAAGTGACTATTACGGCTATCGGCTGCGCAGCGGACAGCTTGAAATGCAGCGTGGCGTGGATGAGTGCAACAGCAGCGGTTGGGAGAAACTCTCCGATCCGGCGTTTCTCACCATCGATACCTTCAAGCTTGAGCGGCAGGGAACGCGTCTGGTGCTGCAACTGGCGGGACACGCTGACAGCCAAAGCGTAGAACTGGAAAACTGGATTGAAGGAATCAATCTGTGAAGCAGCGCGGCAATAGCACGCTGGGCATGGTGCTGATGATGTTACTGATGGGCGGATTGACGCTACACGCCACGCGAACGCAGCTTTCGCAAAGCATGGTATTAGTGGCTGACGAGCAACTGCACGGCCAGGATTTCTGGCAGGCGCAGGCGGCGTTAGAGTGGGGCAGCGTGCAAAACTGGCCGCAGGCCACCGGCTGGCAATGTCAGCAATGGACAGCAGAGCAGTGGCAAAGCTGCCTGCTACGGATGGAGGATGACAATGCGTTGTTATCGGGACATGGAGAAGGGCGCGCGCTGTGGCTCTATCGTTGGGTATCAATCCCCAACACGCAACCACAGCGGCAAGCGCATGGCTGGATCGATTACTGTCCGCTGTCGCAGCCGGCGCTGTGCCAGCCAGAAGCAGCAGGGCTTTAGCCTCGCAGAAACACTGGTGGCGATGCTGTTGTTGGCGATGACCATCAGCACCTTGCTGCAATATCATCGCGCGCTGGCGCTGGGTTTTAGCCAGCAGTGGCAGCAGCGACAGGCGTGGCGTGTTGCCGGTCAGGCGTTGCTTGGACGTGAGGTTGAGGGATGGCAGAATCAGCGCCAGCAGCAGAGCCTGGCGGGCGGCTGTACGCTGGAGCGCGTGACGGTTACGGGTCCACAGCAGCGTTCCGCCTCACTGGCGCAGCTCAATTGCCACTAGCGGTAGGCATCGCAGGTGATAAACGGTAGAGTGGCTCGGCTGCGTTGTTGTCTTGTGTTTAGGAGAAATATGTTCCGGGTCTATCACTCAAATCAGCTTGATCTGTTGAAGAATCTGGCAGGAATTCTGATTGAAAATCAACCGCTGGCCGACCCGCTGGCGGCTGAGCAGGTGCTGGTACAAAGCCCAGGCATGGCGCAGTGGCTGCAAATGGAGCTGGCTAACAGTTTCGGCATTGCCGCCAACATCGATTTCCCGCTGCCTGCCAGCTTCATCTGGAACATGTTCGTCAAGGTGCTGCCCGATATTCCTGAAGAGAGCGCCTTTACCAAAGCCAGCATGAGCTGGAAGCTGATGCATCGCTTGCCAACTTTGCTGGAGCAGGACGCATTCCAGCCGCTGCGTCACTACCTCAATGATGATGACGATAAGCGCAAGCTGTATCAGCTCAGCGCCCGTGTTGCTGACCTGTTTGACCAATATCTGGTGTATCGCTCGGACTGGCTCAACAGCTGGGAGCGCGGTGAACTGATTGATGGCTTGGGCGAATCGCAGCAGTGGCAGGCGCCGCTGTGGTGCGATCTGGTCAACTTCACCGAAAGCCTGGGTCAGCCGATGTGGCATCGCGCCAATCTCTATGCGCGCTTCATCCAAAAGCTGGAACAGGCGCAAACGCCGCCGGCAGGCTTGCCGCAACGCGTGTTTATTTGCGGTATTTCCGCGCTGCCTCCGGTCTATCTGCAGGCACTGGAAGCGCTGGGTCGGCACATTGATATCCATCTGCTGTTCACCAACCCCTGCCGTCACTATTGGGGCGACATTCAGGATTATGCTTTTCTGGCGAAGCTGCAAAGCCGCCAGCGTCGCCGCATACAATCGGACGAGCTGCAGCCGCTGTTCCGCGATCCAGCCAGCGCGCCGGCATTGTTTAACGACATCGGCGAGCAGCAGCTAACCAATCCGCTGCTGGCATCATGGGGCAAACTGGGGCGCGATAATCTGTTTCTGCTGAGCCAGATGGAATCCGCTGCCAACGACATTGATGCCTTCGTTGAGATGCCACAAGACAATCTGCTGCACAGCTTGCAAGCGGATCTGCTCAATCTGGACGATAGAGCGGTCATTGGCCTTAATGCGGGAGAACTGGCGAACAGCGCCGAGAAACGCCTGCTTGATCCGGAAGATCGCTCGATCACGCTGCAGGTGTGCCACAGCGCCCAGCGTGAAGTTGAAGTGCTGCAAGATCATCTGCTCACGCTGATGGAAGCCAATCCCGAACTCAAGCCGCGCGACATCATCGTGATGGTGGCGGATATCGACAGTTACGCCCCTTTTATTCAGGCAGCTTTTGCCAGCGCGCCGAGCGAACGCTATTTGCCGTTCGCCATTTCCGACCGCCGCGCCAGTCAGGCGCATCCGGCGATTCTGGCGCTGCTCAGCTTGCTGTCGCTGCCTGAAAGTCGCTTTGCCTCCGAAGATGTGCTGGCGCTGCTTGAGGTTCCCGCGCTGGCACAGCGCTTCTCGGTAGATGAAAGCGGGCTGCGACTGCTGCGCCGTTGGGTGATGGAGTCCGGCATTCGCTGGGGATTGGATGATGCCAGCGTGGAAGCGCTGGCGCTGCCGGTAACCGGGCAACACACCTGGCGCTTCGGCTTGCAGCGCATGCTGCTCGGCTATGCGCTGGAGAGCCGCAACGGTGACTGGCAAGGGATCCTGCCGTATGACGAATCCAGTGGTTTGATCGCTGAACTGGCGGGTCATCTGGCTGAACTGCTATCGCGACTGGAAGAGTGGCGTGCGCGTCTGGCAGAAGAACGCACGCTGGCAGAGTGGCAGCCGCTGTGCCGTGAGCTGATTGAGTGCTTCTTTAGCGGAGACGCCGAAAGTGAAGCCGCGCTACTGCTGGTGGAAACGCAGTGGAAACAGATTATCGAACAGGGCATGCAGGCGGCGTATCAACAGCCAATTCCGGTTACGCTGCTGCGTGATGAGCTGCGTTCACGCCTCGATCAACAGCGCATCAGCCAACGTTTTCTCGCTGGACCCATCAACTTCTGTACGCTGATGCCGATGCGTTCCATTCCCTTCAAAGTCGTGTGTTTGCTGGGCATGAACGATGGCGTCTATCCGCGCACCTTAGCGCCGCTTGGTTTCGACCTGATGCAGCAACAGATGCGCAAAGGCGACCGTAGCCGCCGCGACGATGACCGCTATCTGTTCCTCGAAGCGCTGATCTCGGCGCAGCAGCAGCTCTATATCAGCTACATTGGCCGGGCGATTCAGGACAACACGGAGCGCTATCCATCGGTATTAGTGAGCGAGCTGGTGGATTATCTGGGACAAAGCTTCCGTCTGCCGGGGGATGAAGCACTTGAACCCGATATCAGTGAGCAACGCGTGCGCGACCATCTGCAAAAGCTGCACAGCCGCATGCCGTTTGCCGCAGAGAACTTCCAGCCGGGCGTACACGGGCAAAGCTTTGCTGCGGAGTGGCTGCCAGCGGCCAGCGGCAGCGGCGTGGCACAGCCGGATTTTGTACAGCCTTTGCCGCCTGCACCGTTAGAAACCTTGTCGCTGGAGCAACTGCTGCGCTTCTGGCGTCATCCGGTGCGCGCCTGGTTCCAGCAGCGCTTGGGTGTGGCCTTCTGGATGGAAGAGAGCGAACTGCCCGACAGCGAACCGTTCGCGCCTGATAGCCTCGAACGCTACCAAATCAACGCCCAATTACTGAATACGCTGGTCAACGGTGACGATCCGGCGCAACTGTATGCGCGCCATCGCGCGGCAGGCAATCTGCCTTACGGCGCGTTCGGGGAACTTTTCTGGCAGAGCCAGACCGAAGAGATGCTGGAAGTGGCAGTCGAGGTGAGCGGTCAACGCCAGCCCGCCGAAAGTTGGGAAATCAATCTGGCGCTCGGCGCAGTGCAATTGACCGGCTGGCTAACGCAGGTGCAAGCTGATGGCCTGCTGCGCTGGCGTCCGGGCGTGCTCAACATGAATGATGGCCTGCTGTTATGGCTGGAACATCTGGTGTATTGCGCATTGGGCGGCAGCGGTGAAAGCCGCATGTACGGTCGTAAACAGAGTCACTGGCGCTTCGCGGCGCTGCCTGCTGAACAGGCGCTGTCGCTGCTGAATGAGTATGTTGTGGGTTATCAGGCCGGATTAGTCCAGCCGCTGATGCTGCTGAATAAATCCGGCGGCGCCTGGTTGGAAGCCAGCTTTGATAGCAAGTCGCAGCAGTTGCTGGAAGATGAAGCAACGCAGAAAAAGGCACTTAACAAATTGCTGCAAGCCTGGCAGGGTGGTTTCCAGGTGGAAGGCGAGGGCAGCGATCCCTATCTGCAGCGCCTGAGTCGCTCATTGGATGATGATGCCGTGCAGGCGATAACTGCCGCCGCACGCCAATGGTATTTGCCGGTGCGCCTGGCGCATCAAAATGATGAATAGCAAGGGAATACGGCCTCGTTTGAGGTTGTTCCTGACACGATAAGAAAGTTTGTCTATTTCACCGCTGGGCACACAGCAAGCGGAAAAGGGTAACGTAAGGGGTTTAAATGCGGATTTACGCACGCTGGATTGGAGCGCTGCTGCTGAGCACGTTAGCGCTGAATGCCTTTGCCGATACCGATCGCGGCTGGCAACCCATCAATGACACCATTCGTAAAAGCGATCACGATCCACGCAGTTACCAGGCGATTACATTAAACAACGGCATGACCGTGCTGCTGGTCTCGGATGCCGAAGCGCCTAAATCACTGGCGGCGCTGACCTTACCGATTGGTTCGCTGGACGATCCTAATCAGCAACTGGGTTTGGCGCACTATCTCGAACACATGGTGTTGATGGGATCAAAGCGTTATCCGCAGCCTGATAATCTCGCCGAATTCCTGAAAAAGAATGGCGGCAGCCACAATGCCAGCACCGCGTCGTATCGCACGGCGTTCTATCTGGAAGTGGAAAACAGTGCGCTGCAGCCAGCAGTCGATCGTCTGGCTGATGCGATTGCTGAACCGTTGCTCGATCCGGTTAATGCCGACCGTGAGCGCCATGCGGTCAACGCAGAACTGACCATGGCTCGCTCTCGCGATGGCTTGCGCATGGCGCAGGTGGGCGCAGAAACCCTTAACCCTGCGCATCCGGGTTCGCGCTATTCCGGCGGCAACCTCGATACGTTAAGTGACAAGCCGGACAGCAAATTACATCAGGCGCTGACCGATTTTTATCACAGCCATTATTCCGCCAATCTGATGAAGGCGGTGATCTACAGCAACAAACCGCTACCCGAGATGGCCGACATTGCGGCAAAAACCTTTGGTCGTGTGGCTAATCATCAGACCACCGTGCCAGAGATTGACGTGCCGGTGGTGACCGACGCGCAGAAGGGCATCATTATCCATTACGTGCCCGCGCAGCCGCGCAAGCAGTTAAAAATTGAGTTCCGTATCCCGAACAACAGCGGCCAGTTCCGCAGTAAAACCGATACGCTGATCAGCTACATTCTCGGCAATCGCAGCAAAAACACCCTCAACGACTGGCTGCAAAAGCAGGGGCTGGCGGATGGCGTCAGTGCAGGTGCTGACCCAATGACCGAGCGCAACAGCGGCGTCTTCGCTATCAGCGTCTCGTTAACCGACAAAGGTCTGGCGCAGCGCGATGAAGTGGTCGCTGCGGTGTTTAGCTACCTCGATATGCTGCGCAGCAAAGGCATCAGTAAAGCGTACTTCGATGAAGTCTCCCACGTGCTGGCGCTGGATTTCCGTTATCCATCGATTACCCGCGATATGGATTACATTGAGTGGCTGGTGGATACCATGCTGCGGGTGCCGGTTGAACACACGCTGGATGCGCCGTATCTGGCAGATCAGTTCGATCCCGCCGCAATCAAAACGCGTCTCGATGAGATGACGCCGCAGAACGCGCGTATCTGGTACATCAGCCCGCAGGAGCCGCATAACAAAGAGGCCTACTTTGTGAATGCGCCCTATCAGGTGGACAAAATCAGCGAGGCCCAATTCAGCGACTGGCAGCAACGCGCCGCACAGCTCCAGCTGTCGATGCCCACGCTGAATCCCTACATTCCGTCGGATTTCTCCATCATTCCTGCCGATGGCAAAACCTACGATCATCCGGTCGCACTGACCAATGGCGACAGCATGCGTATTTACTGGATGCCAAGTCAGCTGTTTGCCAGCGAACCGAAAGCCGCTATCACCCTGGCGCTGCGTAACAAATCCGCGATTAGCGATGCGCGCCAGCAGGTGCTGTTTGGCTTGAATGACTATCTCTCTAGCCTGGCGCTGGATGAACTGAATTCGCAGGCCTCGGTTGGCGGCATCAGTTTCTCCACCGGGGAAGATGATGGCATCGTGTTTAGCGCCAGCGGTTTTACCCAACGTCTTCCGGAATTGCTGAAGAAGCTGGTGGAAGGTTACGCCACCTTTACGCCGGATCAGCAGCAGCTGGAGCAGGCCAAATCCTGGTATCTGGATCGACTGGAGGCAGCAGAGAAGGGCAAAGCGTTTGAGCAGGCGATTCAGCCGATGCAGATGTTGTCGCAGCTGCCTTACACCCAGCGTGAAACGCGCCGCAAACTGGTGAAGGACATCACGCTGAAAGAGGTCACCGATTACCGCGATGCGCTGATTCATCATGCAACGCCGGAAATGATGGTGGTGGGCAATCTCTCTGCCGATCGCGTGAAACAGCTCGGCGATGAGCTGCAGCAGCAGTTGCAGAGCGATGGTCACGGCTACTGGCACAGTGATTATGTGTCGGTGGATAAAGCGATGAAGGCCAACCTGCAAAAAGCCGGCAGTAGCACCGATTCGGCGCTGGCCGCACTGTATGTGCCGTTGGGCTTCAGCGAATATCAAAGCATGGCCAACAGCACCATGCTGAGCCAGATCGTCCAACCCTGGTTCTACAACCAGTTGCGTACCGAAGAGCAGCTCGGCTACGCGGTGTTTGCGTATCAGATGCCGATTGGTCGGCAATGGGGCATCGGTTTCCTGCTGCAAAGTAACAGCAAGCAGCCGGCGTTTTTACTGCAACGCTTCCAGGCGTTTTATCCGCAGGCGGAACAGCGTCTGCGCAGCATGAAAGCGGAAGATTTTGCCCAGTATCAGCAGGCGCTAATTAACGATATGAAGCAGCGCCCGCAAACGCTGGATGAAGAGGCGAACCGCTTTAACCGTGACTTTAAACGTCAGAACTTTGCTTTCGATACGCGTGAAAAGGCGATTGAGCAAATCCAGCAGCTAACACCAGCCGGTCTGGCCGACTTCTTCCATCAGGCGGTATTAGCAAAAACAGGCATGGCGATGATTTCGCAGATTGGCGGCAGCCATGATGGCGCGACCAAAGATGACTACGCGCAACTGCCGGGCTGGACCACATGGGATGAGGTCCAGAAACTGCAGCAATCGTTGCCCGTGAAGAGTGACACGCAATGAGTCTGCTACCTGAATCGCTCAATCCTCTGACGCTGCCGCTGCGCGGTGAGCGTCTGATTGAGGCCTCCGCCGGGACCGGTAAAACCTTTACCATCGGGCTGCTCTATCTGCGGCTGCTGCTGGGATTGGGCGGACAACATGCTTATTCGCGTCCGCTGTCGGTAGAAGAGATTCTGGTGGTAACCTTTACCGAGGCCGCTACCGCTGAACTGCGCGGGCGTATTCGCGCCAACATCCACGAGCTGCGGTTAGCCTGCCTGCGCGGCATTAGCAGCAATCCGATGCTGATGCAGCTGCTGCAAGAGATCCCGCAACCCGCCGATGCCGCCTCGCTGCTGCTGGCCGCCGAACGTCAGATGGATGAAGCCGCCATTTTCACCATCCACGGCTTCTGCCAGCGCATGCTGAATCTCAACGCCTTTGAGTCCGGCATGCTGTTTGAACAACAGCTGATTGAGGATGAACAGCTGCTGCTGCGCCAAGCGACCGCCGATTTCTGGCGTCGTCACTGCTATCCGCTGACGCTGGATGTTGCGCGGGTAATTGTCAGTGAATGGAGCGGCCCAGAGCAGTTGCTTTCCACTTTGCGTCCGTGGTTGCAGGGCGAATCGCCCAGCCTGCGCCTGCCGCCTGCTGACAGTGAAACTCTAGCTTCACGCCACAGCGAAAACCTGGCGCGTATCGCCGCCATGAAAGCGCAATGGCTGGCGGTGGGTGAAGAGGTGCTGACGCTGGTGGGGCAATCTGATGTGGATAAGCGCAGCTACAGCAGCAAAAATTTGCCGGTCTGGGTCAACAAAGTCAGCTCCTGGGCGCAGAGCGAAACGCGTGATTATCAGGTGCCTGCCGAACTGGCGCGCTTCGGTCAGCGCATGCTTGAAGAGAAGACCAAAAAGGGCAATCCGCCGCATCACACCCTGTTTGACGCCATCGACAGTTTCCTTGCCCAGCCGCTGTCGCTGCGCGATCTGGTGATTGCGCGCGCGCTGGTCGAGGTGCGCGCTGCGGTGCGCAAAGAGAAACGTCATCAGGCGCTGTTAGGCTTTGATGATTTGCTGAGCCGCCTCGACGAAGCCCTGCAACAGCCGAGCGGTGAGCAGCTGGCGCAGGCGATTCGCCAGCGTTTCCCGGTGGCACTGATAGATGAGTTTCAGGACACCGATCCGCTGCAATACCGCATCTTCCGCACGCTTTACATCAATCAGCCAGCGCATGCGCTGCTGCTGATTGGCGATCCCAAACAGGCGATTTACGCGTTTCGTGGCGCGGATATTTTTACCTATATCCGCGCGCGCAGCGAAGTCAGTGCGCACTACACGCTGGACACCAACTGGCGCTCGTCGCCAGCGATGGTCAATAGCGTTAATCAACTGTTTGCACGCCTCGACGCGCCCTTCCTGTTTGCGGAGATCCCGTTCCAGCCGGTGCAGTTCGCACCACCAAACCAGCCGTTGTCTCTTAGCATCGATCAGGTTGAGCAAGCGGCGTTACGCTTCTGGCTACAACCAGGCGAAGGCTGCAGCGTTGGCGATTATCAGCAACGTATGGCGCAGCAGTGTGCAGCCGATATTAGTCGCTGGTTGCAGGCCGGGCAGCAGCAGCGCGCGATGCTGGGCAAAGCGCCCACTTTGCGGCCGGTACAAGCCTCTGACATCACCGTGCTGGTGCGCAGCCGTAACGAAGCCAACCTGATTCGCGAAGCACTCAATCTGCTGGGCATTCCATCGGTTTACCTGTCGAATCGCGACAGCGTTTACACCACGCCGGAAGCGCGTGAGCTGTTATGGCTGTTGCAGGCAGTACTGGCGCCGGAGCAGGAGCGTATGCTGCGCACCGCGCTGGCAACCTCGCTGTTTGCTTTTGATGCCTCGCAGCTGGATGCGCTGGATCAGGATGCGCGCGGTTGGGATGAACTGGTGGATACCTTTGCCCGCTGGCAGCTGGTGTGGCAGCAGCGTGGCGTCTTGCCGATGCTGCGCGAAATGATGCTGGAGCGCCAGCTGGCGGAAAATCTGCTGGCCTCGGAGAACGGTGAGCGTCGTCTGACAGATTTACTGCATCTGGGCGAACTGCTGCAGGAAGCGGCTGCACAACTGGATAGCCCGCATGCGCTGGTGCGCCATCTGGCACAGCAGATCGCGCGTCCGGACAGCCAGTCTGCCAGCCAGCAGCTGCGTCTGGAGAGCGATCGCCATCTGGTGCAGATCGTCACCATCCACAAATCTAAAGGCCTGCAATATCCGTTAGTGTGGCTGCCGTTTGCCGCCGGTTTCCGCGAGGCCGATACCGCGCTCTATCACGATCGTGAGAACTTTGACGCGGTGCTGGATCTGCAAGCCGACGAGGAGAGTCTGGCGCTGGCCGAACAGGAGCGTCTGGCGGAGGATTTACGCCTGCTTTACGTGGCATTGACCCGTTCGATCTATCACTGCAGCGTCGGCGTGGCACCGCTGTTTCGCGGCACACGCAAGAAAGAGGGCGAGAGCGATTTGCATAAAAGCGCGCTCGGTTTTCTGTTGCAGCGCGGCGAAGCGGCGACGGCCGAACAGCTCGGTGCGTTACTGCATGACATGGACGCGGCGGGCACCGATGTGGTGCTGGCAGTAGATATGCAAGCCGAGCGCTGGCAGGTTGAGGCTATCGCCGATAGCGAATTGGGCGCGCGATCCGTAACGCGCGTGCTGGCCGATCCGTGGCGCGTCACCAGTTACTCCGGTTTGCAGCAGCACAGTGCTCATCGTCTGCTTGAGGTGATGCCGAATTTTGATGTCGAAGCGGCAGGCGAAGAGGAGCGTGAAGAGGAAGAGGAAGCAGCGCTCACGCCACATCATTTCCCGCGCGGTGCTGCGCCGGGAACATTTTTACACGAGCTGTTCGAATCGCTGGATTTCCCGCAGCCGCCTTCTGAAGAGAAGCTGGCGCAACATCTGCAGCAAAACGGCTATCCGCTGCACTGGCAGCCGATGCTCAGCGCGTGGATTACGCGTGTATTGAGCACGCCGCTCAACGCGCAGGGCATTCATCTGGCACAGGTGCAGAGCAGCGATCGTTTGGTAGAGATGGCGTTCTATCTACCGATTGACAACGTGCTGACCGCGCACGAACTGAGCGCGTTAATTTCTCAGGATGCGTTATCGGCACAGGCTCCGCCGCTCGATTTTCGTCAGGTGCAGGGCATGCTGAAAGGCTTTATCGATCTGGTTTTCCGCTGGCAGGGCAAATATTACCTGCTGGATTATAAATCCAACTGGCTCGGCGACAGCCATGAGGCTTACACGCCGCAGGCCATGGCGCAGGCGATGATCGACCACCGCTACGATTTGCAGTACCAACTCTACACGCTGGCGCTGCACCGCTATTTACAACATCGCGTGCCGGATTACGATTATGAGCAGCATTTCGGCGGTGTGTTTTATCTGTTCCTGCGTGGCATGGACGGCAGTTCGCCAGACAACGGTGTGTTCCACACCCGCCCGACTTTCGATTTTGTTTCACAACTGGATAGCCTGTTTCGCGGGCCGGGAGCGACAGCATGAGCGGTATGACCGCGCTTTTAGCACAGGCGGCTGAGCTGCGTTTGCTGCGCTCGCTGGATGTCCAGTTCGCTCAACTGCTGGCCGACGACGAGCAACCGGCGCGTTTGCTGCTGGCAGCGTGCCTCAGCGCGGAGGCGGGAGATGGGCATGTCTGTTTGCCGTTATCACAGCTAAGCCGTGACAACCTGTTTAAAGGGCGTCATGCGGAGCTGGCGCAGGCCATCTGGCAAGCGGCAGGCGAACCGCAGGATTGGGCTGCAATTTTAAGCGGCTGGTCGGCGCTGAGTCGCAGCGAGCAAGCAGCGCCCATCGTGCTGAGCGAAGATCGTCTCTATCTGCATCGTCTTTGGCACAACGAAGGGCAGGTGGCGCGTTTCTTCCAGACTCAACCAACATCACAAGCTTTTGCGGCTGAAGAGGTGCGGCTAGTGCTGGATCAGCTGTTTGGCATCGAGCCGGATAACTGGCAGAAGATTGCGGCTGCGGTGGCGCTGACGCAGAAAACTGCGGTGATCTCGGGCGGTCCCGGCACCGGCAAAACCACCACGGTGGCAAAACTGCTGGCGGCGCTGATCCGTCTCAGTGAAGGCGCGTTACGTATTCAGTTGGCTGCACCAACCGGTAAAGCGGCGGCGCGTCTCACCGAATCGCTGGGCAAGGCGCTGCAAAAGCTGCCGGTGAGCGAGGCGGAGCGGCAGCGCTTTCCAGCCGATGCCACCACGCTGCACCGCTTGTTAGGCGCGCAGCCGGAAACGCAGCGCCTGCGCTATCACGCCGGGAATCCGCTGCATCTGGATGTGCTGGTGGTGGATGAAGCCTCAATGGTCGATCTCGGCATGATGGCGAACCTGATTGCGGCATTGCCAGCGCAGGCGCGCGTGATATTTCTTGGCGATCGCGATCAGCTGGCGTCGGTGGAAGCGGGCGCGGTGCTCGGTGACATCTGTCGTTGTGCCGAAGCCGGATACAGCCCGATGCGTGCTGCGCAGCTGAGTGCGCTCACCGGCAGTGAAGTAGCGGGTAACGATGACAGCAGCGCGCCCGCCGTGCGCGACGCGATTTGCCTGCTGCGTAAAAGCTACCGCTTTGACGCCAACTCCGGCATTGGCCAACTGGCCGCAGCGGTTAACGCCGGTGATGTAAAGGCGGTTGAAGCTGTGTTCCAGGCCGGTTTCAGCGATATCACCCGTCAACCTTTACAGGATGCGGATGCGTATCAGGCGATGCTGACGGAGATTGCTGCCGGTTATCAGCCATTCCTGAAACTTATTAGCCAACGCGCTGATCCTGCAGAGATTATCGCGGCATTTGGCCGATATCAGCTGCTGTGCGCGCTGCGTGAAGGGCCGTTTGGCGTGCAGGGATTGAACCAGCGTATTGAGCAGAAGCTGATGCAGCTGCAGCTGATTCGTCGTCCAACCGGCGGCAGTCGCTGGTATCAGGGACGTCCGGTGATGGTGACACGCAACGACAGCGCGCTGGGCCTGTTTAACGGCGATATCGGCATTACGCTGTTTGATGAGGAAGGTCTGCTGAAAGTGTTCTTCCCGTTGCCGGATGGCAGCATTAAAGCGGTGCAGCCGAGCCGATTGCCGACGCACGATACCGCGTGGGCGATGACGGTACATAAATCGCAGGGTTCGGAGTTTGATCATACGGCGCTGGTGATGCCGGCGCAGTTTCTGCCAGTGTTAACGCGCGAACTGATTTACACCGCGATTACCCGCGCACGTAAGCAGCTGACGTTGTATAGCGATGACAGCGTGTTCCGCCGTGCTGTGCAGTTGCGTACCCAGCGACGCAGCGGTTTGCTGGAGCGGTTGAGCGGTGAGTAAAGCTGGTGCGGTGATGGACAAGGTCGGCATTAATGCCGACCCTACGGGAATGGTTTCGTATGGCCGATATGAACGGTTTTAGTAGGGTCGCCATTCATGGCGACCAATCACACCAACCGCACTTAACCCAAATCCGCCATCAGCACTTTTGAACGGCGCTGATAGTTATACATCTGCTTCTTGCTCTCAGGCAGCGACTCAATATCCACCGGCGTAAAGCCACGCTCCTGGAACCAGTGAATGCTGCGCGTGGTTAACACAAACAGCTTCTTCAGCCCCATCTGACGCGCCTGTAACGCCACGCGATCCAGCAACAGTTCGCCACGCGACGAACTACGGTAATCCGGATGCACTGCCACACAAGCCATCTCGCCAATCTGCTCATCCGGGAACGGATAGAGCGCGGCGCAGGCGATGGTCAGGTTATCGCGCTGAATAATGGTGAACTTATCAATCTCCATCTCCAGCTGCTCGCGGGAACGACGCACCAGAATCCCTTGCTGCTCCAGCGGGCGAATCAGTTCAAGAATACCGCCGATATCGTTGATGTTGGCGCGACGAATCTGCTCGGCCGACTCCATCACAATCTGGGTACCGATACCGTCGCGCGAGAACAGCTCTTGCAGCAACGCACCATCTTCCTGATAGCTAATCAGGTGGCTGCGACGCACGCCGCTGCGGCAGGCTTTTACCGCACCACGCAAGAAACGCACGGTGCCAGAAAGGAAATCGCCGTCGCTTTCCATCTCGTCAATGCGCGCCTGGGCTTCGTTCGGGAACAGTTCAGAAATAATCGTGCCTTCGCGATTGGTCACGCCCTGTTCAGAGCAGAAACCAATCATCTTCTCGGCTTTCAATTTGATCGCCAGCTGCGTCGCCACTTCTTCTGACGTCAGGTTAAAACTCTCACCGGTCACAGAAACCGCCACCGGACCGAGCAGTACAATCGCGTCGTTGTCCAGCTGACGATGAATCGCTTCCTCATCAATACGACGAATACGGCCGCTGTGGCAGTAATCAACGCCATCGTCCACGCCCAGCGGCTGCGCGATGATGAAGTTGCCGCTCACCACATTAATATGCGCACCTTGCAGCGGCGTGTTGTTTAGGCTCATCGACAGACGCGCGGTGATATCCAGCTGTAAACGACCTGCGGCTTGCTTTACCAGCTCAAGGGACTGCGCATCGGTCACGCGGGTGTGTTTGTGGTAAATCGGTTCCAGCTGTTGCTGGGCCATGCTGGCGTCAATCTGCGGACGCGCACCATAAACCACCACCAGGCGAATGCCGAGGCTATGCAGCAAACCGATGTCATTAACGATGCTTGAGAAGTTCTCATGCTCGATGGCCTCGCCACCCAACATGATGACAAAGGTCTTGTCACGATGGGTATTTATATAGGGAACGGTATGGCGAAAACCCTGAACCAGTTCTGTACTGCGTTCCTTCACGGCAAAGCCCTCTGTGCATGTTTATTCGTAATTTTCGTATTTTTATGCTCTTTTGCCCCTTATTGCAAGCGCCGGGCCTGACGTTACTTTACGATTTTCCTGATGCAACACGCGCTAACAGCCTGCATTATCTGGGTTTTCCGGCAAGACAAGACAATTCTCATCGAACAAAGTTTTCACTTTCTTGCCATCAAGTGACGATTTTTTAGACATAACACAGTAGTTGGAGCGGCATGTCCGAAGCTTTCACACGACGACGATTATTACAGGGCGCAGGCGCACTATTCATGCTGAGCGTCACGCGCACCGGGCTGGCTGCCAGTCAGCACATTGTGGCGGTGCGCATCTGGCCATCATCGACTTACTCCCGCGTTACACTGGAATCGAACGTTCCCCTTAAGTACAAGCAGTTCACGCTGAGTCATCCCGATCGTCTGGTTATTGATGTTGAAAATATGCACATCAATCCGGTCCTGAAAGGGGTCGATAAGTTGGTGCGCGTGGACGATCCCTTCATCAAAACGGCACGCGTGGGTCAGTTTGACGCCAACACGGTACGCCTTGTACTGGAACTGAAGCGCAGCACGGCACCTAAGACCTTCACCCTGGCGCCGGTGGCGGGCATCAAGCATCGCTTAGTGGTCGATCTCTATCCTAATCAGCAATCACGGGAAGAGGATCCGCTACTGGCATTACTGCAGGATTACAATCAGGGCGATCTTGAGCGCGATCAGCCGGTGCAGGCGGCGCTGCCGGGGAAAGCGGGGCGCGATCGCCCGATTATTATCATGATCGATCCCGGACATGGCGGTGAAGATCCTGGCGCGCATGGCAAATACAAAACGCGTGAGAAAGATATCGTGCTGAAGATTGGTCGCTATCTGAAGGCGCTGATCGACAAAGAGCGCAACATGAAAGCCTACATGACGCGCAATGAGGATGTGTTCATCCCGCTGCGCGTTCGCGTGGCGAAAGCGCGTAAGCAGCGTGCGGATCTGTTTATCTCGATCCACGCTGATGCCTTCACCAGTCGCGCCGCGCGCGGTTCATCGGTGTTTGCGCTCTCAACCAGCGGCGCAACTTCAGCGGCAGCGCGCTTCCTCGCCCAAACGCAGAATGAGGCCGATTTGATTGGCGGCGTCAGCATGAGCGGCGATCGCTATCTCGACCACACCATGTTTGACATGGTGCAGCGGCAAACCATCAGCGACAGCCTGAAGTTTGGCAAAGAGGTACTTTCGCGCATGGGACATATCAACCACCTGCACAAGCGCACGGTCGATCAAGCCGGATTTGCCGTACTGAAAGCGCCGGATATTCCCTCGATTCTGGTGGAAACCGCGTTTATCAGTAATGTCGAAGAGGAGCGCAAGCTGCGCACGTCGCGCTATCAGCATCAGGTGGCCGAGGCGATTCTGCATGGGATTAAAGCGTATTTTGATAAAGGTGCGGCGCTGGCACATCGCTGAGGAGGGCGGCAGCAATGCCGCTTTTTTTGAACGCCAGAAACAAAAAAACACCCGTTAAGGTGTTTAAATGATTGGTTGCGGGGGCCGGATTCGAACCGACGACCTTCGGGTTATGAGCCCGACGAGCTACCAGGCTGCTCCACCCCGCGTCCGTCTGTCGCATTAAGCGACTTTTCACATTGTATTCTTCTTAAGACAATTGGTTGCGGGGGCCGGATTTGAACCGACGACCTTCGGGTTATGAGCCCGACGAGCTACCAGGCTGCTCCACCCCGCGTCCGACTGACGCGTTACACGACACTTCACATTGTCTCTTCATTTAAGAAGAATTGGTTGCGGGGGCCGGATTTGAACCGACGACCTTCGGGTTATGAGCCCGACGAGCTACCAGGCTGCTCCACCCCGCGTCCGTGGATGCGCACTATACTCTGGACGCGCGGCGATGCAACCCCTTTTTGAGACAAAACGCCAAATTTACAGTCAGTTGATGAATAAACTCGCCATCGGGTGAATTATTGTACAGATGTGAGCGTGACCGCTTAGGGCAGATTTCAATCTCTCTGTCCCTTTGCTATCTTCGCCGGGCAAACAATCGATAAAAAGAGAAGGTTATGAAAGGACATTGGGCGAAGTATGCACTTACTGGCGCATTTATCGCGCTGTTAGCGGGCTGTAGTTCCAAACCGACCGACCGCGGTCAACAATATATTGATGGCAAGCTGGAGCAACCGCTCGGGTTGGTCAATCAGCCGAATGCCAAAGGGCGTCCGGTGAACGGTAAAGACTTTGGCGATCAGGTGGTGCAGATTCAAAACGCCTCTTCTGGCCTGTTTGGGCGCAACAACGGCACCTACAGCGCAGTGCAAAACTGGCTGCTGTCCGGCGCCGATACGCGTCAGCTTAATCAGTTTGGTTTGAATGCCTACCAGATGGAAGGCACCGACAATTACGGTAACGTGCAATTTACCGGCTACTACACGCCGGTCGTGGAAGCGCGTTATACCCGTCAGGGCGAGTTCCAGTATCCGATTTATCGTATGCCGCCGCGTCCGCGCGGACAGAAGCTGCCGAGTCGCGCTTCTATATATAGCGGCGGGCTCGACGATCGCTACATCATTGCTTACAGCAACTCGCTGATCGATAACTTCATGATGGATGTGCAGGGCAGCGGCTACGTTGATTTTGGCGATGGCCGTCCGCTGCGCTTCTTTGGCTACGGCGGCAAAAATGGCTGGGCTTACCACAGCATTGGTAAAGAGCTGATCGATCGCGGTGAAGTGAAGCGCGAAGATATGTCGATGCAGGCGATTCGCCAGTGGGCGCAAGAGCATTCGCCACAGGAAGTGCGTTCGGTGCTGGAAACCAACCAATCCTTCGTCTTCTTTAAACCGGAAGAGTATGTGCCGGTGCGCGGTGCCAGCGCGGTACCGCTAATTGCCAAAGCCTCTGTTGCCTCCGATCGTTCACTGATTCCAGCCGGAACCGTGCTGTTAGCGGAAGTGCCGCAGCTGAACGAGAAGGGCAAGTTCAATGGCAAATATGAGATGCGCCTGATGGTGGCGTTGGACGTGGGCGGCGCGATTAAAGGCCAGCACTTCGATATCTATCAGGGCGTTGGCCCCGATGCGGCGCATCTGGCCGGTTTCTACAACCACTATGGCCGCGTCTGGGTGCTGAAAGCCGCGCCGGGCACCGGTCAGCCGGTGTTTAGCAACCCACAAAATGGCAACAACGGTTCGCTGCTGTTAGGTTCTAATTAATGTCCCGTTTTAGCGGAAAGGTTTGGTTATGACAGTAGTCAGCGACGCCTGGCGACAACGTTTTGGCGGCACGGCGCGTCTTTATGGGCAGGACGCGCTACAGCGTTTTGCCGATGCGCATTTTTGCGTGATTGGTATTGGCGGTGTGGGATCGTGGGCGGCGGAAGCGTTAGCGCGCACCGGCATCGGTAAAATCACCCTGATTGATATGGACGATGTCTGTATCACCAATACCAACCGCCAGATCCATGCGCTGCAGGGCAAAGTGGGCCAGGCGAAAACCGAAGTGATGGCGGAACGTATGCGCGCCATCAATCCGGAATGCGAAGTGATCTGTATCGATGACTTCATCACGCCGGAGAATACCGCCGAACAGTTATCGGCGGGGTTCGACTTCGTGATTGATGCGATTGATAGCGTGCGGCCCAAAGCTGCGTTGATTGCCTGGTGTCGTCGCAACAAGATCCCGCTGATTACCACCGGCGGCGCGGGCGGCCAGATCGATCCCACACAGATCCAGGTTAGCGATCTGGCGAAAACCATTCAGGATCCGCTGGCGGCTAAGCTGCGTGAGAGATTGAAAGGGGATTTCGGCGTGGTGAAGAACAGCAAAGGCAAGCTCGGCATCGACTGCGTGTTCTCAACGGAAGCACTGATGTATCCGCAGCCGGACGGCAGCGTGTGCACTTCACGCTCCACCGCCGAAGGGCCGAAACGGATGGATTGTGCCGCCGGATTCGGCGCGGCGACCATGGTGACCGCCACTTTCGGGTTTGTGGCGGTTTCTCACGCGTTGAAGAAGTTTCTGGCGAAAGCGGCGCGTCAAACGGCCTGAGTGTGCTGACGTGCAGCGCGTTGCACCGCATCCGCCAGCGCCTGTAAGCCGCTGCTGCGCGACGCACTCAGCTGCGCACGCAGCCCTAACGTATCAAACAACGCCAGCGGATCTTGCTGTAGCAAGTCGGCTGGCGTTTTGCCTTCCACCGCCGTTAGTAACACCGCCAGCAATCCACGCACGATGCGTCCTTCACTGTCGCCATAAAAGTGCAGCGTGCCGTCGTTCAACAGCTGGCAGCTGAGCCACACGCGATTTTCACAGCCTGTAAGCTCGATATCCGCCGTCTTTAGCTCTTCGGCTAACGCAGGCAGCTGGCGGCTGAGCTGGATCAACTGACGATAGCGATCTTCCCACTGATGAAAATGGGTGAACTTTTCCGTCAGGCTGGCTGCGGTGATCAGATCGCCGAACGGATGCGGGGCGAGCAGAGTTGATGTCATGGGCTTATTCACTCAGTAAATCGACGGCATGGCGCATGGCGCGCACCAGCGCATCCACGTCCTGCAAATTATTATAGGGGGCGAACGAGACGCGCAGCGTGCCGGTTACGCCAAGCGCCGCCATCAGCGGCTGCGCGCAGTGCTGTCCGGCGCGTAACGCGATGCCGTGCTCGGCGAGCAGCGTGACGATGTCGCTGTGATGAATGCCGGCAATATCAAACGCCAGCAGGCTGGCATTGCCACAGCGGAAGCTGCGAAAACCCGGGATCTCGCTCAACTGCTCTTCAGCCAGGCTGGCAAGCTGCTGGCTCCACATTTCAGCCTTTTTGCCATCATGTTGCGCCAGCCACTCCAGCGCGGCACTCAAACCCACCACGCCCGCAACGTTTGGCGTTCCGGCCTCAAAACGCCACGGCACTGGCTGCGGCGTGAAACCGTTAAAATCGACCTGCGTCAGCATTTTGCCGCCGCCTTGCCATGGATCCATCGCTTCCAACAATTCCGCCTTGCCATACAGCACGCCAATGCCCATCGGGCCGTAAAGCTTATGGCCGGAAAAAGCATAAAAATCAATATCCAGCGCCTGCACATCCGGCGGACAATGCACCACGCCTTGTGCGCCATCTACCATCACTTTGGCGCCGACGTCATGGGCTAAACGGATCGCCTGCGCCAGATCCGGACAGCCGCCGGTGACGTTCGACATCTGGCCAACGGCTAACAATCGGGTGCGTGAATTGAGCAATGCCGGCAACTGCGCGATATCCGGTAGACGATCGGCGCCCAGCGGCCATTTCACTACTTTCGCGCCCGCCGCTTTTGCCACCATTAGCCACGGCACCAGATTGGCGTGATGTTCGGCTTCGCTAACTACGATTTCATCGCCAGCCTGCAGTCGCGGCGCCAGCCAGCTGTTCGCCACCAGATTGATCGCTTCGGTGGTACCGCGCGTCCAGACAATCTGCCGATCGTCCGCAGCATTGAGCCAGCGCGCCACTAAACCGCGCGCCTGTTCGTACTTTTCGGTTAATGCGCGAGCGGCAGCGAACTGGCTACGATGCACGGTGCCCGCGCTTAAGCTGTAGAACTGTGCAGTTGCGTCGATCACCGCCTGCGGCTTGAGCGCAGTGGCCGCGCTATCGAGGTAGATACCGGCATCGCTCATTGCGGGGAACTGCTGGCGGAAGGCGCCTGGGGAAAAAATGGTCATACTCAGCCCACTGTTAATCATATTAGGACCAGGCTGAAAGCTGGCCCGTTGCCTGGCAAAGCTGGAAAAGCGCGTTATGCTAATTATTGCAAGGTTTGAACCGAAACCCGCATAACGCGTCGCTATTCACAGTCGATTTCACTGGCGCTACCTTTGGTGAGCGCATGCGGGTGGTTTAATGCAATCAATCTGCAAGGAGAAATAAGATGAATAAACTCACCGCAGTGCTGGCCGTATGTACTCTGGCCTTTACCCTGTCCGCATGTTCCAGCAATTACGTGATGCACACTAATGATGGTCGCACCATCGTCGCCGACGGCAAACCTAAAGTTGATGATGAAACCGGTATGATCAGCTATCAGGATGCCAATGGCAACAAGCAGCAGATTAACCGCTCTGACGTCAAAGAGATGGTAGAGATGGGGCAGTAATTAGGCAAAAAAAAGCACCGCAATTTGCGGTGCTATTTAAAATCACTATGGACAGACAGGGTAAATCTACAGGAATTAAAAGCTTGATCTGCAAGCGGCAGATCAAAATGCAAACACAACATCACGACCACAAGCCAAAAGCTCTCCAAAAGTCTGCGATCTCTCGCACGTTTCCAGAAATCTTTTCGTTCCGGCTCAGGAAGTGCGGCAACTATAGGTATTTGCTGGAGCTTCCTCAACGGACAAATTATAATGTCTCGGATTAAAAAAACTAATACGTAGCGACTTTGTATAAGTTGAAGTATTACCTTGTCAATCCGGATACGGAAAACCATGTCTAAACGCCTTCCGCCGCTCAATGCTTTACGCGTCTTCGATGCTGCTGCCCGTCATTTAAGCTTCACCAAAGCCGCTGAAGAGCTGTTTGTTACCCAGGCTGCTGTCAGCCATCAGATCAAATCTCTGGAAGATTTCTTAGGTTTAAAGCTGTTTCGCCGGAGGAATCGTTCGCTTTTACTGACAGAAGAAGGTCAAAGCTACTACTTAGACATCAAGGAGATTTTCTCCGCCCTAAATGATGCGACACGCAAGTTGCAGGCGCGCAGCGCCAAAGGTGCGCTGACCGTCAGTTTGCTGCCGAGTTTCGCCATTCAGTGGCTGGTGCCTCGCCTTTCCAGCTTTAATATGGCTTATCCGGGCATCGACGTGCGTATCCAGGCGGTGGACCGTGATGAGGAGAAACTGGCGGATGATGTTGACGTGGCGATTTTCTACGGTCGCGGCAATTGGCCAGGTCTGCGGGTTGAGAAATTGTATGCCGAATATTTGCTGCCGGTCTGCTCACCAATGTTGCTGACCGGCGACAATCCGCTCAAATCACCGGCTGATTTGGCGCACTGCACGCTGCTGCATGATGCATCGCGCCGCGACTGGCAATCTTATACGCGCCAGCTGGGATTGCAGCACATTAATGTGCAACAGGGCCCGATCTTCAGCCACAGCGCGATGGTGCTGCAGGCGGCGATACATGGTCAGGGCGTAGCGCTGGCAAATAATGTGATGGCGCAGAGTGAAATTGAAGCCGGTCGCCTGGTGTGTCCTTTTAATGACGTATTAGTCAGTAAAAATGCTTTTTATCTGGTTTGTCATGACAGCCAGGCAGAACTGGGTAAAATAGCCGCCTTTCGTCAGTGGATCCTGGAAAAAGCGGCCAATGAACAAGAAAAATTCCGTTTTCGCTACGATCACTAATGCATCGATGGCTGCACAGTGATGTGCGCATTACCTTGAGGATTCTTTGATGTCCAGTCGTGCCATGTTTGTTTTTGCTGCTATCAGTGGATTTTTACTGGTGGCGTTTGGTGCTTTCGGGGCGCATGTGCTGAGCAAATCGCTCGGCCCGGCCGAAATGGCGTGGATACATACCGGCCTCGAATATCAGGCGTATCACACGTTGGCGGTGATCGGCTTGGGTGCCGCCATGCTGCGCCGCGCCAATATCTGGTTTTACTGGAGTAGCGCCGCGATGGCGCTGGGTACCGTGTTGTTCAGTGGCAGCCTCTATTGTCTGGCGCTGTCGCACATGAAGTTTTGGGTTTTTGTTACGCCAGTGGGCGGCTTGTGCTTCCTTATTGGCTGGTTCTTGATGTTGATTGGCGCACTGCGTCTGAAACGAAAGGCAGATCGCCATGAATAAAGTTTTACTCTATTGCCGTCCGGGATTTGAGAAAGAGTGCGCGGCAGAAATCAGCGCGAAAGCGGCTGAACGCGAAATTTACGGCTTCCCGCGCGTCAAAGATGACTCGGGTTACGTGCTGTATGAGTGCTATCAGCAGGAAGACGCTGAAAAGCTGATCCAAACGCTGCCGTTTGCCGAGCTGATCTTTGCGCGTCAGATGCTGGTGGTGGGAGAGCTGCTGCGCGATTTGCCGCCAGAAGATCGCATTACGCCGATTGTCGGCATGCTGACCGGTGTGGTGGAGAAGGGCGGCGAACTTCGCGTTGAAGTGCCGGATACCAATGAAGCGAAAGAGCTCACCAAATTCTGCCGTAAATTAACCGTGCCGCTGCGTGCCAGCCTGCGTGAAAGCAAAATCCTGCTTAATTACGAAACGCCGAAGCGTCCGGTGGTGCATGTGTTCTTTATTGCGCCGGGCACCTGCTACGTTGGCTATTCGCTGCCGGAAAACAACTCACCATTCTACATGGGCATCCCGCGCCTAAAGTTCCCGTCCGATGCGCCGAGCCGTTCCACGCTCAAGCTGGAAGAGGCCTTCCACGTGTTTGTGCCGGCGGATGAGTGGGATGAGCGTTTAGCCAGCGGCATGTACGCCGTCGATCTTGGCGCTTGCCCCGGCGGCTGGACCTATCAGCTGGTGAAACGCAGCATGTGGGTATTTGCGGTGGATAACGGTCCGATGGCGCCAAGCCTGATGGATACCGGACAAGTCACGCACTGCCGCGAAGATGGTTTTAAATTCCGTCCGCCGCGTACCAATATCAGCTGGCTGGTGTGCGACATGGTGGAAAAACCGGTGCGCGTAGCGAGCCTGATGACCGAATGGCTGGTGAATGGCTGGTGCCGTGAAGCGATCTTCAACCTTAAGCTGCCCATGAAAAAGCGCTACGAAGAAGTGACGCAGAACCTGGCGATGATTGATGACGCGCTGAAAGCGCAGGGCATTAATGCCCAGATTCAGGCGCGTCAGCTCTATCACGACCGCGAAGAAGTCACCGTTCACGTACGCCGGTTGTGGGCGGCAGTGGGCGGCCGTCGCGACGAGCGCTAGTCCTGCTTCATACTTTGCGCTACAGCGGTCCTGCTTCATATTTTGCACTACAGCGGCGCTGGCTGCGTTTGCTCGCCCCGGTCACATACTGATGTATGCTCCCGGGGACTCGCGCACTTGCCGCCTTGCTGTAGCACAAATTATTTCGCAGGATATGCCGTGTTTTTCGTAGGATCGTCCAGGACGCGCTACGTTTTTGTAGGGTCGCCATTTATGGTGACCGCTATTTCGTTTGATATCTCAATGTATTGAGATTGCCTTGTAACACCAAATCCCGTTTTAACGTCGAGACCTTGCGGCAGATTTCTGCCATTTCCCGCTGTTCCTGCAATTTCCCCTGCCACTTGCTCGGCACCTGATCCCATTGCTGATAAATCGCATCCAGCGAACCAAACTGCATTAACAGCTCACGGGCGCTTTTCGGGCCAATGCCGGGTACGCCGGGAATTTTACTGCTGCTGATACCGCACAATCCCCAGTAATCGGGCAACTGCGTGGGCGAAACGCCAAACTCTTGCTCGATAAAAGGCACATCCAGCCAGCGCTTCTGGAAATAATCGCGAATACGAATATTGGGTGCCAGCAGCTGACAATAACCTTTGTCGGTAGAAACAATCGTTGCCTGGTGACCGGCGTCAGCCATTTTCACCGCCAGCGTGGCGGCGAGATCGTCTGCTTCATCTAAATCTGCCACCCAACAGCTGACGCCAGCGGCGCGGAAGGCGTCCTGCAGCGCGGGCATCTCCAGATGCAAATCTTCCGGCATCGGCGGACGACCCGCTTTGTAATCCGGCAAGAGTTGATGGCGCCAGCCAGGCTGACGCTCATTGCTATCAAACACCGCCACTACGTGCGTGGGCTGGGTATGTCCTAATAACTGATGCAAGGCGGCAACACAGCTGTCGCGGCACGGCGATCCCTGAACGGCGTGCAGACGGCGAATCAGATTGAGTGCATCAATGATAAGAAGATGAAACGACATAGCGATAGTGGCAGCCCGCAGGCTGCCTTCCTGATGGGTTATTTGATGATTTCGTAGCAAGGGATGTAGGCGCTGCCCGGCAGCTTCATGCGCTGCTGTGCGACAAAGCCTTGCAACAGCTCATCCATGCGGTGCATGAGATTGGCATCGCCGTGCAGCTTATATGGACCTTTCTCGCGAATTTCACGAATCCCGATCTCTTTAACGTTACCCGCGACAATGCCGGAGAAAGCGCGACGCAGATCCGCTGCCAACAGCTCGGCAGGCTGATCCGGGAACAGCTTCAGGTTTGCCATATTCTCGTGCGTCGGCAGGAAGGGCACCTGCAATTCGGGTGCGATACGAATCGACCAGTTAAAGCTGTAGGCATCGCCGGTTTCGCGACGATACTCTTTCACCTGAGGCATGGCTTTCTTCATCAGACGCGCTACTTCAGCGGCATCATCAATGATGATTTTGTAGTGCTTGCGTGCGCCTTCACCCAGCGTGTTAACGATGAAATCATCCAGCACGCGGAAGTAGTCGGCGCTCTCTTTGGGTCCGGTCAGAATCAGCGGAAGTACCTGATCGCTGTTATGCGGATTCATCAAAATACCCAACAGATAGAGCAGCTCTTCCGCTGTGCCTACGCCGCCTGGGAAAATCACGATGCCGTGGGCGATACGCACAAAGGCTTCGAGGCGTTTTTCGATATCCGGCATGATGATCAGCTCATTGACCAGCGGATTCGGTGGCTCTGCGGCAATGATTGACGGTTCGGTCAGGCCGATAAAGCGGCTGTCATGATAGCGCTGCTGCGCATGGCCAACGGCGGCACCTTTCATCGGGGCTTCCATCACGCCAGGCCCGCAACCGGTACAGATGTTGAGTTCGCGCAGGCCCATTTGTGTGCCGACATTGCGGCAATATTGGTATTCCACCGCATTGATCGAGTGACCGCCCCAGCACACCACGGTATTCGGGTACTCACCAATATGGAGCGCACGCGCGTTACGCAGAATCGAAAAAACCTGATTGGTGATATGCGCAGAGTCTTCCGGTTCATCACTCTGGCAGCGTTCGGTGGCCGCCAGTTGTCCGTTCACAAACAGGATGTCGCGCAGCACGGCAAACAGGTTCGCCTGCAGCGAACGAATAATACGGCCATCAACAAACGCCTCTTCCGGCGGGTTGATGAGTTCAAGTTTCACGCCGCGTTCACGGCGCAACACGTTGATATCAAAGTTTTCGAAACGCGAAAGCAATTCCTGGCTGCTGTCGGTTTGGCTGCCGGAATTGAGTACCGCAAGAGAACAGTTACGAAACAGCTGATAAAGGTCGCTGCTGGCGGTGCGCTTCAGCATGTCGACTTCAAGCTGGGAGAGCAGATCCATCGAGCCAAGCGGGCTGATATGTGTAATCAAGAGAACTCCTTTACACGCAAATGCGTGGCTGATGACGCTGCGCTTAACTTATTAACGCAGCGACGAAAATCCCTGGTCGCGCATGCTTCAATCGCGCCTTCAACAGAGTAACGTTGTCCGCCGTGAATGCTCAAGAGGAACCGCGCATCCGTGCAGCGGCCTGCGAGGCGTCTCGCAATCTGTTACTGGCGAACCAGGCGGGAAAAACCGGGAGAGAAGGGCACGTTGCTGCGCCACGGATTGATATCCAGACCGCCGCGCCGCGTGTAACGTGCATATACAGTTAGCGCTTCTGGCTGACAAAAACGCTGAACATCGTTGAAAATACGTTCAACGCACTGCTCGTGAAACTCATTGTGCTGGCGGAATGAGATCAAATAACGCAGCAGCGCTTCACGATCGATACGCGGGCCTTTGTAACGAATCATCACCGAGCCCCAATCGGGCTGATTGGTGATTAAGCAGTTTGATTTCAGCAGATGGCTAACCAGCGTTTCTTCAACCACCTCGCGGCCAGCAGCCTGCGCCAGATAATCTGCGTTGAAGGCGTAATCGTGGATTTCGATATCTTGCTCATCAATCACTTCGCCATTGAAGTGGCCGATTGGCTGGCCTTCCACTTCGCTAAGACGAAACAGGGCCACGCTGACCTGACCCTTTGCGCAGGCGCTGAGATCGCGCTCCAGCGTCTGGCGCACTTCGCCCCAGTCAGCGAAAACTGTCTGATTAAAACTGTTAAGATAGAGCTTGAAACTCTTCGACTCGATCAGGTTTTGGCTATCGGCGCGCAGCACCACTTCGCCCACCGCGACTTGCGGAACGCCTTTGCTGTTGAGCCAGGAGAGTTCGTATAGCGTCCAGATATCTGCGCCAGTAAATGGCAGAGTATCGGGATACAGCCCAAGCGGCTCACGGTTCAGGCTGCGCGGTACGGATTGCAGCAGCGTGTTATCGTAACGATCAACATAAGCCGTGGGCTTACCTAAGGTCAGGCCGCTTAATGCCTGATCCCGGTTTTCAGAAGACATAACGGTTACCACTAAATTTCATCAAAGTGGTTAAGTGTAACCTAACACCTGCGAGAATATGAATGATGCAGCAAACCGTAGATGCTCTGCGTGAATTTACCGCCCGCTACGTTGAACATTGGCAGCAACAAACCGGACATTTTCCCGCCAGCGCCGATCTGCTTGGCGTTCCTTCAGATTGTATTATCAGCACGCTGGATGACCGCGTGTTGTGGCAGCCGCAGCCGTTTACCTTACCGGCCACGCTTGAAGCGGTGGAGCGCGCACTGGATCTGCAGCTGCAACCGGAAATCAGTGCGTTTTACACCACGCAATTTGCAGGCGATATGACGGCAACCTTAAAGCAGCGGCCGATTACCCTGCTGCAGGTATGGAGCGAAGCGGATTTCACCCGCCTGCAGGAGAACCTGATTGGCCATCTGGTCATGAAGCGCCGCTTAAGACAAGCACCGACCTTGTTTATCGCCACCACCGATTCAGAGAATGATGTGATTGCGCTGTGCAATCTTACCGGTGAGGTCATTCTGGAGGAGCCTGGCACTAAAAAGCGCGAAGTGCTGGCGCCATCCGTTAAGACATTTCTTAATGCATTACAACCGGTTACTCAGTGATTTGCAGATTTTCAGGCTTCGCTTTGTGAGAGATCTCTCACGCCGCGTGTGAGAGATCGCTAGATCATCGTGCAGACTTCTGGAAGCCGTAAATGTAAAAATATTGTGAATCATGAACTTATGGCATCAATCTGAAAATTAAGACAGGGCTTAATCCATTAACGCTTCTTACTGGCTTGTTATTGCGATGGTTTCTGGGAGAATAGTCACCACTGGCAGGATGCTGGGGATTAAGAGACGTTCAGGAGAATGTCAGCCATGAGGCAGGAACGTAACGGAGTTTACGGCACAAGGAAGGCTTCAGGACGAAGCAGGACACTCAGGATTGAGTCAGGGACACCTCCAGGACGGAGAATGAGAGCCACGCGGAATGTGGCGGGCCAGGATGCTAAGGACCAATGTCATGATGACAAGCGACGGAAAGCGCAGGAAAAGTTGTCATGGATGAGCAGGGAGCACAGCAGTAGCTGGAATGCTGCAAACGAAAACCGGGAGCACTGTAATCACAGTGCTCCCTTTTTTTATGCCATTTTTGCGCCGGGCGTGACTGATGGTATGCTTGCCGCCCAATTTTTCTCTGGAGGTGGCGCATGTCGTCGCAAATGATTTTTCAGCGCCTGCAGCAGGTCGAAGCGGTGATGCGCGAACACGGCCATTGGCAGTCACAATCCCCCGAGGCGAACGCCTTCGCCAGTACCGAACCTTTCTGTCTCGATACCATGGAGCCACTGCAGTGGCTGCAATGGGTATTGATGCCGCGCTTTTATGCGCTGCTCGAAAGTGGCGCGCCGTTACCGCAGAATTTCGCTATCGCACCTTATTATGAAGTCGCATTGCCAGACGACACCGCAGGCTATGCGGCGTTATTGCTGACGCTCAACAAATTTGATGCGCTGTTCCAGGAACCTTCCGCCTGATGCTCGAAATCCTTTATCAAGATGAGTGGCTGGTCGCGGTGAATAAGCCAGCCGGTTGGCTGGTGCATCGCAGCTGGCTCGATCGCAATGAAAAAGTGGTAGTGATGCAAACGGTGCGCGACCAGATTGGTCAGCATGTCTTCACCGTGCACCGCCTCGATCGCCCAACGTCTGGCGTGTTGCTGATGGCGTTATCGAGCGAAGTCGCCCATCTACTGGCGCAGCAGTTTGAACAGCATCAGATGCAGAAAACCTATCATGCGGTGCTGCGCGGCTGGCTGGAAGGCGGCGCGACGCTGGATTATCCGCTGGTGGAAGAGCTGGATAAGATTGCCGACAAATTCGCCACTCAGGAACCTGTTGCCCAACCGGCGGTAACGGATTACCAGGCGCTGGCACACGTTGAGATGCCGGTCGCTATCAGCCGTTATGACACCGCGCGCTATACGCTGGTGGAGATGGCGCCGCACACCGGCCGTAAACATCAGCTGCGCCGCCACATGGTGCATCTGCGTCATCCGATTATTGGCGACAGCGCGCACGGCGATCTGCGCCAGAATCGTGGTGCGGCGGCACACTTTGGCCTTAATCGCCTGATGCTGCACGCCAGCGCACTTAGCTTTACCCATCCCGTCACCGGCGCGCCCTTAGTGATTCGCGCCGGGTTGGATCGCGTCTGGCAGCAGATGCTTGATCAATTTGGCTGGCAGGATCAGATCCCTGATGTTCCTAGGGTTGAGTTTGCCATTGATGCAGTCCAGGATAAGCCAACAAAATAAAGGAGCGGCAAGATGGCAAAGATTGGCATTTTTACAGGTACGGTTTACGGCAATGCGCTGCTGGTGGCTGAAGAAGCACAGACGGTGCTGAAAGAGCAGGGCCACGAGGTGAAGGTGTTTGAAGATCCGTCGATGGCGGATTGGCAGGCATACAGCAAAGAGGTGGTGCTGATTGTCACCTCAACCACTGGCCAGGGCGACTTCCCGGATAACATTGCCCGCCTGTATGTTAAGGTGCGCGATGAGCTGGGTTATCAACCTGAATTGCGTTACGGCGTGATTGGCTTGGGCGATAGCAGCTATGACAATTTCTGCGGTGCCGGTAAAACCTTCGATGCCACTTTGCAGGAGCAGAGCGCACAGCGTATCGGCGAGGTATTGCTGGTGGATGCGACAGAAGATCCTGAGCCAGAATCAGTGACGTCACCTTGGGTGGAGAGCTGGGGTAAGTTGCTGTAATGACTTTTCCCTCACCCTAACCCTCTCCCGCCAGCGGGAGAGGGAATATTTAGAGGGTGCAGCCCGCACGGTTTGTTCCCTCTCCCGCGAAGTGGGAGAGGGCTAGGGTGAGGGCAACAACCATCACGTCACCGGCGCCGGATTAAATACCGCCAGCTGATTACGAATCCCCCAACGATCCGACCACGTCTGTTTGCGCCCGCTGGCAATCTCCAGAATCAACTCAAACAGTCGCCAACCGACCTGTTCAATACTCTCTTCGCCCGTCGCAATGGTTCCGGCATTAATATCCATCAAATCATGCCAGCGTTCTGCCAGCGCATTGCGCGTTGCCATCTTAATCACCGGAATAGCGGCCAAGCCGTAAGGCGTGCCGCGCCCGGTGGTGAACACCTGCAAGGTAATGCCCGATGCCATCTGCTGCGTGCCACAGACGAAATCGCTGGCTGGCGTGGCCGCATAAATCAGCCCGCGTTTGGTAGGGCGCTGACCTGGCGATAACACTTCAACAATTGGGCTGCGACCTGACTTCGCAATCGAGCCCAGCGCTTTCTCCACCACATTCGCCAGCCCGCCTTTTTTGTTGCCCGGCGAGGGATTGGCGCTGCGATCGGTTTGGCCCTGGCTGAGATAATCGTCATACCACGCCATCTCTTCCAGCAGTCGTTTACCGACCGCTTCATCCACCACGCGCGGCGTCAGCAGATGAATGGCATCACGCACCTCGGTCACTTCTGAGAACATTACCGTTGCGCCGCAGCGCACCAGCAAGTCGGAGGCAAATCCCACGGCGGGGTTCGCCGTTACGCCCGAGAAAGCATCGCTGCCGCCGCATTGCGTGCCAATCACCAGCTCTGATGCCGGACAGGTTTCGCGCTGGCGTTGATTCAGCTTCTTCAGATGACGTTCGGCGACCTGCAGGATTTCATCCACCATCGCACCAAAGCCCACCAACCGCTCATCCTGCAAACGCACAATGTCGTTATCATCCAGCGAAATCGCCTGCACGTCCGGTGTACCGGTCAGCAGACGTTCCGGCTGTAATTTCTCGCAGCCGAGGCTGACGATCATCACTTCGCCACCGAAATTGGGATTCAGTGCCAGGTTGTGAATGGTGCGAATCGGCACCACCGCGGCCGGCGCATTGATTGCCACGCCGCAGCCATACAGATGATTCAGTGCCACCACGCCATCGACATTGGGATAGCGCGGCAGCAAATCACGCTCGATGATCTGCACCACATAATCCACCACGCCCGCTACGCAGTGAACGCTGGTGGTGATACCGAGCAGGTTACGCGTGCCCACGCTGCCATCCGCGTTGCGATAGCCTTCGAAGGTATAACCTTCCAGCGGCGGCAGCGCGGGCGGCACATTGTTTGCCAGTGGCAAACTGTTGAGCGGTGGCGCTTCGGGCAGCGCCACCAATGATTCTTCAATCCAGCTACCTTGTGGGATCGGACGCAGTGCGTAGCCAATCACTTCACCGTAGCGCAGGATCGCGCCCGCTTGCGGGATGTCATTCAGCGCGACTTTATGTCCCTGCGGCACATGCTCCGTCAGTTGCAGCCCATCGTTGAAACGGGTGCCGGACGGCAATCCCTGATTG
Organism: Pantoea sp. JK; assembly: GCF_026130245.1. Taxonomy (NCBI): domain Bacteria; kingdom Pseudomonadati; phylum Pseudomonadota; class Gammaproteobacteria; order Enterobacterales; family Erwiniaceae; genus Pantoea; species Pantoea sp. JK. The sequence continues at coordinate 549,310 of NZ_JAINFN010000003.1, forward strand.
TTGACCACGATCGCCACGTTATCGGCATCGTGCACTTTGATATAGAGCGGTTTTTCTGTCAGAGGACGGTTCATTGCTCACCTTCCAGTTCGTCGCACTGTACTTAGCAGCGCGGTTTAAAATACGTCCATCACGTCATCGTTTTTTGCCAGCCTCAGTATATGCAGGGGTATTTGCCGGATGCATTGTGCAACTGACTGGCTTTAAGGAGATTTATCAGAGGATTTTGGTTCGTTTATCCAAACGCAAGTGAAGGGACTCACAAACTGCTCTTGGCCTGTACGATTACCAGGCAAAATCGCGGTGAAAAAAAGCGTTCCGTGAGCCACGCCGCAGCGTTATGTGCAGATGCCATAAAATCATTCTCATTCGCCCTTCATCCTCATGCGTTCTTCCAGTGTTTCGCCGCCAGGCTGTTCCTATACTGATTCTCGTTCTTCAACGTTAGGTTATTCGTCACGACGCATCATCGTATTGCCAAATATAAAAATCGCCGTGTTTAACCCAACATCATTCTGATACCCAACGCGATGTGTATGCAGTCAGAGTGGATGTAGCGTTCGCTATATTTCAGGAGTGCATCATGAATAGTTTCAGCCAGACAGCGGAAGCGGTGCAAAAGCGCACCAATGCCCGTTACTGGATTGTGGTGATGTTATTTATCGTCACCTCGTTCAACTACGGTGACCGCGCAACCATTTCGATTGCCGGTTCGGCGATGTCCAAAGATATCGGCCTTGATTCGGTCGGCCTGGGTTACATCTTCTCCGCCTTCTCGTGGGCGTACGTTATTGGTCAGATTCCGGGCGGCTGGCTGCTCGACCGCTTCGGCTCAAAACGCGTCTACTTCTGGAGCATCTTCCTCTGGTCGCTGTTCACCTTGCTGCAGGGCTTCGTCGATCTGTTCAGCGGCTTTGGCATTATCATTTCGCTGTTCCTGTTGCGCTTCCTGGTTGGCCTGGCGGAAGCGCCATCCTTTCCCGGTAACAGCCGCATCGTTGCGGCCTGGTTCCCGGCGCAGGAGCGCGGCACCGCAGTAGCAATCTTCAACTCGGCGCAATACTTCGCCACGGTGATCTTCGCGCCGATCATGGGTTGGCTGGTGTCAGAAGTGGGCTGGGCGCACGTGTTCTGGTTCATGGGCGGATTGGGCATCATCCTCAGCTTCATCTGGCTGAAAGTGATCCACGACCCCACCGATCATCCGGGCGTTAACAAAGCCGAACTGGAGTACATGGAGCAGGGCGGCGCGCTGATCAACATGGACGTCAAAAAGGACGACCGCAAAGTGAGTTGGAGTGAAAAGTGGTTCCAAATCAAGCAGTTGCTGACTTCCCGCATGATGCTGGGCATCTATCTCGGCCAATACTGCGTCAACGCCTTAACTTACTTCTTTATTACCTGGTTCCCGGTGTATCTGGTGCAGGCGCGCGGCATGTCGATTCTAAAGGCGGGCTTTATTGCCTCGATTCCGGCGGTATGCGGCTTCCTTGGCGGCGTCTTGGGCGGGGTGATTTCTGATTATCTGATGCGCAAAACCGGTTCGCTGAATATCGCGCGTAAAACGCCGATTGTGCTCGGCATGCTGCTCTCCATTTCAATGGTGATGTGTAACTACACCGACACCGAATGGGTGGTGGTGTTCTTCATGGCGCTGGCGTTCTTCGGCAAAGGCATTGGTGCGCTGGGTTGGGCGGTGATGGCAGATACCGCACCGAAAGAGATCAGCGGTTTGAGCGGCGGTCTGTTCAACATGTTCGGTAACTTCTCCGGCATCGTGACGCCAATCGCTATCGGTTACATCATCGCCACCAGCGGTTCCTTCGAAGGCGCGCTGATTTATGTCGGTATCCATGCCTTTGTCGCCGCATTTAGCTTCCTGGTGATTGCTGGCGATATCAAACGCGTCGAGCTGAAAACCAGGCCATAAGGACGGACTATGACTACGCAAAGCACGCCGGTCATCACCGACATGCAGGTGATTCCGGTTGCCGGTTACGACAGCATGCTGCTCAACATCGGTGGCGCGCACAGCGCCTGCTTCACCCGCAATATTGTGGTGCTGACTGACAGCGCCGGACATACCGGCGTCGGTGAAGCACCGGGCGGTGAAACCATCTACCAAACGCTGGTTGAGGCGATTCCGCAGGTAAAAGGTCAGCAGGTTGCGCGCATGAATCGTCTGGTGCAGCAGGTGCACAAAGGCAATCAGTCGGCGGATTTCGATACCTTCGGCAAAGGCGCGTGGACCTTCGAGCTGCGCGTCAATGCGGTGGCCGCACTGGAAGCTGCGCTGCTCGATCTGCTCGGCCAATGCCTCGGCGTGCCGGTGGCGGAACTGCTCGGACCGGGCCAGCAACGCGATGAAGTCACAGTGCTCGGTTATCTGTTTTATCTCGGCGATCGTCGTAAAACCGATTTGCCCTATCTGACCGGCGAAAATGCCAGCCACGATTGGTATCACTTGCGCCATCAGGAGGCGCTGACGCCGGAATCCGTGGTGCGGCTGGCGGAAGCGGCGCAGGACAAATACGGCTTCAAAGATTTCAAACTCAAAGGCGGCGTGCTGCCTGGCGAGCAGGAGATTGAATCGGCGGCAGCGCTGAAAAAACGCTTTCCCGATGCGCGCATCACCGTTGATCCCAACGGTGCCTGGACGCTCGACGAAGCCATTCGCTTGTGTAAAGGCATGGGCGATGTGCTGACCTACGCCGAAGATCCGTGCGGTGCCGAGCAGGGTTATTCCGGTCGCGAAGTGATGGCTGAATTCCGCCGTGCGACAGGCTTGCCGGTCGCCACCAACATGATCGCCACCAACTGGCGCGAGATGAACCACGCGGTAATGCTCAATTCCGTCGATATCCCGCTGGCCGATCCGCACTTCTGGACGCTGAGCGGCGCGGTGCGCGTGGCGCAGCTGTGCGACGACTGGGGATTAACCTGGGGCTGTCACTCCAATAACCACTTCGATATTTCGCTGGCGATGTTCACCCACGTTGGCGCGGCTGCGCCGGGCAAACCCACCGCCATTGATACGCACTGGATTTGGCAGGAGGGCGATCAGCGCCTGACCAAAGAGCCGCTGCAGATACGCAACGGCAAGATCGCCGTGCCGGATAAGCCGGGCCTTGGCGTCGAGCTGGATTGGGATCGTCTGCATCAGGCCAACGCTTTGTACAAATCGCTGCCGGCGGGCGCACGTAATGACGCCACCGCTATGCAGTATCTGGTGCCCAATTGGTCATTCGACCGCAAGCGCCCAGCATTGGGTCGCGGCTAAGTCTAAGGAGCAGTAAATGAGTCAGACACCGAAAATTACATCGCTGCAGGTCATTCCGGTGGCCGGTTACGACAGCATGTTGCTCAACCTGAGCGGCGCGCATTCGCCGTTTTTCACCCGCAATATCGTCATCATTAAAGACAATGCCGGACATACCGGTGTGGGTGAGATTCCGGGTGGCGAAAAGATTCGTCAGACGCTGGAGGATGCGGCGGCGCTGGTGGTGCAGAAAACCGTTGGTGAATACAAAAATATCCTCAATCTGGTGCGCAGCACCTTTGCCGACCGCGATGCCAGCGGGCGCGGCAACCAAACCTTTGATTTGCGTACCACTATTCACGTGGTGACCGGCATCGAAGCGGCGCTGCTCGATCTGCTGGGGCAGCACCTGGGCGTGAATGTCGCCTCGCTGCTCGGCGATGGTCAGCAGCGTGACCGCGTGGAAATGCTCGGCTACCTGTTCTATGTCGGTGACCGCAAGAAAACCTCGCTGCCGTATCAAAGCCAGGAAAACGACAAATGCGATTGGTATCGCCTGCGCCACGAAGAAGCGCTGACGCCGGATACGGTGGTGCGCCTGGCGGAAGCGGCGTATGAAAAATATGGTTTTAACGATTTCAAACTGAAAGGCGGCGTGCTGCGTGGTGGCGAAGAAGCCGAAGCGGTAACGGCGCTGGCGAAGCGCTTCCCGCAGGCGCGCGTCACGCTCGATCCTAACGGCGCATGGTCGCTGAACGAGGCGATTCTGCTCGGTAAGCAGCTGAAAGGCGTGCTGGCCTATGCGGAAGATCCGTGCGGTGCCGAGCAAGGCTATTCCGGTCGTGAAGTGATGGCGGAGTTCCGCCGCGCCACCGGCATGCCGACCGCCACCAACATGATCGCTACCGACTGGCGTCAAATGGGCCACACGCTGTCATTGCAATCGGTCGATATCCCGCTGGCCGATCCGCACTTCTGGACGATGCAGGGTTCGGTGCGCGTGGCGCAGATGTGCCACGACTTCGGCCTGACGTGGGGCTCGCACTCCAACAACCACTTCGACATCTCACTGGCGATGTTCACCCACGTTGCCGCTGCAGCACCGGGCGCGATTACCGCCATCGATACCCACTGGATTTGGCAGGAAGGCAATCAGCGCCTGACCAAAGAGCCGTTCCAGATTAAAGGCGGCATGGTGCAGGTGCCGCAAAAACCGGGCCTCGGCGTCGAGCTGGATATGGATCAGGTGATGCAGGCCAACGCGCTGTATCAGAAACACGGTTTGGGCGCGCGCGATGATGCGCAAGCCATGCAGTTTCTCGTACCGAACTGGACCTTTGATAACAAGCGTCCGTGCCTGGTGCGCTAACTTTTCCGGCTCCCCGCGCGGGAGCCTGCTGTAACCGACAGGAGTGAAGACAATGAGCAATGCCTGGCCGAACCCTTTTCGTCGCCGTTTGCTGGCAGGAGAAACCCTGATTGGCAGCTGGTGCGCGCTGGCTAATCCATTAACCACCGAAGTGCTGGGCCTGGCGGGCTTTGACTGGCTGGTACTGGATGGCGAACACGCGCCAAACGACATCACCACCTTTGTGCCGCAGCTGATGGCGCTGAAGGGCAGCCACAGCGCGCCGGTGGTGCGTCCGCCGTGCAACGAACCGATCATCATCAAGCGCTTGCTGGACATCGGCTTTTACAACTTCCTCGTGCCGTTCGTGGAAACCGAGGAAGAGGCGATTCGCGCGGTGGCATCAACTCGCTATCCACCGGCTGGCATCCGTGGTGTCTCGGTTTCGCACCGCAGCAACATGTACGGCACGCTGCCGGATTACAACAGCACCATCAACGACAACATCACGGTGCTGGTGCAGATCGAAACGCAACAGGCGGTGGACAACATCGATGCTATCGCCGCAGTCGATGGTGTCGATGGTATCTTCGTGGGGCCGGGCGATCTCTCGGCAGCGCTCGGCTATCTCGGCCAGCCTGCGCATCCCGAAGTATTGAAAGTGATTAAACACGTTTTCGAACGCGCCAAAGCGGCGGGGAAACCGAGCGGCATTCTGGCGCCGGTGGAAGTCGATGCGCGCCGTTATCTGGAGTGGGGCGCCAGCTTTGTGGCGGTTGGCAGCGATCTGGGCGTGTTCCGTCACGCCACGCAGGCGCTGTGTGACAAATTTAAAAAATAACTGACTGAGAGGAAAGGCAATGAAAATTGGATTTATCGGCCTCGGCATCATGGGCAAACCGATGAGTAAAAACCTGGTGAAAGCCGGTTATTCGCTGGTGGTGCGCGACCATAATGTCGGCAACGAAGCAGAGCTGGTGGAGCTGGGCGCCACCGTGGCAAAGACGCCAAAAGAGGTGGCTGAACAGGTGGATGTGCTGATCACCATGGTGCCGAACTCGCCGCAGGTTAAAGAGGTGTGCCTCGGCGCTAACGGCATCATTGAAGGCGCGAAGCCGGGTCTGATTGTGATCGACATGAGTTCCATTGCGCCATTGGCCAGCCGCGAAGTGCATGATGCGCTGGCGGCGAAAGGCATCAAAATGCTCGATGCGCCGGTGAGCGGCGGCGAGCCGAAAGCGATTGAAGGCACGCTGTCGGTGATGGTGGGCGGTGATAAAGCGGTGTTCGATCAGTGCTACGACATCATGAAAGCGATGGCGGGTTCGGTGGTGCACACCGGCGACATTGGTGCGGGTAACGTCACCAAGCTGGCGAATCAGGTGATCGTGGCGCTCAACATCGCGGCGATGTCAGAAGCGCTGTCGCTGGCGACCAAAGCGGGCGTTAATCCTGAGCTGGTTTATCAGGCGATTCGTGGTGGCCTGGCGGGCAGCACCGTACTGGATGCCAAAGCGCCGATGGTGCTGGATCGTAACTTTAAACCGGGCTTCCGTATCGATCTGCACATCAAAGATCTGGCCAATGCGCTGGATACCTCGCACGAGATTGGCGCGCATCTGCCGCTCACCGCTGCGGTGATGGAGATGATGCAGGCGCTCAAGGTGGAAGGACAGGGCACTTCCGACCATAGCGCACTGGCCTGCTATTATGAAAAATTAGCGAAAGTTGAGATCACTCGGTAGTGCAATCGTCCGGCGTCTGCGGATGCCGGGCGGCTCGCTGCCTTCGCAGGACGGATGTCCGTCATCAACCGCGCTGGATTGCCTATGAAAATTGTCATCGCACCGGATTCATATAAAGAGAGTTTATCCGCCCTGGAAGTGGCTTCGGCGATTGAAGCGGGATTCCGCGAGATCTTTCCTGAAGCTGACTACGTGAAAATACCGGTTGCCGACGGTGGTGAAGGCACGGTTGAAGCGATGGTGGCGGCAACGCAGGGAAACATTGTCCGGCTGACGGTTACTGGACCGCTCGGCAAGCCAGTGGAAGCGTTCTACGGTTTGTCAGGCGATGAGCGCACCGCGTTTATCGAAATGGCGGCGGCCAGCGGGCTGGAGTTAGTGCCCGCCGCACAGCGCGATCCGCTGATTACCACCTCGTTTGGCACCGGCGAGCTGATCAAAGATGCGCTCGATCGCGGTGTCGATCACATCATCATCGGCATTGGCGGCAGCGCCACCAACGATGGCGGTTCCGGCATGATGCAAGCGCTGGGCGCGCAGCTGCTGGATGAGCACGGCAAGGAAATTGCCTATGGCGGTGGTGCATTGCCGCAGCTGGCACACATTGATATCGGACAGCTGGATGCGCGTATTAAAGAGTGCCGCTTTGAAGTGGCCTGCGATGTCAGTAATCCGCTTACCGGTGAAAAGGGCGCATCGGCGATTTTTGGTCCGCAAAAAGGCGCAACGCCGGAGCTGGTGCAGCAGCTGGACAAAGCGCTGGAACATTACGCCACCTTGATTCATCGCGATCTGGATATTGATGTTTTACACATTGATGGCGGCGGCGCGGCCGGTGGCATGGGCGCGGCGCTGCATGCGTTTTGCCAGGCCGAGTTGCGCAGCGGTATCGAGATTGTCACCGAAGCCCTGGGCCTGGCCGAGCAGGTGAAAGATGCCGATCTGGTGATTACCGGCGAAGGACGCATTGATAGCCAGAGCATCAACGGCAAGGTGCCGATTGGTGTGGCAAAAGTCGCGAAGCAGTTTAATAAGCCGGTGATTGGCATTGCCGGGAGTTTGACGGCGGATGTCGGCGTGGTGCATCAACATGGGCTGGATGCGGTATTTAGCGTGCTGTTTAGCATTTGTTCGCTGGAAGACGCGCTGGCCAATGCGGCGCAGAACGTGCGTTTGACGGCACGTAATGTGGCGGCGGTGATTAAGGTGGGTAGAGGGAGATAGTTTTCCCTCACCCTCACCCTCTCCCAGAGGGAGAGGGAATTGTTCGGTGCACATTTTGCTCCCTCGCCCGCTTGCGGGAGAGGGCTGGGGTGAGGGGAAAACCGCACCGCACTAGCCCAACGCCAACAATTTCCTCGCCTCTCGCGCTACGTTCGCCATCTCATCGCTCAACTCCAGCAGCTCCGGCTCAAGCGCGTCGATATCGCTCTCCTGATGCAAACTCTTCTCCAACTGCTGACACAGCTGCTTCAGGCGCGGCACGCCGCTGTAGCTGGCGCTGCCGTGCAGTTTGTGAATAATCTCGCGCAAGCCCACCACATCGTTACTCGCCATCGCACTCTCAACGTGCTCTTCCACTTCTGGCAGGAAATCGAGCAGCATTTGCAGCAGATCGCGGGCTAAATCAGGTTTATTGGCGGCCTGACGCAGCGCTAACGTCCAATCCAGGGACGGCGCCACTTCAGGCGGTTGTTGTTGCGGCGCGATTCGGTTCGGCGCGTAGCGTTGCAGCAGCTGGCTCAGTTTGTCCTCGTCAATCGGCTTCGCCAGATAGTCATTCATGCCAGCATTGATCAGCTGCGCACGTTCACCATCCAGCGCATGCGCAGTAACGGCGACAATCGGTGTGGTGGCGTGCAGCGGCAGGCTGCGGATGATTTCGCTGGCGCGGATGCCATCGATATCTGGCATCTGAATGTCCATCAGAATCACGTCCAGCTTGTGCAGGCGCGCCTGGCGAATCGCCTGCTCGGCGTTATCACACAGAATGATGTGCTGCACCTGCTCCTCCAGCAGCGCGCCAATCAGTTTCAGGTTGGCAGGATTGTCATCCACCGCCATCACCGTCAGCGGCTGACGTGCGCCACGCGGCAGCGCATCGCTTTGCCAGTCATGTAAGTCGAGCAGCATTGGCAGCAAGCGTGTTAACGAAACCGGCTTGGCGATACAACCGGCAATGCCGCGCGCGCGCAAGTCGTCGGCAAACAGCATCATTTCACTCGGCAGCGCCAGCAGCACCGAATCGGCATGCGCATGCAGACGCGTAATCAAGGCATCCGATAGCGTCGCAGGATGCGGTTCGGTGACCGGCAAGCCCATCAGCAGCAGCGGGAAGTGCGTATCGGGCATCTCTTCCAGACTGGAGAAGTGCTGCACCTGCAACGGCGTGATGCTCAGCATCTCCTGCACCGCTTTCGCCACCGCCGGGTGGGGTTCGATATAGGCCAGCGGCGTGGCGCGCAAATCATCCAGCATGCGCGGAATGGCCGGTGCGTTCGGATTGAGATCAAGATGAATATGCACCCAGAAGGTGGAACCCTGATTCGGACGGCTGTGGAAGGCAATTTCGCCGCCCATCTCGCTCACCAGCTTCTGTGTGATCACCAACCCTAAACCGGTGCCGCCATGACGACGTGAAATACTGGCATCGGCCTGGCGAAACGCCTGGAACAGCTGCGACTGCTGCTGTTCGGAGATACCGATGCCGGTGTCATGCACCTGAATCTCCAGCTCGACGCGCGTGTTGCTGATGCTGCGCAGCTCAACGCGCAGATCGATATGTCCGTGCTCGGTGAATTTAATCGCGTTGCCGATCAGGTTGATCATGATCTGCTGCAGGCGCAGCGGATCGCCAATCACGTTGTCCGGCACCTGTTTTTCCAGGCACACGGTAATTTCCAGCCCTTTGTCGTGGGCTGACGGCGCCAGCAGCACCAGCGTTTCATCCAGCGTGGCGCGCAGCGGGAACGGAATGGACTCCAGCACCAGCTTGCCCGCTTCCAGTTTCGAGAAATCGAGCACGTCGTTAATGATGCTCAGCAGGTTATTCGCCGAACGCTCGATGGTGCTCATGTAGTCGCGCTGGTTGGTGCTCAGCCCGGTTTTCAGCATCTGGCGGGTAAAGCCAATTACGCCATTTAGCGGCGTTCGCAGCTCGTGCGACATGTTGGCGAGAAACTCTGATTTGATACGCGCTGCTTCCTGCGCGCGCTTCTTCGCCAGATCCAGCTCCACGTTCTGAATCTCCAGCTGCTCCAGCGTTTCACGCAGATCGTAAGTCGCCTGATCAATGTTCTGCTGCATCTCTTCGTGATAGGCGGTGAGCGACATCGCCATGGCGTTGATGCCGTTTTTCAGAATGCTCAGCTCGCCCAGCATGTAGCCATCCACGCGACTGTCCAGCTGGCCGCGGCGAATGCGGTCCACGGTGGTGACCATGTTGCGAATCGGGCCGGTGACGTCGCGCATCAGGCGATAGGCAAACAGCATGGCGATGCACAGGCAGAACAGCAGCAGCAGCGTAGCGACAAACACCTCTTTGTACTGTTCCAGCCGCACCGATTGCAGATCCAGCTCGATTGCCACATAACCCAGCGGATTCCCGGCGGGTTTGGCATCCTCGCCCGGCAGCTCATCTACCGAATAGCGTTCAGAGATAATCGGCGTGCGCAAAATCATCACATTGCCTTGCCGCTCCACCGAGACGCCATCTTCCAGCGTGGAGATGTCCTCTTTTTGTAATAACGAGAGGTTTTGGTTGTTATTCGAGGTGACGTAGACGTGATTGTTGTTGTCGAAAATGGTGATGGCACGGACAATATTGGAGTGGCGGCGATGCAGCAGGCTGACTAATTCGCGAATCGCATCGCGGTTGTGCCACGTCATGCCGTATTCACTGGAGACCGCCAGCGGTTCGATGATGTTCGCCCCCGCGTCGTGCACCTGATGCTGTAATTCGTTGTAGCGGTGCACCACAAAGAAGGTACTGAGCAGCAGGCCAATCATCAGCGTTGGCGCCAGTATCAAAATCATCATTCGCGCCCGCAGGCTGTATTTGGTCATAATTGTGGCCTGGCGATTCCTGGCATTTTTTCCCTGTGCGAGCGCATTGAACGGCTGCACACCCAATTAAAGTAGAGATTTCACAATACTATGGCGCAATTTTACTCTGCAAAACAGCGTGTGACGACTAAGGCGCGCATATCCGTCACCATCGAAGACCTCGATCCTTTCGGACAAGGTGTTGCGCGCCATAAAGGCAAGGCGATGTTTGTCAGCGGCGCGTTACCCGGTGAACAGGCCGAAGTGACGGTATTCGAGGATAAAAGCAAGTACGCGCGCGCCAAAGCCAACAAGATCATCAATCCCAGTCCACAGCGGGAAACACCGCGCTGCGTCCATTTCGGTGTGTGCGGCGGCTGCCAGCAGCAGCATGCGTCGGTAGCTTTGCAGCAGGAGAGCAAAGCGCGCGCCTTGAGCCGCATGTTAAGCCGCGAAGCGCCGCTGCCGGTAAAGGTCGATGAGATCATCAGCGGCAACGCGTGGGGCTATCGTCGTCGTGCGCGTTTAGGCTTGCAGTGGCAGCCAAAACAGCAGCGCCTGCAAATGGGTTTCCGCCAGGCCGCCAGCAACGATCTGGCTGAGCTGAAGCAATGCCCGGTTTTGGTGCCCGAACTTGAGGCGTTACTGCAGCCGTTGCACCAGTGTCTCAGCGATTTACAGGCGGTTAAACGGCTGGGCCACGTTGAATTGGTGCTGGCGGACAATGGCCCGCTGATGGTGCTGCGTCATCTTGATGCACTCACTGCAGGCGACCGCGCAAAACTGGAACGTTTTTCGCATGAGCAGCAACTATCGCTCTATCTGGCTGATGGCAGTGAAAGTTTGCAGGCGCTGAATGCGCGTGAACCTTTTTATCATTCGTTGAATTTGCCGCTAACCTTTAGCCCGCAGAATTTTATTCAGGTCAACGATGGCGTGAATCAGCAGATGGTGGCCAAAGCCATCGAATGGCTGGATTTGCAGCCAGAGGATCGTGTGCTGGATTTGTTCTGTGGCATGGGAAACTTTACTTTGCCTCTAGGAAAGTTCGTACAAAATGCTGTAGGTGTGGAGGGCGTTGCAGCATTAGTGCAGCAGGCAGCGTATAATGCAGCCCAGAATAATCTTGAGAATGTTCGCTTCTTCCAGCATAACCTGGAGGAAGATGTATCGCGTCAGCCGTGGGCGACGCAGGGATTTAACAAGGTGTTACTGGATCCAGCGCGTGCTGGGGCCGCGGGCGTGATGACGCATGTGGTTAAACTTGCGCCAGAACGTGTGGTCTATGTTTCCTGTAACCCTACAACGCTGGCGCGTGACAGTCAGACATTGCTGTCAGCGGGCTACCATTTGGAAAGGGTCGCGATGCTGGATATGTTCCCTCATACCAGTCATCTCGAATCCATGGTGCTGTTTAGCAAAGCATAAGCGATGTCCACATCGCTGTGGCAGGAGAGGATATGGTTGCGGTTAGAAGTGCGCATTTAAATACGGCGGGCGAATTTGCCCTCGACCAGTGGATCGCCAGTTTAAGTATTAACAACCCGCAATCCTGTCAACGACTGGCGGATGCGTGGCGCTACTGTGAAGCCGAAACGCACAACCATCCTGATCAAGCTCTGCTGCTGTGGCGCGGTATTGAGATGGTGGAAATTCTCACCATGCTCAGCATGGATATCGACAGCCTACGCGCGGCGCTGCTGTTCCCGCTCGCTAACGCCGATGTGGTGAGCGAAGAGGATCTCGAAAAAGCCTTTGGCAAAGAGATTGTGATGTTGGTGCACGGCGTGCGCGACATGGATGCTATTCGTCAGCTGAAAGCGATTCACAACGATTCGATGGCCTCCGAGCAGGTGGATAACGTGCGCCGCATGCTGCTGGCGATGGTGGAAGATTTCCGCTGCGTGGTCATCAAGCTGGCGGAACGTATCGCCCATCTGCGTGAAATGAAAGACGCGCCAGAAGATGAGCGCGTGCTTGCGGCGAAAGAGAGCACCAATATCTACGCGCCGCTGGCCAACCGCCTGGGTATCGGCCAGCTCAAATGGGAGCTGGAAGATTACTGCTTCCGCTATCTGCATCCCGATGAATACAAACGTATTGCTAAGCTGCTGCACGAACGCCGTATCGATCGCGAAGGCTACATCGAAAGCTTCGTCGCCAACCTGCGCGCCGAGATGCAGAAAGAGGGCGTGCGTGCCGAAGTTTATGGTCGTCCAAAACACATCTACAGCATCTGGCGCAAGATGCAGAAGAAGTCGTTAGCGTTCGATGAGCTGTTTGACGTGCGTGCGGTGCGCATCGTGGCGGAACGCTTGCAAGATTGCTACGGCGCACTCGGTACGGTGCATACGCTGTTTCGCCATCTGCCGAGTGAGTTTGACGACTACGTTGCCAATCCCAAGCCCAACGGCTATCAATCGATTCATACCGTGGTGCTTGGGCCGCAGGGCAAAACGGTGGAAATCCAGATCCGTACGCGCCAGATGCATGAAGATGCCGAGCTGGGCGTCGCCGCACACTGGAAGTACAAAGAAGGTCCAACCTCCAGCAACGCGCGCGGCGCGGCGGGACATGAAGGGCGCATCGCCTGGCTGCGTAAGCTGATTAGCTGGCAGGAAGAGATGGCTGATTCCGGCGAGATGCTGGAAGAGGTGCGCAGCCAGGTATTCGACGATCGCGTGTATGTGTTTACCCCGAAAGGTGACGTGGTCGATCTGCCGGCGGGATCAACGCCGCTCGACTTTGCCTATCACATTCACAGCGATATCGGTCACCGCTGCATTGGCGCTAAAATCAGTGGGCGCATCGTGCCGTTTACCTATCAGTTGCAGATGGGCGATCAGATTGAGGTGATCACCCAGAAGCAGCCGAATCCAAGCCGCGACTGGCTGAACCCGAACCTCGGCTATATCACCACCAGCCGCGGACGTTCGAAAATTCACGCCTGGTTCCGTAAGCAGGATCGCGACAAAAATATTATCGCTGGCCGTCAGATCCTCGAAAACGAGCTGAATCAGATGGATATCAGCATGCGCGAAGCGGAGAAACTGCTGCTGCCGCGCTATAACGTCAGTTCGCAGGATGAGTTGCTGGCGATGATTGGCGGCGGCGATATTCGCCTCAATCAGATGGTGAATTTCCTGCAAGGCAAGCTCAACAAGCCGAGCGCCGAAGAGGAAGATCGCGAGGCGCTGCGCCTGCTGACGCAAAAGTCACATGCACCGTCGGCGCGTAAAGAGAGCGGTCGCGTGGTGGTGGAAGGCGTGGGCAATCTGCTGCACCATATCGCCCGCTGCTGCCAGCCGATTCCTGGCGACGATATCGTGGGCTTTATCACCCAGGGACGTGGCATCTCAATTCACCGTGCCGACTGCGACCAGTTAACCGAGCTGATTTCGCACGCACCGGAACGCATCGTTGATGCGGTGTGGGGCGAAGATTACTCCAGCGGTTACTCGCTGGTGGTGCGCGTCACCGCCAACGATCGTAGCGGTTTGCTGCGCGATATCACCACCATTCTGGCTAACGAAAAGGTCAACGTGCTCGGCGTCTCCAGCCGCAGCGACACCAAAAAACAGCTGGCGACCATTGATATGGATATTGAGATCTATAACCAGCAAGTGCTTGGCCGCGTGCTGGCACGCCTTAATCAGGTGCCGGATATTATCGACGCGCGCCGTTTGCATTAGTAAGTGCTGGCTGTTCCCCCATCCCGGCCTTCCCCCGTTCACGGGGGAAGGAGACGCTGCCATATGCGACATCGGCGCATTCTCTCCCTAAATTTCCCCAAGGATCTAATCATGACGCCCTTAAACCGCCTGCTCACCATCATGCAAATCTTGCGCGACCCGGAGCGCGGCTGCCCGTGGGATCGTCAGCAAACCTTCGCCTCGATCGCGCCTTATACGCTGGAAGAAACCTACGAAGTGATCGATGCCATTCAGCGCGAAGATTTTGCCGATCTGCGCGGTGAACTTGGCGATCTGCTGTTTCAGGTGGTGTTTTACGCACAGATGGCCGATGAGCAGAAGCGCTTTAACTTTGACGACGTCTGCAACGCCATCAGCGACAAACTTGAGCGCCGTCATCCACACATTTTTGGTGATGTTCAGGCCGAAACCAGCGAAGAAGTGCTGCAAAACTGGGAAGCGATCAAACACAGCGAGCGCGCGGAAAAATCGCAGCACTCTGCGTTAGATGACATCCCTAAAGCGCTGCCGGCATTGATGCGCGCGCACAAAATTCAGAAGCGTTGCAGCACGGTGGGCTTCGACTGGAATAATCTCGGTCCGGTGCTGGATAAAGTGCATGAAGAGATCGACGAAGTGATGCACGAAGCGCAGCAAGCGGTGGTGGATAACGACAAGCTGGAAGAGGAGATCGGTGATTTACTGTTCGCTACCGTCAATTTATCACGCCATTTAGGCAGCAAAGCGGAAGTCGCGTTGCAGAAAGCCAACGATAAGTTTGAGCGCCGCTTCCGTCAGGTTGAAGCCATTATCGCCTCACAAGGTTTAGCGATGAGCGATGCCACCCTGGATCAAATGGAAGCCGCCTGGCAGCAGGTGAAATTGTTGGAGAACAAGCAGTAAGCGAATCTGGCGATTATTCCAGCACTGCGCATAAATTCGCCGCTTGAGCTTACTCGATTCAGCCTTGCGGTGACTTTGTGACGTACATCAACATTTCGCACCATGCTATCCGCTATGTTACCGGCTTACCTGTGGAGGACGATGGTGTGATTCATCAATTGTGGCTTAAGACGACTTCAAGTATACTATTTTCCCGTCTTGGTTATTCCACCGTCTTTAAACCTAAACTCTCAGGTTCAGCATGACAACGAATTATATTTTTGTGACCGGCGGGGTCGTTTCCTCTCTGGGCAAAGGCATTGCCGCAGCCTCCCTCGCAGCTATCCTTGAAGCACGTGGTCTGAATGTGACCATCATGAAACTCGATCCGTACATCAACGTCGATCCGGGTACCATGAGCCCAACGCAGCACGGTGAAGTATTTGTTACCGATGATGGGGCCGAAACCGATCTGGATTTAGGTCACTACGAGCGCTTCATCCGCACTAAAATGTCGCGCCGCAACAACTTTACTACCGGTCGTATCTACTCAGAAGTGCTGCGCAAAGAGCGTCGCGGTGACTATCTGGGCGCTACGATTCAGGTTATCCCGCACATCACCAACGCCATCAAAGAACGCATCATTGAAGGCGGCGAAGGTCATGACGTCGTTCTGGTTGAGATCGGCGGTACCGTGGGTGATATCGAATCTCTGCCGTTCCTCGAAGCGATTCGCCAGATGGCGGTCGATGTCGGTCGTGAACACACCATGTATATGCACCTGACGCTGGTGCCGTATATGGCGGCCGCAGGCGAAGTGAAAACCAAGCCAACCCAGCATTCAGTGAAAGAGCTGCTGTCGATCGGGATTCAGCCAGACGTGCTGATCTGCCGTTCTGACCGCGCTGTGCCGGCGAACGAGCGCGCTAAAATCGCGCTGTTCTGTAACGTGCCAGAAAAAGCGGTTATTTCCCTGAAAGATGTGGATTCCATTTATAAGATTCCAGGCATGCTGAAATCGCAAGGTCTGGATGATTACATCTGCAAGCGTTTCAATCTGAACGCGCCGGAAGCGAACCTGGCCGAATGGGAGCAGGTGATTTACGAAGAAGCCAATCCGGGCGGCGAAGTGACCATCGGTATGGTCGGCAAATATGTCGAACTGCCGGATGCGTACAAATCAGTGATTGAAGCGTTGAAACACGGCGGCCTGAAAAATCGCGTTACCGTGAACATCAAACTGATCGACTCGCAGGATGTTGAAACGCGCGGTGTCGAATTACTGAAAGATCTGGATGCTATTCTGATCCCTGGCGGCTTCGGCTACCGCGGTGTGGAAGGCAAAATGATGACGGCGCAATACGCCCGTGAGAACAACGTGCCTTACCTGGGGATTTGCCTTGGCATGCAGGTTGCGCTGATGGAATTTGCCCGCAACGTTGCCGGTATGGAAGGCGCGAACTCTACGGAATTTGTGCCAGACTGTAAGTATCCGGTGGTTGCGCTTATCACCGAATGGCGTGACGAAGAGGGCAACGTTGAGCAGCGTACTGAGCAGAGCGATCTGGGCGGCACCATGCGTCTGGGCAGCCAGCAGTGCCAGTTGACGCCGGAAAGCAAAGTGCGTCAGTTGTACGGTTCTGAAATCATTACCGAGCGCCACCGTCATCGTTACGAAGTAAACAATATGTTGCTGAAGCCGATTGAAGCGGCGGGTCTGCATATTGCCGGTCGTTCTGGCGACGATCAGCTGGTTGAGATCATTGAGATCCCGAACCACCCGTGGTTTGTTGCCTGTCAGTTCCACCCGGAATTCACGTCGACCCCACGCGATGGTCATCCGCTGTTCGCTGGCTTTGTGAAAGCCGCGCAGGAACACCAGAAGCGTTTAGCGAAGTAAGTTTCACGAACAACGCGCGAACTTTTCGCGCGTTGTTTGTCTTAGGATTGACTAACTTGTACTGAGGAAAATCGAATGTCCAAAATCGTAAAAGTCATCGGTCGCGAAATCATCGACTCCCGTGGCAACCCAACTGTAGAAGCAGAAGTGCATCTGGAAGGCGGTTTCGTTGGTCTGGCTGCTGCGCCATCAGGTGCATCAACCGGTTCTCGCGAAGCACTGGAGCTGCGTGACGGTGACAAATCTCGTTTCCTGGGCAAAGGCGTAACCAAAGCGGTTGCGGCTGTTAACGGTCCAATCGCTAACGCGGTAACCGGTAAAGATGCCAAAGACCAGGCGAACATCGATAAGATCATGATCGAGCTGGACGGTACTGAGAACAAATCTAACTTCGGTGCTAACGCCATTCTGGCGGTTTCACTGGCTGCTGCGAAAGCTGCTGCTGCCTCTAAAGGCCTGCCGCTGTACGCTCACATCGCTGAACTGAACGGCACCCCAGGCAAATACTCTATGCCACTGCCAATGATGAACATCATCAACGGTGGTGAGCACGCCGACAACAACGTCGATATCCAGGAATTCATGATTCAGCCAGTTGGCGCGCCAACCCTGAAAGAAGCGATTCGCATGGGTTCTGAAGTCTTCCATCACCTGGCGAAAGTGCTGAAGTCGAAAGGCATGAGCACCGCTGTTGGCGACGAAGGTGGCTACGCGCCAAACCTGGGTTCTAACGCCGAAGCGCTGGCTGTTATCGCTGAAGCGGTAAAAGCAGCAGGCTACGAGCTGGGCAAAGACATCACCCTGGCGATGGACTGCGCAGCATCTGAATTCTACAAAGACGGCAAATATGTGCTGGCTGGCGAAGGCAACAAAGCCTTCACTTCAGAAGAGTTCACGCACTTCCTGGAAGATCTGGCTAATCAGTATCCAATCGTTTCTATCGAAGATGGTCTGGACGAATCTGACTGGACTGGTTTCGCCTACCAGACCAAAGTGCTGGGCGACAAACTCCAGCTGGTAGGTGACGACCTGTTCGTAACCAACACCAAGATCCTGAAAGAAGGTATCGATAAAGGCATCGCTAACTCCATCCTGATCAAATTCAACCAGATCGGTTCACTGACCGAAACTCTGGCTGCAATCAAGATGGCGAAAGATGCGGGTTACACTGCGGTGATTTCACACCGTTCAGGTGAAACCGAAGATGCAACCATCGCTGACCTGGCGGTAGGTACTGCAGCTGGCCAGATCAAAACCGGTTCTATGAGCCGTTCTGACCGTGTTGCTAAGTACAACCAGCTGATTCGTATCGAAGAAGCGCTGGGCAGCAAAGCACCGTTCAACGGTCTGAAAGAAGTTAAAGGCCAGGCGTAATCGCCTGAGTATGCTGCCTGCGGGCGGCATCGTCTGAATAGAGCCCCGCCTTGTGCGGGGCTTTTGCTTTTATTTGGCACGAAGCAGCTGTTACTCAGCGCGCAAGATCTGCCATAATCTGCGCCTCAAATTTTAGACGTGAGTGAAAAATGTTCTACCCGATTAACGAAATGTTCCAGACGCTGCAGGGCGAAGGTTTTTACACCGGTGTTCCGGCGCTGTTCATCCGCTTACAAGGATGTCCGGTGGGCTGTAGCTGGTGTGATACCAAACATACCTGGGAAAAGCGGGCGGATCGGGAGACCTCGCTCGGCGATATTCTGGTTAAAACCGTGGAAAGCGATGCGTGGGGCAGCGCCGATGCGGCGATGCTGATCGACACCATTCAACGTCAGGGTTGGACCGCACGTCATGTGGTGATTACCGGCGGCGAACCTGCGATTTTTGATCTGCGCCCTTTGACGGAACAACTAGAAGCGGCGGGATTTGCCTGCCAGATCGAAACCAGCGGCACGCATGACGTGCAGTGTTCTGACGCGACCTGGGTGACAGTTTCACCCAAGGTGAACATGCGCGGTGGCTACGACGTATTGCCGCAGGCATTGCAGCGCGCAGATGAAATCAAGCATCCGGTGGCGCGTGAGCGTGATGTGGAAGCGTTAGATGAATTGCTGGCGGGATTGCACGACGAGAAAAAGCGCATTGTGGCGCTGCAACCGATCAGTCGCGGCGATGCGGCCACCAAGCTCTGTATTGAAACCTGTATCGCCCGCAACTGGCGGCTTTCGATGCAGACGCACAAATATTTGAATATCGCCTAAATTGTAGGGTCGCCATTCATGGCGACCGCAAACTTACTATTTCGCTTTGTACGCATCAAACGCCTGTTTGATTTCAGTTTTGGCTTTCGCCGCATCTTCAAAACCATTTAGCTCAACTTTCTTCCGACCATCCGGCAATTGCTTATACACGCGGAAGAATGACTGCAAACGCTCTTGCTCGATCTTCGGCAGGTCGCTCATCTCTTTAATTTCGTCATAGGTCGGGTCGATTTTGCTGGTTGGCACGGCGACGATTTTGTCGTCCTTTTCGCCGCCATCAATCATTTTCAGCACGCCAATCGGACGGAGTTTGATCAGTGTGCCTGGTTGTAGCGGCGCGCGGGTATAGAAAATCACATCCAGCGGATCGCCATCTCCCGCCAGCGACTGCGTCAGCGAGCCATAGTTTGCAGGATAGGCAACCGGCATTGACTGGAAACGGTCGGCAAAAATAAAGCCGGTTTTGGCGTCGGTTTCATATTTGATCATGCCGCCCGCTGGAATTTCGGTTACGGCAAAGAACTCATCCGGCACTTTATCCGGTTGCGGAAAATCGAGAATATTTTGCGCCTGAACGGCGGCAGAGGCGGAAACAAAAACTGCAATCAGGGAAAGGCGTTTTACCAGATTCATTGTTGATTCTCTTGATCTTTAATGAAGGAGACAACAACTTAGAGGCGGCAGATGACAGTGGGATGAAAGGTAAGTAAAGAAGCGTACAGCAGGAAAGTCAGGCTGCACTGGCGCAGCCCGAAAACACAATTAACCTTTGTAAACGCAGCCGGCGGTGCAGGTCTCTTTAATCATCACCGCGCTCAATTCTGGCAGAATCGGCTTCATCTGATCCCAAATCCATTTCGCCAGCACTTCACTGGTCGGGTTTTCTAAACCCGGGATGTCATTCAGATAGTGATGATCGAGGCGTTCATACAGTGGCTTAAACTTCGCCTTCAGTTCGGCAAAATCCATTACCCAACCGGTATGCGCATCCACTTCGCCGGTAATTTCTAATCGCACCAGGAACGAATGGCCGTGCAAACGCCCACATTTGTGGCCTTCCGGCACGTGAGGTAAGCGGTGGGCAGATTCGAACTGGAACTCTTTAAATAACGTGGTAGACATAATGGCTCTCAGACTTAAAAACCGCTGAAGTCTACCTGAATTGCAGATTTTTCGCACCCGCTGGCAACGAAAAGGGCATTTTGCGCCTTCTCAACGCCAAACGTCTAATTAACTCTTTGAATCATATCGCCTTCATTTACCACTTTTGCTGGTTAACTTTACCCGAAAAACCACTTAGTCATTTTGGTTATTTAATATGTCGAAGGCGTATTTAATCGTTAATATACAGCCCGGTAACCTACGCATTCTTTCGCAACATATTGATCCGGACTTCTGACACTGGAATTTTTAACGCAATGACGACTCAGGCACCAGGTTCACTGCTTCCGTTATCACCGGAGCAACTCGCGCGCTTACAGGCGGCGACCACGGATTTCAACACCACTCAGATGGCCTGGCTCTCCGGCTACTTCTGGGGCATGGTCAATCAGACGCCGGGTGCGGTTGCCGCGCCAGCGCCGGTTCAGGCAGAAACCCCGACCATTACGCTGATCTCCGCCTCGCAGACCGGTAACGCGCGTCGCCTGGCTGAACAGCTGCGTGATGACCTGCTGGCCGCCAAGCTGAGCGTCAATCTGGTTAACGCCGGCGATTACAAATTCAAGCAGATCGGTCAGGAAAAGCTGCTGGTGGTGGTGACCTCCACGCAAGGCGAGGGCGAGCCGCCGGAAGAAGCTGTGGCGCTGCACAAGTTCCTGCTGTCGAAGAAAGCGCCGAAGTTTGAAGGCACCGCGTTTGCGGTGTTCGGTCTTGGCGATACCTCTTATGAGTTTTTCAGCAAAGCCGGTAAAGACCTTGATGAGCGTCTGGCTGAGCTGGGGGCAGAACGTCTGCTGGATCGTGTGGATGCCGATGTTGAATACAAAGATCAGGCGAACGCGTGGCGTCAGCAGATCACTGAGATTCTGAAAGCGCGTGTGCCGAGCCAATCGCCAGCGCAGGCCGCCGTTACGGCGGCGGGCAGCGTTAATCTGGTCGACAGCAGTCCGTATACCAAAGAAGAGCCGCTGGTGGCCAGCTTTGCGGCTAACCAGAAGATCACCGGGCGCGATTCGGATAAAGATGTACGCCACATCGAGATCGACCTCGGCGATTCAGGCTTGCGCTACCAGCCGGGCGATGCGCTGGGCGTGTGGTTTGAAAACGATGACGCGTTGGTGCAGGAACTGCTGCAGCTGGTGTGGTTAAAAGGTGATGAGCCGGTAGAGGTGCAGGGCAAAAATCTGCCGCTGGCCGAAGCGCTGAAAACGCATTTCGAGCTGACGGTCAACACGCCACAAATCGTTGAGCAGTATGCGGGGCTGTCCCGCAATGATGCGCTGTTGGCGCTGGCCGGTGACAAGCCGAAGCTGCAGAGCTATGCGCAGAGCTTCCCGATTGTCGATATGGTGCGTCAGGCACCGACAGAACTGAATGCCGAACAATTAACTGGCCTGCTGCGCCCGCTGACGCCGCGCCTGTACTCCATCGCCTCATCACAGGCGGAGAACGAAACCGAAGTGCACATCACCGTGGGTGCGGTGCGCTTTGAAATCGACGGTCGCCAGCGCGGGGGCGGCGCCTCAACCTGGTTAGCGGATCGTATCGAAGAGGATGGCGAAATCCGCGTCTTCATCGAGCACAACGATAACTTCCGCTTACCGGCTAATCCGGAAACGCCAGTGATCATGATTGGTCCGGGCACCGGCATCGCGCCGTTCCGCTCCTTTATGCAGCAGCGTGACAACGATGGCGCAGGCGGCAAAAACTGGCTGTTCTTCGGCAACCCGCACTTCACCGATGATTTCCTCTATCAGGTGGAGTGGCAGAAGTACGTCAAAGATGGCTTGCTGACCCATATCGATCTGGCATGGTCACGCGATCAGGCCGAGAAAGTTTACGTACAAGATAAAATCCGCGCCAAAGGTGCGGAGGTGTGGAGCTGGCTACAGGAAGGCGCGCACCTTTACGTCTGCGGCGACGCCAATCGTATGGCGAAAGACGTTGAGCAGGCATTACTGGATGTGGTAGTCGAACACGGCGGCATGGATCGTGAAACGGCTGACGAATTTTTAAGTGAGCTGCGCATTGAGCGCCGTTATCAGCGAGACGTTTACTAATGAGCGAAAAACATCCTGGACCGCTGGTCGTTGAAGGCAAGCTGGTCGACGCTGAGCGTCTGAAAAAACAGAGCAACTACCTGCGCGGCACCATCCTCGACGATCTCGACGATGGTCTGACCGGCGGCTTCACCGGCGACAACTTCCTGCTGATCCGTTTCCACGGCATGTACCAGCAGGATGACCGCGATATTCGTGCCGAGCGAGCTGCGCAGAAACTCGAACCGCGTCACGCCATGATGCTGCGCTGCCGTCTGCCGGGCGGCATCATCACGCCAACGCAGTGGCTGGCGATTGATAAGTTCGCCACCGATAAAACCATTTACGGCAGCATCCGTTTGACTAACCGTCAGACTTTCCAGTTTCACGGCATTCTGAAGAAGAACGTGAAGCCGACACACCAGATGCTGCACGAAGTCGGGCTGGATGCGCTGGCGACCGCCAACGACGTGAACCGTAACGTGCTGTGTACCTCGAATCCGGTGGAATCAGAGCTGCATCAGGAAGCATATGAGTGGGCGAAAAAGCTGTCAGAACATCTGCTGCCGCAAACCCGCGCTTACGCTGAAATCTGGTGGGACAAAGAGAAGGTCGCGACCACCGATAAAGAGCCGATTCTTGGCGAAACCTATCTGCCGCGTAAATTCAAAACCACGGTTGTGGTGCCGCCGCATAACGATGTCGATCTGCACGCCAATGACCTGAACTTCATCGCCATCGCCGAGAAGGGCAAGCTGATTGGCTTTAACCTGCTGGTTGGCGGTGGTTTGTCGATTGATCATGGTAACAAAGCGACCTACGCGCGCACCGCGAGCGAATTCGGCTTCCTGCCGGTTGAGAAGATCCTCGACGTGGCGGCTGCGGTGGTCACCACGCAGCGCGATTGGGGTAACCGTACCGATCGTAAAAATGCTAAGACCAAGTACACGCTGGAACGCGTCGGTGTAGAGACTTTCAAAGCGGAAGTGGAAAAGCGTGCCGGTCTGACCTTCGAACCGATTCGTCCGTATGCGTTCACTTCGCGCGGCGACCGTATTGGCTGGGTGAAAGGCATCGATGAGAAATGGCACCTGACGCTGTTCATCGAGAACGGCCGTTTGCTGGATTATCCTGGCCGTCCGCTGAAACGCGGCATTGCTGAAATTGCGAAAGTGCATCAGGGCGATTTCCGCCTGACCGCCAACCAGAACCTGATTGTGGCTGGCGTGCCGGAGAAGCAAAAAGCGCAGATCGAAGCCATCGCCCGTGAACACGGTTTGATGGAAGCGGTCACGCCGCAGCGTGAGAACTCCATGGCGTGTGTGGCGTTCCCGACCTGTCCGCTGGCGATGGCCGAAGCCGAGCGCTTCCTGCCGTCGTTCGTCACCAAAGTGGAAGAGATCATGCACAAGCACGGCGTCGGCGAAGAGCACATAGTGTTACGCGTTACCGGTTGCCCAAATGGTTGTGGCCGTGCTTTGCTGGCGGAGTTGGGTCTGGTGGGCAAAGCGCCGGGCCGTTACAACTTACATATTGGCGGCAACCGCGAAGGTACGCGCATCCCACGCATGTACCGCGAGAACATCAACGAAGGCGAAATCCTTGCCAGCATCGATGAGCTAGTGGCGCGCTGGGCAACCGAGCGTCAGGCCGATGAAGGCTTTGGCGACTTCGTGATTCGCACCGGCATCATTAAAGCCGTGGTTGATCCCGCCCGTGATTTCTGGGACTCGGAGGCAGTATGACGGTACTCGATCTCGCAGCACTGAATGGTTCATCAAAAGTTGACCGCATTATGGCGCTGGCTGAAAGCAACGTACAGTTGGAGAAACGCTCGGCAGAAGAGCGCGTCAGCTGGGCGCTGGAAAATCTGCCAGGCGCATTTGTGCTGTCATCCAGCTTTGGTATTCAGGCGGCGGTTTTGCTGCATATGGTGACGCAGCAGAAGCCGGACATTCCGGTGATCCTGACCGATACCGGTTATCTGTTCCCGGAAACCTATCGCTTCATTGATGAGCTGACCGACAAGCTCAATCTTAACCTGCAGATCTTCCGTGCTGAGACGTCAGCGGCCTGGCAGGAAGCACGTTACGGCAAACTGTGGGAGCAGGGCGTCGAAGGGATTGAGCAGTACAACCAGATCAACAAAGTGGAACCGATGAACCGCGCGCTGGAAACGCTGGGCGCGCAAACCTGGTTTGCTGGTCTGCGCCGCGATCAATCTGGCAGTCGCGCCAGCTTGCCGGTGCTGGCGGTGCAGCGCGGCGTGTTCAAGATTCTGCCGATCATTGACTGGGATAACCGTCAGGTGCATCAATATCTGACCAAACACGGATTGAAATACCATCCGCTGTGGGATGAAGGTTATCTGTCAGTGGGCGATACGCATACCACCAAAAAGTGGGAGCCGGGCATGGCAGAAGAAGAGACACGCTTCTTCGGCCTGAAGCGCGAATGCGGGTTGCATGAGGGTTAAGTGGTAAGTGCTGGCTGTACCCCATCCTTAATTTGTGCTTGCTGTCCCCCTCCTCGGTCCTCCCCCATAAATGGGGGAGGAAGATGCTGCAATATGTGAGTTCTGAAGGTGCATGTGGCAACATCTCCTTCCCCCGTTTACGGGGGAAGGCCGGGATGGGGGACTACCAGCACAATCAAATCCCTTTTAACACCGCAAACTCTTCCGCCGCACGCGTCACATTCACTTTCGTCACTTCGTAATGCGCCACTGCCACAAACGGATCTTCCGCCAGAATGGTGTCCAGCCGCGCACGATCAATATCCTTCACCAGCAGCACGCCGCTGGTGCGCGGATCTTTACGTCCCGCCGCAATAAATACGCCGCTGTCAAAGTAGCGGTTAAGCCACGCAACATGTGGGTCGAGTAACGCTTCCACTTCTTCTACCGGACGAAAATAGTTCAGATATACCACGTACATAGTGAATCCTCAGGTTGTCGGATTAGCGAGCTCGGTTAGCAGCGGCAGCAGAATCTTCACGCTGTCACGCGTGCGTTGCGTGATGCGGCCTGGCAGCCAGTGATCGAGATAGTTGAGGTTATCGCGCTCGGTTTGATGGCGCACGTTGCCTGCCGGGAAGTGGCTGGAGCGCGCGCGCTGTTGCTGCCCATCTTTGTTGCCCAGCGCCCAGTTGGCGGCGGTGACATCCAGCAATGGCATGCCAGCTTTATCGAACGGATTGACGCCGGGATAATCGCGTGCGGTCATCGCGTGGCTGGCGGCGGAGATGCCGTAACGCTGCGCCAGCTGCACGGCGCGCACGCTGGTCTGCTTGCGTACCGCCGATGGCGTATTGATACCGCTATTAAAATAGAGATGATCGCCAACGATCAGGCTATTCAGATCGATCACCAACAGCGTGTTCTTCTTTTCCTGCACGCTCATGCGCGCCAGATAATCATCCATGCCGTGCAAACCGGCTTCACCGGCGCTCAGCGCCACGAAGCGCACGCCGTAGTGCAGCGGCGTCTTGCTGAGCGCCTGTGCCAACTCCAGCATCACGCCCAGCCCGGAGGCATTGTCGTCCACGCCCTGCAAACGCAGGCCGCCGAGATTGTTATCCGCTTCATGGCGGCTGAGCGGTGTCCAGGTATCCAGATGCGTAACGATCAGAATCTCCTGCGGCACTTCACCGGCACGCGCGGCAATCACCGAGGTGGCCGTGACTTTGTGCGTGCGGCTCTCGCCCTTTTTCTCCAGCCAGTTATAGCTGGTTTTGAACTGGCGGGTATTACTCTGATATCCCAGCTGGCTGAACTGCTGCTGCAGATAATCGGCAGTCAGCAACTCGGCTGGACTGCCGCTCATGCGGCCGGGGAAATAGGTGGCGATATGGCGTAACTGCTGTTCGGCAAAATGCCCCGGCGCGGTGGAAGTGCTCGCAGCCTGAGCCAAGAAAGGCAAACCGCCCGCAAGCAGTGCTGCCAGCACGCAGCGGCGGAGAGTGGCAAACATAGTGATAGTCCTTTTCTGACATCCAGTGATGCTAAAAAAATTCCGGGATAGTATGAAACTGTGACGACGCTTGCACAATTTGATTTGCTCCGAAACACCAGCAATATCATTTGTTAAGCACAAAATGTTATCAGCAATCCTGGGTCGTTATTCCATTCGGTAACTACTCATTCCAATTCGTAATTTCATCTGTCCAAAGGGCGGGACGTATAGTCGCGTTAACTTATTGTAAAACTAGCAAGGTTAACGTGGATTATCTGCCTCTCTTTGCCGATCTCAAAAGCCGTCCGGTGCTGGTTGTCGGCGGTGGCGAAATCGCTGCGCGCAAAATAGAACTGCTGCGGCGTGCCGGCGCGCGCGTGCTGGTCGCCGCGCGCGAACTCGGTCATGAGCTGCAGGCGCTGCTGGAAATTGAGGCGATTGAATGGATCGCCCACAGCTTCGATCCGGCTCAGCTGGATGGCGTGTTCCTTGTGATTGCCGCTACCGATGACAACGCGCTCAACGCGCAGGTGTTTGATGCCGCCAACGCGCGCCACAAGTTGGTGAACGTGGTGGACGATCAGCCGAAATGCAGCTTTATCTTCCCGTCGATTGTTGATCGTTCACCGTTGGTGGTGGCGATCTCCTCCAGCGGTACCGCGCCGGTGTTAGCGCGCTTGCTGCGTGAAAAAATTGAAGCTTTACTGCCGGCCAATCTCGGACAGATGGCGGAAGTGGCCGGGCAGTGGCGCGACAAGGTTAAACAGCGCTATCACCGCATGTCTGAACGGCGTCGTTTCTGGGAACGCGCTTTTAATGGTCGGTTCGCCAGCCAAATGGCGGCGGGCAACGTCAATGAAGCGCGCCGTACGCTGGATCACGAGCTGGAAAACGATAACGACAATCAGGGTGAAATCACGCTGGTAGGCGCCGGTCCGGGCGACAGCGGTTTGCTGACGCTGCGTGGCTTGCAGGTGATGCAGCTGGCCGATGTGGTGTTGTATGACCATCTGGTCAGCGACGAAGTGCTTGAGCTGGTGCGCCGTGATGCCGACCGCATCTGCGTCGGTAAACGCGCCGGTGCGCATTCGGTGCCGCAGGAAGAGACCAATCAGATGCTGGTGACGCTGGCTAAACAGGGCAAACGCGTGGTGCGGCTAAAAGGCGGCGATCCGTTTATCTTTGGCCGCGGTGGCGAAGAGTTGCAGGCGGCGCAGGCCGCGGGCATTCCGTTCCAGGTGGTGCCGGGCATCACCGCAGCGGCAGGCGCAACCGCCTATGCCGGTATTCCGCTGACCCATCGCGACCACGCGCAGAGCGTGCTGTTTATTACCGGTCACTGCCGCGCTGATGGTGACGGCATTGATTGGCCGTCGCTGGCGCGCGCACGTCAAACCTTAGCGATTTACATGGGCACGGTGAAAGCGGCGGAAATCGCTGCCGGGCTTATCGAACATGGCCGCGCGGCCTCCACACCGGTGGCGGTGATTGGGCGCGGTACGCGTCAGGATCAGCAGGTGCTGACCGGAACCTTAGAACAACTGGAAGCGCTGGCAGCCGCCGCGCCCACGCCAGCACTGTTAGTGATTGGCGAAGTCGTAAATTTGCACGGGCAATTGGCCTGGTTCCAACATTCGGCACAGCAGGGGGCTCGCGAGTCCGCCGTTGTCAATTTGGCTTGAGGAAAAATTATGGACCAAAATCGACTTACTCATCTGCGCCAGCTGGAGGCAGAGAGTATCCATATCATCCGCGAGGTGGCGGCCGAGTTCGGCAATCCGGTGATGATGTACTCCATCGGTAAAGACTCATCGGTCATGCTACATCTGGCGCGCAAAGCCTTCTATCCGGGCACGCTGCCGTTTCCGCTGCTGCATGTTGATACCGGCTGGAAATTCCGTGAAATGTACGAGTTCCGCGATCGCACCGTGAAAGCGATGGGCGCGGAGCTGCTGGTGCATCGCAACCCGGAAGGCGTGGCGATGGGCATCAACCCGTTCGTCCACGGCAGCGCCAAACACACCGACATCATGAAAACCGAAGGCCTGAAGCAGGCGCTGAACAAATACGGTTTTGATGCGGCATTTGGCGGCGCACGTCGTGATGAAGAAAAGTCGCGCGCGAAAGAGCGTATCTACTCCTTCCGCGATCGCTTCCACCGCTGGGACCCGAAGAATCAGCGTCCTGAGCTGTGGCACAATTACAACGGCCAGATTAACAAAGGCGAAAGCATCCGCGTGTTCCCGCTCTCCAACTGGACCGAGCTGGATATCTGGCAGTACATCTTCCTCGAGAATATCGAGATCGTGCCGCTGTATCTCGCCGCGCCGCGTCCGGTGCTGGAGCGTGATGGCATGCTGATGATGATCGATGATGACCGTATCGATCTGCAGCCAGGCGAAGTGATCAAGCAGCGCATGGTGCGTTTCCGTACCCTTGGCTGCTGGCCGCTGACCGGCGCGGTGGAATCAGAGGCGCAGACGCTGCCGGAAATTATTGAAGAGATGCTGGTCTCCACCACCAGTGAACGCCAGGGCCGCGTGATTGACCGCGACCAGGCTGGTTCGATGGAAATGAAGAAACGTCAGGGTTATTTCTAAGGAGACGCAGATGAATACCGTTATTGCACAACAGATTGCCGATCAGGGCGGCGTAGAAGCCTGGCTGACCGCGCAACAACACAAAAGCCTGCTGCGTTTCCTGACTTGCGGTAGCGTCGACGACGGCAAAAGTACCTTGATTGGTCGCCTGCTGCACGACACGCGTCAAATTTATGAAGATCAGCTCTCCTCGCTGCACAACGACAGCAAACGCCACGGCACCCAGGGCGAGAAGCTGGATCTGGCGTTGCTGGTTGATGGCTTGCAGGCCGAACGTGAGCAGGGCATCACTATCGATGTGGCGTATCGCTACTTCTCGACCGAAAAGCGCAAATTCATTATTGCCGACACACCGGGACACGAGCAGTACACCCGCAACATGGCGACCGGTGCATCGACCTGCGATTTGGCGATCCTGCTGATCGATGCGCGTAAAGGCGTGCTGGATCAGACGCGTCGTCACAGCTTTATCTCCACGCTGTTAGGCATCAAGCATCTGGTGGTCGCCATCAACAAGATGGATCTGGTCGAGTACAAGCAAGAGACCTTCGAGCAGATCAAACAGGATTACCTCGATTTTGCCGCGCAGCTGCCGGAAGATCTCGATATTCGCTTTGTGCCGATGTCGGCGCTGGAAGGCGATAACGTGGCAACGCCAAGTGTCACCATGCCGTGGTACAGCGGCCCAACGCTGCTCGACGTATTAGAAACCGTTGAACTGAACCGCGTGGTGGATCATCAGCCGATGCGTTTCCCGGTGCAGTATGTCAACCGTCCGAATCTCGATTTCCGTGGTTATGCCGGTACGCTGGCTTCGGGCGTGGTGAAAGTCGGTCAACGCGTGAAAGTGCTGCCTTCAGGCGTGGAGTCCACCGTTTCGCGCATCGTCACCTTTGATGGCGACCTGCCTGAAGCGGGTGCCGGTGAAGCAATTACGCTGGTGCTGAAAGATGAGATCGACATCAGCCGTGGCGATCTGCTGGTGGATGCGGAAGCTGAACTGCAGGCGGTGCAATCTGCCAACGTCGACGTGGTGTGGATGGCGGAACAGCCACTGCAGCCGGGCCAAAGTTACGAAGTGAAGATCGCCGGTAAGAAAACCCGCGCGCGCGTGGAGAAAGTGATCCATCAAGTGGAGATCAACTCGCTGGAGAAGCGCACGGTGGAAAGCCTGCCGCTTAACGGCATTGGTCTGGTGGAACTGACCTTTGACGAACCGATGGTGCTGGATGCTTATCGACAGAATCCGGTAACCGGCGGCATGATCTTTATCGATCGCCTGAGCAACGTGACGGTTGGCGCGGGCATGATTAATCAGCCGCTGACCGATGTGCGTGCGCAAGCGGGCCAGTTCAGCGATTTCGAGCTGGAACTGAACGCGCTGGTGCGTCGTCACTTCCCACACTGGAATGCGCGCGATCTGCTGGGTGGCAAGTAATGGCGCAGCACGATGAAAACGTGGTGTGGCACGATCATCCGGTAACGCGTGAGGAGCGCGAACAGCAGCACGGCCATCAAGGCGTGGTGCTGTGGTTCACCGGGCTGTCCGGCTCGGGGAAATCTACCGTGGCCGGCGCGCTGGAGCAGGTGCTGCATCGGGCGGGGGTGAATACTTATCTGCTGGATGGCGACAACGTGCGTCACGGCCTGTGCCGCGACCTCGGCTTCAGCGATGACGATCGTAAAGAGAACATTCGCCGCGTCGGCGAAGTGGCGAAGCTGATGGTCGATGCCGGTTTAGTGGTGTTGACCGCCTTTATCTCGCCGCATCGTGCGGAACGCAACATGGTGCGGGATCTGCTCGCGGAAGGGCAGTTTATCGAAGTGTTTGTCGATACGCCGTTGGCGGTGTGCGAAGCGCGCGATCCCAAAGGTTTGTACAAAAAAGCCCGTGCCGGTGAGCTGCGAAATTTCACCGGCATCGACAGCGTTTACGAGGCGCCAGACGCCCCGGAAATCCACCTTGATGGCGAACAATTGGTTACAAAACTCGCCGGCCAATTGTTAGACCTGCTGCGTCACCGCGATATCATCAGATCCTGAACCGACAGCGGCAAATCCCTTTGGGTTTGCCGCGCTTAGCGTCAACAGGATCTCTATGCAGAACGTAACGCCCATGCTAGCCCGTAAAGATGAACGCACCCCGGATGAGTCTCGCTCATCACTGCCGGGCGGCGTGTTTGGCTTTCTCTCGTACTGGTGCGCACTGGCGATTCCGTTCATGCTCTACGGCTCCAACACGCTGTTCTTCTTCCTCTACACCTGGCCATTCTTCCTCGCGCTGCTGCCGGTTTCGGTACTGATTGGTATCGTGCTCAGCCTGATGATCCGCACTCACTTATTCTGGAGCGGGATCGCCACGGCGATTGTGGTGGTGTGCTTGTTCTGGCTGCTGTTCTCATTTCTCTCCGGTTGGTAACGCCCAGCTGATGTGCAAACGCATCGGCAGGTTACAAAACTTTACCTGCCGTCTCGCCTCCCACTCTGGCATTATTTGCACGGCTAAACGCCCGTGCGCGGCATTTTCGCCGCCGCAGTGGAGTCCAGCGTCAAGTTATGGGATGATTGGGCCGTTTTTCAGGGGGCGGGGATGGGAAAACTGACGTTACTGCTACTCGTGCTGCTGGGATGGCTTCAATATTCCCTGTGGCTGGGTAAGAACGGTATTCATGACTATACGCGCGTCAACGAAGACGTCGCGTCACAACAGGCGAATAACGCCAAGCTTAAAGCGCGTAACGATCAGCTATTCGCCGAAATTGACGATCTCAATGGCGGCTCTGAAGCGATCGAAGAACGCGCACGTAATGAACTGGGCATGATTAAGCCCGGTGAGACTTTCTATCGTCTGGTGCCAGACCAGAACAAACGTAACGCGCAACAAGCTGCGCAAAATCAACAACGATAAGCCATGAACAAGCGCCCGATCCTTGCGGATGTGATTGCCGTGGTGCCCGCCGCAGGTGTGGGCAGCCGTATGCAGGCTGCCTGCCCAAAACAGTATCTGACCATTGGTCAATTCACCCTTCTTGAACACAGCGTCGCACGTCTGCTGGCACATCCTGCGGTAAAACAGGTAATTGTGCCGGTCAGTAATGATGATGGCTGGTTCGATTCACTGCCGCTGGCGCAGGATTCCCGCATTCTCAGAGTGACCGGTGGCGACACGCGCGCCGAATCAGTGCTGGCGGGTTTAAACGCCATTCAACACAGCGAATGGGTGCTGGTGCACGACGCCGCGCGTCCTTGCCTGCATCCGGACGATTTAGCGCGCCTGTTAGCGGTACGTGAATACAGCAAGGTTGGCGGGATTCTGGCCGCGCCGGTGCGCGACACCATGAAGCGCGCCGAACCCGGCAAAACCGCCATTGCCCACACCGTTGAACGCGAGGATTTATGGCACGCGTTAACGCCGCAATTTTTCCCGCATCAGCTGCTCACCGCTTGCCTGACGCGCGCACTCCATGAAGGCGCTACCATTACCGATGAAGCGTCGGCGCTGGAGTATTGCGGTTATCACCCGGCGTTGGTGAGCGGACGTAGCGACAATATTAAGGTGACGCGGCCAGAAGATCTGGCGCTGGCGGCCTTCTACCTTACCCAGATTCAGTTACAGGAGAGCGCATGATGCGTATCGGTCACGGTTTTGACGTTCACGCTTTTGGCGGCGAAGGTCCGTTAGTGATTGGCGGGGTGCGTATTCCCTTCGAACACGGTTTTATTGCCCATTCTGATGGTGACGTGGCGCTGCATGCGTTGACGGATGCTTTACTCGGCGCGGTGGCGATGGGCGATATCGGCAAATTATTCCCGGATACCGATCCGGCGTTTAAAGGCGCTGACAGCCGCGGTTTACTGCGTGAAGCCTGGCGTCGTATTCAGCTGAAAGGCTATCGCATCGGTAACGTCGATGTGACCATCATTGCGCAGGCACCGAAAATGTTGCCGCATGTGCCGCAGATGCGCGTCAATATCGCCGAAGATCTCGGTTGCCATATGGACGACGTCAACGTTAAAGCCACCACCACCGAAAAGCTCGGCTTTACCGGTCGTGGCGAAGGCATTGCCTGTGAAGCGGTGGCGCTACTGATAAAGGCCGATCAGGCATGAGTGAGCTGCATTACCTGCACGGCGTGCCCGCAGCCACCGGCGTTATCAAAGCCAATCCCGAAGATTTTGTGGTGATTGAAGATCTCGGCTATCCCTACGATGGCGAAGGCGAGCAGCTGCTGGTGCGCATCCGTAAAATTGGCTGCAATACGCGCTTTGTCGCCGAGGCCATTGCCAAATTTCTTGGCGTACCGGTGCGCGATCTCAGCTATGCCGGCATGAAAGATCGTCATGCGGTCACCGAGCAAACGCTCTGTTTTCGTGTGCCCGGCAATGGCATGCCGAATCTGGCGGGATTCCAGCTGGAAGGCGTTGAAATCCTGCAGGTGATTCGCCACAAGCGTAAACTGCGTACCGGCGCGCTGGCGGGCAATGCGTTCCGCTTAGTGGTGCGTCAGATTTCCGATCGCCGTGAAGTCGACGCACGTTTGCAGCAGATTCAACAGCGCGGGGTGCCGAACTACTTTGGTGAGCAGCGCTTTGGTCGCGGCGGCAATAACCTGACGCAGGCGAAACAGTGGGCGAAGGAGACATTCCGTCCGCGCGATCGCAATATGAAAGGTTTGCTGTTGTCAGCGACCCGCAGCCATCTGTTTAATCAGGTGACCAGCGCGCGTTTGCAGCGTGATGGCGCTCTGGACGGGGTGCAGGTAGGCGATGCGGTGCAGCTGGCCGGACGCGGCAGCTGGTTTGTGGCGCAGGCGGAAGAGTTGCCTGACGTACAGCAGCGCGTTGATAATCACCAACTGCGCATTACTGCGCCGCTGCCGGGTCGTGGCGATCCGGGTCCACAAGGTGACGCGCTGCTTTTTGAGCAACAGAGCCTGGCAGGCGCAGAAGAATTGATTACACTGCTTGAGCGCGAGCGCGTTGATGCCGCGCGTCGTGCAATGCTGGTGGTGCCAAAGGATCTGCGCTGGGAATGGTGGGACGATATGACGCTGGAGATGCAATTCTGGCTGCCCGCCGGCAGTTTTGCCACCAGCGTGGTGCGTGAGCTTCTCCAACAAGAAGGTAACGATGCGGATATTGCTGAGTAACGATGATGGAATTCATGCGCCGGGTATTCAGACGCTGGCGCGTGCTTTACGTGAGTTTGCCGAGGTGCAGGTTGTCGCGCCCGATCGCAATCGTAGCGGCGCATCAAATTCGTTAACGCTGGAAACGCCGCTGCGTACTTTTACGCACGAAAATGGTGATATCGCGGTGCAGATGGGCACGCCAACTGACTGCGTGTTCCTCGGCGTCAACAAGCTGATGAAGCCGCGTCCCGACATCGTGGTGTCCGGCATCAATGCCGGTCCGAATCTTGGCGACGATGTGATTTACTCCGGTACCGTCGCTGCGGCGATGGAAGGGCGCCATCTGGGCTTGCCTGCACTCGCCGTCTCGCTCAACGGACATCAGCATTACGACACCGCCGCATCCATCACCTGTACGCTGTTACGCGCGCTATCGCGGGCTCCGCTGCGTACTGGCCGCATTCTTAATATCAACGTGCCGGATTTGCCGTTAGCGGAGATCAAAGGTTTCCGCGTTACCCGCTGCGGCAGTCGTCATCCCGCCGATCAGGTTATCTGCACCGAAGATCCGCGCGGCCAACCGCTTTACTGGATTGGCCCGCCGGGGCAAAAACTGGATGCTGGTCCGGATACCGATTTCGCTGCGGTGGATGCGGGCTATGTTTCGCTGACCGCGTTGCATGTGGATTTGACCGCGCATGCAGCACAAGAGGTTTTAAGTGACTGGCTGATCCAGGCAGAGGTAAAACTCGCATGGTGAATCGCCGCATCGAAACGCTTTTGGAGCAACTGCGCGCGCAGGGCATTCATGATGAACACCTGCTGAAAGCCATTGCCGATGTGCCGCGTGAGCGTTTTATCGATGAGGCGTTTGAACATAAAGCCTGGGAAAACGTCGCGCTGCCCATTGGCAACGGCCAGACCATTTCACAGCCTTACATGGTGGCGCGCATGACCGCCTTGTTAGAGCTCACGCCGGAATCGCGCGTGCTGGAAATCGGCACCGGTTCTGGCTATCAGACCGCTATTCTGGCGCATCTGGTTAATCATGTTTATTCCGTCGAACGCATCAAGGGCTTGCAGTGGCAGGCTAAGCGCCGCCTCAAGCAACTCGATCTGCACAATATCTCTACCCGACATGGTGATGGCTGGCAGGGCTGGGCGACGCGTGGCCCGTTTGATGCCATTATCGTGACCGCCGCGCCGCCTGAAATTCCGACTTTGCTGATAGCGCAATTAGGTGATGGCGGCAAAATGGTGCTGCCGGTTGGCGAGGATCAGCAGGTGTTGAAGCGTTTGCGTCGCCAGGGCGATGAATTAATTGAAGAAATCATCGAGCCCGTACGCTTTGTGCCGTTGGTTCAGGGCGATCTGGCCTGAGCCATCCTTACGCAATTCTTCACAACTGTTACATGGCACGGCACAGTTGATATTGTTACTATCCTTGTTTATCAATGCTAAAAACCGTTTTTAACGTTACGCGCAGTGGATAATGCGGTTAACGCCGTTACACATTTATATTCAGGGTTGCCATCACGGGGGATCAGTGAGCATGGGAAGCACAGCATTTCAATTACGCCGTTTGGCGGCACTTTCTTTGGTAGGTTTTTGGCTGGCGGGCTGTAGTTCTGGCGATAATACACAGGCACCCATTAGCCAGATTGGTGGTAACAGCGGCGATAGCGGTATAGCTTCAGCCCCAAGTGGCGGCATGATCTCTTCGCAAAACAGCGCTGTGCCTGCGATGCCGCGTGGCGGAATGTTAAGTGGCGGCACACCATCAGCGCAACCGTCAGGTGGAATGGTAAGTGACAATAACAATGTGGCCACAGAAAATGGTCGCATTGTGTACAATCGTAATTATGGGAATATTCCTAAAGGTAGTTACGGCGGTGAAACCTATACCGTAAAGCGTGGCGATACCTTGTTCTATATTGCCTGGATTACCGGCAACGATTTCCGCGATTTGGCACAGCGTAACAACATCGCAGCCCCGTATGGCTTGAATGCCGGGCAAACGCTGCAGGTGGGCAACGGCAACGGACAAACCATCACCGGTGGAAACGCTATCACCGTAGCTGATGCAACTCAGGGCGGCGTGCCAGTTACCCCGAGCCAGACGCAAATTAAATCCACCCCTGTTGCACAGCAACCTGTTATTACGTATTCTGATGATTCGGGTAATTCGTCGGGTAGCAAATTGCTGCCGTCGAAAGGAGCAAATAATGTGGCAACGACCACAGCTCCGGTTGTCGCACCACCTACAGTCAGCAGCACGACTAATAGCACAACTCCAGTGGGAAGCTGGCGTTGGCCGACTGATGGGAAGATCATCGATAACTTCTCCGCTGCGGAAGGCGGAAATAAAGGTATCGATATCGCCGGTTCGCGTGGACAACCTGTTGTCGCCACAGCTTCGGGAAGAGTGGTGTACGCAGGCAACGCGCTCCGTGGGTACGGTAATTTAATCATCATCAAACACAATGATGACTACCTGAGCGCCTACGCCCACAACGACTCTATGCTGGTCCGGGAACAACAGGAAGTTAAGGCGGGGCAAAAAATCGCTACCATGGGTAGCACCGGTACCAGTTCAGTACGATTGCACTTTGAAATTCGTTACAAGGGGAAATCCGTAAACCCGTTGCGTTATTTACCGCAGCGATAATCCGGCAGAACCTTGGTTCTGCCCTTGGATCACGGGTAGGAGCCGCTAATGAACCAGAATACGCTGAAAGTTAACGATTTACATGAAGATGCGGAATTCGAGGAAAACAACGGAGCTGAGGTTTTTGATGAGAAGGCTCTCGTTGAGAACGAACCTGGTGATAACAACGACGTAGCGGAAGAAGAGCTGTTGTCACAGGGTGCTACGCAACGCGTTTTGGATGCGACGCAGCTTTACCTCGGCGAGATTGGTTATTCACCGCTGCTGACGGCAGAAGAAGAAGTCTTCTTTGCGCGCCGTGCACTGCGGGGTGACATTCCTTCTCGTCGCCGCATGATTGAAAGTAACTTACGCTTGGTAGTAAAGATTGCCCGTCGTTACAGCAATCGTGGTCTGGCGCTGCTGGATCTGATTGAAGAGGGTAATCTCGGCTTGATTCGCGCCGTAGAGAAGTTTGACCCAGAACGTGGGTTCCGTTTCTCAACTTACGCCACGTGGTGGATTCGTCAGACAATTGAACGGGCGATCATGAATCAAACCCGTACCATCCGTCTGCCCATCCACATCGTTAAAGAGTTGAATGTTTACCTGCGTACCGCGCGTGAACTTTCGCACAAGCTTGATCATGAGCCAAGTGCTGAAGAGATTGCCGAACAGCTAGACAAGCCTGTTGATGACGTGAGCCGTATGCTGCGTCTCAATGAGCGCATTACCTCGGTCGACACACCTTTGGGTGGCGATTCCGAAAAAGCGCTGCTGGATATCCTGGCCGATGAGAAAGACAACGGTCCGGAAGACACCACGCAAGACGATGATATGAAACAGAGCATCGTCAAGTGGTTGTTTGAACTGAATGCCAAGCAGCGTGAAGTGCTGGCACGTCGTTTCGGCCTGTTAGGCTATGAAGCGGCAACGCTGGAAGATGTAGGTCGTGAAATCGGGTTGACCCGTGAACGCGTACGTCAGATTCAGGTGGAAGGATTGCGTCGTCTGCGTGAGATTCTGCAGACACAAGGTTTGAACATCGAAGCACTGTTTCGTGAATAACAGAATACGTG
Source organism: Pantoea sp. JK (assembly GCF_026130245.1). NCBI lineage: Bacteria > Pseudomonadati > Pseudomonadota > Gammaproteobacteria > Enterobacterales > Erwiniaceae > Pantoea > Pantoea sp. JK. Next base: position 586,986 of record NZ_JAINFN010000003.1, read on the forward strand.
GGTAACACAAGAAGCGGTGGTGAAAACCACCGCTTTTTTTATTGGTATAAAATATAAAAACAGGGCTTCTTTACTTCATCGAAATAAAAGCTTGTAACGTTATCACTTAAATCCTCACCTAAATAAGCGTAAATTAAAACCAGTAGTTGTTAATTATACATCTAATAAATGCGTTTTTTATCTTGCTCTCATTTAATAAATTGTAATGCTGCGCACGACTTTCTTTGCGATATTGCCATTATTTCTTTATTTGTGTCACTCCCATAAAAGTTTTTAGCTCGATGCTATGCCATTTTCTTGCTCGCTGTATCACCAGGATATTCAGGTAATGAATAGTTAAAAGGGAGTGAGAAGAACAATGAGTGTGCAAAGCAGCAGTACAAAGTCACCCTACTCCAGAGTGGTTTTCGGAATGCCAATATCTCTACTTTGGGGATATATTGCGATGGCCATCTTCATGACCGGTGATGGCATTGAGTTGGCTCATCTTTCACGATATCTCTACGATCTCGGCTATGGAGAAAAACAAGTTTCATTAGTTTTCACCGTTTATGCATTAACTGCTGCGGTCTCAAGTTGGCTTTCTGGCGCGGTCAGTGAAATTTATGGTCCTAAGAAAATCATGCTCACCGGCGCTATTTGGTGGATGGTGCTACATGCCGTATTTGTTTACTTTGGCGTGAGTGAAAATAACTTTATCTGGATGCTGGTCAGTTACACGTTGCGTGGCTTCGCTTATCCGTTGTTCTTTTATGGCTTCTACGTATTAGTGGTGCAGCGTACGCCTGAGCATCGCCTTGCCTCTGCTACCGGCTGGATATGGTCGATGTTTACCATTGGTTATGGCATCACGGCTTCCTTCCTTTCTGGCCTTCTGGTACCTGAAATTGGCTTCATTAATACGCTTTGGCTTTCACTGCTGTTTGCTGCGGTGGGTGGCATGATTATATTCCTTACGGTTAAAAATCAGAGTGAAGAAAATCTAAATAGTGAAGGCGTTAGCCGCAAAGAAAAATTACGTGAAATATCACGTGGAATAACCTTAATCTTTGAAGATCGCAGTATGTTCTTTGCACTGATAACGCGCATCTTATGTAATGTGGCATTATTTGGTTTGCCGGTGTTTATGCCGATTTATTTTACCCGTGAATTAGGTTTTTCTACTAAAGAGTGGGCGACTATCTGGGGCGTGTTTTTCCTCGTGCAACCTTTAACCAATGTACTTTGGGGCATTATTGGCGATCGCATTGGCTGGATTTTTCAAATGCGCTGGTTTGGCTTCTTCGGATGCACGATTACCACTGCCGCTTTCTATTATTTACCCTCGCTTTTCCCTGGCAATCTGGCGTTGGCCATCGTCTGCGCGCTGTTATTAGCTTTAACACTCACTTCCTTTGTGCCGATGGGAGCGATATTCCCGATGCTGGCGCCGCAACATAAAGGCGCGGCTGTCTCGGTACAAAATCTGGGCGGTGGTTTCGGCAATCTGATTGGCCCGGCGGTTGCTGCACTGATGTTCGGTCTGTCATTTGAAATCAAGCACGTGATTATTACTTTCTCTCTGCTCTATTTTGCCGGCGGCGTGATGACATTCTTTATTCGTAATCCCCAACCAAAGTTAGAGCGTAACGTACCGTTGAAGACAACAGCTACCGAATCCGAATAAATACCCTCAATGAAAAGGATAGCAACATGACAACACTATTTTCACTGCAAAATAAAGTCGCCATTGTCACCGGCGCCGCATCGGGAATTGGCTACGCTATTGCTCGCTGTTTAAGTTCTGCGGGCGCGCAAGTCGCGATGGTTGATCGCGCAGAAGAGGTCAAATCGGTTGCCAACGAGATGGACAATCCTGCGCGAGGTTACGTTTTCGATCTGGCTAACGTCGAGGCGCTTGGCGAGCTGGTAGAGCAAATCCATCAGGATTTTGGCCGTATCGATATTCTGGTCAATAACGCCGGTATTGGCATGCTGGAAGGCGTCGGCGAAGTGCAACTCGCCAGCTGGAATACCACGATGTTGATTAACATGACCGCGCCATTCTTCCTCGCTCAGCATTGTACCCGCTATATGAAGGCACAAAGTTTTGGCCGCTTGATTAATATCGCCTCACAGGCCAGCGTCATTGCGCTCAATGAGCACGCGGCATACTGCACCAGCAAATCAGGCATGGTTTCTTTTACGCGCGTGTTGGCAGCAGAGTTGGGGCCGTTTGGCATTACCGCCAATGCCATTTCACCTACGGTAGTTGAGACGGAATTAGGTAAGCGTTACTGGCATGGGAAGCGAGCCGAGCAGATGAAATCAAAAATTCCTTCGCGACGTTTTGCCACGCCAGACGAAGTCGCGAGCACAGTGCTGTATCTCAGCAGCAATGAAGCGGCCATGGTCAATGGTGAGAATTTAGTGATTGATGGGGGATATAGCGTGATTTAAAGCGGGGCGAGTTGATTGGGATGAGCCTGCTGATATTGCTTAACACCAGGGAATTGTCAGACAGAAAAAATAGCCCGCACAGAACGTTGCTTCTGGGCGGGCGAATAACTACACCAGCGTTTTCAAGCGATAGATCCATTCCAGCGCTTGCTTCGGCGTTAAGCTGTCTGGGTCCAGCGCCTCAAGAGCATCAACCGCCAATGAGGTTTCCGCCACCAGCAACTGCATTTGCGAACCTTCCACCGTGGATGCGGCAGAGCTGCCAGATAACGCTTCCAGCTCCTTCAGTTTGTTACGTGCGCGCTTAATCACTTCCTTCGGCACGCCCGCCAGCGCCGCCACCGCGAGACCATAACTTTTGCTCGCAGCGCCATCCTGTACGCTGTGCATAAAGGCGATGGTGTCGCCGTGTTCGACCGCATCCAAATGCACATTCACGACGCCTTCCATTTTTTCTGGCAGCGTGGTCAGTTCGAAATAGTGGGTGGCGAACAGCGTCATGGCTTTAATGCGGTTCGCCAGACTTTCAGCGCAGGCCCATGCCAGCGACAAACCATCATAAGTTGAGGTGCCACGCCCGATTTCATCCATCAGTACCAGACTGTTTTCGGTAGCGTTATGCAGAATGTTGGCGGTTTCCGTCATCTCCACCATAAAGGTTGAGCGTCCGGAAGCCAGATCATCAGCAGCCCCGACGCGCGTGAAGATGCGATCGATAGGGCCGATGACGGTCTCTTCTGCTGGCACATAGCTGCCTATCCACGCCATCAGCGCGATCAACGCTGTCTGGCGCATGTAGGTACTTTTACCGCCCATATTGGGGCCGGTAATGATCAGCATGCGACGCTGCGGTGAGAGTGACAGCGGATTCGCGATAAACGGCTCTTTCAATACCTGCTCGACCACCGGATGGCGGCCTGCAGTAATACGGATGCCGGCTTTTTCTTGCAGCACCGGGCGGCAATAATTCAGCGTCCATGCACGTTCGGCCAGGTTTGCTAGCACGTCCAGCTCAGAGAGTGCAGCCGCACTGATTTGCAGGGCTTCAAGATGCGGTAGCAAGCGGTCAAACAGCTCATCGTAGAGACCTTTCTCCAGCGCCAGCGCTTTGCCCTTCGACGTCAGGACCTTATCTTCATACTCTTTTAGTTCAGGAATGATATAGCGTTCAGCATTCTTCAGCGTCTGGCGGCGAACGTAATGAATCGGCACCAGATGGCTTTGACCACGGCTGACCTGAATGTAGTAGCCGTGAATCGCGTTAAAGCCGACTTTCAGCGTATCCAGCCCGAGTTTCTCGCGCTCTCGGATTTCCAGACGATCAAGATAATCGGTGGCACCATCGGCTAGCGCACGCCACTCGTCGAGTTCAGCGTTGTATCCCGGAGCGATCACGCCACCGTCGCGCACCAGCACTGGCGGCGATTCAATGATCGCCTGTTCCAGCAACTCACGCAGTTCGGTAAATTCGCCCATCTGAGAGCGTAGATTAATTAACTGCGTGGCCTCAACGCCTTCAAGTTGTTGATTTAACGCTGGCAACTGCTGGAAGGCATGGCGCATACGTGCCAAATCGCGTGGGCGCGCGGTGCGCAGTGCCAGTCGCGCCAGAATACGCTCCAGATCGCCCACCTGGCGCAGCACCGGCTGCAGCTCTTGACTAAGCGATTGCAGTTCTGCGATAGACTCCTGACGCCGAGCAATGGTCGTGACATCACGCAGCGGCATATGCAGCCAGCGTTTCAGCATACGGCTGCCCATTGGCGTAACGGTTTTATCCAGTATCGCCGCCAGTGTGTTTTCAATGCCGCCAGCCAGATTTTGCGTAATTTCCAGGTTGCGGCGCGTAGCAGCATCCATGATCACGCTATCCTGCTGGCGCTCCATGCTCAGCGAGCGAATATGCGGCAGCGAAGTACGTTGCGTGTCTTTGACATATTGCAGCAGGCATCCTGCAGCGCGTAGCGCCAGATGCGCCTGCTCAACGCCAAAACCACTTAAGTCGCGGGTGCCAAATTGCAGGTTCAGCTGCTGGCGCGCCGTATCGATTTCATATTCCCACAGCGGACGGCGACGCAGGCCACGGCGTTGATCGATCAATGTCATGGCCTGGAAATCTTCGGGATAGAGTAGTTCAGCCGGATTGGTGCGCTGCAGTTCTGCTGCCATCGTCTCCACATCGCCGGGTTCACTCAGGCGGAAGCGGCCAGAACTGATGTCCAGCGTTGCATAACCAAAACCACGTTGGCTCTGGAAGATAGCGGCGAGCAAGTTATCCTGGCGCTCTTGCAGCAGGGCTTCATCGCTGATGGTGCCGGGTGTAACGATACGCACCACTTTTCGCTCAACCGGGCCTTTGCTCAAGGCCGGATCGCCAATCTGTTCACAGATCGCCACCGATTCGCCGAGCTGGACCAGTTTCGCCAGATAGCCTTCAACCGCATGGTAAGGCACGCCCGCCATCGGGATCGGTTCACCGGCAGAAGCGCCGCGTTTGGTCAGGGAGATCTCTAATAGCTGTGAAGCGCGTTTCGCATCATCGTAAAACAGCTCGTAGAAATCGCCCATGCGGTAAAACAGCAGGATGTCAGGATGATCGGCCTTCAGGCGCAGGTATTGCTGCATCATCGGCGTATGGCCACTAAAGTCCATTTGCTCTGCTCCTTTCATCTCATTCTCACTCAACGTTCATTCTTTTAATTACCTGAGGCTGGGTCAATGCAGCCCGGAAGTGTCGTTATCGTGTGGACGGATAACGAAAGCGGGATATTACCATTTTTGCCACCGGACCTTCATCCGCCAGCAGGGCTTTATGGCTGCCGACCATAACAAATTGCTGCAAACGGTAAAAAGCAAAATTTAATGAAAAAGGTAAAGTGTGGAGCCGTTTCGCAAATTCACGTTGTAACCGGCTGAAACAGGCGGGAAACGGTTAAATTTTAAGATATTGCTCTGTATGTCACTCCAATGAACGATTACCATGAGTGCTTACGGTTTCACCTGGCTTATGGATATCCAATGCGTTTTAAGGTTGCTCTTCTTCCGCTTATTACTTTGCTTGCTGCCTGCAGCAGTAAGCCTGCATCCCATCAGCAGCCCGCCGTTGTGCCTGCACCTAAAGGCGGTTTTTTGCTGGAACCTTCGCACGCGGTTCAACCGATGTTTGGCGATTTTGCGGGTAACCCTGCCGCTGAACAATTTATTGATCAAATGGTGGCAAAACACGGTTTTAACCGTGAGCAGCTGCACGCGGTGATTGGCCAGGCGAAGCGTCTGGATTACGTACTGCGCCTGATGGACCAGCAAGCGCCGAGCTACACGCCGCCAACCGGACCAAACGGTGCATGGATTCGCTATCGCAATAAGTTTATTACGCCGGATAACTTGCAGAATGGCGTGGCATTCTGGAATCAGTATCAGGATGCGCTACAGCGTGCGCAGCAGGTTTACGGTGTGCCGCCGGAAATCATTGTTGGCATTATCGGCGTTGAAACGCGCTGGGGCAGGGTAATGGGCAAAACGCGCTTGCTGGATGCACTGGCAACCTTGTCATTTAGCTACCCGCGTCGTGCAGCTTACTTCAGTGGTGAGCTGGAGACCTTCCTGCTGATGGCGCGCACAGAGCAAGACGATCCGCTGGATCTGCGCGGCTCCTTTGCCGGTGCGATGGGGTATGGACAGTTCATGCCATCCTCATATAAGCAATATGCGGTCGATTTTAATGGCGATGGTCATATCAACCTTTGGGATCCGGTTGATGCGATTGGCAGCGTAGCCAACTACTTTAAAGAACACGGCTGGCGTGCGGGTGAAAACGTTGCGGTGCCAGCCAGCGGTCAGGCTCCAGCGTTGGAGAATGGCTTTAAAACCAAGTACCCGGTAAGCACCTTAGCCGCGAGTGGTTTAACGCCACAGGGATCGCTGGATGGTAACTCTCAGGTAAGCTTGCTGCGTTTGGATCTCGGCACCAGTTATCAATATTGGTACGGCCTGCCCAACTTCTACGCCATTACGCGCTACAACCACAGCACCCACTATGCAATGGCGGTGTGGCAGTTGGGTGAAGCCGTGGCTAAAGCACGTCAGGGCGGCATGTTTTAATGCTGTCCATATAAAGTGTGAGGGTATAAGATGGCGCCCCTTTTGCGGTGCCATCTTCACCGCATCCGACTTCTGAGGAGCGCTTATGAGTACCTTACCTGCCTGTCCTGTATGCCAGGCCGATTACACCTGGCAAGATGGCGAGAACCTGAATTGCCCATCTTGCGGCCACATCTGGACGGCAAACGCCGATGATGCAGTTGACGGCTTGGTGGTGCGCGATTCCAACGGCAACCTGCTAGCGGATGGCGACAGCGTAACTGTCGTTAAAGATCTCAAGGTTAAAGGCAGCTCTTCTACGCTGAAAATTGGTACCAAAGTCAAAAGCATTCGCCTGGTGGAAGGCGATCACAACATTGATTGCAAGATTGATGGCTTTGGTCAGATGAAACTCAAATCTGAGTTCGTCAAAAAGAACTAATCACAGGACGGCTCGGCGCCGTCCTGCTTGTTTCAATTCAGCAACCGATCCACCTCCTCGCACTGTTCCGCTGTTAGCTCGCCACCATAATTGCGCGAGTAGCTGCGCATTGAATCAAATCGGCGTGCAACGGCCGTTTTTATGGTGGTAACAAAATCATCGCCAATGGTGTAAATCGCCATCAGTTTACCAATGCGTTGCTGAATCTCACTGAGCTGCGCTAAATCGCCCGCCCGCCAGGCCTGCATCGCACGGGCAAACAGCTCCGGTACAATATTGTTCAAGCCGGAAATCACACCTGAACCGCCAGCCAGCAGATTGGGTAGCAGATATTCGTCATAGCCGGAAAGTACGGTGAAATCGCTACGCACTTTCTTCGTTTCTTCAATCATTGCGCGGTTGTGCGACAAACAATCCATGGTGTCTTTGATGCCAATAAAGTTGGGTAACTCCGACGCCAGTTCTGCGACCAGCGCAGGCGTTAAATCGCAGCCGGTGCGCGCGGGGAAATTGTAGGCGAACCATTTGCCGCCCAGCTGTGTGTCCAGCGCCTTGAAATAGCTCAGCAGCTGTTTGTGTGTCTGCCCGTAATAGTAAGGAGGCAGCACCATCACAGCATTAAATCCGTTCTGCCAGGCCGCATCCGCCAGTTGCAGCATATCCGCAATACAGGTGCTGGAGACGTTTGCCACCATGCTCAGTGGCGAGAGTTGGCGCGCCTCGCGGATCAGCAACAGGCGCTCCTGTTGAGAGAGCGAGGCAAACTCGCCAATGCTGCCCATCAACAGCAAGGTATCAATGCCTGATTGATTCAGGCGCGAAAAATGGCGGCTAAGCGCATCAATATCCAGATTATTGTTACTGTCGAAGGGCGTTACTGACGGACACCATACGCCGGGCAATGCGGGTTGTGCAGACATAACAAGCTCCTTGGTTAAAAAATGAAACATCGTTTTAACTTAATGCTATCTGCGCAGGCTAACCAGTTGGCGAGGATAAAAAGGTGAGATATCGCACTTTTCTCTTTCTATTAAAGCGAGAAAAACAGGTAGTGTTTAGCCCCTCAGCCAAGACAGGAGCATTGCCATGCAAGACTGGAATCCACAGCTGTATCGCCAATTCGAATCAGAGCGAACCCGCCCGGCGCGTGAGCTATTGGAGCGCATTCCGCTCAGTGATGTGCGCTTTGCCACTGATCTTGGTTGCGGACCCGGCAACAGCACCGAGCTACTGGCACGAGCCTGGCCAGAGGCGCAGATAACCGGCATTGATAGCTCTGCCGCAATGTTAGAACAGGCGCGTGAACGTCTTCCCGCCTGCCACTTTCAGCAGGCCGATATTCGTCGCTGGCAGGCCGAACAGCCGCAGCAGGTCATCTATGCCAATGCCTCGCTGCAGTGGTTGACCGAGCATCACACCTTGCTGCCACATCTGGTTGATCAATTGGCCATCGATGGCGCGTTAGCGATTCAAATGCCCGATAACCTTGAAGAACCGTCGCACCGCTTGATGCGTGAAGTGGCGGCGAATGAAAAGTGGCAGGCGTTGATTTCACCTCAGGCGGCGGATCGCAAACGTCTGCTGACTACCGATCATTATTACGACTTGTTGACCGATGCGGGTTGCAAGGTTGATATCTGGCGCACCACTTATTATCACCCGATGGCAGATGCGCAGGGCATCATTACCTGGTTGCGTGCCACCGGGCTGCGTCCTTTCCTTGCTGGGCTTGATGAAACCCAGCAGGCAGCATTTCTCCATGACTATCATCAGGCACTTATTCCGGCTTACCCCGCACGCAGTAACGGCCAGGTTTTGTTAGCCTTCCCGCGCCTGTTTATGGTTGCAGTGAAAACAGGCTGAGGTATCTGGAAGCCAGTACGCAGAAATGATGGCTGAAGGTTGAAAAGGGCTTTTCAGCGCACCATTTACTGCTAACGTGAAGCGCCACAACGGGAGAAGGCGATGAACGATGAACAGTTACAGCAGCTAAGTCGCCGCATTGGCGAGCAGCTGAAGAAACGTCAGGCAACGGTGACCGCAGCGGAATCCTGCACCGGTGGCTGGATTGCGAAAGTCTTTACCGATATCAGCGGCAGCTCCGCCTGGTTTGAGCGCGGTTTCGTCACTTACAGCAATGAAGCTAAGCAGCAGATGGTGGGCGTACAGGACACAACACTGCAGCAGCATGGCGCCGTAAGTGAACAGACGGTGCGTGAGATGGCGACCGGTGCGGCAAAAGCAGCGGCGGCGGAATACGCCATCGCGGTAAGCGGTATTGCCGGTCCAGATGGTGGCACGCCCGATAAACCGGTGGGCACCGTGTGGTTTGCGATTGTGGGACCAGAGGGGCGCGTATTAGCGCAGCGCCAGATCTTTGCTGGCGACCGTGATGCGGTGCGCCGTCAATCAGTGGTCTGGGCGCTGCAAACGCTGCTTGATGAATTTATGATAAATTAAACTTGATACTGTATGACCATACAGTATAATTAGTGGCAACAGAACGAGCGACATACTTGATGTCGACTCACCCAGCATGATTAGGAGTGGAAATGGCGATCGACGAGAACAAACAGAAGGCTTTAGCTGCCGCACTGGGCCAGATTGAGAAGCAATTTGGTAAAGGCTCCATCATGCGCTTGGGTGAAGACCGCTCAATGGATGTCGAAACCATCTCTACCGGCTCACTGTCACTGGATATCGCGCTGGGCGCGGGTGGCTTGCCGATGGGACGTATCGTTGAGATTTACGGACCGGAGTCTTCGGGTAAAACCACGCTAACGCTGCAGGTTATTGCTTCTGCACAGCGCAAAGGCAAAACCTGTGCCTTTATCGATGCCGAGCACGCACTGGATCCGGTATACGCAAAAAAACTGGGCGTGGATATCGATAACTTGCTGTGTTCACAGCCGGATACCGGTGAGCAAGCGCTGGAGATTTGTGATGCGCTGGCGCGTTCAGGCGCAGTTGACGTCATCATCGTCGACTCCGTGGCGGCGCTGACGCCGAAAGCTGAAATCGAAGGCGAGATCGGCGATTCACACATGGGTCTGGCCGCCCGTATGATGAGCCAGGCAATGCGTAAGCTGGCGGGTAACCTGAAGCAGTCCAACACGCTGCTGATCTTCATCAACCAGATTCGTATGAAGATTGGTGTGATGTTCGGTAACCCGGAAACCACAACCGGCGGTAACGCGCTGAAATTCTACGCTTCTGTTCGTCTGGATATCCGCCGTATCGGTGCGATTAAAGAGGGCGACGAAGTTGTCGGTAGCGAAACCCGCGTGAAAGTCGTGAAGAACAAAATTGCGGCACCGTTTAAGCAAGCTGAATTCCAAATCATGTACGGCGAAGGTATCAACACCTTCGGCGAGCTGGTGGATCTTGGCGTGAAGCACAAGCTGGTTGAGAAAGCCGGTGCGTGGTACAGCTACAACGGTGAGAAGATTGGTCAGGGTAAAGCTAACTCCACCAACTTCCTTAAAGAGAACCCAGCGATTGCGAATGAGATCGACAAGAAGCTGCGTGACTTGCTGCTAAGTGGTGAGGTCGCCGCCGCAGACACCGCGAAAATCTCCGCTGATGATCGCGAAGAAGCCAGCGAAACTAACGAAGATTTCTAAAATATTAACGGGAGCAGAGATGCTCCCGTTTTGCTTTTCCCCGCCAGTGCTTTTCCTCTCTGCCTTCTTGCTTTACCCTGCGTCCCTGCACGACTGTTAGAACAAGGTTGATCCTATGTCATCGTCACCATCTGCGGCACCTGTGCCAACATATTCCCGTTTGCTGGACCGTGCTATGCGTATCCTCTCGCAGCGCGATCACAGTCGCGAAGAGCTGAAGCGTAAGTTGCAACTCTCTTCCCAACGTGCGGCCTATCTGCAGCAGCAGGAAAACACGCCGATTCCCGATGAGTTACTGGAAAAAGTGCTCGACTGGTGTCAGGAGAGCGGTTGGCTCAACGATGAGCGCTTTGCCGAACGCTTTATTCAAAGCCGTGCACGTAAGGGATATGGTCCACAGCGTGTGCGTATGGAGTTGCAGCAAAAGGGCATTGGCCGCGATGAGATCAATCAGGCGCTGTTCGATACCGAGGTGGACTGGAGCCAGTGCGCAGCCGACCTTGCCAAACGCAAATTTGGCGAACCCTTACCGCAAACCTGGACCGAGAAAAGCAAGGTTCAGCGTTTTTTGATGTCGAAAGGCTTTATGATGGAAGATATTCAGGCTGTTTTCAGAAATAGTGACGACTGAAAGGCGATGTGATTTTACTTCCCACTGAAGAAAATTTATCTTATTCCCACTTTTTGTTCCTCAGTCAGCGGCAGGCCGGATGGATAAGGTTTGCCAGCGAAAGGGAACGTTCGTTAGCGTGATTCCAGGAATTTTATGAGCAAGAGCACTGCTGAGATCCGTCAAGCGTTTCTCGACTTTTTTCATAGCAAGGGACATCAGGTTGTAGCCAGCAGCTCCCTCGTACCGAACAACGACCCGACTTTGCTGTTTACCAATGCCGGGATGGTCCAGTTTAAAGATGTTTTCCTCGGTCAGGATAAGCGCGACTATGCGCGCGCAACGACGTCTCAACGTTGTGTGCGTGCAGGGGGCAAGCATAACGACCTCGAAAACGTGGGCTACACGGCACGTCATCACACCTTCTTTGAAATGTTGGGCAACTTCAGCTTTGGTGATTACTTCAAGAAAGAAGCGATCGCTTATGCATGGGAACTGCTGACGGGTGAGCAGTGGTTTAAGCTGCCTAAAGAGCGCCTGTGGGTGACCGTCTATGAAACAGACGATGAAGCCTTCGAAATCTGGGCTAACGATATTGGTGTGCCGCGCGAGCGCATTATCCGTATTGGTGACAACAAAGGCAGCGCTTACGCATCAGATAACTTCTGGCAGATGGGCGACACCGGTCCTTGCGGTCCATGCACCGAAATTTTCTTCGATCACGGCGATCATATCTGGGGTGGCCCGCCGGGCAGCCCGGAAGAAGATGGCGATCGTTACATCGAGATTTGGAACATCGTCTTCATGCAGTTCAACCGTCAGGCCAACGGCACCATGGAGCCGCTGCCGAAACCGTCAGTGGATACCGGCATGGGTCTGGAGCGTATTGCTGCCGTGCTGCAGCACGTTAACTCCAACTATGAAATCGATCTGTTCGCCAAATTGATCAAGTCTGTTGCACAGGTAACTGGCGCAACCGATCTGGATAACAAGTCGTTGCGCGTAATCGCGGACCATATCCGCTCTTGTGCCTTCCTGATCGCCGATGGCGTAATCCCATCGAACGAAAACCGCGGCTATGTATTGCGTCGTATCATTCGTCGCGCAGTGCGTCACGGTAATATGCTGGGTGCGAAAGAAGCCTTCTTCTACAAGCTGGTTGCGCCACTGATCGAGGTGATGGGTGCCGCAGGTGAAGATCTGAAGCGTCAGCAGAAGCATGTTGAAAACGCGCTGAAGAACGAAGAAGAGCAGTTTGCTAAAACGCTGGAGCGTGGACTTGCGCTGCTGGATGAAGAGCTGGCGAAGCTGCAGGGCGATACCCTTGATGGCGAAACGGTGTTCCGTCTATACGATACCTTTGGTTTCCCGGCGGATTTGACCGCTGACGTGTGCCGTGAGCGCAATCTGAAGATTGATGAGGCTGGTTTTGAAACCGCGATGGAGCAGCAACGTCAGCGTGCGCGTGAAGCCAGTGGTTTTGGTGCCGACTACAACAATGTCATTCGCATCGATGCCGCAACCGACTTCAAAGGCTATGATCATCTGGAACTGAACGCGACAGTCGAAGCGCTGTTCGTCGACGGTCAGCAAGTCGAGCAGATCAGCGCAGGTCAGGACGCGGTGGTCGTGCTTGACGAAACGCCATTCTATGGCGAGTCAGGTGGACAGGTTGGCGATACCGGCGTGTTGGCTGGGCAGAATGCTGAATTTAGCGTTCAGGACACGCAGAAGTATGGTAAAGCGATTGGTCATATCGGTAAGCTGAGCAGCGGTCAGTTACGCGTTGGTGACCGTTTGCATGCCCAGGTTGATGAAACCCGCCGCGCGCGCATCCGTCTGAATCACTCCGCCACGCACTTGCTGCATGCCGCACTGCGTCAGGTATTAGGTGATCACGTAGGACAGAAAGGCTCGCTGGTTAACGATAAGTATCTGCGTTTCGACTTCTCTCATTTTGAAGCCATGAAGCCGCAGGAAATCCGTCAGGTTGAGGATATTGTTAACGCACAAATTCGCCGCAACCTTGCCGTTGAGACCGAAATCATGGATCTCGATGACGCAAAACAGAAGGGCGCAATGGCGCTGTTTGGTGAGAAGTACGATCAGCGCGTACGTGTGCTGACCATGGGCGATTTCTCTACCGAACTCTGTGGTGGTATCCACGCACTGCGTACCGGGGATATTGGCCTGTTCCGCATTCAGTCTGAATCGGGTACTGCTGCAGGTGTACGCCGTATTGAAGCCGTAACCGGCGAAGGTGCGTTGGCACAAGTGAATGCGCAGAGCCAACAGCTGCTGGATGTGGCGCAATTGGTGAAAGCCAATAGCAGTAATCTGAATGAGAAGGTGCGCGGCCTGGTTGATCACGTCCGTGCGCTGGAAAAAGAGTTGCAACAACTGCGCGATCAGCAAGCTGCGCAGGAAAGCGCTTCACTGAGCAGTAAGGCTGTTGACGTTAAAGGCACGAAGTTGCTGGTCAGTGAACTGAGCAACGTTGAGCCGAAAATGTTGCGTACCATGGTCGACGACCTGAAAAACCAGTTAACGTCTGCCATCATCGTGCTGGCAACGGTTGATGATGGAAAAGTTTCACTGATTGCTGGTGTGACCAAAGATCTCACTGACCGCGTAAAAGCTGGCGAGCTGATTGGCGAACTAGCCTCTCAGGTTGGCGGTAAAGGCGGTGGTCGCCCAGATATGGCTCAGGCCGGCGGTACAAATCCGCAGGCGCTGTCTGGCGCGCTAGCTGGCGTGCAGGAATGGGTCAGTAACCGACTGTAACGTATAAAACTTCGCATTGTGATAAGCGCCAGAAGCCCGTTTTCTGGCGCTTTTTTAACGCGGTGCACACCAGGTAATGACAAAGTCCGGTTGATGTAGTGTATTTCGGCTAAACTAACTATCAGCAGAATGTATTGGCATGGCGAAGCACAATGGTGTATTTGTCATAGGCATTGTTCAGCGTTATATGATGGATACGGCCGGGAGACCGAACAAGCCCGACTCTTTTAATCTTTCAAGGAGCAAAGAATGCTTATTCTAACTCGTCGAGTTGGTGAAACCCTCATGATTGGCGATGAGGTGACTGTAACGGTGCTGGGTGTAAAAGGTAACCAGGTCCGCATTGGTGTTAACGCGCCTAAAGAAGTTTCGGTTCATCGCGAAGAGATCTATCAGCGTATTCAAGCCGAAAAAACTCAAGCCTCGAGTTACTAACGGATTCAGCGCCTCGCTCCTGAGCGAGGCGCTACCGGTTTTTCCCCTCAAGTCCCGCACATCTCCCGTTTTTCTTTCTCAATTCACCCAGTCTTTTAATCCTCATTTGTGTTCTCCAGCAGCCATTCTTTGTTGATAAATCACTCTTTTTGTCGTTAAAGCATGCGAATTGAGCGTCATTTGTGCAATCAAACAAAAGGCTGGAAATAAATGTTTGACTTATAAGTCCGGGAAAGTAATATGTGCGCCACGCAGTGCCGATGAGCAGAAACAAGTTCAGAAGCACGGTTCGGAAGAACGCGTAAGGTGAGGTGGCCGAGAGGCTGAAGGCGCTCCCCTGCTAAGGGAGTATGCGGTCAAAAGCTGCATCCGGGGTTCGAATCCCCGCCTCACCGCCATTTCCGATGCATCCATAGCTCAGCTGGATAGAGTACTCGGCTACGAACCGAGCGGTCGGAGGTTCGAATCCTCCTGGATGCACCATTCGGAATGGTGAAGTAAGAGTGAACGAGCAGTTCCTTTCATGGTGAGTTGTTAGCACCCTGCGTTGTACAAGAATTAACTCGATGCATCCATAGCTCAGCTGGATAGAGTACTCGGCTACGAACCGAGCGGTCGGAGGTTCGAATCCTCCTGGATGCACCATTCTTCGTATCATCCTCAGGTTGTTTCAGTTAGTCCATCGTAAGAAAACCTCAATGCATCCATAGCTCAGCTGGATAGAGTACTCGGCTACGAACCGAGCGGTCGGAGGTTCGAATCCTCCTGGATGCACCATTCCTCTTCACACTTCTCAACATTGACTTCAGCAGTAACTCGATGCATCCATAGCTCAGCTGGATAGAGTACTCGGCTACGAACCGAGCGGTCGGAGGTTCGAATCCTCCTGGATGCACCATCTCTTCTTCATTACCTTTCTGTTTCGACTCTCAGTTTCTGAATCCTGCGCCAATCAAATCCACTGGTAAAAAAATTACTGAATTAACCGGCGTTTATGCCCGGCATTGCACTCTGACCTTTTTCCGAAAACGAAAAAAACTAATGCTTTCAAAGCATTTGCGGTTAAGCGCGCCTGGCGACAACCTGAGCGCATTACGCTAAAGTAATGGCTCATTTTGTGGTGCTCGATGGAGTGACAATGTACGACCAATATGATGCCCTGATTTTCGATATGGACGGCACAATTCTGGATACTGAGCCGACACATCGAAAAGCCTGGCAACAGGTGCTTGGCCGCTATGGTTTCACCATGGATGAAGAAAAAATGGTGAGTTTTAATGGCGCTCCAACCTGGCAACTGGCGCAGTTCATTCTTGAGCAGAACAATGCAACGCACGATCCGCATCTGCTGGCGGCGGAAAAAACCGCTGCACTGAAAGCGATGTTGCTAGATGACGTGCGTCCGCTGCCGTTGATGGACGTGGTCAAAGCCTATCATGGTCGCCGCCCGATGGCGGTGGGCACCGGCAGTGAACACAGCCTGGCAAAAGCCCTGCTCGAAGAGCTAGGCGTTTACCACCTGTTTGATGCGGTTGTCGGAGCGGATGACGTACAGCGTCATAAACCGCAGCCGGATACCTTTTTACGCTGCGCTGAATTAATGGGCATCGCGCCCGAGCGCTGTGTGGTGTTTGAGGATGCTGACTTCGGTGTACAAGCCGCCAAAGCAGCAGGCATGGACGTGGTTGATGTCCGTTTACTGTGAATGAATTTCTGACCTATGGATCGTTATTCGGCAGCAGCTTCCTGAGTGCGACTCTGTTACCGGGGAGCTCGGAAGCGGTGCTGGTTGCACTGCTGATCGCCCAAAAAGGTTCGGTTTATGGATTGTTATTGGCTGCATCAGTGGGAAACACACTGGGCGGCCTGACCAACATTCTTCTTGGTCGCCTGATGCCGCCAAAAGGGCAAGGGCGATGGCACGACACAGCAATGACGTGGTTACACCGATTGGGACCTGCAGCACTGATTTTCAGCTGGCTGCCGGTAGTGGGCGACTTACTCTGCGTGCTCGCAGGCTGGTTGCGCTTTGCCTGGCTGCCTTCGGTACTGTTCCTCGCCATCGGTAAAACGCTGCGTTATATCGTTATCGCGACCGCCACATTACAAACAATGCAATGGTGGCATTGATTCGCACAGATTCGAGGCTACGGTTAACATTATGCTGAACAAAAATAAATTATTCACACAGCGGGAGGTTAATGTGATCCCGGACGTATCTAAGGCACTTTCCTGGCTGGAAGCGCATCCTGACGCGTTAAAGGGTATCGGCCGTGGTATTGAGCGCGAGTCGTTACGCGTAAAACCCGATGGTCACCTGGCAACCACAGGACATCCTGAGTCACTCGGTTCAGCGCTTAAGCACGACTGGATCACCACCGATTTTGCTGAGACGCTGATGGAGTTCATCACGCCGGTTGATCAGAGCATCGATCGTTCACTGGCATTCCTGCGCGATATTCACCGCCATGTGGCGCGTGAGTTGGGCGATGAGCGTTTGTGGCCTTTCAGCATGCCTGGCTTCATTGATGATGTTAATAGCATCGAGCTGGCGCAATATGGCAGCTCGAATATCGGCAAAATGAAAACGCTGTATCGTCAGGGCCTGAAGAACCGCTATAGCGCGTTGATGCAGATTATTTCTGGCGTGCACTACAACTTCTCGCTGCCGCTGTCGTTTTGGCAGGAGTGGGCGGATGTGAAAGATGCCGAAAGCGGCAAAGAGACCATCTCTGCCGGCTATCTGCGTTTGATTCGCAACTACTATCGTTTTGGCTGGGTCATTCCGTATCTGTTCGGTGCATCGCCAGCGATCTGCTCCTCATTCCTGCAAGGGCGTGAGAGCAATCTGCCGTTTGAAACTGATGGCAAAGGCACGTTGTGGCTACCTCATGCCACCTCGCTGCGCCTGAGCGATCTCGGTTACACCAATAAATCTCAGAGCGGATTGGGCATCACCTTTAACTCGCTGGAAGGTTATGTTGCGGCACTGAAAGCGGCGATCAAAACGCCGTCGGAAGAGTATGCCGCCATGGGCACAAAAGATGCCGATGGCAACTGGCTGCAGCTGAACACCAACGTGCTGCAGATTGAAAACGAGCTGTATGCACCGATTCGTCCAAAACGCGTTACGCGTTCAGGTGAAGCGCCATCTGATGCGCTGCTGCGCGGCGGGATTGAATACATTGAAGTGCGTTCGCTGGACATCAACCCATTCTCCGCGATTGGTGTAGATGCCGATCAGGCGCGCTTCCTCGATCTGTTCCTGATTTGGTGTACGCTGGCTGATGCGCCGGAAATGAGCGCGGATGAGTTGCTGTGTACGCGTAAAAACTGGAACCGCGTGGTGATGGAAGGGCGCAAACCCGGCCAGGTCATTGCTGTGGGTTGTAGCGAAACTGAACATACGCTGGTTGAAGTGGGCAAAGCGCTGTTTGCCGATCTGCGTCGCGTGGCGGAAGTGCTCGACAGCAATCACGGCAACACGCAATATCAACAGGTTTGCGATCAACTGGTGGCATCTTTCGACGATCCTGAGCTAACCTATTCCGCGCGTATTCTGCATGCGATCAAAGAAAACGGTTTGACCGGCGCTGGCGTGGCCTTGGCGGAGCAATACCGTCATCTGCTGTGTGAAGAGTCGTTAGAGATTCTGACTGAAGAGGACTTTAGTCGTCAGGCGTTGGAGTCGATGCAGGCACAAGAGAAGCTGGAACAGAGCGATACGCTGGATTTCGAAAGTTACCTTGCGGGCCGCGAAGGCTAGAAAAGAAAATGGCCACATCAATGTGGCCAAAATAAACATCTCTGTTGTCAGGGATGATGATAACAAATGCGCGTCTTTCATATATTCAGACGCTGGACGAACAGAAAAGTTTCATCGTTTTAAAAAAAATCTCAAAACAGGAGGTGACGTATGCCACTACTGGATAGTTTTACTGTTGATCACACCATCATGGGCGCACCTGCAGTACGCGTAGCAAAAACCATGAAAACTCCGCATGGCGATACCATCACCGTTTTCGACCTGCGTTTTTGCCGTCCGAATATTGAAATTCTGACTGAGCGTGGCATTCATACGCTGGAGCACCTGTTTGCTGGCTTCATGCGTAATCACCTGAATGGTGATGGCGTTGAAATCGTCGACATCTCTCCAATGGGTTGCCGTACTGGCTTCTACATGAGTTTGATTGGTACGCCTGACGAGCAGCGTGTAGCGAAAGCCTGGAAAGGCGCGATGGAAGATGTTCTGAAAGTCAAAGAGCAGGGCCAGATTCCAGAGCTGAACGAATATCAGTGCGGCAGCTACAAACTGCACTCACTGGATGAAGCGCAGCAGATCGCGCGCAATGTGCTGGCTCACGACATCGGCGTGAACCGCAACGAAGATTTGAAGCTGCCAGCTGAAAAGCTGAAAGAGCTGCACATCTAGTTGAGACACAATGAAAAACGCCGCGATTATCGCGGCGTTTTTGTTTGCAGGCTTCAGGAGCCGATGGAGGATTTCAGTGCGTGGTGCGGCGTGATGCGCACCTGTTTCACCATGTTGTCCTGCACATCGAGGATATCGATATCGTAGGCTCCAAGGGTAACGCGGGTATCAACCAGCGGAATTTCTTCCAGTGCTTCCAGCAGCATGCCGTTAATGGTGCGCGCATCCTCTTCCGGCAGCGTCCAGTTGAAGGCTTTGTTGATTTCACGCACATTGGCGCTGCCTTCAATCAATACCGAACCATCGTTTTGCGGCATCACTTCTTCGGCCAGCGATGGCGACATTGAGGTGGTGAAATCGCCAACGATCTCTTCCAGAATATCTTCGATTGTCACTAAGCCTTTAACATCACCATATTCATCAACCACCATGCCGACTTTCTTTTTATTACGCTGAAATTTAACCAGCTGCACGTTAAGCGGCGTGCCTTCCGGCACATAGTAAATTTCATCAGCAGCACGCAGCAGGCGATCTTTGTTGAACTCTTTCTTCTCGGTCATCATGCGCCAGGCTTCACGCACGCGCAGCATACCAACGCAATCGTCCAGCGAATCGCGGAACAGGACGATGCGTCCATGCGGCGAATGACTCAGCTGGCGCTCAATGGATTTCCAGTCATCATTGACGTTGATGCCGACGATCTCATTGCGCGGCACCATGATGTCATCCACGCTGACTTTCTCCAGATCGAGTACTGACAGCAGCATGTCCTGATTACGGCGCGACATCAGCGAACGTGACTCATGCACGATGGTGCGCAACTCTTCTTTGCTCAACGCCGAGTTGATTGAACCGTCGGTTTTAATGCCCACCATGCGCATCAAAATGCGGGTGATGGTATTCAGCAGCCACACCAGCGGCAACATCACGTACTGCAGCGGAGCCAGTAACACGCTGCTGGGATAGGCGACTTTTTCTGGATAGAGCGCCGCGACCGTTTTCGGCAGCACTTCAGCAAATACCAGCACCACAAAAGTCAGAATACCGGTAGCAATCGCCACGCCGGCATCGCCATACAGGCGCATACCAACAATGGTGCCAAGAGCGGAGGCGAGGATATTAACGAGGTTGTTGCCGATTAAAACCAGGCTGATCAGGCGATCGGGACGACGCAGAAGTTTTTCCACCCGACGCGCGCCGCGATTACCGCTTTTGGCTTTATGGCGCAGTTTGTAACGATTGAGCGTCATCATGCCGGTCTCTGAACCGGAGAAATACGCAGAGACCAGCACCATGATGACCAGCGTAATGATCAGCGTGGTGGTTGAAACGTGTTCCAACACAAAATCCTTAGTGAGAAGTGAGCAGGTGCTGAAGCACGCGACTGCCGAAGTAGGCCATGGTTAGCAGCAATGCGCCGCCACAGTTAAACCACACGACGCGGCGTCCGCGCCAGCCTTCACGATAGTGTCCCCAAAGCAGAACGATGTAGACAAACCAGGCAATGATGGAGAGAACCGCTTTATCCACATTCTCCGCGCTAAACAGGTTATGCATGAAGAGCAAACCGGTGCAGAGCACCAGCGTCAACAGCACGACACCAATCTGCGTGATGTGGAACATTTTGCGCTCAATGCTGAGCAGCGGCGGCATATCCTGAGTGAAAGCCAGTTTCTTATTTTTTAACTGGTAATCGATCCACGCCAGCTGCAGCGCATACAGTGCCGCGATGATCAGCGTGGCATAGGCAAACAACGACAGACCGATGTGAACCATCATGCCCGGCGTGGTTTCCAGATGCGTAATAAAGGCATTGGGCACAAAGGTGGCAAAGGCCAGATTAATCAATGCAAAGCTGTAAACAATCGGTAGCAGCAGCCAGCCACGATTGCGCGAGGCGACAATTGTCATGATGGCGCAGATCAGCAGGCTAACCAGCGAGCCGATATTAAGCAGGCTGAGGTTTTGCCCGTTATCAACAGCAAAAATGCGCTGCTGCAGGGCAACGGCGTGCGCAATCAGCGCCACGCAGGCGGAAAGCACAGCAAAACGACGCCAGCCACCGTTGCGTTTAAGCAGGCTGGGAATGATCAATGCAAGACTGAGGGAGTAGGCGAACAGCGCCACGATCGCGAAAACGAACATAGATCCTTTCAGGTATCGGTCAGATAAGGAAAAAAGCAGTATAGCGCCAGCAGCAGCAGGCTCCAAACGATCTGACGGTCAATTGCAGAGATCGCTTCGTCTTCGTGTTATAATCCGGCGCATTGTGTCGCCTATGGCGGCCTCGCTACGGTTCTAAGTGAGAGAGCATGTTTGATAATTTAACCGATCGTTTGTCGCAAACCCTGCGCAATATCAGCGGCCGCGGAAGGCTGACCGAAGACAACATCAAAGACACGCTGCGTGAAGTTCGCATGGCGCTGCTGGAAGCTGACGTTGCGCTGCCGGTGGTGCGTGAATTTATTAATCGCGTGAAAGAGGCCGCCGTTGGCCACGATGTGAACAAAAGCCTGACGCCAGGCCAGGAGTTCATCAAAATCGTGCGCAACGAATTGGTTGCGGCGATGGGCGCTGAAAATAATGCGCTCAATCTGAATGCTCAGCCGCCAGCCGTGGTGCTGATGGCCGGTTTGCAAGGTGCCGGTAAAACTACCAGCGTGGCAAAACTGGGTAAATTCTTGCGCGAGAAGCACAAGAAGAAAGTGTTGGTGGTTTCTGCTGACGTTTATCGCCCTGCGGCGATCAAACAGTTGGAAACCCTGGCTGAGCAGGTCGGCGTTGATTTCTGTCCGTCCGATCTGAGCCAAAAGCCGGTCGACATTGTTCAGAACGCGCTGAAACAAGCCAAAGTGCAATTCTACGATGTGCTGCTGGTGGATACCGCCGGTCGTTTACACGTCGACGAAGCGATGATGGACGAAATCAAACAGGTACACGCCGCGATCAATCCGGTGGAAACGCTGTTTGTGGTCGATGCCATGACCGGTCAGGATGCCGCCAACACCGCCAAAGCTTTCAACGAAGCGCTGCCGTTGACCGGTGTGATCCTGACGAAAGTCGATGGTGATGCGCGCGGTGGTGCGGCGCTGTCGATTCGTCACATCACCGGCAAGCCAATCAAATTTATGGGGATGGGCGAGAAGACCGAAGCGCTGGAAGCTTTCTATCCAGAGCGTATCGCGTCGCGCATTCTCGGCATGGGCGATGTTCTGTCGCTGATCGAAGATATCGAGAGCAAAGTTGACCGCGATCAGGCGGAGAAACTGGCGAAGAAACTGAAAACCGGCGACGGTTTTGATCTCAACGACTTCCTTGAGCAGTTGAAGCAGATGCGCAACATGGGCGGCATGGCGAGCCTGATGGGCAAACTGCCGGGCATGGGACAACTGCCTGACAACGTGAAATCGCAGATGGATGACAAAGTGCTGGTTCGCATGGAAGCCATCATCAATTCGATGACGCGTAAAGAGCGTGAGAAGCCAGAAATTATTAAGGGTTCGCGCAAACGTCGTATTGCGCTGGGCTCAGGCATGCAGGTGCAGGACGTCAACCGACTGCTGAAACAGTTCGATGATATGCAGCGCATGATGAAGAAAATGAAGAAAGGCGGCATGGCCAAAATGATGCGTGGCATGAAAGGTATGATGCCGCCTGGATTCCCTGGTCGCTAAGGCGGCCGCATAGAAAGCCGGTTATTTGACACACTCAGGTTGCTTTTTGCGCCAAAATGAGTAAAATCTTCGGGCTTTTTATATCGCGCTCGGGCCCCGTTCCTCGATGGGGCCCGAGCGCTTTATTAACTAATGAGGATGTTATGGTAACAATTCGTTTGGCACGTCACGGCGCTAAAAAGCGTCCGTTCTATCAGGTCGTCGTCACTGACAGCCGCAATGCTCGTAACGGTCGTTTCATCGAGCGCGTAGGTTTCTTCAACCCGATCGCTTCTGGTCAGGCTGAAGGTCTGCGTCTGGATCTGGACCGTATTGAGCACTGGGTTGGCCAGGGCGCAACGCTTTCTGATCGCGTTAACGCGCTGATCAAAGAAGCAAAGAAAGCAGCTTAATCTGTCACGGTGGTGAGCATGAGCATTAAACCTGCCGGGCAGCCTCCCGTTAACCCGATTGTATTGGGAAAAATGGGCGCGGCTTACGGAATTCGGGGTTGGCTCAAAGTGTTTTCCTCCACTGAAGACGCTGAAAGCATCTTCGACTACCAACCTTGGTTCATCCAGCGCGCCGGTAAATGGCAGCAGGTCGAACTCGAGGGCTGGAAGCACCACAATCAGGACCTGATCATCAAAGTCAAAGGCATTGACGATCGGGACGCTGCAGCACAGTTGACCAATTGCGAAATTACGGTTGACTCCACGCAGCTGCCAGCGCTGGAAGCAGGTGATTACTACTGGAAAGACCTTATGGGTATGAAAGTAGTGAACCTCGAAGGCTACGAGATGGGCAAAGTCATTGATTTGATGGAAACCGGATCGAACGACGTTCTCGTCGTTAAGGCAAACCTGAAGGATGCATTCGGTGCGCAAGAGCGGTTAATTCCGTTTCTTGATGAACAGGTTATCAAGAAAGTCGATCTCTCTACTGGCCTTATTGAAGTAGATTGGGATCCTGGTTTTTGATCTC
Source organism: Pantoea sp. JK (assembly GCF_026130245.1). Taxonomy (NCBI): domain Bacteria; kingdom Pseudomonadati; phylum Pseudomonadota; class Gammaproteobacteria; order Enterobacterales; family Erwiniaceae; genus Pantoea; species Pantoea sp. JK. The sequence continues at coordinate 610,468 of NZ_JAINFN010000003.1, forward strand.
CGGACAATCCGGTAACGTAACGGCGAACGCGATGTGGATTGGTGTTATTAGCCTGTTTCCAGAGATGTTTCGCGCTATTACCGAGTACGGGGTAACTGGCCGGGCAGTAAAAAATGGCCTGCTCGACATTCAAAGCTGGAGTCCTCGTGACTTCACGCATGACCGGCACCGTACCGTGGACGATCGTCCTTACGGCGGCGGACCGGGAATGTTGATGATGGTGCAACCCTTACGGGACGCCATCTCCGCAGCGAAAGCGGCGGCGGGAGAAGGCGCTAAGGTGATTTATCTTTCACCTCAGGGACGCAAACTGGACCAACAGGGCGTTTGCGAACTGGCGACCAATCAGAAGTTGATTCTGGTATGTGGTCGCTACGAAGGGATAGATGAGCGCGTGATTCACACAGAGATTGATGAAGAATGGTCAATCGGTGATTACGTTCTCAGTGGCGGTGAGCTACCAGCCATGACGTTAATTGACTCGGTCGCCCGGTTTATTCCCGGCGTACTGGGGAAACAGGCGTCAGCCGATGAGGATTCGTTCTCGGATGGTTTGCTGGATTGCCCGCACTACACCCGACCTGAAGTGTTAGAAGGGATGGAAGTTCCGCCAGTTTTACTGTCGGGCAACCATGCCGATATTCGCCGCTGGCGCCTGAAACAGTCGTTAGGCCGTACCTGGCTAAGAAGACCTGAACTTCTGGAAAACCTGGCTCTGACTGAAGAGCAAGCACGGTTGCTAAATGAGTTCCAGCGTGAACATCAGCAGCAACAAAACGATGAGGCGGGAGAGTAATCTTCCCTCACTATCAGTTTACCCAGGATAAGAGATTTAATTATGAGCAACATTATCAAGCAACTTGAACAAGAGCAGATGAAGCAGGACGTACCTTCATTCCGTCCGGGTGATTCCGTGGAAGTGAAAGTATGGGTCGTAGAAGGTTCTAAGAAGCGTCTGCAGGCATTCGAGGGCGTGGTTATCGCTATTCGTAACCGCGGTCTGCATTCTGCATTCACTGTTCGTAAGATTTCTAACGGCGAAGGTGTTGAGCGTGTCTTCCAGACTCACTCTCCAGTAATTGACAGCATTGCTGTTAAACGTCGTGGTGCTGTGCGTAAAGCCAAACTGTATTACCTGCGTGAGCGTACCGGTAAGTCAGCTCGTATCAAAGAGCGTCTTGGCGCGTAAGCGACTTCTCAAAGTTAATAGCAAACAAGGGGTTGGCCATTTGGCTGGCCCCTTTTTTTATGGGCGCTGTAAATGATAAATCGCGGCGTTCACCGCTCCGCTCTCCAGAATGATTAGCCCAAAGCAATAATCAACTAAAGTGAAGCCGCAGCGTAAGGCAACCGCGCGACTGGCGTGATTCTCTTCTGCTGCAAGAATCTCTAGCTGATTGATATGTGGATGCTGGAAGCCAAATTCGACCAACTGCGCCACCGCACGCGTCGCAACGCCTTGCCGCTGAGCATCACTGCGCACCCAATATCCTAATGCACTCCTTTCGTCCGGATTCTTTGCGAAACGAATACCGGCGCTTCCCAGCAACCGATCGTTGCCATCCACAATCGCGAACTCTTCCGCTTCGCCTTTACTGCGTTGAATGCGCGTGAAATCGATCCAGCTTGCCGCTTCATCAGGATGATAATCGTCGTGGGCCCAGGCCATCCAGGGTTTTAACGTACTCAGCGATTCGTTGACGGCCTGAGTAAAAGCATTGATATCCTGCAACGTGAAAGGACGCAGTGTGATAAGCGAAATGGACATCGCACGATCCCTGAAAAATAATGAATAACAGAATGTTAGCTTGGCTGATGGCAAAATTCACTAACGGGACTCATTATGATGTAATTATATGTTTACAGGCTGGTGTTTTGGTGCGCTAAATTAAATTATTGTAATTTAAGGTTTTTATGTGTTTTTAAGTGGTTTTTTATTTTGATGGTAATAAAAGTGTACATGTGTGGATTGCATGATGTACATGATGTGATAAAGTAAGCGCCATCCTCAGTGAGGATCCCAAACCGCATAAACGAGTAAAAAGGATCGCAATCATGCAAAAAGACGCGCTGAACAATGTGCATATCGCCGACGAACAAATTTTGATTACCCCGCAAGAGCTGAAAGCCAAATTCCCGCTCACTGCGGCGCAGGAAGCGCAAATTGCGTCTTCTCGCCAGACCATTGCCGACATTATTGCGGGCCGCGATCCGCGCCTGTTGGTGGTTTGTGGTCCTTGTTCAATTCACGATACCGAAGCCGCACTTGCCTATGCCCGTCAGTTGCAATCTCTCTCTGCACAGTTGAAGGATCAGCTGTACATCGTTATGCGCGTTTATTTTGAAAAACCTCGAACCACCGTCGGCTGGAAAGGGTTGATCAATGATCCTTACATGAACAACTCGTTTGATATGGAAGCCGGCCTGCATATCGCACGTCAGCTGCTGGTTAATCTCGTCGAGATGGGATTACCGCTGGCGACCGAAGCGCTGGATCCCAACAGCCCACAATACCTTGGCGATCTGTTTAGCTGGTCAGCGATCGGTGCGCGTACCACCGAATCACAAACCCACCGTGAAATGGCTTCAGGTCTCTCCATGCCGGTTGGTTTTAAAAATGGTACGGATGGCAGCCTTGGTACCGCGATTAACGCCATGCGCGCGGCTGCGATGCCGCACCGTTTTGTTGGTATCAATCAGGCTGGTCAGGTTTGCTTGCTGCAAACCCAGGGCAACCCTGATGGACATGTGATTCTGCGCGGCGGCAAAGCACCAAACTACGGCCCAGAAGATGTCGCTCAGTGTGAAAAAGAGATGCTGAAAGCGGGACTGCGTCCGGCCTTAATGATAGATTGCAGCCATGGTAATTCTAACAAAGACTATCGCCGCCAGCCTGGCGTAGCCGAATCGGCTATCGCGCAGATTAAAGATGGAAACCGTTCCATCATTGGCCTGATGTTGGAAAGCAACATTCATGAAGGCAATCAGTCTTCTGAACAGCCACGTAGCGAAATGAAATACGGTGTATCCGTCACTGATGCTTGCATCGACTGGGAAACCACTGAAACGTTGCTGCGTGAAATCCATCAGGATCTGCAGGGAGTGCTGTCGGCGCGTCTGTCACACGAGGTGTAATGAGTCATGGTGGCTGAACTGACCGCGCTACGCGATCAAATCGATGAAGTAGATAAAGCACTGCTTGGGTTACTGGCAAAACGACTGGAGCTGGTAGCCGAAGTAGGGGAAGTTAAAAGCCGCTACGGTTTGCCGATCTATGTTCCTGAGCGTGAAGCCAGCATGTTGGCTTCACGCCGCCAGGAAGCTGAAGCGCTCGGTGTCTCGCCGGATTTGATTGAAGATGTATTGCGTCGCTTGATGCGTGAATCTTATGCGCATGAAAATGACAAAGGCTTCAAAACACTGTGTCCGACGCTGCGTCCGGTGGTGATTGTAGGTGGCCGCGGCCAGATGGGGCGTCTGTTTGAAAAGATGCTGACACTTTCTGGCTATCAGGTCCGCATTCTGGATAAAGGCGATTGGGATCGTTCGGACGAGCTGCTGAAAGATGCGGGCATGGTGATCATCAGTGTGCCAATCCATCTGACAGAGCAAATTATCGGTGAGCTGCCGAAATTGCCAGAAGACTGCATTCTTGTCGATCTGGCCTCGGTGAAGAATCGCCCGCTGCAAGCGATGCTAGCCGCGCACACCGGACCGGTTCTGGGCTTGCATCCGATGTTTGGCCCGGACAGCGGCAGCCTGGCGAAGCAGGTTGTGGTGTGGTGCGATGGCCGTCAGCCGGAAGCTTATCAGTGGTTCCTTGAGCAGATTCAGGTTTGGGGCGCGCGCCTGCATCGTATCAGTGCCGTTGAGCACGATCAGAATATGGCGTTTATTCAGGCACTGCGTCACTTTGCGACTTTCGCTTATGGTCTGCATCTGGCGGAAGAGAACGTTAATCTGGATCAGCTGTTAGCGTTATCTTCGCCGATCTACCGCCTTGAACTAGCGATGGTTGGACGTCTGTTTGCGCAGGATCCACAGCTTTACGCGGACATCATTATGTCCTCGGAGAGTAATCTGGCGCTGATCAAACGTTATTACCAACGATTTGGCGATGCGATCAAACTGCTCGAGCAGGGCGATAAGCAAGCCTTCATCGATAGCTTCGAGCGGGTTGAACACTGGTTTGGTGATTACGCGAAACGCTTCCTTGTCGAAAGCAGAAGCATGCTGCGATCGGCGAACGACAGCCGGCAGTAAAAACAAAAGGCATCCGCGAGGATGCCTTTTTGCTTAGAGGCGCGGTTCAACCGGCACCACATTCTCACCTGGATAGCAGCCGAGAACTTTTAATGAACGAGTTAAGCCGCTTAACTCCGTTAACGCCAACTGCATATTCTCTGATTGCAGATTGCCTTGCACATCAATATAAAACATCTCTTCCCATGGATTGCCGTTGATTGGACGGTTTTCCAGTTTGCTCATGATCAGGCCGTGGTTACGCAATACCATCAGCGCTTCAACCAATGCGCCCGCTTGTTGGCCAGTCGCCATGATCAACGTAGTTTTTGCCGGAACCTGACCGGAAACCTCAATTGCTTTACGTGCCAGCACGATGAAGCGCGTATGGTTCTGCTGCTGATTGGCCAGATTACGCTCCAGTACCTGCAATCCATACAGCTCACCGCCCGCTTCACTACCCAATGCGGCAACCTTCGGGGAATTCATCGCGGCCACTTTCTCCATCGCTGCAGCGGTGCTTTCGGTGTATTCGATTTTCCATTGCGGGAAGCGATTGATGAATTGGCTGCACTGCTGGAATGGCTGTGGATGGCTGTACACCGTTTCGATCTGCTGTAGATCGGTGCTGGCGTTGACCAGCACACAGTGCTCAATTGGAATGGTCAGTTCACCCACAATCGATAGCGTAGTTTGCTGAAGCAGGTCGTAAACGTCGTTAATCGAGCCAGAGCTGGTATTTTCAATCGGCATTACCGCGTAATCCGCCTGACCACTCTCGACCTGATGAATAATGTCATGGAATTTCAGGCAGCCAATCTCCACCATTGAATCGAAATGTCGGGTGGCATATTTACGCGCGGCAAGATGTGAGTAAGAACCTTTCGGCCCGAGGAATGCAATGCGCGGCGCGTGAGCGTGTGGATGGTTAAGATTCTTTTGCAGCAACGCTTGCTGGGTAAGAACAGAATCTTCAATAACCAGTTGGAACAGGCGGGTAATGTAATGCGCATCAAGCTGATGCTTTTTACCCAGAGAAATCAGGTTTTCCAGCAGTGCGCGTTCACGTTCTACGTCGCGGATAGGGCGATGCGTTGCCAGCTTAGCTTGGGCAACTTCAACAGCCAGTGTGCGACGCTCCGACAAAAGCGCTAAGAGTTTTTCATCAACGGCGCTGATTTTATCGCGTAATGCCAGCAGCGGATTTTCGGGATTCATAGGGCTCACCTGTAAAATGTCCAATAAAAAAGCCCCCCATTTGGGAGGCTTTGCTGTTCGTCTTCGCATTCATTTTCACATGACGAATCGCCTCCCAATCAGGGGAAGGTAAAAAAGAATGCGAAGAAGAACGGCAGATGTTTCATGGTTGTTTCCATAAATGAAGTGGCTTGAGAGTAACCGCAGTGATTTAAAGCTGTCAATAAAAAACGCGCCCGGAGGCGCGTTACTAGAGATGTTTGTTTATTCTGTCGGAAGAAAATCTTTCACACTGCTGTTGGCGCGACGTGCTTCGGGTTTGTGTTGCGCTTTATTAAGTTGTCGCTCCAGCTTGGCAATCAAGTCATTGATGGCCGTGTACATATCATCATGTTTCGCACTGGCAACCAGCGTTCCGTTAGGGGTATTAATGGTGGCATCAGCCACAAACTCCTTCGGCTCTTTCGATAAAACAATGTGAGGGTTTATCAGATGTGTTTGCCATTTTTCCAGCTTGGCGAGACGCTCTTCAACGTGGTTACGGATGGCCTCGGTGATTTCCATTTGTTTGCTGGTAATGTTCAGAATCATAGTTAAACCTCTCTGTCATTTCCGTCTGGGTAGGACCAGCATACCGCGGATATCAAGAAAATGTGTGATCAAGATCACATTGAAATGTCACTTTTTGTCAATGCCGCTTAATTGTGAGAAAGGCCGGGAAAGTAGCCGGAAATGCTTGAAGACGACTGCGGAAGGGCGCATGATTGACTGGATAACTGCAGCGATAAATCTCTAAAATTGTTGAGTTGTCCACAAAATGACATAAAAAAAGCAGCCTCATGGGCTGCTTTTTTGTGGGTGTCATAATCAAGACTGATTATTTGCCGCAATGATTTTTGCTACTTTGTCGGCTTCAGCCGTCAACTGCAGCTGACGGTAAGCATTTTCCATCAACGGCAGCGCTTCATGCGTCGCCTCAGTATCCGGATAATCCTTCATCATGGTTTCCACGCGGTTAACAACAGCGACATAGGCACCGCGCTTGGTATAGAATTGCGCCACCGAGAGTTCATACTTCGCCAGGCGCTCTTTCAGGAATGCCAAACGTTTCTGCGCATCCGCAGCATATTGGCTGTTTGGATAACCGCGCAGTAATTGCGAGAAGTCACGGAAAGCATCACGAGCGTGCGTCGGATCACGATCGGAACGATCGATACCGAAGAAGCCCTGCAGTGCAGAATCATCCAGTGCCATATCCGTCAGACCTTTCATATAGATGACATAGTCGATATTCGGATGGGTTGGATTGAGACGCATAAAGCGAGATATAGCGGCTTGCGCCAGTGGCAGATCGGCATTTTTGTAATACGCGTAGATCAAATCCAGTTGTACTTGCTGCGAGTAAGGACCAAATGGATAGCGGTTATCCAGTGCTTCCAGTTGCTTAATCGCCGCTTTAAAGTTACCGTCCTGCAGCTTTTGCTGGGCCGTGGCATAAATTTCAGACGGCGGGCTGTCCGGGACTGGATCTGATGAGCCAGAACAACCCACAAGCGCCAGGCTCAGGCTCAGTGTGGCAGCAGCCACCAGATGTTTCATACGCGTCATGACGAAATGATTATCCTCAAAGTGTTGTAGCAGAAGCTGTCCGTATAGCTCCCAGTTATGACCAGGTACGATAGCACATTATATTAAACGGCATCGCCGTGAAAACCCAACGTTAACGAAGAAGCTGTATATGGCACAACAAGTTCAACTCACCGCAACGGTGTCCGAAGCACAACTTGGACAACGCTTAGATCAGACTTTGGCAGAATTGTTCCCTGATTATTCACGTTCTCGCATAAAAGAATGGATTCTTGAGCGCCGAGTCAGCGTCAACGGCACTATCATCGATAAACCAAAAGAAAAAGTTTTTGGCGGTGAGCATGTCTCGATTGATGCTGAGATCGAAGAAGCACAACGCTGGGAAGCGCAAAACATCCCACTGAACATCGTCTATGAAGATGACGACATTCTGGTCATCAACAAACCTCGCGGTTTGGTGGTACATCCCGGCGCCGGTAATCCTGATGGCACGGTGCTTAACGCACTGCTTTATCACTATCCACCTATCGCTGATGTGCCTCGCGCAGGGATTGTTCATCGTCTGGATAAAGATACCACCGGTTTGATGGTGGTAGCGAAAACCGTTCCTGCGCAAACTCACCTGGTTGAAACGCTGCAGCTGCGCGAAATCACGCGTGAATATGAAGCGGTAGCGATCGGCACCATGACCGCAGGCGGTACTGTGGATCAACCCATGGCGCGCCACTCTACCAAACGCACACACATGGCGGTGCATCCGATGGGTAAACCGGCTACCACGCACTATCGCATCATGGAGCACTTCCGTGCCCATACGCGTTTGCGTTTACGCCTTGAAACCGGTCGTACGCATCAGATTCGTGTGCATATGGCGCATATCAACCATCCGCTGGTGGGCGATCCGCTGTACGGTGGTCGTCCGCGTCCGCCAAAAGGTGCATCTGAAGCTTTCATCACTACGCTACGTGGTTTTGATCGCCAGGCGCTGCATGCCACGATGTTACGTCTCTATCACCCCATTACCGGTATTGAGATGGAATGGCACGCACCGTTGCCGCAGGATATGGTCGATTTAATTGATGCGCTGAAAGCCGATACCCTTGAATTCCGCGATCAGATGGATTGGCTATGAGTGAATGGATCATCCCGGATTGGCCTGCGCCGCAGCATGTTCGGGCATGTTCCACCACGCGATACGGCGGCGTCAGCGCTGCCCCCTGGGATTCGTTGAATCTTGGTGGGCACGTTGGCGACGCTGAGGCGCATGTTGCTCAGAATCGTCAACGCTTGGTTGAACAACTGACGCTACCAGCGATGCCACAATGGCTTGATCAGATCCATGGTCAAGTGGTTGCGCGTTTACCCGCCAGCGATCCGCTACCGCGCGCTGATGCCGCCATCACCCGTGAAAGTGGGGTTGTTTGCGCAGTGATGACGGCGGATTGTTTGCCGGTGTTGCTTTGTAGTAAGGATGGCAGTGAAGTCGCAGCAGCGCATGCGGGTTGGCGTGGTCTCTGTAATGGCGTGCTGGAACAGACATTGTCACAGTTCAACTCCGCGCCAAATGACATTCATGCATGGCTTGGTCCGGCAATTGGGCCGCAGGCATTTGAAGTTGGTCCGGAAGTCAGAACGGCATTTATGGCGCATGATTCAAAAGCGGAAGAAGCTTTCCGCCCGGCTGGTGACAAATACTTCGCCGATATTTGGCTGCTGGCTCGTCAGCGGTTACAAGCTGCCGGCGTACATTCCATCAGTGGTTCAACGCGTTGTACCTTCCATGAGCGCGATGATTTTTTCTCCTACCGACGCGACGGAATCACCGGGCGTATGGCAACTTTGATTTGGCTGAGATAACCTTACGCCACAAGACGGTCCAGTTAGCGTATTTTTTGCTCACAACACAGGTCATTAACCTTGAAAAATTTGAGGGATGACCTCATTTAATCTCCAGTAGCATTTTGACCTGTAATGGGAGGAATTATGCGTCTGGATCGTCTTACTAATAAATTTCAACTGGCACTTGCCGATGCACAGTCCCTTGCTCTGGGACATGACAATCAATTCATTGAACCCCTTCATTTGATGAGCGCTTTGCTCAATCAGGAAGGCGGATCGGTGCGTCCGTTGCTCAGCGCAGCGGGTGCCGACGTGGCTGGCCTGCGTACCAGCATTGAACAAGCAATTAATCGACTACCGCAGGTTGAAGGGACCGACGGCGATGTACAGCCATCTGCCGATTTGATTCGGGTACTTAACCTGTGCGACAAGCTGGCGCAAAAGCGCGGCGACAACTTTATATCATCTGAATTATTTGTATTGGCGGCCCTCGATTCACGTGGCTCGCTGGCTGACCTATTAAAATCAGCTGGCGCGACGTCGGAAAAACTCTCTAAGGCCATCGAGCAATTACGGGGTGGAGACAGCGTGAACGATCAAGGGGCTGAAGATCAGCGTCAGGCATTAAAAAAATACACCATCGACCTTACAGAGCGTGCCGAACTCGGCAAGCTGGATCCGGTAATTGGTCGTGATGAAGAGATCCGCCGCACCATTCAAGTGTTGCAGCGTCGCACCAAAAATAACCCGGTACTTATTGGTGAACCCGGCGTCGGTAAAACGGCTATCGCCGAAGGTTTAGCGCAGCGCATCATCAATGGCGAAGTGCCGGAAGGGCTGAAAGGTCGTCGCGTGCTGGCTCTGGATATGGGTTCGCTGGTGGCGGGCGCCAAATATCGTGGTGAATTTGAAGAGCGCCTCAAAGGTGTGCTTAGCGACCTGGCGAAGCAGGAAGGTAACGTCATTCTGTTTATCGACGAACTGCATACCATGGTTGGCGCCGGTAAAGCCGATGGCGCAATGGATGCGGGCAACATGCTGAAACCCGCATTGGCTCGCGGTGAGTTGCACTGTGTCGGCGCAACCACGCTGAATGAGTATCGCCAGTTCATCGAGAAAGATGCGGCGCTGGAACGTCGTTTCCAGAAAGTCTTTGTCGCTGAGCCGAGTGTGGAAGATACCATTGCGATTCTGCGTGGACTGAAAGAACGCTATGAGCTGCACCACCATGTGCAGATCACCGATCCGGCGATAGTGGCCGCGGCGACGCTGTCGCACCGTTATATCTCTGATCGCCAGCTGCCGGATAAGGCCATCGATCTGATTGACGAAGCGGCTTCAAGTATTCGTTTACAGATGGATTCGAAACCAGAATCACTCGATCGCCTTGAGCGCCGCATCATCCAGTTAAAACTGGAGCAGCAGGCGCTGAAGAAAGAGTCTGATGATGCCAGCGTGAAGCGTCTGGAAATGCTGGAAAGCGAACTTAACCAGAAAGAGCGTGAATACGCTGAACTGGAAGAGGAATGGAAAGCGGAAAAAGCCTCTTTAACTGGCACGCAGAACATTAAAGCCGAGCTGGAGCAAGCGCGCTTGACGATGGAGCAAGCGCGTCGCGTGGGTGACCTTGGTCAGATGTCTGAACTGCAGTACGGTAAAATACCGGAGCTGGAGAAACAGTTAGCCATCGCTACGCAGTCTGAAGGCAAAACCATGAAGCTGTTACGCAATCGCGTAACGGATGTGGAGATTGCCGATGTACTGGCGCGTTGGACCGGAATACCTGTCGCACGCATGATGGAAGGGGAGCGCGATAAGTTGCTGCGTATGGAGCAAGAGCTGCACTCACGGGTTATCGGTCAGAACGAAGCGGTAGAAGCGGTTTCGAATGCGATTCGTCGTAGCCGCGCCGGCTTGTCGGATCCGAATCGTCCAATTGGTTCCTTCCTGTTCCTTGGACCAACGGGAGTCGGTAAAACCGAATTGTGTAAAGCACTGGCTAACTTCCTGTTCGACAGCGATGACGCGATGGTGCGTATTGATATGTCCGAGTTTATGGAAAAACACTCGGTATCGCGGCTGGTGGGTGCGCCTCCGGGATATGTCGGCTATGAAGAGGGCGGTTATCTGACTGAAGCGGTGCGTCGTCGTCCTTATTCGGTAATTTTGCTGGATGAGGTGGAGAAGGCGCATCCTGATGTCTTCAATATCCTGTTGCAGGTGCTGGATGATGGTCGCTTAACCGATGGACAGGGGCGTACAGTCGATTTCCGCAATACCGTGGTGATCATGACCTCGAACCTTGGTTCCGATCTTATTCAGGAACGTTTCGGTTCTCTGGATTATGCAGAGATGAAAGAGGTGGTGATGGCGGTTGTGGGTCAGCATTTCCGCCCAGAGTTTATCAACCGTATCGATGACATGGTGGTATTCCATCCGTTGGGCGAAAAACACATTGCTTCCATTGCGCAGATTCAGCTGCAACGTTTGTATAAACGTCTTGAGGAGCGCGGTTATCAGCTGCATATCTCCGATGAGGCGCTCAAACTGCTTGGCGAGAATGGCTATGACCCGGTTTATGGTGCGCGTCCATTAAAACGTGCTATCCAGCAGCAGATTGAAAATCCGCTGGCGCAGCAGATTCTTTCTGGTGCCCTGGTTCCGGGAAAAACCATCAAAATGGATGTAAAAGACGATGTGATTGTTGCTCACCAGTAATCACGTTCGATTAAAACGGGCCTGCGGGCCCGTTTTTTTTGCCTTATCACAAGAATTAGCTGCTTTTTGCAACGCATAGCCTGGAAAGTGAGCGGTTGCGCGAAAACTTCAAATTAGCTCTTGTCAGCTCCGAATAACCCCCTATAATGCGCCACCACTGAGACGGCAAAGCGGCAACGCAGACGGCTCAGCAGGGAGTGAAGAAATTCATCCCGCCGGATGAAAGCGCTGAAAAAAGTGTTTGACTCCGAAGGAGAGTAGCGTAGTATACGCCACCTCGCGACAGACGGTTCAGCCGCTGCTCGCAACGCTCTTTAACAATTTATCAGACAATCTGTGTGGGCACTCGCAGGATTGATATCAGCGTCTTAGGACGCAACAAAATATCAAAGCCTCACGAGTGAACACATAATGAAATTCATTATGACGTTT
>NZ_JAINFN010000004.1:0-396129 GCF_026130245.1 Pantoea sp. JK
GCATCGAGAGCCTGACTGAGTAACATAAAAAAATCCGTAATCCCTGTGAGATTACGGATTTTTGCAGAACTGGAGGATCGTTCAACCGATCATTTCGGGCTTAACTGATCGGCATTACGCCATGAATGGCGACCCTACAGCAGATTTATGCGCACCCGGTCGCCATAAATGGCGACCCTACGAGATATCACAGCTGGTGGATAACCACCCACATTGGGCCTTGTCCTACCGCGTAACGCGCCAGCGGATTAAGCAGGCCGCGCTCCTGAATCTTATACACTTCGATATGGTGCGATTTTTGTCCCGCCGCCACCAGATATTGACCGCTGTGATCAATATTGAAGCCGCGCGGCTGGGTTTCCGTCGGCTGGTAGCCTTCAATCGCCAATACCGAACCATCTTCACTGATGCTGAACACCGTAATGGTGCTGCTGGTGCGGTCGCAGGCATAGAGGAAACGGCCATCCGGCGTGATGTGGATGTCCGCCGCCCAGCGCGTGTCGCTGAAATCTTTTGGCATCATGTCGAGGCTCTGCACGCGCTCAACCTGGCCGTGCACATTGTTCAGCGCCCAGACATCGACGCTGCTATCCAGTTCGTTCACCACGTAGCCATACGCGCCGTTCGGGTGGAAAGCCATGTGACGCGGACCCGCACCTTCAACGGTGGTGACCTGCGCTTGTTCACGCGGGGACAGCGTACCGTCTGCGTTCAGTTGATACAGGCAGATGCGATCCTGCTTCAGTGCCGGTACAAACAGCGTTTGGTTGTTCAGGTCGATATTGGCGGAGTGGCAGCCGTCCAAGCCGCTGATCACCTGACTCGGCGCTTGCGGCAAACCCTCGCTGCCAATCGGGCTGATGCTGACGCAGGCATCATTGTACGAGCCGCAGAACAGATAATTACCGTGACGATCGGTGGAGATGTGGGTTGGGCTGCCCGGCAGCGGCGCTTCACCGGCCAGGCTCAGCGAACCGTCGGCCGCAATGCGGAACGCCAGCACGCGAAAATTCGGACGAACACCTACATAGAGGAAATCTTTCTTCGGGCTCACCACCATCGGCTGCACCTGGCCGGCAACATCCGTTACCTGCAATAACGTCAGTGCGCCATCTTCCTGCAACTGCCAAGCATGAATCTGCTGGCTCTCGGGACTGGCGGTATACACGACTTGTTTCATGCGTTTTCCTTATTCGCTGCCTGATGAAAGGGATAACTGTAGCGCGTTTCATTTTGTCGCGCTGGATTCATTTGTGCCCTGTTTTTTGTCTCAGGGCCGCTGCCGGGTGTAGACTCAATGCTTTGCCAACTCCCGGACGGAAAGTGTAATGAGCTACCGCGTAATCGCCCTTGACCTCGACGGCACCCTGCTGACACCGAACAAAACCATTCTGCCTGAATCCATCGAAGCGCTGGCCCGCGCGCAACAGGCGGGCGTGAAAGTGTTGATTGTCACCGGTCGCCACCACTGCGCTATCCACCCTTTTTATCAGGCACTTAAGCTGGATACACCCGCAATCTGCTGTAATGGCACCTATTTGTATGATTATCCGGCGAAACAGGTGCTGGCCGCCGATCCGCTGGATAAAAGCAAAGCCGCGCGTGTGATTAAGATGCTGGATGAGGAGAACATCCACGGTCTGCTGTATGTCGATGATGCGATGCTCTACCAGACGCCAACCGGCCATGTGACGCGGACGCTTAACTGGGCGCAATCATTGCCGGAAGCGCAGCGTCCGCTGTTCCTGCAGGTGCCAAGCCTGGCGCAGGCGGCGATTGACGCTGATTCGATCTGGAAATTCGCGCTGTCGCATCCCGACACGCGCGCGCTGCAGCAGTTTGCCGAACGAACCGAAGCCGAACTCGGTCTGGCGTGTGAATGGTCGTGGCACGATCAGGTGGATATCGCCAAAGGCGGCAACAGCAAAGGCAAGCGTCTGGCGCAATGGGTTGAAAGTCAGGGCTTTAGCATGCAAGACGTGCTGGCGTTTGGCGACAACTACAACGATCTCAGCATGCTGGAACAGGTGGGATTAGGCGTGGCGATGGGCAATGCCGATGACGCCATCAAATCGCGCGCCAAAAAAGTGATTGGCACCAACCTGGAGCCGGGTATCGCCGAAGTGATTTATCAGGAAGTATTGTAATCCGTAGGGTCGCCATTCATGGCGACCGCTTGTTATGCCGCTATCGACACGCTCTTAATCTGCGCATACAGCCACTGATCGGGACGAATCCCCAACTCATCGCGCGCCCACGGTGAAATGCGCGCCCATAACTCGCTGATGCCAATACGCAGCTTCACTTCCACCTGATCGTCAATCTCCAGCAGCTCAACCACCTGCGCCGGCAAAATATTGCGGATCGAAGTATTGTGCGGCGGCTGCAAGGCCAGCGACACATCGGCCGAGGCGATACGAATACGCAGCGGCGTTTTCAGCGGCTGATTCACCCGGCTCACCCAAATATGCTGATCGCCCAGCGACAGCGCGGTCATCGGGTAATCGGGATGCTGCTCCAGCACCTGCACGCGCAGCACGCTGGTGCGCTCGGCGAGCGGCAGCCACGGACGCATCGCCGAACTGCTCCACACTTTCTCCAGCGGACCAAAGGCTTTCACCTGGCCGGCATCCAGCACCAGCACGTTGTCCGCCAACTGCAGGATTTCATCGAGGCTGTGCGACACATAAAGAATCGGAATATCGACCTGCTTTGCCAGCTTTTGCAGATAGGGCATCAGCTCACGTTTGCGCGGCAGATCGAGCGATGCCAGCGGTTCGTCCATCAGCAGAATATCGGGCGCGGTCAGCAAAGCGCGGCCAATTGCCACGCGCTGTTTTTCACCGCCCGAAAGCGACGCGGGAAAACGCGTTAGCAGCGACTCTAAACCGAGCAGCGCCACCAGCGCGTTGAACTGCGGCTTCATTGAGGGCGACATGCCGTATTGCAGATTGCCGCGCACGCGATAGTGCGGGAACAGTCGCGCATCCTGAAACACATAGCCGATACGGCGCTTCTCTGGCGGCAAATTCACGCGCGTGGCCGAATCGAACAGCAGGCGATCGTTTAACTCGATGCGCCCGCTTTGCGGCTGGGTTAATCCGCCAATCGCGTTAATTAATGAGGTTTTGCCCGCACCCGACACGCCGAAAATGGCGGTGATGCCGCTGGCGGGAATGTTGACGTTGACGTCGAGCAGGTGATCGCCCAACTGCTGAGAAAGCTGCAGATTTAGCATTATGCCGCTCCCAGCCGTTTACGGCCCCAGCGCGCCAGCAGCTCAGACGCCACCAGCGACATCAGCGCTAACGCTATCGCCACCGCACAAAGTCGCGCTGCGGTGCCTTCCGCACCCGGCGTCTCAATCAGGGTGAACATTGCCGACGGAATGGTGCGCGTCTCGCCGGGAATGTTGGAGACAAACGTGATGGTGGCGCCAAATTCGCCCAGCGAACGGGCGAAGGCCAGCACCGTGCCGACAATAATGCCTGGCAAGGTGAGCGGTAGTGTGATGGTGAAAAACACGCGCCAGCGCCCGGCACCCAGCGTACGGGCGGCCAGCTCCAGTTTGGTATCCACCGCTTCCAGCGCAAGGCGAATTGCACGCACCATTAGCGGAAACGCCATCACGGCCGAAGCGATCACCGCGCCGCGCCAGCTAAAGGCAAAGGTGAAGCCAAACCAGTCATACAGCCATTCGCCGATAAAACCGCGACGGCCTAAAGCGATCAGCAGCAGATAACCCACCACCACCGGCGGCAGCACCAGCGGCAAATGGACGATGCTGTCCAACAGGGTTTTGCCCGGAAAGCGGCAGCGCGCCAGAATCCAGGCCATTAGGATGCCAAACGGCAAGCTGCAGATCACAGCTACACAGGACACTTTCAGGCTGAGAAAAACGGCCTGCCATTCGGGATCGCTCAATATCATTTCTTCGGCGTGAATCCATACTGTTTAAACACGGCAGCGGCATCCGGCCCCTGCAAATAGTTGTAGAAGGCTTCTACCGTTGCGTTCTGATGTTCTTTGACAATCGCCATCGGATATTCCACTGGCTTGTGGCTATCTTCCGGGAATCGTCCCACGACCTGCACGTTTTGGCTGGCCACCGCGTCCGAACCATACACGATGCCGTACGGCGTTTCATTACGCTCAACCAGCGCCAGCGCGGCACGCACATTATTAGCCGGCGCTAGCTGCGGGGATAAAGCGTCCCACGCGCCGAGTTTTTGTAATGCTTCTTTGGCATAAATGCCAGCGGGCACGTGATCCGGATCGCCCACCGCCAGACGCTCGCCTTTCAGCAGGCTTTTCCAGTCGGTTTTGCTGTCAATGGTGACCGCTTTAGCCCCAGCGCTTTTCGGCGCAATCAGCACCAGATCATTGCCGAGCAGCGTATAGCGCGTGCTGGTCACCACGCTGTTTTTCGCCACCACATCGTCCATCCACTGCTGATCGGCAGAGATGAACAGATCGGCCGGTGCGCCCTGATCAATCTGGCGCGCCAGCACCGAAGAAGAGGCAAAAGACGAGACCACTTCTACGCCACTTTTCTTCTGATACTGCGTCGCAATCTCCTGCAGCGCATTGGTCAGCGACGCCGCCGCGAACACGGTAATTTTTTCTGCGGCCACGGCGTGACCCGCCAACGAAACACCTAAAACGGTTGCAGCAGCCCAGCGGTAATTGATTGTTGGCATTTGTTGCTCCTCATTACGTTATATATTTTATAATACAACGCACGCACAAATGCGTCATGAGCTTTATATCGGCAGGATTTTACGGAAGTTCAGAAACAAAACGCCCGCAGGAAGCGGGCGTTGAGAAATTAGTGTTGTGAGCTGTTGGCAGGACGATCGTCGCGGCGGCCAAATTTTGAGATGACGTTGAAAACTTCACCCAGGCCGTAAATCAGACCGAGCATAATAGCCATCACAATCGGCACCATGATGATAGCCACAGCCAGGCTTTTTAACAGTTCCAGCATGGAAACCTCACGCAGAAAATAAAAAAGTGATTGTAACGTTTAGCGAAAAAAACGCACTGCCCTTTTCGTGCTTTTACTTTTAAGCAGTAAACTGAGCTGATTAACCTAAGGAGCTGACATGCAGGCAGAACTTTCTCTCCATATTCGTCTTCAGCAAAAGCTGTTTGCCGATCCGCGTCGCATCGAATTACTGAAACGCGTGCAGCAAACCGGCTCGATTAGCCAGGGCGCGAAACTGGCGGGCATCAGCTACAAAAGTGCCTGGGATGCGATCAATGAGATGAATCAGCTGGCCGATCAAACGCTGGTGGATCGCGCGACTGGCGGCAAAGGCGGCGGCGGTGCGCAGCTTACGCGTTATGGCGAGCGCTTGATTCAGCTGTTCCAATTGATGGAGCAAATTCAACAGAAAGCCTTCAATGCGCTGCAAAACGACAGCTTGCCGCTCGACAGTTTGCTGGCAGCGATTGCGCGCTTCTCGCTGCAAACCAGCGCGCGCAATCAGCTGTTTGGTACGGTGCTGGCCAGCGATCATCAGCAGATACAGCAACACATTGAGGTGCTGCTTGCCGATGGCGTGACGCGCCTGCAGGTGGCAATTACCGCCCGCAGCGCTGAACGCCTGCAACTCGACAGCGGCAAAGAGGTGCTGGTGCTGATTAAAGCACCGTGGATTCACGTCAGTCACGCCGCCGATAGCAGCGATAATCAGCTGGCCGCGCAGATCAGCGCGATTGAGCCTGGCGATCAGGTCAGCGAAGTATTGATGGCGTTGCCGAGCGGCGAAACGCTGTGCGCGACCGTCAGCAATGACGCGGTGAAACAGCAGAATCTGCAGGTTGGCGCCAGCGTCACCGCCAGTTTTAATGCCGAACACGCCATCATCGCCACACTGCTCTGAAATCCACGCCATGATTTGACTTCGCTTGCATCGCTGGCTAAAACTGAGCAGCACGATGCATAAAACGGAATAAATCATGGCTTCATTGCAAATTTCGCAAGGCACGTTTCACCTTAGCGACACCCGAGCACTCTCCCTCAACGATTTAATTCTCAACAGCGGCGAAAGCTGGGCGTTCGTCGGTGCCAACGGCAGCGGCAAGTCATCGCTGGCACGCGCCCTTTCCGGCGAATTGCAGCCCGGCAAAGGCAGCGTGCAACAGAATTTTCAGCGCCGCACGCGTCTTTCGTTAGAGCAGCTGCAAAAACTGGTCAGCGATGAGTGGGAACGCAATAACACCGATCTGCTGAGTGAAGGCGAAGACGATACCGGCCGCACCGCCGCGCAGATCATTCAGGACGAAGTGAAAGATGAGGCGCGCTGTCAGGCGCTGGCGCAGCAGTTTGGCATCACTTATCTGCTCGAGCGTCGCTTCAAATACCTCTCCACCGGCGAGACGCGCAAAACGCTGCTGTGTCAGGCGCTGATGGCGCAGCCGGATCTGCTGATCCTCGATGAACCTTTTGATGGCCTGGATGTGGCGTCGCGCGCCAGCCTGGCGCAAACCCTCAATGATTTGCATCAAAGCGGTTACAGCGTGGTGCTGGTGCTCAATCGCTTTGATGATATTCCCGATTTTGTCGAGAAGGTTGGCGTATTGGCGGAATGCACGCTAACCCACGTAGGCGAGCGTCGCGCGATTTTGGCTGAAGCGCTGGTGGCGCAGCTGGCGCACAGCGAAACGCTTGATGGCATGGCGCTGCCGGAAGCGGATCAACCCGATCTGCTGCCGCAGCTGGCCGAAGATGCGCCGCGCGTGGTTCTGCGCAATGGCGTGGTGTCGTACAACGATAAAGCGGTGATTGATGGCCTGAACTGGCAGGTTAATCCCGGCGAACACTGGCAAATCGTGGGGCCGAACGGCGCGGGTAAATCTACTCTGCTCAGTTTAGTGACCGGCGATCATCCGCAGGGTTACAGCAACGATTTGACGCTGTTCGGCATCCGACGCGGTAGCGGTGAAACCATCTGGGATATCAAGCAGCATATCGGCTACGTCAGCAGCAGCCTGCACCTCGATTATCGCGTCAGCTGCAATGTGCGCACCGTGGTGCTCTCCGGCTTCTTTGACTCGATTGGTTTGTATCAGGCGGTGTCCGATCGGCAAAAAGCGCTGGCGCGTCAGTGGCTGGCGTTGCTCGGTATGGATAATCAGCTGGCCGATGCGCCGTTCCACAGTTTGTCGTGGGGACAGCAGCGGCTGGTGTTGATTGCGCGCGCGTTGGTGAAGCATCCTACGCTGTTGATCCTCGATGAACCGCTGCAAGGGCTGGATCCGATTAACCGCCAGCTGGTGCGTCGCTTTGTCGATGTGCTGATTGGCGAAGGCCGCACGCAACTGCTGTTTGTTTCCCACCACGCCGAAGATGCCCCGCAGTGCATCACTCACCGCCTGAGTTTTGTCGCGCAGGAACAGGGTTACGGTTTTCTGCAAGAGTCGCTGCGTTAAATAGCGGTCGCCATGAATGGCGACCCTACAATGTAAGCGTTACCATTTCATTGCCTGGTAAGTAAGCAAATAGCACTGATAACCCCATAAAATGAGAATCGTCACCTTGTGTAAACGATACCATTTATCCAGACTGGATCACGCTTTCACGCTGGTCTTTGTGCTACTTTGATCAAAATCATTTTTATCTGTTTGCCGTTTACCAGGACTCATCATGGAAAAATTTAACCCGGTCGATCACCCGCATCGCCGTTATAACCCATTGATCGATCAATGGGTGCTGGTCTCACCCCATCGCGCTAAGCGTCCGTGGCAAGGTGCGCAGGAAACCCCGGCGCTGGAGCAACTGCCGGCGCACGATCCTGACTGCTTCCTCTGTGCGGGAAACACCCGCATTACCGGTGACAAAAACCCTAACTATAAAAGCACTTACGTGTTCACCAATGACTTTGCCGCGCTGATGACCAACACGCCAGATGCACCGCAGAGCGACGACCTGTTGATGCGCTGCGAAAGCGCGCGTGGCACCAGCCGGGTGATCTGCTTCTCGCCGGACCACAGCAAAACGCTGCCGGAGCTGCCACTGAGCGGACTGGAAGATATCGTGCGTACCTGGCAGGAACAGACCGCCGATCTCGGCCAGCACTATCCGTGGGTGCAGGTGTTTGAAAACAAAGGTGCGGCGATGGGTTGCTCCAACCCGCATCCGCACGGTCAGATTTGGGCCAACAGCTTCCTGCCGAATGAAGCGCAAAAAGAAGATGACCATCAGCGTCACTATTTTGCCGAGAAAGGCACGCCGATGCTGGTCGATTACGCGGCGCGTGAGATGAGCGATGGCAGCCGCACGGTGGTGGAAACCGAACACTGGCTGGCGGTGGTGCCGTGGTGGGCGGCGTGGCCGTTTGAAACCTTGCTGCTGCCGAAAGCCCATGTGAAACGCATCACCGATCTCACCGAGCCGCAGCGCACCGATCTGGCGCTGGCGCTCAAGCAGCTCACCAGCCGCTACGACAACCTGTTCCAGTGCTCTTTCCCCTATTCGATGGGCTGGCACGGCGCGCCGTTCAACGGCGAAAGTAACGATCACTGGCAGCTGCATGCGCACTTCTATCCACCGTTACTGCGTTCAGCCACGGTACGCAAATTTATGGTTGGCTATGAAATGCTGGCCGAAACCCAACGTGATTTAACGGCGGAACAGGCAGCTGAACGTCTGCGTTCTGTCAGCGATGTCCATTTCCGCGAGGCGCAATAAATGTCATTAAAATCCATTACTCAACAGGTATTCGCTGACACCTTCGGCTATCCAGCCACGCACAGCATTCAGGCGCCGGGCCGCGTCAATCTGATCGGCGAACACACCGATTACAACGATGGCTTCGTGCTGCCGTGCGCCATCGATTATCAAACCGTGATCGCCTGCGCCAAACGCGACGATCGTCAGGTGCGCGTGATTGCCGTTGATTACGACAATCAGCAGGATAGCTTCTCGCTGGATGCGCCGATCGAGCCGTTGAAAGAGCCAATGTGGGCCAACTACGTGCGCGGCGTGGTGAAACATCTGCAGAAACGCGATGCCAGCTTTGGTGGCGTCGATATGGTGATCAGCGGCAACGTGCCACAAGGCGCGGGCCTGAGCTCTTCGGCGTCGCTGGAAGTGGCGGTCGGCACCGTATTCCAGCAGCTGTATGCGTTGAACCTCGACGGCGCAGCGATTGCGGTGAACGGTCAGGAAGCGGAAAACCAGTTTGTCGGCTGCAACTGCGGCATCATGGATCAGCTGATCTCCGCGCTCGGTCAGCCGGATCACGCCATGCTGCTGGATTGCCGCACGCTCGGTACGCGCGCGGTATCGATGCCGGAAGATGTCGCAGTGGTGATCATCAACTCCAACTTCCGTCGCAGCCTGGTGGGCAGCGAATACAATACGCGTCGTGAACAGTGTGAAACCGGCGCGCGCTTCTTCAATAAGCCGGCGCTGCGCGATGTGACGCTGGAAGAGTTCGAAGCCTCAGCAGGCGAACTGGATGCGTTGGTAGCGAAACGTGTACGTCACGTCATCACCGAGAATGCACGCACGCTGGAAGCAGCCGATGCGTTAAGCGCTGGCGATTTGAAACGTATGGGCGAACTGATGGCTGAATCGCACGCCTCGATGCGTGACGATTTCGAAATCACCGTGCCGCAAATCGATCAGCTGGTTGAGATTGTGAAAGCAGAAATCGGCCCGCGCGGCGGCGTGCGTATGACCGGTGGCGGCTTTGGTGGCTGCATCGTGGCGCTGATGCCGACCGATCTGGTCGATGCGGTGAAAGCGGTGGTGGCCGAGAAGTATGAGGCGCAAACCGGCATCAAAGAGACTTTCTACGTGTGCAAAGCGTCCGCAGGAGCAGGCCAATGGTAAGTGATGTGAATTCCCACGCGCCAGACGGGCAACCGTGGCGCATCACCGTGCTGCGCAATCGCAACGGCATGGTCGCGACCTTTATGGATTGGGGCGCGACCTGGCTGTCAGCGCGCGTGCCCATGTTGGATCACAGCGTGCGTGAAGCGCTGCTCGGCTGCGCCACGCCGTCTGATTATCTGCATCAGGATGCTTATCTTGGCGCGACCATTGGCCGCTACGCAAACCGCATCGCCTCGGCCGAACTGAAGCCGCTTAATCTGTTGCTGGCGGCGAATCAGGGCGCACATCAGCTGCACGGCGGGCCGCAAGGTTTCGATAAGCGTCGCTGGCAGATCCTCAGTCAGAGCGAAAGCGAAGTGCACTATCGCCTCGATTCGCCGGATGGCGATCAGGGCTATCCCGGCAATTTAATCGCCGATGTCATCTATCAACTTGATGATGATAATTGCCTGTCGATTCGCTACGAAGCTCAAACCGACAAGCCCTGCCCGGTCAACCTGACCAACCATGCTTACTTTAATCTTGATGCGCATCATGGTGATGCGCGCCAGCATCGCTTACAACTGCACGCCGATCGTTACTTGCCGGTGGATAGCGAAGGTATTCCTAACGCGCCGCTGAAAGAGGTAGCGGGAAACAGTTTTGATTTCCGCCAGCCGAAGCGCGTCGCTGATGAGTTCCTCGCCGATGACGATCAAAAAGCGGTGAAAGGCTATGACCATGCCTTTTTGCTCAACACCGCTGGCGACAGCAGCCAGCCCGCCGCCCATTTGTGGTCTGCGGATGGCAAGCTGGAGCTGAGCGTGTTTACTGCCGCCCCGGCGCTGCAGTTTTACAGCGGCAACTATCTGGCAGGAACACGCGCCCGTGAGCAGGACAGCTATACTGCTTTCCAGGGCATCGCTCTGGAGAGCGAATTTTTACCGGATTCGCCCAACCATGCAGAGTGGCCGCAGCCCGATTGCTGGCTGCAACCCGGCGACAGCTGGCAGTCCGTGACGCGTTATCGCTTCACGCCGCACTGAGCCACCGGATGAAAAACGCGCACTGCGCTGCCGACAGGCTTACGCCGTGCGTTGTTTTCCGCTATGGTATGGCGCTATTAGTGAGCCGCTTCTCAGCGGCCGCAGCCGGTTTCAATACTAATCGTAAATCGAGCATTAAGGAGTAAAGCTATGGCCGTAACTAAGCTGGTACTGGTGCGACACGGCGAAAGCCAGTGGAACCAGGAAAACCGCTTCACCGGATGGTACGACGTTGATCTGTCTGACAAAGGTCGCACTGAAGCCAAAGCAGCCGGTCAGCTGCTGAAGAAAGAAGGTTTCGTGTTTGATTTCGCTTACACCTCAGTGCTGAAGCGCGCTATCCACACCCTGTGGAACGTGCTGGATGAGCTGGATCAGGCTTGGCTGCCGGTTGAGAAAACCTGGCGTCTGAACGAGCGTCACTACGGTGCGCTGCAAGGTCTGGATAAAGCTGAAACCGCCGCAAAATACGGTGACGAGCAAGTGAAACAGTGGCGTCGTGGCTTTGCCATCACTCCACCAGAGCTGGATCGCGCTGATGAGCGTTTCCCTGGCCACGATCCGCGTTACGCTTCACTGACTGACGCGCAGCTGCCAACCACCGAAAGCCTGGCGCTGACCATCGAACGCGTGATTCCTTACTGGAACGAAAGCATTCTGCCGCGTATTAAGAGCGGTGAGAAAGTGATTGTTGCTGCACACGGCAACTCACTGCGTGCGCTGGTTAAATACCTCGACAACCTGAGCGAAGACGAGATTCTCGAACTGAACATCCCAACTGGCGTGCCATTGGTGTATGAGTTCGACGAGAACTTCAAGCCGCTCAAACGTTACTATCTGGGTGATGCTGACGAGATCGCTGCGAAAGCCGCAGCCGTAGCAAACCAGGGTAAAGCGAAGTAAGCGACCGCTGAAACGCAAAAAGGCCAGACGCAAGTCTGGCCTTTTTTATTGCCACAAATCTTAACCGCGACGCTGTTTGACCGCCTGAGCCAGCTGACGCAACGCTTTCTCAGTGTCTTCCCAGCCGATGCAGGCATCGGTCACGCTCTGCCCGTACACCAGCGGTTTGCCGCTTTCAAGGCTCTGATTGCCTTCCACCAGATGACTCTCGATCATTACGCCGGTAATCGCCTGCTCACCGCCGGCAATTTGCTGCGCCACGTCATCAGCAACGACCATCTGACGCTGGAACTGCTTGCTGCTGTTGGCATGGCTGAAGTCGATCATCACCTGCGGACGCAAGCCTGCTTTCTCCAGACCGGTTTTCACTGCCGCCACGTGTTCAGCGCTGTAGTTCGGCTCTTTGCCGCCGCGCAGAATGATGTGGCAATCTTCGTTACCGCTGGTTTCGACAATCGCCGAATGACCATATTTGGTGACCGACAAGAAGCAGTGTGGCGCGCTGGCGGCACCAATCGCGTCAATCGCCACTTTGATGGTGCCGTCGGTACCGTTTTTGAAGCCCACCGGGCAAGAGAGACCGGAAGAGAGTTCACGGTGCACCTGCGATTCGGTGGTACGCGCGCCAATCGCGCCCCAGCTCATCAGATCGGCCATATATTGTGGCGTGATCATATCGAGGAACTCACCCGCTGCAGGCAAACCGATGTCGTTGATATCCACCAGCAGCTTGCGCGCCAGGCGCAGGCCGTCGTTGATCTGGAAGCTGCCATCCATAAAGGGATCGTTGATCAGCCCTTTCCAGCCCACCGTGGTGCGCGGTTTTTCAAAATAAACGCGCATCACCACTTCGAGATCGTCTTTCAACTCATCACGCAATGTCAGCAGACGCGACGCATACTCTTGCGCAGCCTGAGTATCGTGAATCGAGCACGGACCGATCACCACCAGCAGACGATCATCCTCGCCATGCAGAATGCGGTGAATCGCCTGACGTGACTGCGCAACGGTTTGGGCTGCTTTATCGGTGGCGGGGAATTTTTCAAGCAAGGCAACAGGAGGAAGTAACTCTTTGATCTCTCTGATGCGTAAGTCGTCGTTCTGGTAATCCATACACAATTCCATTCAAATTTCTGGCCCAACGTCCGTCGGGCGCAACCCGCCCACTTTAGCCCTTCGCGCGGTAGCTGTAAATTACGCACCGCGCTTAAAATGTACATCTCAAATTTGCATTTATATATCCATGCACTAAGCTTTTTAAATGTAAGCACTAAGGAATGAAGTGTTTACAAAATTTAATATTTAAGCGAAGCGTATAAGGTGGAATTTTATTCCATCGCGGCACGCTATTTTCGTCACTTAACACCCGTGCGTGTTTGACGGCAACTATCCATTAATTACTGGAGCATAATGATGAATAAGTTTGCAATGATCTTTCTGACGGCAGCGATGACTTTAGGTAGTGGTGTTGTAATGGCTGCAGACAATAATGGCGCGGCTAACGCTTCAGCAGAAGCAGGCGCAGCAGCCGGTGGTGCAAAACAAAATCTGCCACCGAATAAAGTTGATAATAGCAAAATCAACAGCGGCAGCATGAACACCAATAGCGCTGCAACATCCGGCACCGACACCAGCAATATGTCTGCGGAACAGGTTCATAAAAATTCAATGTGTAAAGAGGGCAAATGCCCTGACATGAACAAAAAAGTCGGAACCAAGCATCATAAGACCGATGGCACCACGCAATAAGTAAGTCATTGGTATCAATCGGGAGAGCTTCGGCTCTCCCTTTTATTTTGCCCCCCGCCCTTTTCCGCTATGCTGAAGCAATGAAATTCACAGGAACTGATTCATGGCTTCATTGCTGCTTATTGATGATCACCCGTTAGTTGAAGTCGCACTGGAAGCGGCTTGCGTTAATGCTCCCATCACGCTGAAAATTCACGCCGCTGGCGACGAAGCTCAGGCACGCCAACTGCTGCAGCATCATCCCATCGATTTAATTGTGCTGGATATAGGCTTACCCGATTGCGACGGCCTTGAGCTGCTGCGCCGGTTACGCGTGCGCAATCAGCACTGCCCGGTATTAATCTATTCCGCGCAGCAGAGCCGCCACACGCTGCTCAGCGCGGTATCGCTGGGCGCCGCCGGTTACGTGGTGAAAAGCCAAAGCATGGCGCAACTATTGAGTGCGATTCTGGCAGTACTTGGCGGACAACAGGCTTTTCCGCCGCTGCCAGAGCGTATCGAACTGCCGTTAACCGAGAAAGAGCAGCAGATTGTGGCGCTGCTGGTGCGCGGCTTATCGAATCTGCAGATTGGCGAGCAGCTGCACATCAGCAATAAAACCGTCAGCACCCACAAGAAAAACATCCTGGAGAAAACCGGCGTGCAATCGGTGGTTGAGCTGGCTGAGCTGTGGAAAGCGCAGCAGTGAGGATTTGGCTACTGCTCAGCCTGCTGATGCTGAGTGTGCTGGCGAAAGCCGATCTGCAACCCGCCAGCAGCGTGATGTTACCCGCGATGATGCCAGCGCCGCACGCCGAGCCGTGGCCGGGGGCAACTTTGCGCGTCGCGGTGCCGGCACAAAACAGCGCGCCCTGGGCGATGCGCATTGGCGATCACATTTGGGGCATCGACGCCGATTATCTCAGCGCGCTTAGCCAGCTGACCGGCACCCGTTTCACGCTGCAAAGCTATGCCGATCGCGCGCAGCAACTGAAAGCCTTGCAGCGCGGCGAGGTGGATTTGGTGTTAAGTAATCAACACGCCGAGCTACCGCCCGATGTTTTGCTCAGCGACAGCTGGTACAGCAGCCCAATTCGTATCTATCGCAACCGGGATAATCAGCGCGCGGTGATGTTCAACAGCGATACCGCGCAGCTAACCATTGCCGAGGCGACGTTAGCGCAATTGCCCGCCGAATTTGTCCAGCAGCATCGCTGGCATACTTTGCCGGGCGATCTGCAGGCGCTGTACGCGCTGCTCAATCAGCAGAGCGATTACCTGGTCGCCGATGAAGCCAGCGCCGGTTTCCTGCTGGGCCAGCTGCAGCAAGGACAAATCTACCAAATCACCGCCGATCCCGGCGCGGGTGAACTGACGCTACGTGCGCTGGCGCGCGATGCCGCCTTGATCCACTGGCTTAACAGTCAGCTGCGCCTGCTTCCCGCCGAGTTCAGCAGTCGCGTCCAGCAGCGCTGGAGCCCGCCGCTGCTGCGCTATCAGGACACGCAAACATTGATGCTGTCGGCCGGCGAAAAGCAGTGGCTGGCACAGCACAACGAAATTCCCTATGCGGTTGAGGCAGATAACGCGCCATGGAGTTATCGCGACAGCAGCGGCAATGCGCGCGGCTTCGGCATCGACCTGCTCAACGCCTTGAGCCAAAGTACCGGCCTGCGTTTTACTCCGCGCTGGGTCAACAATCCGCAGCAGGCCGCCACGCTTTTGCAGCAACAGCAGGTGATGCTGAATCTGTTACAGCCGCTGTACGGCGACGATCCCGGCAGCAACACCTTGCCGGTATGGCGCGCCATTTGGGGGATTTACACGCTCGCCACCCATCAACCGATGAACTGGCAATCGTTACAAGGCCAGCGCGTGGGTGTGTTGCGTGACGACTTAGCCTCGCGTTTACTGCCATCGGGCTTTACGCCACAACCGTTCGACGACCGGGCGCAGCTGTGGCAAGCGCTGAATAGCGGCCAGATTGATGCGCTGGTGGATAACGTGCTGTCCGCACGCTGGCGCATGGCGAGTCACGAAGATAATCGTGTGCATCTGGCGTTTGCCGCCAGCGATATCGCCTGGCCGCTGGCGCCGCAGGTCAGTGCACAACAACCCGAGCTGCGCGCCCTGCTCGACCATGCATTACAGCAGATCCCGCCCGATACGCTTAATCAGATGCGCGTCAGTTGGTCACAGCCGCCGCAGCCCGGTACGACGATGGCGATGCGCAATATCCCGCTGATGATTTTGATCGCGGCAGGCGTAATTATTCTGTTGCTGCTGGGTTTGCTGGCGCGTCGTTACTGGCAACAGCGTCGTGACCGATTGCAGCGTGAACAGGCCGAACGCGCCAATGCCGCCAAGAGCCAGTTTCTCGCCACCGCCAGCCACGAACTGCGCACGCCGA
Organism: Pantoea sp. JK; assembly: GCF_026130245.1. Lineage (NCBI taxonomy): Bacteria > Pseudomonadati > Pseudomonadota > Gammaproteobacteria > Enterobacterales > Erwiniaceae > Pantoea > Pantoea sp. JK. The sequence goes on from NZ_JAINFN010000004.1 coordinate 15,914, forward strand.
TGCAGGCGATTCTCGGTTTGCTGGAGCTGGAACAGCAGCAGCACCCGAGCGAACGGCTGGCGCTGATGCACAGCAGCGCGCGCTCGCTGATGGCGCTGCTAAACGACTTGCAGGATCACGCTCGCATTGAGAGCCAGAGCTTCCGCCTGGCGCCGCGCCCGCTCAATCTGACGCTCTGGCTGCAGCAACAGCAGCAGTTCTATCATCCCTTGATGCGCGATGCCGGGCCAAACCTGATTGCCGAAGCGCTGACGCCGCTGCCTGCCAGCGTGCTGCTGGATGGCGATCGCCTGCAGCAGGTGGTGAATAATCTGGTGGCCAACGCCCTGAAGTTTACCCGCGAAGGCGAAGTGCGCCTGTCGCTGGCGGTTGATGCGCATATTCAACTTACGGTGGCCGACACCGGCAGCGGTATTCCGCTTAACGAGCAGGCAGAGCTGTTTGAACCCTGGTATCAGGCGCCATCCGGCAAAAGCCATGCGGTACAAGGTAGCGGGTTGGGTTTGTTTATCTGTCGCGAGATTGTGCAGCGAATGGGCGGTACGCTAACACTCACTTCACAACCTGGCAGCGGCACCACGGTCAGCGTGCAGTTGCCGTTAGTACTGAGCGAAGAGCCGTTAACCGAGCGCACAGCCAGCTGGCCACGTTACCCGCAGCTGCGCGTCGCGATCGTGGACGATCACCCGACCAATCTTTTGGTGATGCAGCAGCAGCTGGCGAACTTTGGTGTGCAGTCGCAGGTGTTTGAAGAGGGCCGCGCGCTGCTGCGCGCCGATGCCCAGCGCGCCTTCGATATTCTGTTTATCGATCAAATGATGCCGCGCCCGGACGGTTTAACGCTGCTGCGTATTCTGCGCCGCCGTCAGCGCCAGCGCGGCAGCAACACGCTGCGCGTGCTGTGCTCTGCGGATGTTCAGTTGCTGAAAATCGCCCTGCAGGATGACGAAGCCTTGCTGCTTAAACCCATCGAGCTCGATCATCTGGCACCGTTGCTGGCGCGCGCGATAAAAGATCCACTGGATGCGTTGCCAAACAGCCTGCTGATTCTGGCGCACAATAATCAGGCGTTTATTCCGCGCATCTGCCAGACCTTGCAGCGCACGCTGCAACAGGATCGGGATTCGCTGCTCAGCGCGCGCGATGCGCAAAACTGGTCAGCGCTGGAACAGGCGGCGCACCGCATGAAAGGCAGCTGGTTGATGCTCGGTATGGATGAGGTTGCCGAGCGCTGTCAGCAGTTGATTGTGCAGACCCAACGGCAGCAGTTGCCGCTTGAGGATCTCAATTTACTGATATCATTAACAAACACGTTACTTAAACAACTGGAAAATTATGGCACACACTCATTCCCACGGCGCAGCTAACAGTAACCGCACGCGGCTGGCCGCGGCGTTTGGCGTAACGGCAGTGTTTATGGTGGCAGAAGTGATTGGCGGGCTGGTTTCTGGCTCGCTGGCGCTGCTGGCTGATGCCGGGCATATGTTGACCGATGCCGCCGCGCTACTGATGGCGTTGCTTGCGGTGCAATTTGCCCAGCGTAAACCCAACGCACGTCATACCTTCGGCTTGCTGCGTCTTACCACCTTAGCGGCGTTCGTCAACGCCATTGCGCTTTTAGTGATAACGGTGCTGATTGTCTGGGAAGCGCTGCGTCGCTTCTACGAGCCACAGCCAATTGCCGGCGGATTGATGCTCGGCATCGCCATTGCCGGATTGCTGGCGAATCTGCTGTCATTCTGGCTGCTGCATCGCGGCAGCGAAGAGAAAAACCTCAACGTGCGTGCGGCGGCGTTGCATGTGCTGGGCGATTTACTGGGTTCGGTCGGTGCGATTGTCGCGGCGGTGATCATCATGCTGACCGGCTGGACGCCAATCGACCCGATTCTGTCGCTGCTGGTGTCATTGCTGGTGGTGCGCAGTGCCTGGTCGCTGCTGCGCGAGAGTCTGCATGAGCTGCTGGAAGGTGCGCCGGGTCATATCAACGCGGATAAATTGTCGCGCGAGCTGACGCGCAATATCGATGAAGTGCGTAACGTGCATCACGTTCATCTGTGGCAAGTGGGTGAGAAGCCGGTGCTGACGCTGCATGTACAGGTGATTCCGCCTTACGATCATGACGGCCTGCTTAAGCGCATCCACAAATATCTACATGAGCACTATCAGATTGCCCACGCCACGGTGCAGATGGAGTATCAACCGTGCAGCGGACCGGACTGCGAGTTGTGTTTAAATAATAGCGCTGCGCAGCACGATCACCACGATCATGCTGCGCTGGAAGGTCATGCTCATCATCATCACTGATGTGACAGCGCGCGCGAGCCATGTTCGCGTGCGCTTTGCATCCACAGACGCGAACCGTTGAGCGCAATCAGCGTCAGAATGACGTACTCCAGTGACATGGCATAAACGCCCTGACGCGCAAAGATCATCACGCTAATCACGTTGATCACCACCCACAGCAGCCAGTTCTCAACGTATTTCCGCGTCATCAGAATCATCGCCACAATCGACAGCACCATCATGCACGAATCCCAGAACGGGAAAGCGTCCGGCTGCAGCTGCGGCATCGCCACGTTGAGGCCAAGACTCTGCATGATGCCGACTGCGGTTTTGGTCAGGAAGGCAAACACCGGATCGATATACACCGTCATCAGCGCAATCGCCACCACGCACGCCGCGCCCCAACCCAAGGCTTTTGAGCGCGACAGCCAGCGAATTCTCAGCTCAGTTTCGTTATTGGCGGTTTGCCGACTCCACGCGTACCAGCCGTAAACGTTGGCGACGAAGAAGAACAGCTGCAGCAATAAGCTGGCGTAGAGCTGAATCTGGAAGAAGATCACCGCAAACAGCGTGACGTTAATCAGCCCGAAAAAGTAGTTGATGATTTTTTCGAGGCTGGCGAGCCAGATACACAGCAAGCCCGCAATCGTGCCAACGGCTTCGATCCATGACAGATCGTAGCCGCCAACGCCAAGCGGAATGTGAACCAGAATATTTTGCGTGCTAAAGAAGTCCATATAAGGTGCCTGTGTAACGGGAGCCCGTCATGCATTCCCTTTGATTTTAAGTTTGAGATCTGCAGCAAAGGATAGCATGCGATTAAGCGGGATCAACGCGGCCTCGCGCAGCGCAGCATCGACATGGATTTCATGCTCGCTGCCGCCACGTTCCAGTCCTTCGGCAATCGCTTTCAGGCCGTTCATCGCCATCCACGGACAGTGCGCACAGCTGCGGCAGGTTGCGCCCTCGCCTGCAGTTGGCGCTTCCAGCAACTCTTTGTTCGGCACCGCCTGCTGCATTTTGTAGAAGATGCCGCGATCGGTGGCGACGATCATCTGTGGATGCGGCAAGCTTTGCGCCGCCTGAATCAGCTGGCTGGTCGATCCCACCGCATCGGCCAGATCGACAATCGCCTGCGGTGATTCAGGATGCACCAGCACCGCCGCATCCGGATAGAGCGCCTTCATACGTTGCAAAGCCTGCGTTTTGAACTCGTCATGCACGATACAAGCGCCCTGCCAGCACAGCACATCTGCGCCGGATTTTTGCGTGACGTAGCGGCCAAGATGGCGATCCGGTGCCCAGATAATTTTCTCGCCAAGGCTGTCGAGATGTTCAATCAGCTCAACCGCGATGCTTGAGGTGACGACCCAATCCGCGCGCGCCTTCACCGCCGCCGAGGTGTTGGCATACACCACCACGGTGCGATCGGGATGCTGATCGCAGAAGCGGTTAAATTCCTCAATCGGACAACCGAGATCGAGCGAGCATTCCGCCTGCAAGGTGGGCATTAGCACGGTTTTTTCCGGGCTAAGAATTTTTGCGGTTTCGCCCATAAAACGCACGCCCGCCACCAGCAAGGTTTTGGCGGGATGGGTGCTGCCGAAACGCGCCATTTCCAGTGAGTCCGATACGCAGCCGCCGGTCTCTTCCGCCAGCGCCTGAATTTCGGGATCGGTGTAGTAATGCGCCACCATCACCGCATCACGTTCTTTCAGCAAGCGTTTGATTTTGTTTTTGTAGTGGGATTTCTCATCGTCACTGAGACATGCCGGTTTCGGCGGGAAAGGATAGATCGCGCTTTCGGGATCAAACATCAGACTCATGACACGGCTCTCGTTTTCTCAATTTAACAAAATTGCCTTTTACGGCAATGATGCGGCATCAAAACCGCCATCGTGTTTTATATGCTAAACACGATAACGGAATTGCGCGAGAGTGTCGTCTCTTTTTTGCACGCTCTACAGCAACAATGTGCTCTTCTGTGGGCTTTCCAGCTCCAGCAGGAAGGCTTTGACGCTGAGTCCGCCTGCAAAACCGGTGAGTTTGCCGTTGCTGCCAATTACGCGATGGCATGGCGCCATAATCGATAGCGGATTTTTACCGTTGGCTGCGCCCACGGCGCGCACCGCTTTGGGATTGCCGATCTGCTCGGCGATTTGCAGGTAGCTGCGCGTTTCACCAAACGGAATAGTCAGTAACGCTTGCCACACTTTTTTCTGAAACTCGGTGCCGACAGTGTCGTACGGCATATCAAACTGCTGACGTTCACCGGCGAAATATTCGCGCAGCTGGCGTTCAGCCTCACACAGAATCGGATGCTGATCGTTAAGGCTAATCGGCTTCAACGGCACGCGCTGCGCGCCTTCGTTTTCCCACAGAATCGCTGACAATCCCTTATCGGTGGCAACAAGCGTGAGCTCGCCAACAGGCGTTGCGATGATTTTGGCATGATACATGGTGCACCTCCGGCTTAATCTCTGCTGGCGATTATCGCATTTCCGCCGCAGGAAACTGGCTGTTTTCGGTCATCAGCATAAACTGGTTAGCTGTCCGAAAGCAGCGAGTTTTCCTGTTCAGCTTGCGCGACTATGCCGTTTATTTGCCGGAGACAATGATGTTTGATGCTGAAATTGCTTACCAGGCCCTGACGTCGCGCGATAGCCGCTTCGACGGGCTGTTTTTTGTTGGCGTGACATCCACCGGCATTTATTGCCGCCCCATTTGTCCGGTGAAAGCGCCGATGCAGAAGAACTGCCTGTTTTTTAGCAGTGCAGAGGCCGCCGAGAAAGCGCACTTCCGTCCGTGTTTACGCTGCCGCCCGGAACTGGCACCCGGATCTGCGCCGGTGGATAGCCATCACCGCATTGCTGACCGTTTAATTCGCCGCATCGAAGAAGGCATGCTGGAAGAACAGGAAACGCTGGCAGACATCGCTAGCGAGTTTGACCTGAGTGAACGTCAATTACGTCGCGTGGTGCAGCAGGAGCTCGGCGTATCGCCTTTAGAGCTGCGTCAGACACGTCGTATGCTGCTCGCTAAGCAACTTCTGACGGAAACCTCTCTGCCGGTTACGGAAATTGCTTACGCCAGCGGCTTTCGCAGTCTGAGGCGTTTCAACGATGTGTTCCAGGCGCGCTATCGCATGACGCCTTCCCGCCTGCGCAAACAGAATCAACCTGACGCCGTGAAGACCGCGCAGGAGAGCGCCGAACTGCGCCTGAGTTATCGACCGCCTTACGATTGGGATGCGATGCTCGATTTTCTGCAACAGCGCGTGATTAAGGAAGTGGAATGGGTGAACGAGGGCATTTATCACCGCACCGTAACGCTGGGCAACTGTCGCGGCTGGGTGCGCGTGAGCCATCTTGCGGAGAAACAGTCGCTGAAGGTGCAATTCACGACGTCATTGACGCCGGTGCTGCCCGCTTTACTACGTCGTCTGCGCGATCTGTTTGACCTGGATGCTCAGCCACAGCGCATAGCAGAGCATCTAAGCCACGATCCGCTTTTAGCCGAGAGCTTGTCGCGCTTCCCCGGTTTACGCGTTCCTGGTGCGTTTGACGGCTTTGAGTTGGGTGTGCGCGCGATACTCGGACAGCAGGTTACGGTTAAAGCGGCAACCACGTTAAGTAGCCGAATGGCACAGCGCTTTGGTGAGCCGCTGGTAACGCCGTGGCCAGAACTTTCGCGTTTGCCGCCGAATGCGGAGTCGCTTGCGGCGGCGAGCATCGATGATATCGCCAGCCTGGGGATTGTCAATGCGCGTTCACATGCCATTCAGGCACTGGCTCAGGCCTGTGCTTCTGGCGCATTGCGCTTCAACGGTGCGGTGAATCCTGATGTGGTTCAGCAGCAGTTACTGGCACTGAAAGGGATTGGGCCGTGGACGGCAAGTTATATCGCGATGCGCGCACTGCGTTGGCCTGATGCGTTCCCCAAAGAGGATATTGCGATTCGTAATAACCTCGGCGGCGTGAGTGCCAAAGTGGCGGAGCAGTTATCGCAGGTTTGGCGACCGTGGCGCAGCTATGCGGTGCTGCATATCTGGAAAAGTCTGACACCGGTTAAGAAATCTAAATAGTGCGTTTCAGGCGGAAATAAGGGGCGGTTGCGTAAAGTCGCCGTGGATACATCCCTGTAGGCTCTGCCGGCGCATCCATGCGCCGGAAGCTTTACTCCACCGCCCCTTATCCCCGCCTTTATGCAAAAATGTGCACTAATTTTAGAAGCGACTTTTGAGCCTGAAAGCTCTGAAAGGCGGGAGCGGAAGGAGCGAAGCGTCCGAGCCATGGATGGCGAGGCCGATCCACAGGGATGTGTTGTGTCTTCGCGATCCGTCCCGCCTTTTAGAGCCCGGCACCGATCCCAAAGCAACATCGCTAGAATTTTTTCTAAAATGTAGAAAAGCAAAAAGGCGCCTTTAGGGCGCCTTTCTACATAACTGGTGGGTCGTGCAGGATTCGAACCTGCGACCAATTGATTAAAAGTCAACTGCTCTACCAACTGAGCTAACGACCCGCTCTGGGCTTACAACCTTTATTTGATGGTGGGTCGTGCAGGATTCGAACCTGCGACCAATTGATTAAAAGTCAACTGCTCTACCAACTGAGCTAACGACCCATCAAGGTTGTGAAGCTTACTGAAGAAATCATCTCACTTACAACGGGTTGAGATGGTGGGTCGTGCAGGATTCGAACCTGCGACCAATTGATTAAAAGTCAACTGCTCTACCAACTGAGCTAACGACCCATCTTCAGTGCTGCCGATACTTGTTAAGATATGTCCCGGCAACGGCGGCATATATTACTGATTTAGCGGGAGGGCGCAACCCTTATTTTCCACTAAATGTCTCAATTGCTTACCTTTCATGCTGTAAGACCAGAAATCACACGAAATCCGGTCTTTTAAGCACAAATTACAACCCGGCAAGACGTTTTTGCGCCTGCTTAGCAGAATCACTATTTGGGAATTGTTTGATCACTTGCTGGAAGACAGCCTTGGCTTTCGCCGTGTCGTTCTTCTCTTGCATGATCACGCCAACCTTAAACAGCGCTTCCGGGGCTTTTGGCGATTTCGCGTAATTTTTTACCACAGTGGCAAAATAATAGGCCGAATCGTCTTTTTTGCCCTTGTTGTAATACAGCTGACCCAGCCAGTAATTGGCATTAGGCTGATAGGTAGAATCAGGATATTTCTTCACCCAAGCCTGCAGGGCAGTAATCGCCTGATCGTACTGCTTCTTCTCCAGAATCAGCGCAACTGCAGCATTGTAATCCGTGTTGGCATCGCCGGTTTGTGCTGGCGCGGCCGCACTGGCGCTATCGCTGCTACCGCTATCAGCCGCTGTAGCACCCGCAGCAGCGGCATCAGTACTACCGCCGGCCTGCGCACCGTTACTGCCGGAGCTGAGGCTGTCGATTTGCTGATAAAGCTGTTTCTGGCGCTCAATCACCTGATTAAGCTGATAGCTGTTTTGCTGGATTTGCCCGCGCAGCGAATCGATATCGCTTTGGTTATCGCTCATTTGCTGCTGCAATTGCTGCAGAAGCTGAGCCTGGGCATTAGAGATACGTTCAAGAGTGGTGACGCGGTCTTCGACCGAGCCTGAGCCAACGCTACTGATTGACGCCTGGGCATTAGCAGCCCCCAAAGGGGCCGCTAAACCAACCAGTAACGACAGACTCAACAGATGAAGTCTGAAGTTACTCATCATGATATTTTCTTAGTAAACCAGTACGGCACGACGGTTTTTAGCGTAAGCCGCTTCGTCATGACCCAGTACAGCTGGTTTTTCTTTACCGTAAGATACGATAGACATCTGGTCAGCAGAAACGCCTTTGCCTTGCAGATACATCTTAACGGCGCTTGCACGACGTTCGCCCAGGGCGATGTTGTATTCTGGAGTACCGCGCTCATCCGCATGACCTTCGATGGTCACTTTGTAAGACGGGTTGCCACGCAGGAATGCCGCGTGCTGATCCAGCATCTGAGCGTAGTCAGAAGCCACGTCATACTTGTCCAGACCGAAGTAAACGATGTTGTTCTGCTGCAGCTGCTGCATCTGCAGGCGCGCTTGCTCGTCAGAAGACATGTTACCGTTCTGACCAGCACCGTAAGCACCGTCGTTAGCGCCCATACCAGTCTGATCGTTGTTGTTGTTTTTGTGTGAGCTACATGCAGCTACTGCGATAACCGGCAGAGCCAGCATCAAACCCTTCAGCACTTTGTTCAGTTGCATTTCTTTATCCTATTATTTTGTTTGCCATACATTTTAATCCCCCGCCGTGCAGGGGATCTATGCATCACAGATACGGCGACCAGGCAGGGAATTTGACCTGTCCATCAGTTGCCGGAAGACGCGCTTTGAAACGCCCGTCGGTTGAAACCAACTGCAACACGGAACCCATCCCCTGAGTAGAGCTATAGATTACCATTGTGCCGTTTGGCGCCAGACTCGGCGTTTCATCCAGGAACGTGTCCGTTATTGTTTGAACGGCTCCCGTTACCAGATCCTGTTTGGCGACGTGCTGAGCGCCACCGGCGCTGCTGATCATCACCATAGTTTTGCCGTCGGTTGACACATCCGCATCCTGGTTTTGCGCACCTTCCCAGGTAATACGTTGTGGCGCACCGCCGTTGATACCAACTTTATAAATTTGTGGCGCACCGGCCTGGTCCGAGGTGTAAGCCAGCGTCTGGCTATCCGGGAACCATGTCGGTTCAGTGCTGTTGTAACGACCATCCGTCACCTGACGCGTCTGCCCAGAAGCCAGATCCATCACGTACAGGTTCAGGCTACCGGTTTTCGACAGCGCGAAGGCCAGTTTAGAACCGTCTGGTGAGAAGGCTGGCGCACCGTTGTGACGCGGATACGAAGCCACCTGACGGATTGCACCGTTGGACAGCGTCTGCACGACCAGCGCAGATTTGCCGCTTTCGAAGGTCACGTAAGCCACTTTACTGCCATCTGGCGACCAGGCCGGAGACATCAATGGCTGCGGTGAACGGTGAACCACAAACTGGTTGTAGCCATCGTAATCCGACACGCGCAACTCATACGGGAACTGACCGCCATTGGTCTGCACCACATAGGCAATACGGGTGCGGAATGCGCCTTTGATGCCGGTCAGCTTCTCGAACACTTCGTCACTGGCAGTGTGCGCCGCATAACGCAGCCACTGTTTAGTCACTTTGTAAGAGTTCTGTGCCAGCACGGTGCCTGGCGCGCCGCCGGTATCCACCAGCTGATAGGCAACTTGATAGCTGCCGTCAGCGTTTGGCGTTACCTGGCCGACCACGACCGCATCAATACCCAATGCGCTCCATGCGGCAGGTTGAACTTCCTGCGCGCTGGCTGGCTGTTGTGGCAGACGTGAACGGTCCAGCGGATTGAATTTACCGCTGTTGCGTAAGTCAGCAGAAACGATCCCGCCGATGTCTTCTGGTGCCGCGCCTGGGCCAGCCCATTGGAACGGAACCACACCAATAGGGCGTGCGGTGTTAACGCCCTGCGTAATTTCAATACGGACTTCTGCATGAAGCATTGCTGCCCACAGCAGTACAAAAAAACCTAAGGTTACACGAAGTGCCTGCTTCATTTTTTCTCCCTTACCTGAACCAGAGGTTCATGATAATTCGCACAGTTCCTGAAAAACACGAGTACTTATAGAGTACGGCGAGCTAACCATAGTTCAACCTGCCGTACGTTACTGCATTATTCTGGTTTGAAACGCATAGGTGCGTTTTTAAACACTTCATACACCGCCTGCGAAGGCGGCTTTGGAATACGCGCCTGCTTTGCGGCAGCGATAGCGGCCTGACACAAGGCTGGGTCGCCGCCTTCCGATTTAACATCAATCAGTAAACCATCCGGTGCCAGCTTGATGCGCAGGTTGCACTCTTTACCTTTATACAAATCCGCATCGTAGAAACGGCTTTGAATTGCGCCAACCACCTGGCCCAGGTAATTGTTGATGTCCGCGCCGGATGCACCCGCTTTCTTCTGATTGCCCTGCCCTGCAGCGCCACCCGACGCAGTACCACTTTTCGGTGCATTCTTACCAGAAGACAAACCACCTAACAGATCGTCAACGGCGTTTGCGTTCTTCGCAGCTTCCGCGGCGGCTTTTTTGGCATCAGCAGCGGCTTTCGCTTTTGCATCCGCTTTGGCCTTCGCAGCTGCATCGGCCTTGGCTTTCGCCTCGGCAGCAGCCTTTTCTTTCGCTTCTGCAGCGGCTTTTTCTTTCGCCTCAGCAGCCGCTTGCTCTTTAGCTTCTTTCGCTTCCTGAGCCGCTTTCGCCTTTGCATCGGCAGCAGCCTGAGCTTTGGCTTCAGCATCCGCTTTGGCTTTCGATTCTGCGGCCGCTTTTGCCTGCTGCGCCGCTTTCTCTTTGGCCGCTTCAGCAGCGGCAGCTTTGGCTTCCGCGTCCGCTTTCTTCTTCGCGTCAGCTGCGGCTTGCTTAGCTTCTTCTGCCGCTTTGGCTTTGGCGTCGGCGGCCGCTTTTGCTTGCGCATCGGCTTCCGCTTTAGCATCGGCCTTGGCTTTCGCTGCGGCAGCTTCGGCAGTTTTCTGCTGTTCCTGCGCCTGCTTAGCGGCGGCTTCAGCGGCTTTCTGCTGCTCGGCCTGCTGCTTCGCCTGCTCTTTGGCTTCCTGCTGGGCCTGTAAGCGCTCTTTTTCCATCTCTTTCAGGCGCTGCTGCTCAGCAGCTTGTTTCTGCTGTAACTCTTCGGCCTGCTGCTGCGACTGTTTCTGACGCTGCTGCTCGGCGCGTTGGCTGTCTCGTTGCTGATTCTGCTGGCGGTTATACTGCTCAACCACGGCGCCTGAATCGACCATCACTGCGTCAATATCACTGCCACCGCCACCGCCGCTGGATTCGATTTTTTCGTTAAACGAGCTCCAAATCAGTAAGGCGATCAGCACGATGTGCAGAATCACCGAAACGATTATTGCGCGTTTTAACTTGTCGTTCTGCTCGGTTGCCTTCGACACACTCGGTTCCCAAAAACGGTTCGCTTTAAATCGGCTGCGTCATCAAACCGACAGATTTCACGCCTGCCTGATGTAACAGGTTCAGCGCCTTGATGATTTCGTCGTAAGGGACGTCTTTCGCACCGCCGATCAGGAAGACCGTTTTCGGATTGGCTTCAATCCGGCGCTGCGCTTCGCTCACCACCTGCTCCGGCGGCAACTGCGTCATACGATCGTGATCCACCACCAGGCTGTACTGGCCAACACCAGACACTTCAACAATCACCGGTGGATTATCATCAGTTGAGACGGTTTTGGAATCTGTCGCATCCGGCAGATCCACTTCCACGCTCTGGGTAATAATCGGCGCGGTTGCCATAAAGATGAGCAGCAACACCAACAGCACGTCCAGCAGTGGAACAATGTTGATTTCCGACTTAAGGTCGCGTTTACCGCGACCACGGGTTCTGGCCATCGTAAACCTCGACTTACTTCGTGTTTTCGGTGGAGAAAGCCTGACGATGCAGGATAGCCGTGAACTCTTCCATGAAGTTGTCGTAGCCCTGTTCCAGCTTGTTAACGCGCTGGTTCAGACGGTTGTACGCCATAACGGCAGGAATGGCCGCAAACAGACCGATTGCGGTCGCGATCAACGCTTCGGCAATACCCGGAGCAACCATCTGCAGCGTGGCCTGTTTTACCGCACCGAGGGCGATAAAGGCGTGCATGATCCCCCACACCGTACCAAACAGACCGATATACGGGCTGATGGAGCCAACGGTGCCAAGGAAAGGAATGTGAGTTTCCAGCGTTTCCAGTTCGCGATTGAAGGAGATACGCATCGCACGGCTCGCGCCCTCTACAACCGCTTCCGGCGCATGGTTGTTAGCACGGTGCAAGCGCGCAAACTCTTTGAAACCCGAATAGAAAATTTGCTCAGATCCGCTCAATTCGTCGCGGCGTCCCTGGCTTTCCTGATACAGGCGTGACAGCTCGATACCCGACCAGAACTTATCTTCAAAGGCTTCGGCTTCGCGCCCCGCCGCATTCAAAATGCGCGTACGCTGAATAATGATCGCCCATGAGGCAATAGAAAAGCCGATCAAAATCAACATGATAAGTTTGACCAGAAGGCTCGCCTTCAGGAACAAATCAAGAACATTCATGTCAGTCACTGCTTAAACTCCGCGACAATAGACTTGGGAAGCGCAATTGGCTTCATTAGATGTGGGTTGATGCAGGCAATCAGGACTTCTGCTTCATTTAGCACTTTGCCTTCTGCATTCACGATACGCTGCGAGAACGTCATCGTAGCACGCGTCATTGAGGTCACTTCAGTTTGAATTTCCAAAAGATCGTCCAGACGTGCAGCCGCAACAAAATCGATCGTCATGCGTCGTACCACAAAAGCCACCTGCTCTTCCAACAGGACCTGCTGATTGAAATGGTGCTGGCGCAACATTTCGGTACGTGCTCGTTCATAGAAAGCAAGATAACTGGCGTGGTAAACCACACCACCGGCATCGGTGTCTTCGTAATAGACACGAACCGGCCAGCGAAACAGCGTAGTACTCACTCTACATCCCGGTCTCATTTTAAACGTTGCTACTATACGCAAGTGAGATCGGCTTGGGAATGGTCCGCCAGAGCCAGGCGAAAATAATTATCACAGGTTAACAACTGGAAGGATTTATAGGATGTTTCTTGACCGGACGCTGACAAAACCTCACGTCAGCGCCTGAAAATGCAGCGTTTTTAAGTCCTGAGCCTGGACTTAATGGTAGAACCAGAAAATTCCCACGATTAACACCAACATTGCCGGCAGCGGAGAAAACAGCGCTTGCCAGCGCAGGCGCTGCGGGCGAAATCCGGTGCCGTGTATCACGCCGGTACAAACGGCCCATATCAGCAGCATTCCGTGCCATATCGCTAAATCACTGGTGCGCGCGGCAAAGCGCGAAGGCTGCCAAATGACACAGCCCGCCAGCCACAACGCGAGGATTAGCGAAAGGGCCCGAAGCGGGCCCTTGTCCATCAGACGATAAAGCGTCTGAATCAGTGTGCGCATCAGACTTGCTCGTCCTTCGCGCTGCTCTCTTCAACGTGCTCCAGCGCCAGCGCCGTAATCACACCGAACGCACAGGCCAGCAAGGTGCCAAGAATCCAGGCAAAATACCACATGCTCAATCTCCTTAATCAGTACAGGGAGTGCGTATTGCTCTCAATGTGTTCTTTGGTGATACGGCCAAACATCTTGTAATAACACCAGGCGGTGTACGCCAGGATAATCGGTACAAAGATGATGGCGGCAATGGTCATCACTTTCAGCGTCAGCAGGCTAGACGTGGCATCCCACATCGTCAGGCTGATGCCTGGCACAGTGCTGGATGGCATGATGAACGGGAACATCGCAATCCCGGCCGTCATGATCACGCACGCTAACGTCAGTGAAGAAGAGATAAACGCCAGAGCGCCCTTCTCGATACGCGAAAAGAGAATGGTCAGCAGCGGTAACACAACGCCCAACAGCGGGAACAGCCACAACACTGGCATCTGCTCGAAGTTCACCATCCATGCGCCAGCCTCACGCACCACATCTTTACCCAACGGGTTGGATGCGGCGTGATGATCGATAACGCTCTTCAGCACATAACCGTCAATGCCGTATTTCACCCACACACCGGCAAGGATGAAGCACACCATCATCACCAGCGCCGAGATTTGCGCGGTGCTGCGGCTGCGGACGTGCAACTCACCAGCGGTACGCATCTGCAGATAAGTTGCGCCCTGCGTCAGAATCATCGCCACACTCACCACGCCGGCCAGCAAGCCAAACGGATTCAGCAGCTGGAAGAAGTTGCCGGTATAGAAGAGGCGCAGATATTCGTCAGCATGGAACGGCACGCCTTGCAGCAGGTTGCCGAATGCCACACCAATTACCAGCGGCGGGACAAAGCTGCCGATGAAAATGCCCCAATCCCACATGCCACGCCAGCGCATATCTTCAATCTTCGAACGGTAATCAAAACCCACCGGACGGAAGAACAGTGAAGCCAGCACCAGAATCATTGCCACATAGAAGCCGGAGAACGCAGCCGCATACACCATTGGCCAGGCGGCGAACAGCGCGCCACCGGCGGTGATCAGCCAAACCTGGTTGCCGTCCCAGTGCGGCGCAATGCTGTTAATCATGATGCGACGTTCGGTATCGGTGCGTCCGAGAATGCGGGTCAGCATACCGACGCCCATATCAAAGCCATCGGTGACCGCAAAACCAATTAGCAACACGCCAATCAGCAGCCACCAGACAAAGCGCAATACTTCGTAATCAAACATGGTCGCTCTCCTTATCCACGCGCCGGCTGAGATGATGTCTTCAGCGTTTCATGATGATAGCGGCCGGTTTTCAGGCTGCTTGGACCGAGGCGCGCGAACTTGAACATCAGGTACATTTCCGCCACGAGGAACAAAGTGTAGAGACCGCAAATCAGCGTCATTGAGAACAGCAGATCGCCGACGGTCAATGAGGAGTTAGCGACTGCGGTTGGCAGCACTTCACCAATTGCCCACGGCTGACGACCATACTCGGCAACGAACCAACCCGCTTCAATCGCAATCCATGGCAATGGAATGCCATACAACGCGGCTTTCAGTAACCAGCGCGACTTACCGATGCGGTTACGAATCACGCTCCAGAAGGAGAGTGCAATGATGCCCAGCATCAGCACGCCGCCCAGCACCATGATGCGGAAGGCGAAGTACAGCGGTGCTACGCGTGGGATTGAGTCTTTCGTGGCTTTCTGAATCTGTTCTTCGCTGGCGTTAGCCACATCCGGTGTATAGCGCTTCAGCAGCAGGCCATAACCCAGATCCTTTTTGCTGGCTTCAAACTGGCTGCGCACAGCAGGATCTTTACTGCCACCACGCAGTTCGTTCAGCAGCGCGTAGGCTTTCATGCCGTTACGAATACGCACTTCATGTTGCGCCAGCAGATCTTTCAAACCGGTCACGGGCGTATCAACAGAACGCGTGGCGATCAAACCGAGCAGATACGGAATCTGAATCGCATATTTGTTTTCCTGCGTTTCCTGGTCCGGAATACCAAACAGCGTAAACGCAGCTGGAGCCGGTTGGGTTTCCCATTCTGCTTCAATCGCCGCCAGTTTGGTTTTCTGCACGTCGCCGATTTCATAACCAGATTCGTCACCCAGCACGATCACTGACAAAATCGCCGCCATACCGAAGCTGGCTGCGATTGCAAAGGAGCGTTTAGCGAAAGCAATATCGCGCCCTTTCAGCAGATACCATGCGCTGATACCCAGGATGAACATCGCACCTGTGGTGTAGCCAGCGGCCACGGTATGCACAAACTTCACCTGCGCAACCGGGTTTAGCACCAGCTCGGAGAAGCTCAGCATCTCCATACGCATGGTTTCAAAATTGAACTCGGAAGCAATCGGGTTTTGCATCCAGCCGTTCGCCACCAGAATCCACAGCGCGGACATATTGGAACCGAGCGCCACCAGCCAGGTCACCGCAAGGTGTTGCACCTTGCCCAGACGATCCCAGCCGAAGAAGAACAGGCCAACAAAGGTGGATTCGAGGAAGAACGCCATTAATCCTTCAATGGCGAGCGGCGCACCGAAGATATCGCCGACGTAATGTGAGTAATATGACCAGTTGGTACCGAACTGGAATTCCATGGTCAGGCCGGTAGCCACGCCAAGCGCAAAGTTGATACCAAACAACTTGCCCCAGAACTTAGTCATATCTTTATAAATTTGTTTCCCCGTCAGGACATATACGGTTTCCATGATCGCCAATAAAAACGCCATACCCAGCGTTAATGGCACGAACAGGAAATGGTACATCGCCGTCAGGGCAAACTGTAAACGCGACAGCTCGACAATATCTAACATGATGACTCCTTGCTCCTCGCATGAACTTCCCCTGCGGATGACAACGGCAAACAACAGACATTGACGCGCAGAATAAGATTCAGGAACGACTGATTATTGATTCCAGTTTTGTTACTGATAGAACAGAGAAAACTGTTGCCCGAAGAAGGCGAGTAACAGTGATAAAATTCCCTTAAAAACCGATCCTTTCAGTCAATTTTAAGCAGGAGTGAAATGAGGAGGCGGCAGAATTGATATAACAACGCCTGGCACAAACTCCCGAAAAATTATGACGAAGACTGAATTGATGCAGCGCAATTTATACCGGTTAGTCGCTGTTTTGCTAGCGGTAAAGTTTCCTATAACACGCTATTTATTGATCTGGATTAAGACAATAAATTTCCAGATATGTAGTGTTAGTGTGGTTGTTAATTAGATGTCAAAACATCGTCTTATAATTAAGAATATAATTACCTTTTCCGCAATTATTTAACCTCGTTCTGGAAAGTCGTGCGCCAATTGTTTGAAGAAGATCCAGTGACTTTTCCCTTCTTTACCCTGATGGCAGAGTAAGCATAGCCGCTGTTCTTGAAACCGTTGCGCTTTTTGCCCCTGTTTTCGGCGGGTCATTACCCAAAAAAAAGCCACCCGAAGGTGGCTTTTCAATATCCGTCAATACTGGCTTATTTGATTGGCAGAACCGCTTTAACCGCGTCACCAATGTCTGCCAGGCTGCGTACGGTTTTCACACCGGCCGCTTCCAGCGCAGCAAATTTCTCATCAGCAGTACCTTTACCACCGGCAATGATGGCGCCTGCGTGGCCCATACGTTTGCCTTTCGGTGCAGTCACACCCGCGATGTAGCCGACAACCGGCTTGGTCACGTGCGCTTTGATGTAGGCTGCTGCTTCTTCTTCCGCACTACCACCGATCTCACCGATCATCACGATCGCTTCGGTCTGTGGATCTTCCTGGAACAGTTTCAGGATGTCGATGAAGTTAGATCCTGGGATCGGGTCGCCACCGATACCTACGCAGGTAGACTGGCCGTAGCCGATGTCCGTGGTCTGCTTAACGGCTTCATAAGTCAGCGTACCTGAACGCGATACGATACCGACGCGGCCTGGCTGGTGAATGTGGCCCGGCATGATACCGATCTTACATTCGCCTGGGGTGATCACGCCTGGGCAGTTCGGGCCGATCATGCGTACGCCAGCTTCATCCAGCTTCACTTTCACGGTCAGCATATCCAGCGTTGGGATACCTTCGGTGATGGTGATGATCAGTTTGATACCCGCATCGATCGCTTCCAGAATACCGTCTTTGCAGAACGGCGCTGGAACGTAGATAACCGTGGCGGTTGCGCCAGTCGCTTCTACTGCTTCACGCACGGTGTTGAACACCGGCAGGCCGAGATGCGTGGTGCCGCCTTTGCCTGGCGTGACACCGCCAACCAGCTGCGTACCATAGGCCAGCGCCTGCTCAGAGTGGAACGTCCCTTGACCACCGGTGAAACCCTGGCAAATGACTTTGGTGTTTTTGTCGATCAAAATGGACATTATTTACCCTCCGCTGCAGCTACAACACGCTGTGCAGCGTCTGTCAGGCTGGTTGCTGCAATGATGTTCAGACCGCTGTCCGCCAGTTTCTTAGCGCCCAGCTCGGCGTTGTTACCTTCCAGACGTACCACAACTGGCACGTTTACACCCACTTCTGCCACTGCACCGATGATGCCGTCTGCGATCAGGTCGCAACGCACGATGCCGCCGAAGATGTTAACGAACACGGCTTTTACCGCATCGTCAGACAGGATGATTTTGAAGGCTTCGGTTACGCGCTCTTTGGTTGCGCCGCCGCCAACGTCCAGGAAGTTTGCTGGCTCACCACCGTGGTGTTTCACGATGTCCATGGTGCCCATTGCCAGACCGGCGCCGTTCACCATACAGCCGATGTTGCCATCCAGCGCAACGTAGTTCAGTTCCCACTGCGTAGCGTGTGCTTCACGTGGATCTTCCTGGCTCGGATCGCGCATTTCACGCAGTTCCGGCTGACGGAACAGTGCGTTGCCGTCTGCACCCAGTTTGCCGTCGAGGCAGATCAGGTCGCCCTGCTTGGTGATCACCAGCGGGTTGATCTCAACCATCGCCAGATCGCGCTCAAGGAACATGGTCGCCAGACCCATAAAGATTTTGGTGAACTGGCTAACTTGCTTACCGGTCAGGCCGAGTTTAAACGCCAACTCGCGGCCCTGATACGGCTGTGGACCCGCTAATGGATCCAGTGCCATCTTGTGGATCAAGTGTGGCGTTTCTTCTGCCACTTTCTCAATCTCAACACCGCCTTCCGTCGAGGCCATAAAGATCACGCGACGAGTCGCACGGTCAACCACCGCACCCAGATACAGCTCCTGATCGATATCAGTCGCGGCTTCAACCAGAATCTGGTTTACCGGCTGACCGTGCGCATCCGTTTGATAGGTCACCAGACGCTTGCCCAGCCAATGCTCAGCAAAAGCACGAATGTCTTCTTTGCTGTTAACCACTTTCACGCCACCCGCTTTACCGCGGCCACCGGCATGAACCTGACATTTCACTACCCACGGACCAGCGCCGATTTTAGACGCGGCTTCTTCGGCTTCACGTGGCGTGGTGCAGGCGTAGCCTGTCGGTGCTGGCATGCCATAGCGTGCAAACAGCTGCTTCGCCTGGTATTCATGTAAATTCATGATGTTCTATCCATTCAGGTATGAGTTTGGGCGCGCCTTCACACCGCGCGCCCGGCGAAATTAGACGTCCAGCAGCAGGCGAGCTGGATCTTCCAGCATCTCTTTCACCGCGACCAGATAGCCAACGGATTCACGACCATCAATTAAACGGTGATCGTAAGAGAGCGCCAGATACATCATTGGCAGAATCACAACCTGACCATTGACCGCCATTGGGCGCTCTTTGATAGCGTGCATGCCCAGAATCGCGCTCTGCGGTGGGTTGATGATTGGCGTCGACATCAGCGAACCAAACACACCACCGTTGGTGATGGTGAAGTTACCGCCGGTCAGCTCTTCAACCGTCAACTTGCCGTCACGGCCTTTCACCGCCAGCTCTTTAATTTTCTTCTCAATGTCGGCCATGCTCAGCGCATCAACATCTTTCAGCACTGGCGTTACCAGACCACGCGGAGTAGAAACCGCAATGCTCACATCGAAATAGTTGTGGTAAACCACATCTTCGCCATCAATGGACGCGTTCACTTCCGGGAAGCGTTTCAGCGCTTCAACCACCGCTTTGATGTAGAAGGACATGAAGCCCAGACGCACGCCATGACGCTTCTCGAACGCATCGCCGTACTGCTTGCGCAAGTCCATGATTGGCTTCATGTTGATTTCGTTGAACGTGGTCAACATCGCGGTGCTGTTTTTCGCTTCCAGCAGACGCTCGGCAACACGCTTACGCAGACGCGTCATCGGTACGCGTTTTTCGCTGCGGTTAGCCACAGCGGCCTGCGGTGCAGCAGCAGCGGCTGGCGCTGGTGCGGCTTTGCCACTGTCGGCTTTCTTCGCCAGATGTTTTTCCACATCTTCACGCGTCAGACGGCCGCCAACGCCGGTGCCTTTGATCTGGCTGGCATCGAGGTTGTTTTCAGCAATCAGACGGCGAACCGCTGGGCTGAGCGCATCGTTGCTCTCTTCTTCCAGAGAAGCGGTCTGACGCTGTGCTGGTGTAGACTCTTTGCTTTCCGCTTTTGCCGCAGTCTCTTTCCCGCCGCTGTTGCCCTCTTTCAGACGGCCCAGAATCTGACGAGAAGTGACGGTAGCGCCTTCCTCTTCCAGCACGGCTTCCAGAATGCCGTCCGCTGAAGCAGGCACTTCCAGCACCACTTTGTCAGTTTCAATCTCTACCAGTACTTCATCGCGGCTCACGGAGTCGCCAGGTTTTTTGTGCCAGGTTGCAACCGTTGCGTCCGCTACGGATTCAGGCAAATCGGGAACGAGAATTTCTACGCTACTCATTTTCTTTCCTTTTTATTAACCAAGGTTCAGCGCGTCATTAACCAGGTCTTGCTGCTGTTTTTGATGTACGGACATGTAGCCCACGGCCGGTGAAGCAGAAGCCGGACGGCCTGCATAACGCAGTGACGCACCAAATGGAACCACTTCGCGGAAATGATGCTGACTGCAATACCATGCGCCCTGATTCAGCGGCTCTTCCTGACACCACACGAAATCCTGCACATGAGCATAGTTTTTCAATACGTCCTGCACGACTTTGTGCGGGAACGGATAGAGTTGTTCGATACGCACGATAGCCACGTCGGTCTGCTCGTTTTTACGACGCTGCTCCAGCAGATCGTAATAAACTTTGCCCGAACACAGTACGACGCGTTTAACCTGCTGCGGATCGAGATCGTCGATCTCACCAATCGCCGGCTGGAAGCTGCCGGTGGCCAACTCTTCCAGGCTGGAAATCGCCAGCGGATGACGCAGCAGTGATTTTGGTGACATGACGATCAGCGGACGGCGCATACCGCGCAGCGCCTGACGACGCAGCATGTGGTAAACCTGCGCTGGCGTTGAAGGCACGCACACCTGCATATTCTGTTCAGCACAGAGTTGCAGATAACGCTCCAGACGCGCTGAGGAGTGCTCAGGACCCTGACCTTCATAACCGTGCGGCAGCAACATGACCAGGCCACACATACGGCCCCATTTCTGCTCGCCGGAGCTGATGAACTGGTCGATCACTACCTGTGCGCCGTTGGCGAAATCGCCGAACTGTGCTTCCCAAATGGTCAGCACGCGCGGTTCTGCGGTGGCGTAACCGTATTCGAAGGCCAGTACCGCTTCTTCAGACAGCACGGAATCCCACACTTTGAACTGACCTTGACCGTTATGGACATGGTGCAGCGGCGTGTAGGTTGAGCCGTTGGTCTGGTTGTGGATCACCGCATGACGGTGGAAGAAGGTACCGCGACCGGTATCTTCACCGGAAAGACGCACCGGAATTCCTTCGTCAACCAGCGTGGCGTAAGCGAGGTTTTCAGCACCGCCCCAATCGAACGCTTTGTTACCTTCGGCCATCTCTTTGCGATCGTTGTAGATCTTGGCCACGCGAGACTGCACTTCTACCGATTCCGGTACGCTGCTGATGCGGCGCGCCAGTTCCTGCAGGCGTTTCAGTTCCACGGTTGCCGGGTAGCTTTCGTCCCACTCGTGGTTCAGATATGGCGACCAGGTGAATGAATGCAGGCTCATCGGACGCCATTCCGGCACCACGCATTCGCCTTCATCCAGCGCGTCGCGGTACAGGTTAACCATCTCGGTGGCATCTTCAGTGGTCGCAACACCTTCGCTTTCCAGCTGATCGGCGTAGATTTTACGCGGCGTTGGATGCTTTTTGATTTTCTGGTACATCAACGGCTGAGTTGCACTTGGCTCGTCGGCTTCGTTGTGGCCGTGACGGCGATAGCACACCAGGTCGATGAACACATCACGTTTAAAGGTGTTGCGATAATCCAGCGCCAGGCGAGTCACAAACGCTACCGCTTCTGGATCGTCCGCGTTAACGTGGAAAATCGGAGCCAGCACCATCTTGCCGATGTCAGTACAGTACGGCGTAGAGCGCGCATCTTTCGGGTTGGAGGTGGTGAAACCAACCTGGTTGTTGATCACGATGCGAACGGTACCGCCCACTTCGTAGCCACGCGCCTGCGACATGTTCAGGGTTTCCTGCACCACGCCCTGGCCGATAACGGCAGCATCACCGTGAATGGTGATTGGCAGAACTTTGTTGCTGCTTGGCTCGGCCAGACGATCCAGACGCGCACGCACCGAACCCATCACTACCGGGCTGACGATTTCCAGATGCGACGGGTTGAACGCCAGCGCCAGGTGCACTAAGCCGCCTTCGGTTTCGACGTCAGACGAGAAGCCCATGTGGTACTTCACGTCGCCGGTGCCGAGATGTTCTTTGTGCTTGCCGGAGAACTCGTCAAACAGATCCTGCGGCTTCTTACCTAATACGTTGATCAGTACGTTGAGACGACCGCGGTGCGCCATACCCAGCACCACTTCGCGCGTACCGCTCTTGCCAGCGTGACGAATCATCTCGCGCAGCATGGGCACCAGCGCATCACCGCCTTCCAGCGAGAAGCGCTTCGCACCCGGGAATTTCGCACCCAGATATTTTTCCAGGCCTTCTGCCGCGGTCAGCTCTTTCAGGAAACCTTTTTTCTCGTCGCTGCTGAAAGACGCGTGGCCCACCACCGATTCCAGACGCTGCTGAATCCAGCGCTTCTCGTCGGTGTTGTTGATGTGCATGTACTCTGCACCAATCGAGCCACAGTAAGTCTGCTGCAGCGCCGCAAACAGATCGGCCAGCTTCATAGTCTCTTTGCCGATAGCAAAAGAACCTACGTTAAAGCTTTCCTGAAAATCGGCGTCGGTCAGATCGTGATAAGCCGGATCGAGGTCGGCTACCCGGTCCTGTTTCCACAGGCCAAGCGGATCGAGGTTGGCATGCTGATGGCCGCGGAAGCGGAACGCATTAATCAGCTGCAGCACTTTAACCTGTTTGGAATTAGCGGCCGGATCGGTCACGGTTGATGTGTAACGCGTAGCATCTTTTGCCAGACGGCGGAAATAGTCACGCGTGGTGGAGTGAAATTGCTCAGGTTTCACGCCAGTGCCCGGCAGCTGTTGGAACAGCTCGCGCCACATGTCATCAACTGAGTCAGGATCGGTCAGGAAATCCTCATAGAGTTGCTCTATGTAAGATTGGTTCGCGCCGGCCAGCCAGGAGGAGTCCAGCCAGGGTTTCATCGCGCTGTTCTGCATTGTGATCCCTTAAGCATTAATCTGCTTTTTATGAGGTTTCATTTTTTACCGCTTACGCGGCTTGCCGTAGTGAGTTCAGCGATACGAACCTGTGCGCTACCGGCGCCTGGCTCGTAAGGGAACCTTTATAAGCGTGGTCAGCACCGCGCTTATAGAGGCTTCCGTAAACATCCGGGAACCTGGGTTCCCGGACAATGACTTTCTGTTACGCCCCGCGTTGCAGCAGCATCGACTTAATATGGCCGATGGCGCGCGTTGGGTTTAGGCCTTTCGGGCACACGCTCACACAGTTCATGATGCTGTGACAGCGGAAAACACTGAAAGCATCGTTTAGATTGTCGAGACGCGCATTGGTTTCCGTGTCGCGGCTGTCGATCAGGAAACGGTAAGCGGCCAGCAGGCCAGCCGGACCGACAAACTTGTCCGGATTCCACCAGAACGACGGGCACGACGTTGAGCAGCAGGCGCAGAGAATACACTCGTACAAACCGTCCAGATGCTCACGCTCGGCTGGGCTCTGTAAATGCTCGCGCGCCGGAGGATTTTCCCCATTATTCAACAGGAAAGGCTTAATCTTCTCATACTGTGCATAGAATTGTCCCATGTCTACCACGAGGTCGCGGATCACCGGTAAACCAGGCAGTGGACGGATAACAATTTTCTTCGTGCCGTTACCCAGCGCAGAGATCGGCGTGATACATGCCAGACCGTTTTTACCGTTCATGTTCAGACCATCTGAACCGCACACGCCTTCACGGCATGAGCGACGGAAAGCCAGCGTTGGGTCTTTCTCTTTCAGACGGATCAGCGCATCCAACAGCATCATGTCGCGACCATCTTCCGACTCCAGCGTGTATTCCTGCATACGCGGTTTGTCGTCGACTTCCGGGTTGTAACGATAAATAGAAAATTCGAGTCTCATGATGATCTCCGCAATTAGTAGGTACGCGCTTTTGGCGGGAAGGCCGCACGCAGTTTCGGTTGCATGTTCACCTCACGGCGCGTCATGCTTTCCGTCTGCGGAACATAGAGACTGTGGCACAGCCAGTTTTCATCATCGCGATCCGGGAAGTCGAAGCGGCTATGCGCGCCACGGCTTTCGGTACGGAAGTTGGCGGCGACAGCGGTGGCGTAAGCGGTTTCCATCAAGTTATCCAGCTCAAGGCACTCGATACGCTGGGTGTTGAAGTCCGGCGAACGGTCATCCAGACGCGCCGATTTCAAACGCTCACGAATCACTTTCAGCTCTTCCAGACCTTCACGCATCGCATCGCCATCGCGGAATACCGAGAAGTTGTTCTGCATGCAGCGCTGCAGCGCTTTACGGATTTCGACCGGATCTTCACCGGTGGTGTTATTTTCCCAACGGTTAAATCGCGCCATCGCTTCATCAAGATTTTCCTGCGTGGCTTCACGCAGTTCGCCCTGCTCTTCAATACACTCCAGCAGATGCACACCGGCTGCGCGGCCGAACACCACCAGATCGAGCAGCGAGTTGCCGCCGAGGCGGTTTGCGCCGTGTACCGATACGCAGGCGATTTCGCCGACAGCGAACAGACCTGGAATCACCTCATCCTGGCCCTGCTCGTTCACGCGCAGCGCCTGACCGGTCACTTTGGTCGGCACGCCGCCCATCATGTAGTGGCAAGTTGGGATCACTGGAATCGGTTCTTTAATGGGGTCAACGTGCGCAAAAGTGCGCGACAGCTCAAGAATGCCTGGCAGTCGCGATTCCAGTACATCGGCACCGAGATGGTCGAGCTTCAGTTTAATGTGCGGACCCCAAGGGCCATCGCAACCGCGACCTTCACGGATTTCCACCATCATTGAACGTGCAACCACATCACGACCCGCCAGATCTTTGGCGTTTGGCGCGTAACGTTCCATGAAACGTTCACCGTGCTTATTCAGCAGATAACCACCTTCACCACGGCAACCTTCGGTCACCAGCACGCCCGCACCGGCAATACCGGTTGGGTGGAACTGCCACATTTCCATATCCTGCACCGGCACGCCTGCGCGCAGCGCCATACCAACGCCGTCACCAGTGTTGATGTGAGCATTAGTGGTGGACTGGTAAATACGGCCCGCGCCGCCGGTCGCCAGAATGGTGGCCTTGGCTTTGAAATAGACGGTTTCGCCGGTTTCCATGCAGATAGCGGTACAGCCGACAATCGCACCGTCCTCGTTTTTCACCAGATCCAGCGCATACCATTCGGAGAAGATGGTGGTTTTGTTCTTCAGGTTCTGCTGATACAGCGTATGCAGCAAGGCGTGGCCGGTACGGTCAGCAGCCGCAGCGGTACGCGCCGCCTGCTCACCGCCGAAATTCTTCGACTGACCACCAAACGGACGCTGATAAACGCGGCCGTCATCAAGACGGGAGAAAGGCAATCCCATATGTTCCAGTTCCAGAATCGCTTCTGGACCGACATGACACATATATTCGATCGCGTCCTGGTCGCCGATAAAGTCGGAACCTTTGACGGTATCGTACATGTGCCATTCCCAGTTATCGTCATGGGTGTTACCCAGCGCAACGGTGATACCGCCCTGCGCCGATACGGTATGGGAACGGGTTGGGAAAACTTTGGATAACAGGGCACAAGTCTGGCCCGATTGGGAGATTTGCAAGGCGGCACGCATACCTGCGCCACCCGCGCCGATCACCACGGCATCAAATTCTCTGACTGGCAAACTCATTTACACACCCCACACCACAACAAATCCATAAATTGCGTACGACAGCAGCGCAACCACAATCACAAACTGCAGCAGCAAACGGGTTGCTACCGGTTTCACGTAGTCAGTCAGCACCTGCCACATTCCAATCCAACCGTGGATGAGAATCGAGAACAGCGTCAACATGGTGAACACTTTCGTGAAGGCGGATGAGAAGAAGCCATGCCAGACGTCATACGTCAGCGTGCCTGTCATCACGACAAAACCGAGGATGTAGATGATGTAAAGCGTCATTAAGATTGCAGCAGCACGCAGTAACAGCCAGTCATGGATACCGTTGCGTCCTAATGCAGAAGCATTGCTTACCATACGAGGACTCCAGCCAAAATTGAGAGCACGACAGTGATAACAAAAGCCGCTTGCGCGGAACGGGTTCCCACCTGCAGGGTTTCTTCCATAAAACCAAAATCAGCCAACATATGACGAATACCGCCCACGACGTGATACGCCAGCGCAGTTAAAATGCCCCACATGATGAATTTGGCGAAGAAGCTATCCATGATGGATGCCGCTTGCAGGAAGCCTTCAGGAGAAGAGAGGGAGAGACCCAGTAACCAGAGCAGAATTCCGAGAGCGACAAAGGTAATCACGCCGGAGACGCGGTGGAGAATGGACGATATTGCAGTAACGGGAAACCGGATCGTCGAGAGATCCAAGTTAACAGGTCTTTGTTTTTTCACGGTTTTGCCCACACAGCTCTTTTTTATTTTGCTTCCTCCGGTCCTGAGTTGCATCAGAGACACAGCGTGTGTTCAGACTGCAACCGCCACCAAAATAGCAACATCCAGTGTTAAATAAAGCGGGTAAAACGCTGGGTGGCTCCTGGTGTCAGGGTGTTCCGGAGACCTGGCCGCAGTATAGGAGGATCACATTCTGATTACAATTCCCCTACAATCTCTTTGGTCACATTTAGGCTGAACAGTGATCACCTTCACGAATTTCACAATTTATACATTTTTAATTATCTGATTTGACAAAGAATCAACATTTCAGTTACAAACAATCGCATTAAAGCCCTATGATGCACAAAAGTTATGGGGATACACTTTCCCCTAAGCTCAAGTTATGTAACATTGCCAATACAAGTTATATAAAGCATCAGGTTATTGGTTACCAAGAAGTTATGTCGTGACAGGAACTTTAACATCCTCGATGTGCAGCATGTCATGCCCCGATGCCACCGAATGGCCCAAATTCAGCGTTTACTCTGTAACCTTGCCTAACCAACGTTACCGTAGAGTGATGCTGGGAAGATTGTGGTTTTATGCAACATGGAGGCTATTCTGGTGTCTAAGATCCTTACCTTAAAGGCGCTATGGAGACGAAATAATGACAGATAAAAAAGTGACGCTAACCCTACAAGATAATACTTCTGTTGAACTGGACGTGATGCAAGGCACGCTGGGACAAGATGTTGTTGATGTCCGCGCCCTTGGCTCACAAGGCCTGTTCACCTTCGATCCCGGCTTCACCTCTACGGCGTCCTGCGAGTCTAAAATCACCTTTATTGATGGTGACGAAGGTATTCTGTTACACCGCGGTTTCCCGATTGATCAGCTGGCAACCCACTCTAACTATCTTGAAGTGTGTTACATCCTGCTGAATGGCGAAGCCCCGACCCAAGCCCAGTTTGAAGAGTTCCGCACCACCGTTACCCGCCACACCATGATTCACGAGCAAATCACCCGACTGTTCCACGGCTTCCGCCGCGATTCGCATCCAATGGCAGTAATGTGTGGTGTGACCGGTGCGCTGGCAGCGTTTTATCACGACTCTTTAGACGTCAACATTGAACGTCACCGTGAAATCGCAGCGTTCCGCCTGCTGTCGAAAATGCCGACCATGGCAGCGATGTGCTACAAGTACTCAATTGGTCAGCCGTTTGTGTATCCGCGCAACGACCTCTCCTATGCCGGTAACTTCCTGCATATGATGTTCGCCACGCCGTGCGAAGAGTACAAAGTGAATCCAGTGCTGGAACGCGCGATGGACCGTATTCTGATTCTGCACGCCGACCATGAGCAGAATGCTTCAACCTCTACCGTGCGTACCGCAGGATCTTCAGGCGCGAACCCGTTTGCCTGTATCGCCGCCGGTATCGCTTCACTGTGGGGACCGGCGCACGGCGGAGCCAACGAAGCGACACTGCGTATGCTGGAAGAGATCAGCACCGTTGATCACATCCCTGAGTTTGTTAAACGTGCGAAAGATAAGAACGATTCGTTCCGTCTGATGGGCTTCGGCCACCGCGTGTATAAAAACTACGATCCCCGTGCCACCGTGATGCGCGACACCTGCCACGAAGTGCTGAACGAACTGGGCATGAAAGATGACCTGCTGGAAGTGGCGATGGAGCTGGAACACATCGCGCTGAACGACCCGTACTTCATCGAGCGTAAACTCTATCCAAACGTCGATTTCTATTCAGGCATCATTCTGAAAGCGATGGGCATTCCATCCTCCATGTTTACCGTTATCTTCGCGATGGCGCGTACCGTGGGTTGGATTGCACACTGGAAAGAGATGCATGACGAAGGCATGAAAATCGCCCGTCCGCGTCAGCTGTATACCGGTTACACCGAGCGTCCATTCACCTCGGCGCTGGATAAATAAGAGAAAGGCGGCCATCTGGCCGCCTTTTTTATTGCGCTACAACTGGCATCCCGGACACCAATAAAACGGCCGCGATGACAGCACGCCCTTTTCTATCGCCGCGCCACACCGCCGACATTTTTTGCCCTGCCGATGAAACACCTCGAAGCGAAACGCTGCCTCTTCGTGATATTTCTTCATGCTGCCACGCATCTGATACGACAAACGCGGCACCGCCAACATCGCTTCACTTAATGCCGTCAGCTGCTGCTCGCTAAGATCCTGCGCCCGATGCGACGCCAGCAATCCGGCGTGCCACAAAATCTCCACGCGCAGATAGTTGCCGAGGCCGGCTAAAAAGGCCTGATCGAGTAACAAGCCGCTGAACTGGCGACGGCGAAAACGCGGCGACAGCAAACGCTCGCGCACCTCCTCCACCGTTAAACTGGCATCCAGCACATCCGGGCCTACCCGTTGCAAAAACGGATGCGCCGCTAAGGTATCAGCATTGAGCAGCTCAATATCCGACGCGCTATACAGCAAAATGGTTTTATCTGCGGTAGCGAGCCGTACGCGCAGCTGGCGCGTGGTATTCGGCTGCGTGCCGGTTGGCACTACGCGCCACACGCCGTACAGCTGATTGTGGCTGTAGAGCGTTAGCCCATTGGAGAAGTGTGTGAGCAGCGCTTTACCGCGCGTTTCGAAGGCGTTGATGGTGGCATCCACCAGCGCCGGTTCGTAGGTTTTCAGCTGTGGAAAGGCAAACCACACATCGGTGAGTGGTTTGCCGACCATTGCCTCTGCCAGCTGATCCGCCGCGCGGCGGATCTCCGGTCCCTCAGGCATAACAACTCCTGTTAATGGGTGGCGCCACCGACGACGCGGATATCATTTTCGGTACTCATGATCACCTGCAGCGAAGTTTCCAGCGCCTGAATCACACTAGACGTCGCCATGCTGGCCACGCCGGGATGGTGCACCGCTTGTTCCGGCATATACGGGATGTGGATAAAACCGCCGCGCGCCTTGCTGTTGGTGGTGTGGATCCAGTGCAGCAGGCTGTACATGACGTGATTACAGGTGAAGGTGCCGGCCGTTTGCGATACCGAAGCCGGTACGCCTACTTCCCGCAGCGCGGCAACCATCGCTTTGATCGGCAGCGTGGAGAAATAGGCCGCCGGGCCATCCGCCTCAATCGGCTGATCGATCGGTTGCTGCTGGTTGTTATCCGGAATGCGGGCGTCATCCACGTTAATCGCGACACGTTCAACCGTAATATCGGCGCGGCCGCCAGCTTGCCCGACACACAGCACGCGATCGGGTTGAATCTCCTCCAGCGCGCGCGTCAGCACTTGACCGCAGGTGGCAAACACCACCGGCAGCTGGCGTACCACAATGCGCGCACCGGCGATCTCTTTGCCGTCGAAGGTGCGTACTGCTTCCCACGAAGGGTTGATGGTTTCACCACCAAAGGGCTCAAACGCCGTCATTAACACCGTTTTCATTGCAACCTCACAAGAACATCAGGAAGTAGAGCAGGAAAATATTCACTACCAACAGTAGCACACCGGTTGGCACCTGAGCCTTGATCACCGCGTTACGGTCCGGTAGCTCCAGCAGGCGCGCTGGCACGATGTTGAAGTTGGCCGCCATTGGCGTCATTAGCGTGCCGCAATAGCCGGAGAACATCCCAATCGCCGCCATCACCGCCGGATTGCCGCCGTGCTGCAGCACCAGAATAGGAATACCAATGCCGGCGGTCACAATCGGGAAGGCAGCAAAGGCGTTACCCATCACCATGGTCAGCAACGCCATACCCACCGCATAGACCGCGACGGCAATCAGACGATTATCCACCGCCAGATACTGCTCGGTGAGATGCGAAATCGCCGTACCGACACCGGCGCTGGTGAACAGCAGGCCAAGCGTGGCCAGAATCTGCGGCAGAATAAACGCCCAACCCACCGCATCCAACAGACGACGGGTTTCCTGCATCGACTGCAGCGGCTTTTCATGGGTAATTTTCAACGCGATCAGCCAGCCCAGCAGGCAGCCAATCATCATGGAGAACAGCGTCACCAGCGTGGAGTGATTACCGGGACCAAACACCCTGTCCTGCAAACCGGGAATATGGTTAAACGCCAGCACGCCAATCACCGTGACCAGCGGAATCGCCAGCGCTGGCAAGAACAGTTTGTTATGCAGGCGTTTAGCGCTCTCCTGTTTCTGCTCATCGCTGCGCTGATGATAACGACCCAGACGCACGCCACCGAAACCGGCAATCAGCGCCATCAACACCACCGCCACGCCCACGCCAATATGCAACCAGCGGCGGCCCAGTTCGGCATCGCCTGCCCATTGTCCCATCAGCTGGTAAGCACCCTCACCAATCAGGAAAATCAGACCATACAATGCCCAGAACAGCCCGGTGGTAAAACGACGCGGGTTAGCGCTGTCACGCCAGGAAAGCACGGCGACCACCAGCAGGATCACGCCTGCCAGCCACATCAAATATTGTTGCTGGAACATTACTTCCCTCCTTTGGCGTTCAGCGCCTGCTGGTTTAACGCGCCCAATTCACGCGACAGCTGGCGATCAAGACGCACCAGACGAGCTGAATGAATGAGGAAAGCACAAAGGGCGGTCGGGATGCCCCACAACGCGATATGCAGCGGTTCGGTGCTGATACCGGCAGATTCCTGCATGAAGTTATGCATGAAGATAATCGCGCCAAAGGCAACGAAGATATCCTCGCCGAAGAACAGACCAATGTTATCGGTCGCCGCAGACATGGCACGCAGACGATGGCGCACGTCTGGCGGGACGTCACCGTAACGGTTTTCGGTAGCGCCTTCAGCCATCGGCGCCAGCAGCGGACGTACCATCTGCGGATGGCCACCGAGGCTGGTCAAGCCCAGCGCGGCGGTGGCTTCACGCACAAACAGGTAGACGATCAGTAAGCGTCCGGCGGTGGCGGTTTTGATCTGCGCGATCCAGCTTTGCGCGCGCTCCTTCAGGCCATGACGCTCCAGCAGGCCGATAACCGCCAGCGGCAGCAGCAGAATCAGCGGCAGGTTACGCGTATTGAGGAAGCCCGAGCCGAGTTTTTCCAGAATGTCTGCCAGCGGCAGATGTGCCGCCAGCCCGGTGACGAAGCCCGCCACAATTACCACCAGCACCGGGTTAAAGCGCAGCACAAAACCCAGAATGATGGCGGCGATACCCAACAGCGGCCAGAGGTTTACCACGTTATCCATGTTGTTCCCTTATGTGAAAAGACAAAGCCCGGCGTGATGCCGGGCAATGAGTAAAAACGTTATGCGCTGGTGACCGCAATCTGATTGGTCGCAAACGCCGCGCGCAGCGTGCGGGCGAACTGCAGCGCATGTGCGCCATCGCCATGTAAACAGACGGTTTCAGCGTTAACCTTGACCCATCCTCCGCTGATGCTCTGCACCTGACGCTGCTGTACCATCGCCAGCGTTTGCGCCAGCGCCTGGTCGGCATCTTCAATCATCGCGTGCGGCTGGCTGCGTGGCACTAACGCCCCGCTCGCCAGATAGCCGCGATCGGCAAACACCTCTTCGCGGGTGCGCAGACCATGATGCGCCGCCGCCGCAATCAATGCGCTGCCCGCCAAACCCACCAGAATCAATCCGGCATCCACGGCTTTCACCGCGCGCGCAATGGCATCCGCCAGCTGCGGATCGCCCGCCGCCTGGTTGTACAGCATGCCGTGCGGTTTGACGTGCACCAGCCGTTCGCCTTCGCTCTCCGCAATGCTTTTCAACGCACCAATCTGGTAGATCATCTGCGCATACACGGTTTCTGGCGGCAGCTGCATGGCGGTACGACCGAAGTTTTCCCGATCGGGGAAACTCGGATGGGCGCCAATCGCCACGCCAGACGCTTTGGCCCAGCGCACCGATTGCAGCATGGTTTGCGCATCACCGGCGTGGAAGCCGCAGGCGATATTGGCTGAACTCACCAGCGTCAGCAGTTCCTGATCGCTGGCGCTGCCTTCGCCGAGATCGGCGTTAAGATCAATCTTCATGTGCCAATCCCCAGGCTATTTGGTCGAACGAACGTTGTTGATGCTGTTTGGCGTGAATCGCGTCTTCCAGCGTGCAGTGGATAAAGTGAATCGGCTCGCCGAGGCGAATTTGCGCCAGATGATAGAGATCGGCTTCGATGATGCAGGCAATGCGTGGATAGCCGCCGGTGGTTTGTGCATCCGCCATCAACACAATCGGCTGACCATTGGGCGGCACCTGCACTACGCCGGGCACTAAACCGTGCGACAGCAAATCGCGCGTTGCATCGCGATGCAGTTGACGTCCCTGCAGGCGATAGCCCATGCGGTTACTTTGCGGACTGAGCTTCCACGGGCTACGCCAGAAACCCTGCTGCGCCTCACGCGAGAACTCATTATATTCCGGGCCCGCTAAGGCGCGGATGCGGTTGCCCCACAGCAGCTGACGTACGCCGGCTTTATCTTTGAAGTCGCGCGTCGGTTTGCCCAACGGCAGTTCGTCGCCGTCCTGCAGTTTACGTCCCTGCCAACCACCAAACGCCGCCTTAAGATCGGTACTCACCGAACCGAGCATTTCCGGCACGGCAAAGCCACCGTTGACCGTCAGATAGCTGCGCATACCGCGCGTTGGCGTTGCCAGCGTCAGCACCTGCCCTTTTTTCACCGGCAGACGCCAGCCGGTCCAGACCGGTTTGCCATCCAGATCGGCATTGCAGCCCGCACCCGTCAGCGCAAACCAGCCGTCACGGGTAAACTGCGCTTTAAATTGTCCCAGCACGATTTCCAGCACCGCGCTCTGCTCGGGGTTGCCCACCAGCATATTGGCGGTGCGCATTGCTGGTTGATCGAGCGCGCCGCCTACACTGATGCCGTATTGGCGGAAGCCGGTGCGGCCGTGGTCTTGTAGCGAGGTCATCATGCCCGCGCGGAGAATTTTCAACATACGCCCTCCTGCTGCGGCACAAAGCGCACGCTATCGCCGGGGCGTAACAGTGTCGGTGGATGCTGGAGTGGATCGAACAGGCTAAGCGGTGTGTGACCAATCAGTTGCCAGCCGCCAGGCGCGGCTAACGGATAAATACCGGTTTGGCTGCCGCCGATGCCCACTGAGCCGCTCGGCACAATCACGCGCGGTTCCGCGCGGCGCGGCGTGTGTAAACGCTCATCCAGGCCGCCGAGATAGGGGAAACCCGGCTGGAAGCCGATGAAATAGACCACGTAATCGATGCTGCTGTGCAGTTCTACCGCTTGCTTTGGCGTCATGTTGGCGCGATCCGCCACCACCTGCAGATCGGGCCCGCCTGCGCCGCCGTACACCACCGGGATTTCAACGCGGCGCGATTCCGGCAGCTGTGCTTCGCTCTCTTCCCACCAGCGCTGTAAATGCTCAATGGCGTCCAATGCATTGAGTTGCGGATCGCGCAGCAGCAACGTCAGGTTGTTCATTCCAGGAATCACTTCCTCTACCTGCTCGTTCTGCTGCAGTCGCTGACACAATCCCCAGATGCGCTGCTGGCTGGTCAACGAAACCGGCGGTTCCAGTTCCAGCACCACCGCGCGCTCACCTAGCAGATAACAACGTGCTCGTTGCAAAAACAACCTCCTGGTCAAATTCAAAACATAACGTTGGGTCGCCATTCATGGCGACCGGGCATCACGTTTATGCGTAAAGGCCATAAGTTATGCGAAAGTGACAGAGATGTGTCAACAGATTTGCGCCCTTAACGCAGGTTAAGGGCGTGAGAATGGAAGAATCAGGCAGGATTATCGATGTCGATAAAGGTCACATCAAGGCCATGATGGGCGGCTAACCATTCGCCCAGCGCCTTGATGCCGCCGCGTTCGGTCGCGTGGTGTCCAGCGGCAAAGAAGTGCAAACCTTGTTCGCGCGCGCTGTGAATGGTTTGCTCAGAAACTTCACCGGTAATAAAGGCATCGACGCCAAAGGCTGCCGCGCTATCAATAAAGCCCTGACCGCCGCCGCTGCACCAGGCAACGCGCTTGATCACTGCCGGCGCGTTATCGCCGCAGTGCAGCGGTGTGCGACCTAGACGCTGGGCAATTTTTTCCGCCAGCGCCGCGCCACTTAAAGGTTCTGCCAATTCGCCCCACGGCACCAGCGGCTGAATCTCGCCTTTCACTTCAATATCAAACAGACGCGCCAGCTGCGCGTTATTACCCAA
The DNA here is from genome assembly GCF_026130245.1 of Pantoea sp. JK. Classification (NCBI taxonomy): domain Bacteria; kingdom Pseudomonadati; phylum Pseudomonadota; class Gammaproteobacteria; order Enterobacterales; family Erwiniaceae; genus Pantoea; species Pantoea sp. JK. Next base: position 50,451 of record NZ_JAINFN010000004.1, read on the forward strand.
CTCGGGATGCGCATCCAGCGGCAGATGCCAGCCATACAGGTTGATATCATTGGCCAGCAGCGTGCGCAGACGCTGGCGCTTCATGCCTTTAATCACCGGCGCTTCGCTTTTCCAGAAGTATCCGTGATGCACCAGCACCGCATCAGCGTTGCGCTTCACCGCTTCATCCAGCAGCGCCTGGCAGGCGGTGACGCCGGTGATGAGGTTTTTCACCTCGGCGCGCCCTTCCACCTGCAAACCGTTCGGCGCATAGTCGCTGAAGGCGCTGTTATTCAGCTGCTGATTGACGATCTGTTCTAACTCGACATTATTCATTACGGCTCCCTGACCGCCTCAAGCCGCGCTGCGAGCGCGCTCAAAGGCGTCTAGTGTCTTTTTACGTGCGTCCTTATGTTCCACGATTGGCGCGGGATAATCGAGTTTCTTGTTATTTTTCTGCGCCCACACCTGCGGCTGATGGATATCGCTATCGGGCACTTCCTTTAATTCCGGCAGCCACTCACGGATAAACGCGCCCTGTTTATCGAAGCGCTCTCCCTGCGTAGTGGGATTGAAGATACGAAAATAGGGCGCGGCATCGGTGCCGGTTGACGCGGCCCACTGCCAGCCGCCGTTGTTGGCGGCCAGATCGCCATCGATCAGTTGCTGCATGAAATAACGCTCACCTTCACGCCAGTCGATAAATAGGTCCTTCACCAGGAAACTGGCGGTAATCATGCGCAAGCGATTATGCATCCAGCCGAGCGTGTTGAGCTGACGCATGGCCGCATCAACAATCGGATAGCCGGTTTTGCCCTGTTGCCAGGCTTTGAGATGTGCTTCGTTTTGCTGCCAATCCACGTTGCGCGTCCAGTCGACAAACGGCTGATGCTTACACAGCGCGGGAAATGCCACCATCAGATGACGATAGAATTCGCGCCAGATCAGTTCGTTCAGCCAGGTAAAAGCCTTGCCTTCGTTGAGCGCATCGGGATGCTCTTTTAATACGCGATGCAGACACTGACGCGGCGACAACACGCCAATCGCCAGATAGGCCGATAACCGGCTGGTACCGTCAATGGCCGGCAAATCACGTTGATCCGGATAATCTTGCACCGCCTGTTTGGCGAAGTGGCGCAGCTGTTTTAACGCGGCCTCTTCACCCGCCGGAAACACGGTTTCATCAAAAGCTTCACAGGGATAATCAAAGGCGGGGATCTTCTTTTTGATGCTGATGGGCGCGCCGTCACGCGCTTTCGGCGCGTGATAGCACTCAGGCAAGCTTTGGTGCAGGCGACGAACAAAAGCTCTGCTGAACGGCGTGAATACCTTGAACATGGTGTTGCTGCCGGTTTGCACGCTGCCCGGCGGCAACAGCAGGCTGTCGTCGAATCCCTGACAAATCACGCTCTGCGCATCCAGACGTTTCTCCGCCTGCACATCGCGTTCTCGTTCGTTGATTTCGTACTGATAGTTGTAGAACAGCGCATCAACTTGCTGCTGCTGGCAAAATTCCACCAGATAATCAATCGAAGCGGCAAAGTCATCACACTGATGGTAGTGCAAAGGAATGCCGCGTTCGGCCAGCGATGCCTGCAACAAAAGGAGATTTTGCTGGATGAACGCCGCCTGCTTTGGCGCCATGTGGTGCTGCTGCCACTGCTGCGGTGTGGCGATAAACAGCGCAATCACGTTGGCCTGGCTATCGCGGCAGGCAGCGGCCAGCGCCATGTTGTCATTGATGCGCAGATCGTTACGCAGCCAAACTAAATGGGTGGTCATAAAGCCCCGATATTATTGGCCGTAGCGCAAACGCAGCGCTTCCGGATAAGGATCAAAGTAGCGCTGCTGTGCCAGCCACGGATGCGGGTATTCCGCCATGTAGTGTTTCAGCATGGTGATCGGTGCTAACAGCGGCTGTACGCCCTGACGATAACGATCAATCAGTTGCGCCAGCTCCTGCCGCTGCGGCGAACTCAGTTGCGGACGGAAGTAGCCTTGTACATGCATCAGCACGTTGGTGTGATTACGTCGCGATGCCTGATGTGACATCAGGTGCATCAGGCGATTGCGGTACTCAAAGGCGTAATCCTGCAGCGAATCCCACTGATCCATCGCCGCGACAAACCGCCCCATTTCGCGATACTCATCCTGCGCGTGAGAAAGCAGCAGCAGTTTGTAGCGACTGTGAAAGGCCATCAGCTTGTGGCGAGATAATCCGCTGCGCCACATTTCGTTGAATTCATGCAGCGCGTAAACGCGGCCAATAAAGTTTTCACGGATAGCGTCATCGTGCAGACGACCATCCTCTTCCAGCGGCAGCCACGGCATCTCTTTCTGCAGAAATGTAGTAAACATGCCGGTGCCTGCTTTACGGTTGTTGTTGGTTTCAGGCTCGTAAACGCGGACGCGTTCCAATCCACAGCTTGGCGATTTGGCACACAGAATGTAGCCGCACAGATGATGCAGCGACTTCACCCGCTCAGCAGACCAGCGCTGCATCTGTTCTGTCACCTCTTCGCCGCCCTCTTTACTGAAACAGAGATGGATATTTTCATCGCTCTCTTTTACCAGCCGCAAAGCCGGACGGGGCGTCGGTAAGCCAATCGCCATTTCGGGACATACAGGTTCAAAGCGCACAAATGGCACGAGTTCGTCCGTGGCGAAGGCAAAACGTTTGTGGCCGCCATCAAATCGGACATTATCTCCGAGCAGGCAAGCGCTGATACCAACAGGAATTTTCTCGCTCATACTTGTACAACCTCAGAAATCTTGTAGAGGTTTTAAGTGTAGCTGAAATGCGCGGGGATAACAGCGGGAACGCGCGGTGGGCAGGAAAATTATCGATAAAAAAACCCGGCGCTTCGCGGGAAGTCGCCGGGTTAATACTGCGCTGAAATCGCTTACCAGTGAATGCCGGCAGCCGCTTCCGACTGCGCCAGCCAAACCGGTTTAGTGCTGGTTTTGCACCACATACGATGCAGGTAACTGTACAAACGCGCGCGATCCGAGCGGAATAACATCACTGGCAGCGCCAGCAAACCGATTGCTACCACCAGCACGCGGCGCAGTACGATTTTATACAGTGGATATGATCGATCCATTTTTTGGCCCCCTTGTGGTAAACATTGCGTTGAAATGTGATCTGGTTCAGATATTACCCGTTGTTGTGTAATTTTACTACTCATCCGACCACTATATTTGCGCTTTTTTTCATCAATATGTGTTGTGATGAAACTTAGTTACAAAATTGTGAATTCCACGATCTCTTCAAGTTAAAAACTTCGTGACGGACGCCGGGCTGCTTTATTGCTAAAGTGGTGCGTTAACTTTTTTGCCGCTGGAGGCAGCGTGACGACCATCTTGATAGTGGAAGATGAAAAAGAGATTCGCCGTTTCGTGCGCCTGGCGCTGGAGAGCGAAGGCCTGAAAATTGTGGAAGCGGAGCAACTGCAGCGCGGCCTGATTGAAGCGGCAACGCGTAAGCCCGATCTGGTGATCCTCGATCTCGGCTTGCCGGATGGTGATGGCAATGACTTTATCCGTGAAGTGCGCCAGTGGAGCAGCATGCCGGTGATTGTGCTGTCTGCGCGTAGCGATGAGCAGGATAAGATTGATGCGCTGGATGCCGGTGCGGATGATTACCTCACCAAGCCGTTTGGCATTGGTGAACTGCTGGCGCGTGTGCGTGTGGCGCTGCGTCGCCATCAAAGCAGCCAGCCTGAACCGATTGTAACATTTGGCGAAGTGAGCGTCGATTTGGCGGCGCGCCGCGTGCTGCGCAACCAACATGAAGTGCATTTGACGCCGACCGAATTTCGTCTGCTGAGCTTACTGCTGAATAATGCCGGAAAAGTGCTGACTCAGCGTCAATTGCTGAATCAGGTTTGGGGCCCGAATGCGGTGGAGCACAGCCACTATTTGCGCATCTATATGGGCCACTTGCGGCAGAAGCTGGAAGCGAATCCCACCCAGCCCAGCCATTTGCTGACCGAAACCGGTATCGGCTACCGATTTATGCCATAAAAAAAGGCCGCTAAGCGGCCTTTTTCTTAATTGCCCAATCAGGCGTTTTTCAGTACTTCGCTAACAATCTCAACCGCTTCTTTCTCGATTTGCTGACGATGTTCAGCACCCAGGAAGCTTTCGCAGTAGATTTTGTAAGCGTCTTCTGTACCTGATGGACGCGCGGCAAACCAGCCGTTTTCAGTCATCACTTTCAGACCACCGATTGACGCACCGTTACCCGGCGCGGCAGTCAGGCGTGCGGTGATCGGATCACCCGCCAGCGTATCAGCGCTCACCATTTCTGGTGACAGCTTAGACAGCGCCGCTTTCTGTGCCGAAGTCGCCGGAGCCTGCAGACGGTTATAGCTTGGCGCACCAAAGCGCTCTGCCAGCTCGTCATAATGCTGCTGCGGGTTCTTGCCGGTGACCGCGGTGATTTCAGCGGCCAGCAGACACATAATGATGCCGTCTTTATCGGTTGACCAGGCTGAGCCATCGAAACGCAGGAAGGATGCGCCCGCGCTCTCTTCACCGCCGAAACCGAAGCTGCCATCGAACAGACCATCAACGAACCATTTGAACCCAACCGGTACTTCTACCAGCTTGCGGCCAATGTCGTTGACGACGCGGTCGATCATTGCGCTGGAAACCAGAGTTTTACCAACAGCAACCTCTTTGCCCCACTGTGGACGATGCTGGAACAGGTAGTTGATCGCCACCGCCAGATAGTGGTTCGGATTCATCAGACCCGCAGGCGTGACGATGCCATGGCGGTCGTAATCGGGATCGTTACCAAAGGCCAGGTCGAATTTGTCTTTGTATGCCAGCAAGCCGGCCATCGCGCATTCAGATGAGCAGTCCATACGCACCACACCATCTTTATCCAGATGCATGAAGCGGAAAGTCTGGTCGATCGCATCGTTAACGATGGTCAGATCCAGCTTGTAGTGCTCAGCAATGCGCTGCCAGTAAGCAATACCGGAGCCGCCTAATGGATCGACGCCAATTTTCAGGCCGGCTTTCTGGATGGCGGCGAAGTCAATCACCTGCGCCAGACCTTCAACATACGGCTGGATCAGATCCTGCTCAACGATGTGACCGCTCGCCCATGCCTGATCCAGCGGCAGACGTTTCACGTCTTTCAGCTCGCCTTTGATCAGCTGGTTAGCGCGATCTTCCACCACTTTGGTGACGTTGGTATCAGCCGGGCCACCGTTTGGCGGATTATATTTAATACCGCCATCTTCCGGTGGGTTGTGCGAAGGCGTGATAACAATGCCGTCCGCCTGCGCGCCGCCGCGTTTGTTGTGCTCAAGAATCGCATTAGAGATAGCAGGCGTTGGCGTATAGCCGTTGTCCTGCTGCACAATCACGTCCACGCCGTTAGCGGCCAGCACTTCCAGCACCGACAGAATCGCCGGCTCAGACAGCGCATGCGTGTCTTTACCGACGTAGCATGGACCGGTGATGCCATTCTTTTTGCGCTCTTCAGCAATCGCCTGCGCGATCGCCAAAATGTGCTGTTCGTTGAAGCTTTGGCGTCCCGCGCTGCCGCGGTGGCCTGAAGTGCCAAATTTCACCGCATGATCCGGATTCGCCACATCGGGCTTCAGGACGTAATACTGCGAGGTTAATTGTGCAACGTTAATCAAATCGCTCTGCTGGGCAGGCTGCCCGGCACGGGGGTGATTGGCCATTGGCGCTTCTCCCTGACGCTTCAGTTAAATGGTGCCGCGAACTTTCTCTGTCAGTTCCTGTGGGAACTGCATAGCCAGCATGATGTGTTCCACCATGCTGCATTTGCGACCTGTATTGGTATTCGTGATCACCCAGTACGGCGTGCCGGGAACGTGCTTCGGCTTGGTATGGGTGCCATTTTGCAGCAGCGTGTGCTCGTCGCCCGCAAAGTAGACGCGGGTACGGCCCTGCAGCGAGGCAGTCGCTTCAGCAAACGCCGCCGGATCAAGACGATAGAGCGTTGACAGTACCAACATGAAGCGGTTAACCGCCTTATTCTGCTCGGCATATTCATCGGAGAGCAGCAGCTCACGTACCGCACGGACGCGATCCTGAGGACGCGCTTCGCGGCTGGCAGGTTGCGCTTCTTTCACTGATACACCAGCGGCAGGCGCAGCAGGTGCGCCCTGTCCAGCGGTGAACTTCAACATGCGGCGCAAAATATCAGAGGCGCTTTCACCAATGTGCTGCGTGTGGCTGGCAATATAACGGTAGAGTTCTTCGTCAACTTCAATCGTTTTCATCTTTTTCCGTACGATTCTGGCAAATGACAGAACCACGCATTAATGCAACGGCCTTAGCAAAATCCAGTCGTGCAAAACGTGAGCGGGTTCTAACATAAGGATTATAAAGTTAAATCCGTGGCAGCCGATAGCGTTGGCAACGTTTCCAGGCAAAAGTCGGAATATGCCCTAATGCCTTCCGGCCTGACTGCTGGACAGGTGAATCCATGATAACCTAAGCCAAGGTCACAACCGTAAGAACTTTAGCCATGATTTTGAACGCCCGTCTGCAAACTGAACAATCTGCCCCCGACGCCACACCGATTCTATTGATCCATGGTCTTTTTGGCAGCCTTGATAACCTTGGCGTGCTGGCGCGTGGGGTGCGTGACGCACGTCCGACGCTGCAGGTTGATGTGCGCAACCACGGCTTGTCGGCACGCAGCGATGAGATGAATTATCACGTGATGGCGCAGGACATCGTCGAAACGCTGGATGCGCACCATATCGATCGCGCGGGTGTGATAGGACACTCGATGGGCGGCAAAATCGCCATGGCGCTCAGTGCCATCGCGCCGGAACGTATCGAAAAAATGGTGATGATCGATATCGCGCCCGTTGATTACCAAACGCGCCGCCATGACGAAATTTTTGCCGCTATTCGGGCCGTGAGCGCCGCGGGCGTCACGCGCCGCAGCGAAGCCGCTGAAGTAATGCGTCAGCATATTGATGAAGAAGGCGTGATCCAGTTCATCCTCAAATCTTTCGCAGAGGGCGAATGGCGCTTTAATGTGCCGGTGCTGTGGGATAACTACAGCACCATTTCCGGCTGGGAAGAGATTCCTGCGTGGCCGCATCCGGCACTGTTTATCCGCGGCGGCGACTCGCCTTATCTGGATAATCAGCATCGCGATGCGCTGCTGCGTCAGTTCCCGCAGGCGCATGCACATGTGATCAGCGGCGCTGGACATTGGGTGCACGCCGAGAAACCCGATGCGGTGTTACGCGCCGTTCGGCGTTTTTTTAACCTGTAAAAGCAAAAGCTTGCCGCTTGCGCTTTAGGGTTGGCGTCAGGGAAGGCGCTGGAGTATGATGTCGCGCTAAAAATTTGCCACGGATATTTTTTCACCGTGGTCGGGCCGATAATGTTTTAATCGCGCAGCGCCTTTCCGCCGTTCGCGCCCACTCAGTTTTACAAACCATGGCAAAAGAACAGACAGACCGCACGACGCTTGATCTCTTCGCAGACGAGCGGCGTCCTGGTCGCCCGAAAACCAGCCCGCTGACGCGTGATGAACAGTTACGCATCAACAAACGCAACCAGCTCAAGCGCGATAAAGTGCGTGGGCTGCGTCGTGTTGAGCTGAAGATGTCGAGCGAGGCGGTTGACGCGCTCAGCACGCTGGCCGATCAGCAAAACATCAGTCGCAGCGAATTGATTGAACAAATGCTGCTGGCACAGCTCAAACTGTCTTAACGCGCGAAGACCGCACGCTGGAACACAAAGTCACGGCTTTACAAGTTCCGCACTTTTTACCGGTCTGCTATTATTCGCATAACTGTGCAGTCAACTGACTTACTTTCACAATCAGGATTCAAGAGGTTACCTAACCCATGGCAATCGTAGGCATTTTCTTCGGCAGCGATACCGGCAACACTGAAAACATTGCAAAGATGATCCAGAAACAACTGGGTAAAGATGTCGCCGAAGTGCATGACATTGCTAAGAGCACCAAAGAAGATCTCGATGCGTTCGACATCCTGCTGCTGGGCATTCCAACCTGGTATTACGGCGAAGCGCAGTGCGACTGGGATGATTTCTTCCCGACGCTGGAAGAGATTGATTTCAATGGCAAGCTGGTAGCGCTGTTTGGTTGTGGCGATCAGGAAGATTACGCCGAATACTTCTGTGACGCGATGGGCACCATCCGTGACATCATCGAGCCTAACGGTGCGGTGATTGTGGGTCACTGGCCAACCGAAGGCTATCACTTCGAAGCCTCTAAAGGCCTCGCCGATGACAAAAACTTCCTCGGTCTGGCAATTGATGAAGATCGTCAACCAGAATTGACCAACGAACGTGTTGATAAATGGGTGAAGCAGATCTTCGACGAGTTGCAGCTGAAAGAGATTATTGAAGCTTAATTCCCTCCTCTGCCCGATGTGCGCGCTGCCTCACATCGGGCAACGGAATTACCTATAAAAATAATAGCTACGGTTTTTTAACTTTTCCCCGCAAATCTGTAGAATACCCGCAATGGTCATCCGCTTATTCCTCTGGCAGTAGAATGAGGCTGAGTGAAATGGAATCCAAAACCCAAGCGTCCTGAAGACATTAGTGACGTTATCCTTACAACCTTTGGTGATTAAGGACGTTGCCTTGGTTTTCATTTCACTGCTTGAGTTCTATAATGAGACGCAAATGAGAATGCGCGTTGACCTAAACATTCAAGGCCCCTGCGCCGCAAGTGACTAGCAAAGTAACAGGACAATATCCGCATGACTGACAACAACTCCGCATTGAAGAAGGCTGGCCTGAAAGTCACGCTACCCAGACTGAAAATTCTGGAAGTGCTTCAGGGACCCGGCCCCGAGTCCCATCACGTCAGTGCGGAAGATTTGTATAAGCGCCTGATCGATATGGGCGAAGAGATTGGTCTGGCAACGGTTTATCGCGTTCTTAACCAGTTTGACGACGCGGGCATCGTAACCCGTCATAACTTTGAAGGCGGTAAGTCTGTCTTCGAACTGACTCAGCAACATCATCACGATCATTTGATCTGCCTGGATTGTGGCAAAGTTATCGAATTCAGCGATGAATCAATCGAAACGCGTCAGCGTGAAATTGCTACTCGCCACGGCATCAAGCTTAGCAACCACAGCCTGTACCTGTATGGTCACTGTGCTCTGGGAGACTGCCGCGAAGACGATACGCTCCACGATAAGTAATTGAGTGTGCTATGCAGTATAAAAAAACCGGCTTAAGCCGGTTTTTTTATATCTGAAATCAGGCAACGAGCGTTTCCTGCAAGTAGCGCCAGCGCGGAATGGCGGTGCTGCAATCCAGCACCGCAAGAGAAATGCGGCTCTGATTGATGCCATTCATCATCTGCAATTCACGATACTGAATCGTGACTTCCTCACTTTGCTGCGAAATGATGGCGTGCTCACTGGTGGCAATTCGCATCCCTTCACGCTGTCCCTGCAACTGGCGAAACAGTGTTTCCATCTCATTAAGATCAAGCTGTTTACCCTGTGGCGTGACCATTTTGAAGTCGGGATGAAAGTACGACAAGAACAGATCAATGCTGTCATCACTGCCTTCTGCCTGATTAAAAATACGTTCGATAAGCTGATGTAAAACCACCACGCTATGTTTGGCTTCCAGGGCGAGACTTGTCATTTTTTATCCTTTGATTACCCGCAGAGCAACGGCTGAGAGCGCATAGCCTACCTGAAAAAAAGTTTTTCACACTGGCAAATGGTTTAATTTTGCTAAAGTCAGAATAGTCGCAAATAAGGAATTAATGGCTAATTGCAGGGAGCAGCATAAAAGGTCGTATCTGGTTAAATCGAGACAATAAAAAAGGGCGATTGCTCGCCCTTTCATGATCATATCGTGCTAGCGACAAAAAATATTAATCGCCGATTTTTGCCCAGGTATCACGTAAACCAACGGTGCGGTTAAACACCAGCTTGGATGGCTGTGAATAGACGCTATCCGCACAGAAATAGCCTTCACGTTCAAACTGGTACGGCGCCATTGGATCGGCTGCACGCAAACCTGGCTCCACGAAGCCCTGTTTGATTTCCAGTGAGTTCGGGTTGATGGTGGTGAGGAAATCCTCCGCCGCGCCCGGATTTGGCACACTGAAAAGACGATCGTACAGGCGGAATTCCGCTGGCAGCGCGTGAATCGCAGAAACCCAATGGATAACGCCTTTCACTTTGCGGCCATCGGCCGGATCTTTGCTCAGCGTATCAACGTCGCAGGTACAATAGATGCAAGTGATATTGCCCTCATCATCCTTCGCTACTCGCTCGGCACGGATCACGTATGCATTACGCAGACGCACTTCTTTGCCCAGTACCAGACGTTTGTACTGCTTGTTGGCTTCTTCACGGAAATCCGCGCGATCAATCCACACTTCACGACTGAATGGCACTTCACGCGTGCCCATCTCCGGTTTATTCGGATGATTCGGCATGCTGATGATCTCTTCGTGACCGGCAGGCAGGTTCTCGATCACCACTTTAAGCGGATCCATTACGGCCATCGCACGCGGTGCGTTTTCATTAAGATCGTCACGAATGCACGATTCCAGTGAAGCCATCTCCACGATATTGTCCTGTTTGGTCACACCAATACGGCGGCAGAATTCACGGATGGAAGCGGCGCTGTAACCACGACGACGCAGACCAGATACGGTCAGCATGCGCGGATCGTCCCAGCCTTCGACAACCTTCTCGCTCACCAGCTGAGTCAGTTTACGCTTCGACATCACCGCGTATTCCAGATTCAGGCGTGAAAATTCGTACTGCCGTGGATGAACCGGAATGGTGATGTTATCCAGCACCCAATCGTACAGACGACGGTTGTCCTGGAACTCCAGCGTACAGAGTGAGTGCGTAATGCCTTCAATCGCATCCGAAATGCAATGGGTGAAGTCGTACATCGGATAGATGCACCACTTGCTGCCAGTCTGATGGTGATCGGCAAACTTAATGCGATACAGCACTGGATCACGCATCACGATGAAACTGGACGCCATGTCGATTTTGGCACGCAGACAGGCTTTGCCCTCTTCGAAACCGCCATCGCGCATCTTCTGGAACAGCGCTAAGTTCTCTTCCACGCTGCGATCGCGATACGGACTGTTTTTGCCCGGTGCCGTCAGGGAACCGCGATATTCACGGATCTCATCTGCTGACAGTTCATCAACATAGGCCAGGCCTTTGTTGATCAGCTCAACCGCATAGTTGAACAGTTGGTCGAAGTAGTCTGAGGAGTAACGAATGTTGCCGCTCCACTCAAAGCCCAGCCATTGCACATCACGCTTAATGGATTCAACAAACTCCAGATCTTCTTTTACTGGGTTAGTGTCGTCGAAACGCAGATTGCACTGACCTTGGTAGTCTTGCGCGATACCAAAGTTCAGGCAGATAGATTTCGCATGGCCAATATGCAGATAACCATTGGGCTCAGGCGGGAAACGGGTATGCACACTGTTGTGCTTACCGCTCGCCAAATCTTCGTCGATGATCTGACGAATAAAGTTCGTTGGGCGGGCTTCAGCCTCACTCATCTCAAAATCCTCAAAAACTATAACGGGTGATTTGTACCACGAAGTAACGGAGTATGATCCACAAAGCACAGGAGGGAAACAACCGTTTGTTGGTCGTTTTAAAACAAAAAAGGCAGGAATCGCTTCCTGCCTTCTGGCTCAATCACAAGGACTTAGCCTTTAACCTCGTACAGCGGGGTTTGGCCTGCAACCACTGAACCGGTTGCCAGTAAATTCAGACCAGCGAAATCATCGCTGTTGCTGACCACAACCGGACTGATCATCGAGCGGGCGTTGGCATTGAGGAAGTCTAAATCCATTTCCAGGATTGGCTGACCTGCAGTGACCGTTGTGCCCTCTTCAACCAGACGCGTGAAGCCTTTACCTTCCAGTGCCACCGTATCCAGCCCCATGTGCACGACGATCTCGACACCGTTTTCCGCTTCGAGGCAGAACGCATGGTTAGTATTGAAGATTTTCACTACGGTTCCGGCGGTTGGCGCAACCACAGTTTTACCGGTTGGTTTGATCGCCAGACCATCGCCGACTGCCTTACTGGCGAACGCTTCGTCAGGCACATTTTCCAGCGCAACAATGTCACCGGTTACTGGTGCCAGCAGCGTAGCAATCACAGCTTTTTCGCTGTTTAGCACCGCCTGTGGTTTCACAGCCGCAGCAGGCGCAGCCGTTGACGCGGCAGCAGATGCCGCAACCGGACCTTTGCTCAGGACAGTTTTCATTGCCATCGCAATGCTTTCCGCCTGAGTACCGACGATGACCTGCACGCTTTGTTTGTTCAGACGAATCACACCGGAAGCACCGAGACGCTTAGCCACACCTTCATTAACCTGCGCAGAATCTTTAACGTTCAAACGCAGACGAGTGATACAGGCATCGATGTGGGTCAGGTTTTCTGAGCCCCCCACCGCCGCAATGTAACGACGTGCCAGCGATTCAGTTTGGCTTTCACCGTTGCCGCTGTTATCGACATTGACGTCATAACCATCAGTTTCATCGCCCGCAGAGAGTTCGCGGCCCGGCGTCATCAGGTTAAATTTCTGGATGGTGAAGCGGAACACCGCGTAGTAGATAACGAAGAACACCAAACCTTGTGGGATCAGCATCCACCAGTGGACCGCCAGCGGGTTTCGCGTTGACAGCACCATATCCACCAGACCCGCACTGAAGCCGAAACCGGCAATCCACTGCATGCTCGCGGCGATGAACACAGAAAGACCTGTCAGTGCCGCGTGAATCACATACAGCACCGGCGCCACGAACATGAAGGAGAATTCCAGCGGTTCGGTGATACCGGTAAAGAAGGCTGCAAAAGCCGCCGCCAGCATGATACCGCCGACTTTGGCGCGGTTTTCTGGGCGTGCGCAGTGGTAAATTGCCAGCGCTGCACCTGGGAGACCGAACATCATGATTGGGAAGAAGCCCGCCTGATAACGACCGGTGATGCCTGGGATACCGGTACCTTCAGCGATAGACTGCGCGCCGCCGAGGAATTTAGGAATATCGTTAATGCCAGCAACGTCGAACCAGAATACCGAGTTCAGTGCGTGATGCAGGCCAACAGGAATCAGCAGACGGTTAAAGAAGGCATAGACGCCCGCACCGATTGAACCCATTTTTTGGATGTGCTCACCAAAGCTTACCAGTCCACCGAAAATGATCGGCCAGATGTACATCAGTACGAAGGCGACGACGATCATCAGGAAGGAGACAAGGATCGGCACCAGACGGCGGCCGCTGAAGAATGACAGCGCTTTTGGCAGCTCAACATGGCTGAAGCGGTTATAAACCTCAGCAGAGAGAATACCCACCAGGATACCAACAAACTGGTTATTGATTTTACCGAAGGCGGCAGGCACTTGCTCCACCGGTATTTTCTGAATCATCGCTACCGCAGCCGGTGAACAGAGTGTGGTCACCACCAGGAAGCCGACGAAGCCGGTTAACGCTGCTGCACCATCTTTATCTTTTGACATACCGTATGCCACACCAATGGCAAACAGCACGGACATGTTGTCGATGATCGCCGAACCGGATTTGATCAGCAGTGCCGCCAGCGCATTACCTGCGCCCCAGCTATCTGGATCGATCCAATATCCAACACCCATCAAGATTGCCGCTGCCGGCAGAGTCGCTACTGGCACCATAAGCGCGCGGCCGACCTTTTGCAGATATCCTAATACACTCACCTTATTCTCCCCCTATGAGACTGGCGTTTTGCCGTGACGCAGGTTGATTTTATTATCCTGTCGCCCGGTACCTTGATGACACTTTTCACCACGAGGCGCAGTGTAAAGACAAATTAATTCGCCTCGCAAATTAAAACCACTACAACTGTGACTTTAATCACCAAAATGGTGGTTTGATAATGCGAAATGCTAGCCAGCACCACAAACTTATTTTATGATGAAAAATATCGAGTCGCACTTTTCCCGGATGGCTACGCTTAAACGCATTACGCTTAAAGCAGAAAACTGTCAGAGAAACGGCAACTCCACATTTCCAATCTTAATTGAGGTGAAGACATGAGACTGATCCCGTTGGCCACACCGACCCAAGTGGGTAAATGGGCTGCACGCCACATTGTTAACCGCATTAATGCGTTTAAGCCTAGCGCAGAACGTCCTTTCGTGCTGGGTCTGCCAACCGGTGGAACACCACTGGAAGCGTACAAGCACCTGATTGACATGCACAAAGCGGGCCAGGTTAGTTTCGAGCACGTTGTCACCTTCAATATGGATGAGTACGTTGGCCTGCCAAAAGAGCATCCGGAAAGTTACCACAGCTTTATGTACCGTAACTTTTTCGATCATGTTGATATTCAACCGAAAAATATCAATCTTCTGAATGGCAATGCCGAAGATATTGACGCAGAATGTCGTCAATACGAAGAGAAGATCCGCGCTTACGGCAAAATTAACCTGTTTATGGGCGGCGTGGGCAACGACGGTCACATCGCCTTCAACGAACCGGCTTCTTCACTCTCCTCACGTACACGCATCAAAACCCTGACGCACGACACGCGCATCGCAAACTCACGTTTCTTTAACGGTGATGTGGATCAGGTGCCGAAATACGCCCTGACGGTCGGTGTCGGTACGCTGCTGGATGCCGAAGAAGTGATGATTCTGGTTACCGGCCATCTGAAAGCGCAAGCGCTGCAGGCGGCGGTTGAAGGTAACGTCAACCACATGTGGACCATCAGCTGCCTGCAGCTGCATGCCAAATCTGTCGTGGTCTGTGACGAGCCCGCCACCATGGAACTGAAAGTGAAAACCGTGAAATATTTCCGCGAAATGGAAGCGGAAAATATGAAAGGTGTGTGAGAACACGTTGTAACAAAACCTGCTGCGTTCAGGCAGCAGGCTTAGCTGGGAGAGAAACGATGTACGCATTAGTAAACGGCCGAATTTTTACCGGTCATGAAATACTGGACAATCATGCGGTTGTGATTGCGGATGGCCTGATTGAGCGCGTGTGTCCGCGTGATGCCCTGGACGCGGCAATTGCACAGCAGGATGTGGCTGGTGCGTTTATCGCTCCTGGTTTTATTGATTTGCAGCTCAACGGCTGCGGTGGCGTGCAGTTCAACGATGACATCAATGCACTGAGCGTTGAAACGCTGGAGATCATGCAGCGCGCCAACGAGAAGTCAGGCTGCACCAGCTATCTGCCGACGCTGATTACCAGCACCGATGCGCTGATGAAACGCGCCGTCGAAACCATGCGCGCCTATCTGGAAAAGCATCAGAATCAGGCCATCGGCCTCCATCTGGAAGGTCCGTGGCTGAATAAAGCCAAGAAAGGCACGCACAATCCTGAACTGATTCGTTTGCCGGATGCCGAGCTGGTAGATTTCCTGTGCGCCAATGCCGATGTCATTACTAAAGTCACGCTGGCACCTGAAAATGCAGGCAGCGAAGTGATTCGGAAGCTGCGCAATGCCGGCATCATTGTTTCAGCCGGTCACTCCAACGCAACTTATGAAGAAGCAAAAATTGGCTTCAGCGCGGGCGTCAGTTTTGCCACGCATCTTTATAATGCTATGCCAACCTTTGCCGGACGTGAGCCAGGTCTGATCGGTGCGCTGTTTGATTCGCCTGATGTATACTGCGGCATCATTGCGGATGGTTTACATGTCCATTACGCTAATGTGCGCAATGCAAAACGCATTAAAGGCGACAAACTGGTGTTAGTGACGGATGCCACAGCACCGGCGGGCGCGTCGATTGATCAATTCATTTTTGCAGGCAAAACAATATACTATCGCGATGGCCTGTGCGTTGACGAGAACGGTACGCTCAGCGGTTCTGCCTTGACCATGATTGAAGCGGTGCAGAACAGCGTTGAACATTGCGGTATCGCTCTTGATGAAGCGCTGCGTATGGCGACGCTCTATCCGGCGCAGGCGATGGGTGTGGAGAAGCAGTTAGGCACGGTCGAAGCAGGAAAAGTCGCCAACCTGACTGTCTTTACCCGCGATTATCAAATCACTAAGACGTTCGTCAACGGAGACAACGTCCTCAGCGAGTAAGCATTGAATGACCACTGGCGGCCAGTCTCAAATAGGAAATGTTGATCTTGTTAAACAACTTAATAGTGCAGCCGTCTATCGGCTAATCGATCAACAGGGGCCGATTTCGCGCATTCAGATTGCCGAACACAGTCAACTTGCGCCCGCCAGTGTCACCAAAATTACCCGCCAGCTCATCGAGCGCGGCCTCATCAAAGAGGTGGAGCAACAGGCCTCCACCGGTGGGCGTCGCGCCATCTCCATCATTACTGAAACCCGGCATTTTCATACTATAGGCGTGCGCTTAGGGCGTAATGACGCCACGTTGACGCTGTTTGATCTGAGTGGGAAATCGCTGGCGCAGGAAGATTATCCGCTGCCGGAGCGCACCCAGGAAACGCTGGAGAATGCGCTGTTCAATGCCATCAGCGCCTTTATGGCGGCGCATCAGCGGAAGATTCATGAGCTGATTGCCATTTCAGTGATTCTGCCCGGTTTGGTCGATCCCATTAACGGCATCATTCGCTATATGCCGCACATCGCGGTAAGTCACTGGCCTCTGGTTTCCAGCCTGAAAAAACGCTTTAACGTCACCAGCTTTGTGGGCCATGACATTCGCAGCCTGGCGCTGGCCGAGCACTACTTCGGTGCAAGTCGCGACTGCGCAGACTCCATTCTGGTGCGTTTGCATCGCGGAACCGGTGCCGGAATCATCGCCAACGGCCACATTTTCCTCGGCAGTAACGGTAACGTCGGTGAGATTGGTCATATTCAGGTTGATCCTTTGGGTGAACGTTGCCACTGCGGCAACTTTGGCTGCCTGGAAACCATTGCAGCGAACGGTGCGATTGAAAACCGCGTGCGCCACCTGTTGAACCAAGGCTATCCCAGTTCATTAACCTTGAATGACTGTCTGATGCCGCAGATTTGCCGCGCCGCTAATCACGGCGACGCACTGGCGTGTGAAGTAATTGAATATGTCGGCCGCTATTTAGGAAAGGCGATTGCTATCGCCATCAACTTATTCAATCCACAAAAAGTGGTGTTAGCCGGTGAAATCACTGAAGCCGATAAAGTGCTGTTTCCTGCCATTGAAGGGTGCATTAACACGCAGACGCTTCCCGCTTTTCGTAAAAACTTGCCGGTGGTGCGTTCCGAGCTCGATCATCGCTCGGCTATTGGCGCCTTTGCGCTGGCAAAACGCGCTATGCTGAATGGCATTTTGCTGCAACATCTGCTGGAAGAGTAATCACCAGCCTGCTTTTTTAGCGGGCCCGACCGGATGCAATTTATGACGATTAAAAGCGTAATCTGTGACATCGACGGCGTGTTGATGCACGACAATACCGCCGTTCCCGGCGCGAACGAATTTCTGCAGCGCATTCTGGCGAAGGATATGCCGTTGGTGGTGTTGACCAACTATCCTTCGCAAACCGCGCTGGATCTAGCGAACCGTTTTGCCAACGCTGGCATTGACGTCCCCGATTCAGTGTTTTACACCTCGGCGATGGCGACCGCCGATTTCCTGCGCCGCCAGGAAGGGAAAAAAGCCTACGTGATCGGTGAAGGTGCGCTGATTCATGAGCTGTATAAAGCCGGCTTCACCATCACTGATGTCAATCCAGATTTCGTCATCGTTGGAGAAACGCGCTCCTTCAACTGGGAGATGATGCATAAAGCCGCTTTCTTCGTGGCCAATGGCGCACGTTTTATCGCCACCAATCCCGATACGCACGCGCGCGGCTTTGTTCCGGCGTGCGGAGCGCTCTGCGCGGGCATCGAAACCATTTCCGGCCGTAAACCGTTTTATGTCGGCAAGCCGAGTCCGTACATCATGCGCGCAGCGTTAAACAAGATGCATGCGCATTCGGAAGAGACGGTGATTGTCGGCGATAACTTGCGCACAGACATTCTGGCAGGCTTCCAGGCGGGTTTGGAAACCATTCTGGTGCTGTCTGGCGTATCCACGCTGAGTGATATTGATGCCATGCCTTTCCGCCCGGATTGGATTTATCCGTCGGTTGCCGATATCGACCTGTTCTGAACCCAGTCATCACCTCTTCTTATAGCCCTGCTCATGCAGGGCTTTTGTTTTTTCTGGGGTTAAGCCTGAGTTTGCCGCTCGCAGCATGACCACAAAATGAACAAAAAGGCCATTTCATTAGATGACATCTAAAATAACCACGCATAAAGTGAATAATATTCAATATTACTTGCCCATCAACATTCTTTTTATCAAAGAATCGCAATTTTGCTTGCGCTAACACCACCATTTAGCGCATTTTCTTATGCATCACGCAGTCAAGGCTGCCGGACAAACGTAGAAATAACTTCGCCACAAGGTGAGATCAGGAGTCAGTTATGTGTTCAATTTTTGGTGTGCTGGATCTGAAAAGCGATCCTATTGAGCTGCGCAAGAAAGCGCTGGAATCTTCTCGTCTGATGCGTCATCGCGGCCCGGATTGGTCAGGTGTTTATGCAGATGATAAAGCCATTCTGGTGCATGAGCGTCTGTCGATTGTTGACGTTAACAACGGCGCACAACCGCTGTATAACGCTGACCACACCCACGTACTGGCTGTTAACGGCGAAATTTACAACCATCAGGCGCTGCGTGCTGCGTTGAGCGATCGTTACGCTTTCCAAACCGGTTCTGACTGTGAAGTTATCCTCGCGCTGTATCAGGAAAAAGGCGTTGATTTCCTCGACGAACTGCAAGGCATGTTCGCCTTCATCCTGTGGGACAGCGTGAAGCAACAATATCTGATTGGCCGCGACCATATCGGCATTATCCCGCTGTATATGGGCAACGACGAGCACGGCAATCTGTATGTCGCTTCCGAGATGAAAGCACTGGTACCGGTGTGCCGCAGCATCAAAGAATTCCCGCCGGGAAGCTACATGTCGAGCGCCGATGGTGAAATCCGTCGTTACTGGCAGCGTGACTGGATGGAATATTCCGCCGTTGAACACAACACCACAGATGCCGCCGAATTGAAGCATGCTCTGGAAGAGTCCGTAAAAAGTCACCTGATGTCTGACGTGCCTTACGGCGTGCTGCTGTCCGGCGGTCTGGACTCATCCATCATCTCTGCCGTGACCAAACGCTTTGCTGCCAAACGCGTAGAAGATGCGGATAAAAGCGATGCATGGTGGCCGCAGCTGCACTCCTTCGCGGTTGGCCTGGAAGGTTCTCCAGACCTGAAAGCGGCGAAATCGGTCGCAGAACATCTTGGCACCGTGCACCACGAAATCCATTTCACCGTGCAGGAAGGTCTGGATGCGATTCGTGACGTGATTTACCACATCGAAACCTATGATGTGACCACCATTCGCGCCTCTACGCCGATGTATTTAATGTCGCGTAAGATCAAAGCGATGGGCATCAAAATGGTGTTGTCCGGTGAAGGTGCAGATGAAGTCTTTGGCGGCTACCTCTATTTCCATAAAGCGCCAAATGCCAAAGAATTCCACGAAGAGAACGTGCGTAAACTGCTGGCTCTACACATGTTTGACTGTGCTCGCGCCAACAAAGCGATGTCCGCATGGGGCGTGGAAGCGCGTGTGCCGTTCCTCGACAAGAAATTCCTCGACGTGGCGATGCGCATCAATCCGGCAGACAAGTTGTGCGGCAGCAACGGTAAGATGGAAAAACACATCCTGCGTGAATGCTTCTCTTCTTATCTGCCAGAAAGTGTGGCGTGGCGCCAGAAAGAGCAGTTCTCAGACGGTGTTGGCTACAGCTGGATCGATACGTTGAAAGAAGTGGCGGCGAAGCAAATCACTGACCAACAGCTGTCGACTGCGCACTTCCGCTTCCCGTACAACACGCCGAACTCGAAAGAAGCGTATCTGTATCGCGAGATCTTTGAAGAGTTGTTCCCGATCGCCAGCGCTGCTGAGTGTGTGCCGGGCGGTCCATCGGTGGCCTGCTCTTCTGCTAAAGCGATTGAGTGGGATGAAGCCTTTAAATCAATGGATGACCCTTCAGGTCGTGCCGTTGGCGTGCATCAGTCCGCGTACAAATAAGGTTTTTACTCAACAAGATAAGGGGCTCATTCGAGCCCCTTTTTTATGCAATCTATCGTACAACCTTTGAAATTTGCCGAATAAATCACCAGCCTGGTTACAAGCCAGACAAACAGGCGTTTTAAGGCGAAAAACGGCAAAAAAATTGTTGACGCTACAAGACTCAATACGCATAATGCGCCCCGCAACGCCGATGAAGGTTACGCGAAAAAGATGGCTACGTAGCTCAGCTGGTTAGAGCACATCACTCATAATGATGGGGTCACAGGTTCAAATCCCGTCGTAGCCACCATCTTTTTGCGGGAGTGGCGAAATTGGTAGACGCACTAGATTTAGGTTCTAGCGCCGCAAGGTGTGCGAGTTCAAGTCTCGCCTCCCGCACCATTTCAGTCTTCGGCAGCCGGATGGGGTATCGCCAAGCGGTAAGGCACTGGTTTTTGATACCAGCATTCCCAGGTTCGAATCCTGGTACCCCAGCCAATCCGGAATATGTTGTGGATACAAAATCGACGAATGGGATATCGCCAAGCGGTAAGGCACCGGTTTTTGATACCGGCATTCCCTGGTTCGAATCCAGGTATCCCAGCCATCGTCGGACGCAGTAAGCAGTACCAAGGCTACGTAGCTCAGCTGGTTAGAGCACATCACTCATAATGATGGGGTCACAGGTTCAAATCCCGTCGTAGCCACCAAATTATTGGGGTGTCGCCAAGCGGTAAGGCTCTGGTTTCTGATACCAGCATTCCGGGGTTCGAATCCCTGCACCCCAGCCATAAAAGACAATTTGATAAAACACCTATTGGGGTGTCGCCAAGCGGTAAGGCACTGGTTTCTGATACCAGCATTCCGGGGTTCGAATCCCTGCACCCCAGCCAAATTGCACAATAAAGCCCGCTTATGCGGGCTTTATTGTTTTCTGCGTTTGGCAAAGTGGTGAGCACACTTTTAACCAGGAGCGCGTAAATGCGCTCCCTACAA
This sequence comes from Pantoea sp. JK, assembly GCF_026130245.1. Classification (NCBI taxonomy): domain Bacteria; kingdom Pseudomonadati; phylum Pseudomonadota; class Gammaproteobacteria; order Enterobacterales; family Erwiniaceae; genus Pantoea; species Pantoea sp. JK. Next base: position 71,501 of record NZ_JAINFN010000004.1, read on the forward strand.
TCACAAACCTAATGCGTAACGCAGCACCTTGCGTTTCAACGCTCCGGCATTCTCCGCCGCAATCAGCGCCAGGTTTCGCGCAAAGCGCAGCGGCGGCAGTTTATTGCTGAAGGTGAAGTAGAACAGATCCATCCCGCCCTGCATCAGTAAATTATCTTTGTAACGCTGACGATGATAACGCTGCAGCACAGCGTCCGATGACCAGAGCTCAGCCTGGTTGCGCGCCTCGACCAGCGTAGTGATCAACGCATCCACATCCCGATAGCCCAGATTAACGCCCTGCCCGGCCAGCGGATTGATGGTGTGCGCCGCATCGCCCACCAGCGCCAATCCCGGCATCACATAACGTGTGGCATGGCGTCGCACCAGCGGGAAAGAGGCGGCGGTTTTGACCCGAATACGCCCAACACGTGCTGGGAAGTGGGCATAAATCTCTTTCTCCAGTTGCTGGAGTGGCAAACTTTGCAGCTGACGGATGCGCGCGGGCGCGTCGTACCACACCAGCGAAGCACGACGATCAAACAGCGGCAGGAAAGCGCGCGGCCCTTGTGGCGTAAACTGCTGCCAGGTGGAATCGCCTGCATCCTGCTCGCACTCCACGCTGATCAGCATGCAGGATTGCGCATAGTTCCAGCCACGCACGCCAATGCCCGCTAACTGCCGCACACGCGAGTTGGCTCCATCTGCGCCGACCACTAAACGCGCATCCAGCGTTTGGCCGTTATCGAGTTGCACATGCCAGCCAGCACGGTGCGGCTGCAAACCCTGTAAGCTCGCCGGGCAGATCAGCGTGATGCCCTCTTCCTGCATTTTTTCCCACAGCGCACGTTGCAGCACGCTATTTTCCACCATAAAGCCCAGCTCAGGCAGCCCAAGCGACGCCGCATCAAACTTCACATGTGCGTTTTGCCACTCCCAGGTTTCCAGCTGACGATAAGGTGCACAACGCATCGCCTGCACGCGCGACCAGACATCCAGTTGCTGCAACAACGCCACCGACGAGGCACCAATGGCGGAGATGCGCACATCCGGCTCGCTGCTGGCATCAAAGATTGCGGGTTCCGCCCGTTCAATCACCGCTACGCGGAACTGCTGCTGCGCCACACCACATGCCAGCGCCGCACCGACCATGCCACCGCCCACGATCACCACATCAAAATGTGAATCCTGCATCGACTCTAATCCTTCTTTTTGCCGTGAGGCCTTCCAGCATCACGTTGATAGCTAAAGTGTACCGGAAATTAGCCACGTGATGCGATGCAGATGCGTGAAGCCTGGTAACAACAGCGTCGAAGCATTACAATACGCGCCCTGCACTTCGCTTGAATCAATGGCTAGTTCGATGACCAAAAAACTGCACATCAAAACCTGGGGCTGTCAGATGAATGAATACGATTCATCGAAGATGGCCGATCTGCTGAACAGTACGCACGGCTACACTCTTACCGAGGAAGCTGAAGAGGCGGATGTTCTGCTGCTCAACACCTGCTCTATCCGTGAAAAGGCGCAGGAGAAGGTTTTTGCTCTGTTAGGCCGTTGGAAAAAGCTGAAAGCAACCAATCCCGATCTGATTATCGGCGTGGGTGGCTGTGTCGCCTCACAGGAAGGTGAACGCCTGCGTCAGCGCGCCAGTTACGTCGATATCGTCTTTGGCCCGCAAACGTTGCATCGCCTGCCGGAGATGATCAACACCGTGCGCGGCAGCAAAAGCCCGGTTGTTGACATCAGCTTTCCGGAAATCGAGAAGTTTGACCGCCTGCCAGAACCGCGCGCCGATGGCCCAACTGCCTTCGTATCGATCATGGAAGGCTGCAATAAATATTGTACTTTCTGCGTGGTGCCTTACACCCGTGGCGAGGAAGTCAGCCGCCCAAGCGACGATATTCTGCTGGAAATCGCGCAGCTTGCCGCTCAGGGCGTACGTGAAGTTAACCTGCTGGGCCAGAACGTCAACGCCTATCGCGGTGCCACTTTTGATGGCGACATCTGCACCTTTGCGGAATTGCTGCGCTTAGTGGCGGCGATCGACGGCATTGACCGAATTCGCTTCACTACCAGCCATCCGATTGAATTTACCGATGACATCATCGAGGTTTACCGCGATACGCCTGAGCTGGCGAGTTTCCTGCACCTGCCGGTTCAAAGCGGCTCAGATCGCATCCTGACGCTGATGAAGCGCGCGCACACCGCACTCGAGTACAAAGCGATTATCCGCAAGCTGAAAGCTGCGCGTCCGGATATCCAGCTGAGCTCGGATTTCATCATTGGTTTCCCCGGCGAAACGCAGCAGGATTTTGAGCAGACCATGAAGCTGGTTGGCGAAGTTAATTTCGATGTTAGCTTCAGCTTTATCTACTCGATGCGTCCAGGTACGCCGGCCGCCGATCTGCCCGACGATGTAACAGAAGAGGAGAAAAAGCAGCGTCTCTTCATTCTGCAGGACCGCATCAATCAGCAGGTGATGGCGTGGAGCCGCCGCATGCTGGGCACCACACAGCGCGTGTTGGTAGAGGGCATTTCACGTAAGAATGTGATGGAGCTGACCGGCCGCACCGATAATAACCGCGTGGTGAACTTTGAAGCGCCGGTAGAAATGATCGGTAAGTTTGTTGATGTCGAAATTGTTGATGTCTATGCCAGCTCCCTGCGCGGCGTGCTGGTGCGCACCGAAGATCAAATGGCGCTGCGTGTGGCCGAAAGCCCGGCGTCGGTGATTGCCCGTACCCGCAAAGAGAACGACATCGGCGTCGGCATGTTCCAGCCTTGAAACCTCGAACGTTGAGCGACAGCGCACAACGCGCTGTCGCCTGTTTCATCCCAAAGCCCTTGCTTTCCACAAGTGCTGCCCAAATATCGTTTCTGAAGCTTGCGCCTCGGCGTAGCGCCATAAATAATTCCCTAAAGATGTTGAGAGATTGCTCTTCAGCATCCGGCACACTTTTTCAACTGGCCCTGAGTGACCTTAAGGATTCATTTGAATATCGAAACGCGTGAAATCGCCCTTGAACCGGCAGATAACCAACGACTGATGAGCTTGTGCGGTCCGATGGATGACAATGTGAAACAGCTGGAGCGCCGTTTGGGCCTTGAAATCAAACGCCGCGATAACCAGTTCACCCTCACTGGCCGCTCGCTGTGCGTGGACGCCGCCGTCAATATTCTGCGCACGCTGTACGTTGATACCGCCCCGATGCGCGGTCAGATTAAAGATATCGAACCGGACCAGATTCACCTAGCGATCAAAGAGAGCCGCGTGCTGGAACAGAGCGCTGAGAGCGTGCCTGAGTTCGGCAAAGCGGTGAACATCAAGACCAAACGCGGTGTAATCAAACCGCGTACGCCTAATCAGGCGCAGTACATCGCCAATATCTTCGCGCACGACATCACCTTTGGTATCGGCCCAGCCGGTACCGGTAAAACCTATCTGGCGGTCGCTGCGGCAGTGGATGCGCTGGAACGTCAGGAGATTCGCCGTATTCTGCTGACGCGTCCTGCGGTTGAAGCCGGGGAAAAACTCGGCTTCCTGCCCGGCGATCTCAGCCAGAAGGTCGATCCCTATCTGCGCCCGCTGTACGACGCGCTGTTCGAAATGCTGGGCTTTGAACGTGTAGAGAAGCTGATTGAGCGCAACGTGATTGAAGTGGCTCCGCTGGCCTATATGCGCGGACGTACGCTCAACGACGCCTTTGTGATTCTCGATGAGAGCCAGAACACCACCATCGAGCAGATGAAGATGTTCCTGACGCGTATCGGCTTCAATTCCAAAGCGGTCATTACCGGCGACATCACGCAGATTGACTTGCCGCGCAGCACCAAATCCGGCCTGCGCCACGCCATTGAAGTGCTGGCAGAAGTCGATGAGATTAGCTTTAACTTTTTCCACAGTGAAGACGTGGTGCGTCATCCGGTTGTCGCACGCATCGTGAATGCTTATGAAGCCTGGGAAACCGCCGACCAGAAACGCCGTGATCAACAGGCAGAAGAGCGCAAACGCGAAGCTATTGCAGCGCAGCTTGCCAGCCAAACCAGCCCGCAGGAGCGTTCATGAGCGCGGTGATTCTTGATTTACAACTGGCCTGTACTGATGAAAACCATCTGCCGGCAGAGAGTGATTTTCAACGCTGGCTGGAAGCGGCGGTAACGCCGTTTCAACCAGAAAGCGAAGTCACGATTCGTCTGGTGGATGAAGCTGAGAGTAATGAGCTTAATCTGACTTATCGCGGCAAAGATAAGCCGACCAACGTGCTGTCATTCCCGTTTGAAGCACCGCCGGGGATTGAACTGCCGTTGCTCGGCGATCTGATTATTTGCCGTCAGGTTGTCGAGCAAGAGGCTGCTGAACAAGGCAAAACCGTCGAAGCGCACTGGGCGCATATGGTGGTGCACGGTACGCTGCATCTGCTGGGTTACGACCATATCGAAGATGAAGAAGCCGAAGAGATGGAGGCGCTGGAGACCGAGATAATGCTTGCTCTTGGTTATCCTGATCCGTACATTTCGGAGAAAGAAGACGCCTGAGCCGCTGGTTCAGGTTATTGCGCTGCTGGCGCGGATGCCGGCAGCCCCAATCCCTCATTAGAGAGAACTAAATAAAAACGCCATGAGCGACGACCATTCTCAAAACAGCGACGCACCCAGTAGTAAAAAGGGATTTTTCTCCCTGTTAATCAACCAACTGTTTCACGGTGAACCTAAAAACCGTGATGAACTGCTGGGGTTAATCCGCGATTCTGAGCAAAAAGAGCTGATCGATCAGGACACCCGCGACATGCTCGAAGGGGTGCTGGATATTGCCGAACAGCGCGTGCGCGACATCATGATCCCACGCTCGCAAATGATCACCCTGAAACGCAACCAAACTCTGGAAGAGTGCCTTGCGGTGATTATTGAATCCGCGCATTCACGCTTCCCGGTGATCAGCGAAGACAAAGATCACGTTGAAGGCATTTTGATGGCCAAAGACCTGCTGCCGTTTATGGCCAGCGCGTCTGAGCCGTTCAGCATCGAAAAAGTGCTGCGTCCCGCCGTGGTGGTACCGGAAAGCAAGCGCGTCGATCGCATGCTGAAGGAGTTCCGCTCGCAGCGTTATCACATGGCGATTGTGATTGATGAATTTGGTGGCGTCTCGGGTCTGGTGACCATTGAAGATATTCTTGAGCTGATTGTCGGCGAAATTGAAGATGAGTATGACGATGAAGAAGATCGTGATATCCGCCAGCTCAATCGTTACACCTATACCATGCGCGCCTTAACGCAAATTGAAGATTTTAATGAGGTCTTTGGCACCGATTTCAGCGATGACGAAGTCGATACCATTGGCGGATTGGTCATGCAGGGATTCGGCCACCTTCCCGCTCGCGGCGAAAGTATTGTCATTGATGGCTATCAGTTCAAAGTCGCCATGGCTGACAGCCGCCGTATCATCCAGGTGCATGTAAAAATTCCCGAAGACTCACCACAACCGCAACTGGAAGACGAATAATTTTATGGCTTTAGCCTCTCTTTACTCGCAGCAGCGGGTTCGCCTGCTGCTGGCGTTAATTACGGGTGCCATTGGCACCCTTTCCTTTTCCCCCTACGATTTCTGGCCCGCAGCGTTAATTTCGCTGTTTGGTCTGCAACTGTTGCTGCTGGAACGTCGCACTGCGCAGGCAGCAGCGATCGGCTTTGTTTGGGGCTTTGGACTATTTGGCAGCGGCATCAACTGGGTTTACGTCAGCATCGCCACCTTTGGCGGCATGCCCGGCCCGGTGAATATCTTCCTGGTGATTCTGCTCGCGGCCTATCTGTCGCTTTATCCATTGCTGTTTGCCCTCGTGCTCAACCGTTTCTGGCCGCGCGCCACAATCTGGCGTTTGGCATTAGCGGCACCGGCACTGTGGCAGATTAGCGAGTTCCTGCGCGGTTGGGTGCTTACCGGTTTTCCGTGGCTGCAGTTTGGCTACAGCCAGATCGATGGTCCGCTAAAAGGCCTCGCGCCGCTGGCGGGCGTGGAAACCATTACCTTCCTGTTAATGGTGATTGCGGGCCTGCTGGTGCACGCATTGCATCATCGTACCGTGAAAAGTTTGATTGCCGCCGCGCTACTGCTGTTATTGCCGTGGCCGCTGCGCATGTTGCAGTGGTATCAACCGCTACCTGAACGCAGCGTTGATGTTGCGATGGTGCAAGGCAATATTCCGCAGTCGATGAAGTGGGATCCGCAGCAGCTGCTGAACACGCTGCGCGTTTACACCTCATCCAGCCAGCCATTTATCGGCAAAGCGCCGATCATTATCTGGCCCGAATCAGCGATAACCGATTTAGAAAGCAACCAGCAGCCGTTCCTTCGAGCGCTGGACGCTAACCTGCGCGCACGCGGCAGCTCACTGATTACCGGTATCGTGGATTCACGGGTGGAAGGCGATAATCGTTATCACGACTACAACTCGGTGATCGTGCTGGGTGGCGAGCAGCCTTACAGCTATCAGAGCCAGAACCGCTATCAGAAGAATCATCTGGTGCCATTCGGTGAGTTTGTGCCGCTGGAAGCGTTGCTGCGTCCGCTGGCGCCGTTTTTCGATTTGCCAATGTCCTCTTTCAGCCGTGGCGCCTATGTCCAGCCGCAGCTAAAAGTGTCGGGTTATAACCTGACCAGCGCTATCTGCTATGAGATTGTGCTGGGCGAACAAGTGCGCGCTAACTTCCGTCCCGATACCAACTTCCTGCTAACCGTCTCCAACGATGCCTGGTTCGGTCACTCCATCGGGCCGTGGCAGCATTTCCAGATGGCACGCATGCGCGCACTGGAGCTGGGACGTCCGTTACTGCGCTCCACCAATAACGGTGTCACAGCGGTGGTGAATGCCAACGGTGAGGTGGAGAAAGCGTTGCCACAGTTCACCCGTGATGTGCTGGAAGCCAAAGTGACGCCAACAACCGGCGAAACGCCGTATGCCAAAGCGGGCATCTGGCCGGTGTGGATGCTGACATTGATTGGCATTGTGGTGGCCATTCTGCGCCGTCGCCACTAGTTCAGGCTGCTATGCAAACAGGCGAAGTGAATACTTCGCCTTTTTTATGCGCTGTTTTCTCTTCCTTCCGTTGTGCTTTCCCCGATTCTCTGCTGGCTTTTTACACTTATTCATCGTGCTGGCACGATCATTGCTATTTATTTCAGTGATTTTCGCAAACATCGGCTTTTGTAAGCGTAGTGCAACCTTGACGCACTAATTTATGGCAATGATGCGCACTCTATTAGCGCATCGGTGAATTTTTGCCTTTTATTGGTGCGGAGCGGCTCGCAAAAAAGAAACTTTTTTGTTTCATTGCGTTAACAATTCGCTATGTTAATCACTATCCTGCGTGCAGTTGCGCTATGGGATAACTAAAAAAGCAGCACGAAATACACACAACATCACAATCTGCGCAGTTTATGTTCTGCGCGACATCCATACGAAGGAGTTGGAACATGCAGATACGCAAAGTGGCATTATCTCTTTTGCTGTTGGGAGCAGCAGCGGGAGCGGCCCAGGCGGAAGATCTCACTGGTACCCTGAAAAAAATCAATGATAGCGGCGTGATCGTCGTTGGGCATCGTGAATCATCAGTTCCCTTTTCTTACTATGACAACCAGCAAAAAGTGGTTGGCTATTCACAGGATTATTCAAACGCCATCATTGCGGCTATCAAGGCCAAACTGAATAAGCCTGATTTGCAGATCAAAATGCTGCCGATTACCTCGCAGAACCGTATTCCCCTGTTGCAGAACGGGACTTACGATTTTGAGTGCGGCTCTACCACCAATAACCTGGAGCGCCAGAAGCAAGCGGCATTCTCTGACACCGTATTCATCATCGGTACGCGTCTGCTGGTGAAAAAAGGCGGCGACATCAAAGATTTCCCTGATCTGAAGGGCAAAACCGTTGTCGTGACCTCCGGAACCACCTCTGAAGTTCTGCTGCACAAGCTGAACGACGAGCAGAAAATGGATATGCGCATCATTAGCGCGAAAGACCATGGCGATTCTTTCCGTACGCTGGAGACCGGTCGTGCTGTGGCCTTCATGATGGATGACGCGCTGCTGGCGGGTGAACGTGCCAAAGCCAAGAAGCCAGACAACTGGGATATCGTGGGTACGCCGCAATCGAAAGAAGCTTACGGCTGCATGCTGCGCAATCAGGATCCACAGTTCAAACAGCTGATGGATGAAACCATTGCTAAAGCGCAGACCTCTGGCGAAGCCTCAAAATGGTTTGAAACCTGGTTCAAACAGCCGATTCCACCGAAGAATCTGAACCTGAACTTCGATCTTTCAAGCGATATGCAGGCCCTGTTCAAAGCACCGAACGACAAAGCACTCTGAATTAACAACGACAACAAGGGCAGCCCCGCTGCCCTCTCGATTGCTGAACATGCGGTGCGGACAGACAGACTGTAACAGGCCGTTCCCCTGAAGCAGGATGCAAGACACCGCTCAACAATCTTATGGGTAGCCTCGCTACCCTTTTTTTACCGGAGCTCGTTATGGGTATCGATTGGAACTGGGGCATTTTTCTTGAACAGGCCCCGTTCGGCAATACGACTTACCTCGGCTGGCTGTGGTCCGGTTTTCAGGTCACCATTGCGGTGTCCTGCTGCGCCTGGATTATCGCCTTCCTGGTAGGTTCCTTATTTGGCATTCTGCGTACCGTGCCCAACCGCCTGCTGGCGGCGATTGGCACCTGCTACGTGGAACTGTTCCGTAATATCCCGCTGATTGTGCAGTTCTTCTTCTGGTATCTGGTGGCGCCAGAACTGGTGGGCGAAAAGCTGGGCATGTGGTTTAAGTCGGAGCTGGATCCGAACATTCAGTTCTTCCTCTCTTCCACCATCTGTCTCGGCTTGTTCACCGCCGCACGCGTGTGTGAACAGGTGCGCGCCGCGATTCAGTCGCTGCCACGTGGTCAGAAAAATGCAGGCTTAGCGATGGGCCTGACGCTGCCGCAAACCTACCGCTATGTGCTGTTGCCGAATGCGTATCGCGTGATTGTGCCGCCGATGACCTCGGAAATGCTTAACCTGGTGAAGAACTCGGCGATCGCCTCGACCATCGGTTTGGTGGATATGGCCGCGCAGGCCGGCAAGCTGCTGGATTACTCCGCGCATGCCTATGAATCCTTTACCGCCATCACTCTGGCGTACGTCGGCATTAATCTGGTGATCATGCTGATTATGAGTGTGGTAGAACGCAAAATTCGCCTGCCTGGCAATATGGGAGGCAAATAATGTACGAGTTTGACTGGAGTTCGATTGTTCCCAGCCTGCCTTACCTATGGAATGGCTTGATCATTACCTTCAAGATCACCGCGATTGCCGTGGTGTTTGGCATTATCTGGGGCACGATTTTGGCGGTGATGCGCTTATCGCCAATCGCGCCGGTGCGCTGGTTTGCCAAGCTGTACGTCAACCTGTTCCGTTCCGTACCCCTGGTGATGGTGCTGCTGTGGTTTTATCTGGTGGTGCCCGCATTCCTGCAGCAGGTACTGGGCTTATCGCCTAAATCGGATATCCGCCTGATTTCCGCCATGGTGGCATTTGCGCTCTTTGAAGCGGCGTACTATTCGGAAATCATCCGTGCCGGTATTCAGAGCATCTCTCGCGGCCAATCCAATGCCGCACTGGCGCTTGGCATGACGCATTGGCAATCGATGAAACTGATCGTGCTGCCGCAAGCGTTCCGCGCCATGGTGCCGCTGCTGCTAACCCAGGGCATCGTGCTGTTCCAGGATACCTCGCTGGTCTATGTACTGAGCCTGGCTGATTTCTTCCGCACCGCGTCCACCATTGGTGAGCGTGACGGAACCCAGGTTGAAATGATTTTGTTTGCTGGTCTGGTCTACTTTGTGATCAGCCTGAGCGCTTCGCTGTTGGTTACCTATCTGAAAAGAAAGAGGACGGTTTAAATGATTAGCCTGAAAAATGTTTCAAAGTGGTATGGGCACTTTCAGGTGCTGACCGACTGCTCCACCGAAGTGAAAAAAGGTGAAGTGGTGGTGGTCTGCGGTCCGTCTGGCTCAGGTAAATCAACGCTGATTAAAACCGTGAACGGCCTGGAGCCGATTCAAAAGGGCAGCATTCAGGTGACCGGCACCGAAGTGAACAACAAAAAAACCAACCTTGCTCAGTTACGTAGCAAAGTCGGCATGGTGTTCCAGCACTTTGAGCTGTTCCCGCATCTTAGCATCATTGAGAACCTGACGCTGGCGCAGGTTAAAGTGCTGAAGCGTGACAAAGCGGCCTCGCGTGAGAAAGCACAAGGCCTGCTAAAACGCGTCGGGCTCTCTGCGCACGCGGATAAATTCCCTGGTCAGCTTTCCGGTGGTCAGCAGCAGCGCGTGGCAATCGCGCGTGCGTTATGTATGGATCCGGTGGCGATGCTGTTTGATGAGCCAACGTCAGCGCTTGATCCTGAAATGATCAACGAAGTGTTGGACGTGATGGTTGAATTAGCCAATGAAGGCATGACCATGATGGTGGTGACGCATGAGATGGGCTTTGCACGCAAAGTCGCCAACCGCGTGATCTTTATGGATGAAGGGAAAATTATTGAAGACACCAATAAGGATGACTTCTTTAATAACCCGCAATCCGACCGTGCAAAAGACTTCCTGGCGAAGATTCTGCACTGATTCAATATCCTCAAGCCAGGTGCGCATTAATGCGCACCCTACAAAATCACCTCACTTTTGTAGGGTCGTCATTAATGACGACCTGGCTACCTTTCATCAGGGTTCAAACGGCTGACGCTGGAACTGATCGTGCCCACACTCCGGGCAGCGCGTTAAGCTCTCTGGCGTATAAATCGCCCGCGTGAAGCCGCACTTCTCACAGACTAAATTCCCCAGGCCGACCACTTCGCCGCTCTGGTAAACGCCGTGATGGCGCAAATCCTGAAACACCTCACGCCACTCCAACTGACTTTTATCGGTGATATCCGCCAGCTCCTTCCACAGGCTTTCGCGGATTACGCGCAAAAACACCGAATCGCCAACCACATCAGAAGACTCCTGATAGCTCAGCGCAAACTCGTGTAAATCACGGCGCACAGCACGCATTACTTCATTCACCTCGGCGGGTGACAGCGTTTTTTTCGCCAGCAAACTTTGCCGCGCCTCGGCCACCAGCGCATCAACATCGCGCTCGCCATGATCCAATCGCTGGGATAATGCTTCAATCGTTGCACGGTATTCCTGCGCCACGTTATTCATTTTGTTCTCCTTTTCGCTGCGGATACTGCTGTTAAGTTTAGCGGTTTTGTCACAATTGCATGGGCAGCAACCGAAGAAATCACAAAAGGGTGAAAGCGGCGGCGCATTCGGCAGAAATCCGGCCTGCGAGGGCGTGAAAAGTTGTTGAGGCGCAGCCTTATGGGTATGCTATGCGGATCTAAAAGTATGCTTAGCGATTTTCACAAAGGACCACAGGCAGCCATGCAAGAGCAATACCGCCCGGAAGAGATAGAATCCCGCGTCCAACAACACTGGGACGAAAACGAAACCTTTAAAGTGACCGAGCAGGAAGGCAAAGAGAAATATTACTGCCTTTCGATGCTGCCCTATCCTTCTGGCCGCCTGCACATGGGTCACGTGCGTAACTACACCATTGGCGATGTGATTGCGCGCTACCAGCGTATGCTCGGCAAAAACGTCCTTCAGCCGATTGGTTGGGATGCATTTGGTCTGCCAGCTGAAGGCGCTGCGGTAAAAAACAACACTGCGCCTGCGCCGTGGACCTACGACAATATCGCCTACATGAAGAACCAGCTGAAATTGCTGGGCTTTGGCTACGACTGGAGCCGCGAACTGGCGACCTGCCAGCCAGAATACTATCGCTGGGAACAGTGGTTCTTCACAAAGCTGTATGAAAAAGACATGGTCTACAAAAAGACCTCTGCGGTGAACTGGTGCCCGAATGATCAGACCGTACTGGCCAACGAACAGGTTATCGACGGCTGCTGCTGGCGCTGCGATACCAAAGTTGAGCGCAAAGAGATCCCACAGTGGTTCGTTAAAATCACCGCCTATGCGGAAGAGCTGCTCAACGACCTCGACAAGCTGGAAGATTGGCCGGAACAGGTCAAAACCATGCAGCGCAACTGGATTGGCCGTTCTGAAGGCGTGGAAATCACCTTTGACGTTGCCAACAGCGCCGAGAAGCTGACCGTTTACACCACCCGTCCAGACACCTTTATGGGCGCTACTTATGTAGCAGTAGCTGCAGGTCATCCACTGGCGCAGCAAGCGGCTGCCACTCATCCTGCGCTGGCTGAATTCATCGACGAATGCCGTACCACCAAAGTCGCCGAGGCTGATATGGCAACGATGGAGAAAAAAGGCATGGCCACCGGCCTGTTTGCTATCCATCCGCTGACCGGTGAAGAGATTCCGGTGTGGGTTGCTAACTTCGTATTAATGGAGTACGGCACCGGCGCGGTAATGGCCGTTCCAGGCCACGATCAGCGTGACTGGGAGTTCGCCACCAAATACAACCTGAACATCAAGCCAGTGATCCTGAATCTTGACGGTTCAGAACCGGATGTAAGTGCTGCCGCGATGACCGATAAAGGCGCGCTGTTCAACTCAGGTGAATACAACGGTCTGGATCATCAGGCGGGCTTCAACGCCATCGCCGACGCGCTGGCAGCCAAAGGCGTGGGCGAGCGTAAAGTAAATTACCGTCTGCGCGACTGGGGCGTTTCCCGTCAGCGTTACTGGGGGGCACCAATCCCAATGGTGACGCTGGAAGATGGCACCGTGATGCCAACGCCAGAAGATCAGTTGCCGGTCATCCTGCCAGAAGACGTAGTGATGGACGGTATCACCAGCCCAATCAAAGCCGATCCTGAATGGGCCAAAACCACCGTTAACGGTCAACCTGCGCTGCGTGAAACCGACACCTTCGACACCTTTATGGAGTCATCCTGGTACTACGCGCGCTATACCTGCGCCAACTACCATGAAGGCATGCTGGATCCGGCGGCGGCGAACTACTGGCTGCCAGTCGATCAGTATGTTGGCGGTATCGAACACGCCATCATGCACCTGATGTATTTCCGCTTCTATCACAAGCTGCTGCGTGATGCTGGCCTGGTCAACTCGGATGAGCCGGCCAAACGCCTGCTGTGTCAGGGCATGGTGCTGGCTGATGCGTTCTATTACCTCGGCGTGAACGGCGAGCGTAACTGGGTTTCTCCGGTTGACGTCACCGTGGAGCGCGATGAGAAAGGCCGCATTATTAAAGCCATCGACCACGAAGGTCGTGAAGTGGTTTACGCCGGCATGAGTAAAATGTCGAAGTCGAAAAACAACGGCATCGATCCACAGCTGATGGTTGAGCGTTACGGTGCAGATACCGTGCGCCTGTTCATGATGTTTGCTTCGCCAGCAGAGATGACGCTGGAGTGGCAGGAATCGGGCGTTGAAGGTGCCAACCGCTTCCTGAAGCGCGTATGGAAACTGGCTTACGAACACATTGCTAAAGGCGCGACCGTGGCGCTGGACGTCAACAGTCTGAATGACGATCAGAAAGCGCTGCGTCGCGATCTGCACAAAACCATCGCCAAAGTGGCCGATGACGTCGGTCGTCGTCAGACGTTCAACACCGCCATCGCCGCCATCATGGAACTGATGAACAAGCTGATCCGTGCCCCGCAGGAGAGCGAGCAAGATCGCGCGCTGCTGCAGGAAGCGCTGGTCGCTGTGACGCGTCTGCTCTATCCGTTCACCCCGCACGCCAGCTTTGTATTGTGGCAAGCGCTGGGCGGCGAAGGCAGCATTGACGAAGCCAGCTGGCCGGTAGCCGATGAAGCGGCCATGGTGGAAGATTCGCTGCTGGTCGTGGTGCAGGTGAATGGCAAAGTGCGCGGCAAGATTACCGTTGCGACGGATGCCACGCAGGAGCAGGTGCAGGCGCGTGCTGCGCAGGAGCATTTGGTGGCGAAATATCTGGATGGCGTCACCATTCGTAAAGTGATTTATGTCCCCGGCAAACTGCTTAACCTGGTCGTAGGTTAAGTTCAGGAGGAACTGTGCGACAACTGATTATCAGGCTGTTTGTCCTGCTTGCGGTATTGATTACCGCAGGCTGTGGTTTCCACCCGCGCGGCACCACGTCGGTGCCGAGTGAGATGAAAACCCTTATCGTCCAGAGCGGCGATCCCTATGGCCCACTGGCGCGAGCCGTGCGCCAGCAGCTGCGGATCAACAATGTCACCATCATTGAAGACAGCAAAGCAGCCAGCGCCAAATACCCAACGCTGCGTTTGGGTGCTGAAGGCCAGGGACGTGATACCGCTTCGGTGTTCATCAGCGGTACTACCGCAGAATACTCGCTGGTGATGACGGTCACTGCACAGGTTCTGCTGCCGGGTAAAGGTATCTACCCGATCAGCACCACCGTGTATCGCTCCTTCTTCGACAACCCGAATGCCGCACTGGCGAAGGATGCCGAACAGGATATGATCGTGCAGGAGATGCGTCAGCGCGCGTCCGAGCAGTTAGTCCGTAAACTGCTGACCGTGCATGCCGCGCAGGAAAGCAACAAAGATACTTTGCCGCAGCCTGAGACGATTGCACCGGGACAGAACTCACCGGAAGTGTCTTCTTCGTCAGCCACCAGTCTGCAATGATCAGGATTTATCCTGAACAACTGAGCGCGCAGCTCCGAGAGGGGCTGCGCGCCTGTTATTTTCTCACCGGTAATGAACCTCTGCTGATTCAGGAAAGCGCGGATGCGATCCGAGCTACCGCCAGCGCACAGGGATTTGAAGAGCACTTCAGCATCACCATCGATGCGCAAACCGATTGGGATGCGATCTTCGTTAGCTGCCAATCGCTCAGCCTGTTTACCCAACGCCAAACCCTGACGCTGCAACTGCCAGAAAACGGTCCAAACGCCGCTATCGCCGAGCAGTTGGTGAAACTCGCCACGCTGCTACACAGCGATATTTTGCTGGTGTTGCGCATGGCGAAATTAACTAAGGCGCAGGAAAACAGCGCCTGGTTTAAAGCGCTGAGCGCGCAGGCGGTGTTGGTGCCGTGCCAGACGCCTGAACAAGCGCAACTGCCGCGCTGGGTGGCGAGTCGCGCCAAAGCGATGAAGCTGAGCGTTGATGATGCAGCGATCCAGCTGCTTTGCTACTGCTATGAAGGGAATCTGCTGGCGCTGTCGCAGGCGCTGGAACGCTTATCGCTGTTGTGGCCGGATGGCAAATTGACGCTGCCGCGCGTCGAGGCCGCCGTCAACGATGCCGCGCACTTTACCCCGTTCCATTGGGTGGATGCGCTGCTGGCGGGAAAAAGCAAACGCGCCCTGCACATCCTGCATCAGCTGGAGAAAGAGGACAGCGAAGCGGTGATTCTGCTGCGCACGCTGCAACGCGATTTACTCACGCTGCTGCATCTGCAACGTAATCAGGCCAAACAAGCGCTGCGCACGCTAATGGATCAGCAACGCATCTGGCAAAACCGCCGCGCGTTGTTTACCGAAGCCTTGCAGCGCCTTGATGCGCAGCGTTTACAGCGTGCGGTGCATTTGCTGGCAGAGCTGGAACTCAGCATGAAGCAGGATTACGGCCAAAACCTGTGGCCGCAGCTGGAAACGCTGTCGCTGCTGCTGTGTCACCGCGATTTCCCACTGAGCTTTACCGATGTCTAAACTCTACTCCCTGTTTGGCGGCACCTTCGATCCGATTCACTACGGCCATCTCCGCCCGGTTGAAGCGCTGGCCCAGCAAGTGGGTTTGAAAAAGGTCACATTGCTACCCAACAACGTGCCGCCGCATCGCCCGCAGCCGGAAGCCAGTGCGCAACAGCGCGTTGAGATGCTGCGCTGTGCCATCGCCGATCGCCCACTGTTTGATATCGATACGCGTGAACTGGAGCGTGCAACGCCGTCCTGGACGGTGGCTACGCTGGAAGCACTGCGTGCGGAACGCGGCACAGAACAGCCCCTCGGGTTTATCATCGGCCAGGATTCTCTGCTAACGTTAGCCAAATGGCATCGCTGGCAAGATTTGCTGTCGCTGTGCCATTTGCTGGTGTGTAAGCGTCCGGGTTACGCCGCCCAGATGGAAACCCCTGAGATGCAGCAATGGCTTGATGAGCATCTCGCCGATGATGTGCAGCAGCTTCATCACTCACCAGCAGGACACATCTGGCTGGCAGATACGCCGCTGCTCGACATTTCCGCCACCGAAATCCGTCAGCGCCGCCATGCCGGAATCTCCTGCGCGGATTTACTGCCAGATGCAGTGATCGACTACATCGATAGCGTTGGCTTATATCGCTGCTAAAGGCAGCATGCTATACTGCGCCGCTTCATTTTCGGCTACCTTTCTCGCATCGTTAGCCCGTCCGTAATCACCTGTTTTTAAGGGGAACCTTTTGCAAGGTAAAGCACTCCAAGAGTTCGTTATTGATAAGATTGATGATCTCAAAGGCCAGGACATCATTGCTATTGATGTTCAGGGCAAATCCAGCATCACCGATTGCATGATTATTTGCACCGGCACTTCAACACGTCACGTCGCTTCTATCGCCGATCATGTGGTGCAGGAATCGCGCACTGCGGGCCTGAGGCCACTGGGTGTTGACAGCAAAACCGCCTCCGATTGGGTGGTCGTTGACCTGGGTGACGTGATTGTGCACGTGATGGAAGCAGAGAGCCGCCAGCTGTACGAGCTGGAAAAACTCTGGAGCTAAGACGTGAAACTGCAGCTTGTAGCCGTCGGCACTAAAATGCCCGACTGGGTTCAGACCGGTTTCATGGAGTATCTGCGCCGCTTCCCGAAAGATATGCCGTTTGAACTGATCGAAGTGACTGCCGGCAAACGCGGCAAGAACGCCGACATCAAACGCATTCTGGAAAAAGAAGGTGAAGCGATGCTGGCCGCCGTGGGCAAAGGCAATCGTATTGTCACGCTGGATATCCCCGGACAGCCGTGGGAAACCCCACAGCTGGCGCAGCAACTTGAACGCTGGAAACTGGATGGCCGCGATGTCAGCCTGTTGATCGGCGGTCCGGAAGGACTGGCACCCGCGTGCAAGGCCGCTGCCGAACAAAGCTGGTCACTGTCAGCGCTCACGTTGCCACATCCGCTGGTGCGTGTGCTGGTAGCGGAAAGCCTGTATCGTGCGTGGAGCATCACCACGAATCATCCTTATCATCGTGAATAAACGCCTGACAACCCCAGACAATAAATGTAGCGGATGAAATTACAGAGCAACGCCTTTCGCGATTACACTGCCGAACAGAAACTTTTTGTCCGCCGAGCATTGGTGGCTTTTGTTGGCATCCTGCTGCTCTCCAGCATTCTGGTGGTCAATATGTACCACCTGCAAATACTGCGCTTTGACGACTACAGCACCCGTTCGAATGAAAACCGCATCAAACTGGTGCCGGTGGCGCCGAGTCGCGGCATTATTTTTGATCGTAACGGCGTGCCGCTAGCGTTAAATCGCACCATCTATCAGGCCGAACTGATGCCGGAAAAGGTCGAAAACCTGAAGCAGACCTTGCAGGATCTGCGTCCGGTGCTGGATCTGACCGACGACGATATCGATACGTTTGAAAAAGAGCGCAAACGCTCACGCCGCTTTACCTCGATTCCGGTCAAAATCGGTTTAAACGAGGTGCAGGTAGCGCGTTTTGCCGTCAATCAGTACCGTTTTCCTGGCGTGGAAGTAAAAGGCTATCAGCGCCGCTACTATCCTTACGGCCAGACGCTGACGCACGTGGTGGGCTACGTCTCTAAAATTAACGATCGCGATGTCACACGCCTCGATCAGGAAGGCAAATGGCCGAACTATGCGGCTACCCATGATATCGGCAAGCTCGGCATCGAGAACTATTACGAAGATGTGCTGCACGGTAAAACCGGTTATGAAGAGGTTGAAGTTAACAACCGTGGCCGCGTCATCCGCCAGCTGCACGAGCAGTCTCCGCAGGCCGGACGCGATATTTATCTGACGGTTGACCTCAAGCTGCAGCAATACATCGAAACCTTGCTCACCGGCAGCCGCGCGGCGGTGGTGGTGAGCGATCCGCGCACCGGCGAAATCCTTGCGCTGGTGTCAACGCCGAGCTATGACCCGAACCTGTTTGTCGACGGCATCTCCAGCAAAGATTACAAAGCACTGTTGAGCGACGAAAACCGTCCGCTGTACAACCGTGCGCTGCAAGCTTCCTATCCACCGGCTTCTACGGTGAAACCTTACGTGGCCGTGTCGGCACTGAGCGCAGGCGTAATCAACCGCAACACCAGCCTGTTCGATCCCGGCTGGTGGCAACTGCCCGGCTCGGAAAAGCGCTATCGCGACTGGAAAAAATGGGGCCACGGCCGCCTGAACGTCACCAAATCGCTGGAAGAATCAGCGGATACCTTCTTCTATCAGGTCGCCTACGATATGGGCATCGATCGCCTGTCGGAGTGGATGACTAAGTTTGGTTACGGCCATCGCACCGGCATTGACCTGCCGCAGGAGAGCGCGGGCAACATGCCTACACGCGAGTGGAAGCTTAAGCGCTTTAAGAAACCGTGGTATCAAGGTGACACCATTCCGGTGGGTATTGGTCAGGGCTACTGGACCGCGACACCGATTCAGATGAACAAAGCGATGATGATTCTGATTAACGACGGTGTGATCAAGGTGCCGCACTTACTGCGCGCCACGCGTGAAGGCCAAACCATGGTGCCCTATCGCCAGCCGCCGGATGCACCGATTGGCGACATTCACTCAGGCTACTGGGAAATTGCTAAAGACGGCATGTATGGCGTAGCGAACCGCGCCAACGGTACGGCACACAAGAGTTTTGCCGATGCGCCTTACAAAATCGCCGCCAAATCCGGTACCGCACAGGTTTACGGCCTGAAAGAAAATGAAGTCTATAACGCGCACAAGATTGCAGAGCGCTTGCGCGACCATAAATTAATGACCGCTTACGCGCCGTACGATAAGCCGCGCGTGGCCGTCACCATGATTCTGGAAAACGGCGGCGCAGGTCCGGCTGTTGGCACCGTGATGCGCCAGATTCTCGACCACATTATGTTAGGCGACAATAATACCGTGCTGCCAGAAGCCGCACCGATGCCGCCCGGCTACGAAGGTGAATAACAATGTCCATGAACGATAGTCCGCAGAAAAGATCGATCTGGACGCGCATCCATATCGACCCGCTGTTTATGCTGATCATTCTCAGCTTGCTGACCTACAGCGCCATTGTCATCTGGAGCGCCAGCGGACAGGATCCCGGCATGACCGAGCGTAAGTTCGGGCAGATTGCCATGGGCATCGTCATCATGCTGGTGCTGGCGCAGGTGCCGCCGCGCGTTTACGAAAGCTGGGCACCCTATCTCTATATTGTCTGCGTGATATTGCTGATCGCGGTGGATGCCTTTGGCCACATCAGTAAAGGCGCACAGCGCTGGCTCGATTTGGGTTTTGTGCGCTTTCAGCCCTCGGAGATCGCCAAGATTGCCGTGCCGCTGATGGTGGCGCGCTTTATTAACCGCGATGTCTGTCCGCCGACGCTGAAAAACACCGGCATCGCGCTGGTGCTGATTTTCATGCCGACGCTGCTGGTGGCGGCACAGCCTGACCTGGGTACGTCGATTCTGATCGCCGCTTCCGGTCTATTTGTGCTGTTTTTATCCGGTATGAGCTGGAAGCTAATTGGTATCGCCGTGCTGCTGGTGGCGGCCTTTATCCCGATTTTGTGGTTCTTCCTGATGCACGATTATCAGCGTGACCGCGTGATGATGCTGCTGGATCCGGAAAGCGATCCGCTCGGCGCCGGTTACCACATCATCCAGTCGAAGATTGCTATCGGTTCCGGTGGCCTGCGCGGCAAAGGCTGGCTGCATGGCACCCAATCGCAGCTGGAATTCCTGCCTGAGCGTCATACCGACTTTATTTTTGCCGTGTTAGCGGAAGAACTCGGCCTGGTTGGCGTGTTGTTATTGCTGGTACTCTATTTGCTGCTGATCATGCGCGGACTGATTATTGCGGCGCGCGCGCAAACCACCTTTGGTCGCGTGATGGCGGGCGGTTTGATGCTGATTTTATTCGTTTATGTTTTCGTTAACATTGGCATGGTAAGTGGTATCTTACCGGTGGTTGGCGTACCGCTGCCGCTGGTGAGCTACGGCGGATCGGCATTGATTGTGTTAATGGCTGGATTTGGCATTGTGATGTCGATCCATACTCATCGAAAAATGTTATCTAAAAGCGTTTAAGAGGCTGCACATGCGTAAGGACTGGCTTGGGGTTGCACTGGCATCATTGGTACTGGCTGCCTGTTCCACACCGGAACCGCAGAATAATACTGCGCCACCGCAACCGGCCTATAACGGCCCGGTAGTGGAAATTCCTGGCGTGGAACCACGCTATGAACCGATCAATCCTTCCACCAGCCAGGATTACAGCGTCAACGGTAAAAACTACCGCGTGATCAAAGATCCGTCGAACTACAGTGAAGTGGGTTTAGCCACCTGGTACGGTGACGAAGCGCAGGGTAATCGCACTGCTATCGGTGAATCTTACGATCCGGAAGGCATGACAGCCGCGCACCCTACGCTGCCGCTGCCGAGCTATGTGCGCGTCACTAACCTCGCCAACGGTCGCCAGATTGTGGTGCGCGTTAACGATCGCGGTCCTTATACGCCAGGCCGCATTATCGACCTGTCGCGTGCGGCGGGCGATCGCCTGAATATCTCTAACAATACCCGCGTGCGCGTTGATTACATCAAAGTGGCTCCGGATGGCTCAGTTTCTGGTCCCGGCACCATCGGAACCACCGTCGCCAAACAGAGCTATGCCCTGCCCGCGCGTCCGGACCTCGGCGGCGGTATGGTGATGATGGGCGGTAGCGCCAATGCGGCACCCGCGCCTGCACCGCAAGATGTGCGCGCCGTAGATAACAGCACCTTGCAAAGCAGTGACAGCATGGGTGCGCCAGTGCAAAGCAGCGGTTTTCTCGGTGCGCCGCAGCCGTTAGCCACGGGTGTGCTGGAAGGCAGCGAGCCGGTTGCCGCGCCAGCAGCACCAACCTCTCCCGCACCAGCCGTAGCCGCGCCTGCCAGCAGCCAGAATGCCCATGCTGGCAGCGGTTATGTGGTGCAGGTTGGTGCGATTAACGATCCAGCGCGGGCGCGCCAGCTGGCGGAAAGCCTGGGTAAACGTTTTGGCGTACCGGGCGCCGTTGAAGCCAATGGCAACGTCTATCGTATTCAGTTAGGTGGCTATCAAAGCCGTGCCGAAGCCGCCGCGTTGCAGCAGCGTCTAAACACTGAAGCGCAAATGAGCTCATTTATTACCACTGCCCGTCCATCAATGTAACGGACAGTGACATTTCCTGCTGAAACTGATTTGCAAAGCAAGATGTCGCCCGATCGGGCGTTTGCTATAGTTAGGCACTTTTTTCACTCTAAACCCACGGATGTTGTAGTCCTGAACATGAATACGCTGAAACCTTCTCGTTTTCTGAAACGCCTGACAGTGGGATCACTGGTCGCTCTTTCTCTCAGCCATGCCGCTTTTGCGGACGATATTAACCTTAAGACTATGATTCCGGGCGTACCGGACATTGATGCTGAAGCTTATGTGCTGATCGACTATAACTCCGGCAAAGTGCTGGCCGAAAAGAACGCGGATGCACGCCGCGATCCGGCAAGTTTGACCAAAATGATGACCAGCTACGTTATTGGTCAGGCGGTCAAAGCGGGCAAAATCCATAACGATGACATCGTGACCGTGGGCAAAGATGCCTGGGCAACCGGTAATCCGGTATTCAAAGGTTCATCCCTGATGTTCCTGAAGCCTGGCGATCGTGTACCGGTTTCTCAGCTGACGCGCGGCATCGTGCTGCAATCAGGTAACGACGCTTGTGTGGCGATGGCGGATTATGTTGCCGGCAGCCAGGACGCATTCGTTAACCTGATGAACAACTACGTTGGCGCACTGGGCCTGAAAAACACCCACTTCCAGACCGTGCACGGTTTGGATGCCGAAGGCCAATACAGTTCGCCGCGCGATATGGCGTTGATCGGCCAGGCGCTGATCCGTGACGTGCCCGATGAGTACGCGGTTTACCGTGAAAAAGATTTCACCTTTAACAACATCAAGCAGACTAACCGCAACGGTTTGCTGTGGGATACCAGCCTGAACGTGGATGGCATCAAAACTGGTCACACAGACGCAGCGGGCTACAACCTGGTTGCCTCTGCCACTGAAGGCCAGATGCGTTTGATCTCCGCAGTGATGGGCGGTCGGACTTATAAAGGCCGTGAAACCGAGAGCAAGAAATTGCTGACGTGGGGCTTCCGCTTCTTCGAAACCGTGGCACCGCTGAAAGCAGGCAAAGAATTTGCGTCTGAGCCCGTGTGGTTCGGTGACAGCGATCGTGTTCAGCTGGGCGTGGAAAAAGATGCCTATCTGACCATCCCACGTGGCCGCATGAAAGACCTGAAAGCCAGCTATGTGCTGAACAACACTGAACTGCACGCACCGCTGCAGAAAAATCAGGTCGTGGGCAGCATCAACTTCCAGTTGGATGGCAAAACCGTTGAACAGCGTCCGCTGGTGGTGCTGAACGAAGTGAAAGAAGGCGGTTTCTTCGGCCGCATCATCGATTACATCAAACTGATGTTCCACCACTGGTTTGGCTAAGGCGCGCTTGAAAAAACGCCAATTTGCCCCCAAATAAGCTACTATCTTTGCTCCCGCCTCGGCGGGAGCCTGTTTTTTTAAGCACCGGAGTCAATGTATGAAAACCAAATTGAATGAACTGCTCGAATTCCCTACGCCTTTCACCTACAAAGTGATGGGTTTGGCGCAACCGGAGCTGGTTGATCAAGTGGTTGAAGTGGTGCAGCGCCACGCGCCAGGCGATTACAAACCGGATGTTAAGCCAAGCAGCAAAGGCAACTATCACTCGGTTTCCATTACCATCATCGCCACCCACATTGAGCAGGTTGAAACCCTGTACGAAGAGCTGGGCAACATCGAAATCGTGCGTATGGTGCTGTAATTCTGGCGCTGGCAAAGTCCGCTTTGCCAGCGTTATACTCTGCCTTCCACTCTTTACCGGATCTCTGCTTTGTCAGCTAATACGCTTCTTGTTCGTCAACTCGGCCAGCGCGATTGGCAACCCATCTCCGATGCGATGCATCACTTTACCGATCAACGCGACAGCAACACCGCCGATGAAATCTGGCTGGTGGAACATCATCCCGTGTTTACCCAAGGTCAGGCAGGTAAAGCCGAACATCTGCTGATGCCGGGCGATATTCCGGTGGTACAAAGCGATCGCGGCGGCCAGGTCACCTATCACGGCCCCGGCCAACAGGTGATGTATGTGCTGATCGACGTGAAACGCCGCAAGATGGGCGTACGCGAGTTAGTGACGGCACTGGAAGAAACGGTGATCGCCACGCTGGCCGACTATGACATCAGCGCGCGCGCGCGACCGGATGCGCCAGGCGTGTACGTGGGCGATGACAAGATTTGTTCGCTGGGGCTGCGCATCCGTAAAGGCTGCTCGTTTCACGGCCTGGCGCTGAATGTGGCGATGGATCTCGCGCCCTTCCTGCGCATCAATCCGTGCGGTTATGCCGGGATGCAGATGACGCAGCTCAGCCAGCTGCAGCCGGGCGTTACGCCCGCAGATGTGCAGCCGCGTCTGGTGCAGCATTTCGCCCGTTTAAGCGGATTTACCCAACTGGAATGGCAAAGTGATGCTGCGGTCTGACCTTGACTGTACGTGCGCATTTACAAAATTGTAACTTTTGCACTGGCTAATCGGCTGCTTATGGGCAGACGAGATGATATAATTTTTGCCATATTTTCAAAAAAAGTTGAAAGCCTGGTTCTCAGTTTGAGTGAGGAAGCTTTCAAATCGCAATCCCGACCGGAACCTGCAGATTTATGAGTAAACCAATTCAGATGGAACGTGGCGTCAAGTATCGCGATGCCGACAAAATGGCGCTAATCCCGGTGAAAACCGTGATGGTTGAGCGTGAAGAAATTCTGCGTAAGCCGGAATGGATGAAGATCAAACTGCCTGCGGATTCCAGCCGCATTCAGGGCATCAAAGCCGCGATGCGTAAAAACGGTCTGCACTCAGTGTGTGAAGAAGCCTCCTGCCCTAACCTTGCCGAGTGTTTTAACCACGGCACCGCGACCTTTATGATCCTCGGCGCGATTTGTACCCGCCGCTGCCCATTCTGCGACGTGGCGCATGGCCGTCCGAATATGCCTGACGCTAACGAACCGCTGAAACTGGCCCAAACCATCGCCGACATGGCGCTGCGTTACGTGGTGATTACTTCGGTGGACCGCGATGACCTGCGCGACGGCGGTGCTCAGCACTTTGCCGACTGCATCAGCGCGATTCGCGAAAAAAGCCCAACCATCAAAATTGAAACGCTGGTGCCGGACTTCCGTGGTCGTATGGATCGCGCGCTGGACATCCTCACCGCGACGCCACCTGATGTGTTTAACCACAATCTGGAGAACGTGCCGCGCGTTTACCGTCAGGTCCGTCCAGGCGCCAACTACGATTGGTCACTGAAGCTGCTGGAGCGTTTCAAAGAAGCACATCCGGATATCCCGACAAAATCGGGTTTGATGGTGGGCCTTGGCGAAACAAATGCCGAGATCATTGAAGTGATGCGCGATCTGCGTCGCCACGGCGTCACCATGCTGACGCTGGGACAGTATCTGCAACCGAGCCGTCACCACTTGCCGGTACAGCGCTACGTTAGCCCAGCCGAGTTTGATGAGATGAAAGAGGAAGCGATGGCGATGGGCTTCACCCATGCTGCCTGCGGCCCGTTTGTGCGCTCGTCTTATCACGCCGATATGCAGGCCAAAGGTCTGGAAGTTAAGTAATATTCCTCGCGATTGCGTTCTTAATAGGGCGCAATCGCAAAAATCCCCCCACACCCCACTTAATCTTTGTCGCAAACCTGACGCTTTAACCGCTGAGGCCATAAGAGCCTGTTCATTTTTTCTCAGTGTATTTTTTGAAGGTCAGATTATGCAAACTTCCTTTCATAGAAAGGCGCTCGATGTACTACGAGCACCGGATGTGTCAGGTCCATCCTCAGAAGTGCGGCAATATGGCACATCAGAAGAGAGCCTGGAGGCGCTAAAAATGCGCACCACGCCGAAAGACATCACCAATCCCTATACGTCAGCGCACGCGTCCTGTGCCAATGCCTTTATCGCTACCGCCATAAGTATTGAGCATCGTTACAACGAGATGCATCTGCAGCTGCCGCTTCCTGAAAAGGCGTGGGTTAACGCGGAAGTGGCCCTTGCTCAGCCAGCAGTGACGATCCTGCCAGCAATCTCCCCGTCCCCAACCCTGCACATGACGCATTCATTGATTGCATATGATGCAGAAAACCAATGGAACTTTGAGCTGCTGGGGGCGGAGATTGCGATGCCAGTTTCATCAAACTGGGCAGCAGAATCCAACCCGCAATTTATTGACGTGGCGATACATGAACTGTTGGCATTGCCTGAACAGCCTGCCAGCGAACCGGCATCGTGGGTAACGATCACAACGCTTGCCGCAGTGGAGAGCGAAGTAACCATCAACCGCAATACACAGGATAAAAACGGCAATACCCTATTCAGTGGTGATGCGCCTGTAGGTTCTATCTTGCTTTTCTACATTGATGATGTGCTGGTTGGAAGCCAGGAGATTGCGGATGACGGTCAATGGCAGTTTGCACTGCCTGCGGATTTGCCCGCCGCTCAGCATACGTTCAGTGCCATGCCGACCAGTGCGCAGGGCGTGGTTGGCAACAAAATCGACTGGCTATTTGTCATCGAAGCCAAACCCAGCATCATTCTGTTGCCAATCGAGGACGGTCAGCTGGATATGATTGATGCGGCGCTAATCGACTGGGTCCCTCCACAGGATGAAACGCCAGTGTCACTGTTGCCGTTGGTTTTAACTGACCTGATGCTTGATGACTGGCAAACCCAGGATGGGACCACTACCTATCCATCAATGGTTCACACCAGCTTGTTTGATCTACATGAACAAGGTGTTGCCAGCATTGTTTGGCACTAAGACGCAAAAAACAAAAACCAGACTGACAACAGTCTGGTTTTTTATTAACGTAATAAATATTTACACTTATTGACGTTCGGCGCAGAAATTACTCTTTGTGGCTGACACGTTCAGCAGGCGCTTCTTCAACGCTGCTTTTGGATGCGCCGGATTCATCATCTTTCATGGCTTTCTTAAAGCCTTTGATTGCGGAACCCAGATCGCCACCCAGTGAACGTAACTTGTTGGTGCCAAAAAGCAGTACGATGAGCGCACCGATGATCAGCAGTTTGGCAATACTGATACCTTCCATAATTTACCTTTCAACCAATGTGAAAAACCGACCTGACTATTAACGCGCAGTTTATAAACGGCCTCAACTGCAATCTGTAACAGAGTGAGACCGCCTAAATAAAGCGGCTGAGAAACGCCTGCGTGCGCGGATGCTGCGGATTACCAATCACTTGCTCCGGACTGCCCTGCTCCACCACCACGCCACCATCCATAAACACCACGCGATCGGCCGCCTCGCGCGCGAAACCAATTTCATGGGTCACCACAATCATGGTCAGACCTTGATCGGCTAATGTGCGCATGGTGGCCAGCACTTCGCCGACTAACTCCGGATCGAGTGCCGAAGTGGGTTCATCAAACAGCATCAGCGCCGGTTTAATCGCCAGCGCACGCGCAATCGCCACACGCTGCTGTTGCCCCCCTGACAGATGACGCGGCCAGGCATCAGCTTTATCACTCAATCCCACGGTCGCCAGCAGTTCACGGGCATGCTTGAGCGCGTCCTGCCGCGCAAATTTGTGCACACCAATCGGCGCTTCAATGATGTTTTGCAGCACCGTCATGTGCGGATAAAGATTGAACTGCTGAAACACCATGCCGATTTTCTGACGCTGATGAGCAATTTTACGCGCCGACAGGCGATGCAAAATACCACGCTTCAGCTCGTACCCGATCTGGTCGTCACCCACCATAATCGAACCGGCATTCATGTCTTCCAGATGATTAATGCAGCGCAAAAAGGTAGATTTACCCGAACCCGATGGCCCGAGAATCACCACCACTTCACCGGGAAACACATCGAGATCGATGCCTTTCAGCACCTCATTATCGCCATAACTCTTCTGCACATTACGCGCACGCACCAGCGGCTGAACGTCACTCATACATCCTCCTTCAGACGGTGCGCGACGGCTGGCGCGGCTTCGTTAGCGGCAACACGACGTTTGTTCACCACCGTGCGGGTAGTGCCGCGTGCGTAGTAACGCTCGATGGCGGACTGGCCGACATTGAGAATCGAGGTGATAAACAGATACCAGATCACCGCGACCATCAACATCGGGATAATTTCAAAGGTGCGGTTATACACGGCCTGCACCGAGTACAACAGATCGCCCATGGCGATCACACTCACCAGCGAGGTCGCTTTGATCATGCTAATCAACTGGTTGCCGGTTGGCGGAATGATCGAACGCATCGCCTGTGGAATGATGACACGGCGCAGCGCGCGGCTGCGGCTCATGCCAAACGCCTGCGTGGTTTCAACCTGACCGTTATCCACGGACAGCAAGCCAGCGCGAATGATCTCGGCCATATAGGCCGCTTCATTAAGCGCCAGTCCAGCAATCGCTGCGGTCAATGGCGTAATCAGATCGTTGGTATTCCAGCTGGCAAAGGTGATATCCGTCCACGGAATAGTGATCGAGATCGTGGGAAACAGCGTCGACAGGTTGTACCAAAAGATCAGCTGCACCAGCAGCGGCGTACCACGGAAAAACCAGATGTAGAGCGACGATAAGCCGCTCAGCAATTTGTTATCCGAAAGACGCCACACGCCCAGCAACAGCCCCAGCAGCGTGCCAAGAATCATCGACACCACCGTTAAGCCGAGCGTAACCTGCAGGCCTTTCATCACCGAACCTTCGGTGAACCACTGTAGCACGACGTTCCACTCAAAATTGGGGTTGGTCGCCACCAGCCAGAGGAAGTCTGCGGCAATAACCAGCACCAAAATCCATGAGATCCAGCGCCCATAAGTGGGCGCACTACGGGCAAAAGCCACATCGCGCTGCTGCACGTCGGCCTTATCCCTGGCTCGCGAATTGTTGGTGACCGGACTCATTTTGTTGCCCCTTGCGCCAGGTTACGTCCCGGTTGCTGCAACATGTTGCCGTCTAACTTCCACTTCTTCATGATGGCCGCGTAGGTGCCGTTACTGAACAGCTCTTTGTAAGCATCCAGCACCACATTGCCGAGTTCCGACCCCTTCGGTACCACGGTGCCCTGGAAAATGTCGCCAAAGCCGTTTTTCTGGCCTTTGCCCGACAGCTCCAGCTGACCGTTAGCCTGTTCGATAAAGTAAGTCAGTGGCGCCTGCGATGAGAAGAAGGCATCGGAGCGTTTTGAGCGCACGGCTAAAATCGATGAGGGTTGATCGGTAAAGGATTGCACCACCACCGCCGGTTTACCCGCCGCGACACAGGCATCGGACTGCTTACGAATCACCTGCTCCGCTGAACCCGCCGCCATCACCGCAATGCGTTTGCCGCAGGTATCTTCCAGACCGTTAATCTTGGATGGATTGCCTTTCTGCACGCCAAACACCACGAACTCCTGTACGAAGTCGATAAAATCGACCTTCTGCTGACGATCCGGATAATCCCCAATCGGCCCAATCGCCATCTGGTAACGGCCAGAATTAATGCCGGTGAGCACGCCCGATAAACCGCTGACGGTGGCATGTTCAATCTTCACGCCCAGCAGCTGTGCCAGCGCTTCGGTGAGATCGGCGGAGGCACCATCCATTGAGTGCGGACCGTTAACGATCTCGTACGGAGGAAAGGAGCCGTTGTTCACCGAGATCATTTTGCCGCTGCTTTTAATCTCTGCTGGCAGACGATCGTGCAGTGCCTGATCCACTTTTTGCGTTGGAATAGCGTCAGCCGCCTGAGCGAAACAGGCCGTCAGGCCCAATGAAAGCGCGATGGCGGTAGCAAGAATTTTCATCAGTCAGATTCCCCAGCGATCAAAGTGGTTTAAGTTCGGGACGAGCGAAACAACGATTCTCCAGCACCGGCAGTACGCTGCGTGCATAGGCGATGCGCTGTGGATCGAGATCGGCAAACACCAGCGCGGCTGATTCCGGCGCTTTGGCGATCGCCACGCCCAACGGATCGATCACCAGACTGTTGCCGATGTTGCGTGGACCGCATTCGCCCACCGCCACCATGTAGCAAGTGTTTTCCAGCGCACGCACGGTGGTCAGCAATTCCCAGTGCATCTCTTTTAGCGGCCCTTTCACCCATGCAGCCGGCAGCACCAGCACATCGGCGCCGTCGAGCACTAAGCGACGTGCCAACTCCGGGAAGCGCACGTCGTAGCAGGTCATCAACCCGACTTTCATGCCCGCGACTTCAACCAGCGGCGGAATCTCGCGCCCTGGATTGACGCGCTGCGACTCCTGCATGGCGAAGGCATCGTACAGGTGCAGCTTCACGTATTTGGCGATGATTTCACCGTTACGAATGGCGATCAGCACGTTGAGCGCCTTCTGCCCTTCTGTCGGCACGTGTACGCTCATCATGGTGGTCAAGTTGTTGCCTTTGCTAACCGCCAGCAACTGCGTGACGAAAGGACCATCCAGCGGCTGCGCCGCTTTCAGCACCAGATCGGGATCGGCGATATCACGCGCCAGCACGCCTTCCGGCAGCACCAGCAGATCCGCGCCGCCCGCCAGCGCCTGGTTCATCAATCCGATGCAGATATCAGTGTTTTCCTGCCATTCACGGCTGACGGCAAATTGCCCCATTGCTACTTTCATCATTATTCTCCTCGCGCCGCAGCCGGGAAAATCGCTTCCGGCGTCAGCAATGTTTGGGTTAGGCCTTGCTGGAACAGCTCATTCGCAAAATCGGCAATCATCTTTTTGTTAACCGAAAATCCGTTCTGATTCCAGTTGGCGGGTAATTCCTGCGCGGTGCGCCGCAAATCGTCCAGCAGCCACGGCGTGGTGTCGGCGTATTTCTCGCGCTTCTTCATCCACATCTGGTATGAACGATCAATGATGTCGCTCAGCGCCTGCGGCAGCCACGGATGCGCCTCGGCTAAAGCGGGCTTCAGCGCCAGCAAGTGAATGCCCGGCACATAACCGACGCGATTAAAATAGTCTCGCTCAGCAGCGGCAAAATCCACCTGCAACTGGCGCAGACCTGAATCGGCGAGGAAGAAACCTTCCGGCATAAAGGGCGTAAAGACCGCATCCAGCTCGCCCGCCTTCAGCAGTTCAATTAGGGGGCGCTCGCCTGGCGCCGGTTCAATGCGGCCCGGGCGGCCAAAACCGGCCAGACGATCAACAATCGGATGATCTTCGGTCAAACGTCCGGCAAACCAGTACGCATCATCAATCTCCACGCCCGCTTCACGCAGCACGGTGCGCGTCCAGGTGTTGCCTGAATCCTGCCAGCCGGTTACGCCAATCTTTTTTCCTTTCAGCTGCGCTGGCGTGGTAATCGGGCTGTCGCTGCACGTGATGATGCAGCGCTGGCGGAAACCGCGCATCAGGAAGTGTGGCAGGCCCAGCAGCGAAGTGTCACCTTTAGCCCGCGCCTGAGCAAAGCGGCTAAACGACACTTCACCGGCATCGTATTTATCGCTGCTGGCGAGGTTATCCACCAACGTGCCAACGCGATCGATCTCCAGCGTGAAACCTTCCGGTTTGATATCGCCAAGTGCCAGCGGTGTGAAGTAATCCCAGTCACGTACCGCCAGTCTGATGGTTACCATAGTTATGCCTTCCCCGTCTGTTCTGCCAGCCCTGCGACTGTGATTATTTATGCAGCAAATAGTGCTTGAATTTGAGTCTAAAACGCGAATACTAATCTGAACAATCTATTATTTGTTACTGAACAAAGGATTTTCTTATGACGCAAAGTGTGGATTTGGAGTGGCTTAGCCAGCAGATCACGGATGCCTCCGTCAAAGGCATCACGCATGCGGCATCAACACTGATTCGCGATGGGCAGATTACAATTGGCATGCAAATGCCGGCGGTGCGTGAGTTGGCTGAGCGACTAGGCGTGAGTCCGGCAACGGTTTCCGCAGCCTGGGCGCAACTGAAGAAGCAGAAAGTGCTGGCGGGGAAAGGTCGCAGCGGCGTGTGGGTGAGCGGCAACAGCGTAATGCCGCGTCCGATTCGTTTCGAGAAGATCGGTAATTACGGTGAGAATGTTCAGGCATCACTGGCGATGGCCTCACCGGATCCAGACTTGTTACCGGATCTGCGTCAGGCGATGCTGGCTGGCATTGGCTCACCGCAACTGAATAGCTACCAGCGCGAGGCGATTTCACCGCAATTGCAGGATGCCGTGACGCCGCGCTGGCCCTATCCCGCCGAAGCCTGGCTGGCGACCGACGGCGGTTTTGATGCCATGAACCTGATTGTGCAAACCTTGCTGTCTCCGGGCGATCGTGTAGTGATTGAAGATCCTACAGCCACGCGATTACTGGATATTTTAGACAACATTGGCGCTGAAATTTTGCCGTTGCCGTGCGATGAGCAAGGGCCGATTCCCTCGGCGCTGAGCACGCTGATGCAGAAATCTCCGGCGATGTTTATCTATCAGCCGCGCACCCATTCAGCCACCGGACACAGCGTGAGTCAGCGACGCAGTGCAGAGCTCGCACGCGTGCTGGCGAACAGCAGCACCATCATCGTGGAAGATGATGGCATTGGTGATCTGTCGCGCTGGCCGGTGTTTAGCCTCGGCTTCCACTATCCCGAACGCGTGCTGCATGTGCACTCGTTTTCCAAAGCTTATGGGCCGGATTTGCGTCTGGCGGTGTTATCAGGCACTGCGGAAATGGTGAAGCGCCTGCAAGCGTGGCGCAATTTTGGCGTGAGCTGGACCAGCCGTATTTTGCAGGATGCCGTGGCGTGGATGCTCAACGACGAGCAGACTCAGCAGCGTATTCAGCAGGCCAAAGCCACCTATGCGCAACGTCGCCAGCAACTACTGGCAGCGCTGGCGAAACGCGGTTTAGTGCTGGAGGAGCGCGATGGATTAAGCGTGTGGATTCCAGTGGAATCGGAGCAGTACGCGATGATCACGCTGGCCGCGCGAGGCATCGCCGTGCTGCCCGGTGAACGCTGTAGCATTAACAGCCGGCAATTTATTCGCGTCAGCGCGGCGCTGCTGCCTTTTGCACAACTCGACAGCATCGCCGACGCCATTGTGATTGCCAGCGGACGCGAGCTAAATCTCAACCCAGAGCTTTAATATGATAGCGCGGGGATTCCACATAGCCTTCGCGCGCATAGAACTGGTTGGCTTTGAGACGCGATGAGTGGCAATGCACTTCCATGCGATCGCAACCACGTGAACGCGCCAGCTGTTCGGCGTGATTCAAAAGCTGCTGTCCACTGCCCTTGCTGCGTTCACCTTCGGCAATACAGAAGTAGCTGATGCGGGCAAAATCGCCGGCCAATGCCAGCTGCGGGATAAAGTGCAATGACAGAAAACCCAGCACCTGATTGCCGTGTTCAGCGACCAACAACGTTTCATCGGGATGATCAATAAGCTGCGCCAAACGCGAATCGATAAATCCTTCCGTCGCGCTATAGCCTAATTCGGTCAACAACGCGCTTAATGCAAAACTGTCTTTTGCCTGTGCCTGACGTATGTTCATCCTGCCTCCTCATTTTCCCTGAGCAGTTATATAGCGTTGCCGGATAAAAATCTGCAAGTAAGCATTGGTGTGGCTGTGTTACGGAAGTTAACTGTGAGATGTGCCGCAGAATCTATCTGCAGACAAAGCAGCGAGCTGATTTAAGAATAAAAAAAACCCGCCAGAAGGCGGGTTTTCAGAATTCGAACTGTTAAATTACAGTGCGATAACGTTAGCAGCTGATGGGCCTTTAGCACCGTCAGTGATTTCGAACTCAACGCGCTGACCTTCAGCCAGAGTTTTGAAACCGTTGCTGTTGATTGCAGAGAAATGTACGAATACATCTTTGCTGCCATCTTCTGGAGTAATGAAACCGAAGCCTTTCGACTCATTAAACCACTTTACGTTACCTTTGATCTTAGACATCTATATTACCTTTACATGAAAAAAGGACACTAAACTGTGTCGACGTCTAGTACAGCAATTGCGGTGACATTTGTCCAGTGCGATTTGATGAAAAAGTGATAAATATTGATTTTTTGCATGCCGATCACACTTTCTGCACGCTACCAATGCTTAAAACTCAAATCTCAGCCAGGCAAAATAGACATTACCGTTATTGTAAGTGCCGGGAATATAAGTCATTTGGAAAGTGGCTGGACCATATCCGATTGATGCTAAAGGCAATATCAGCGGAACCGGAATATATTTCCAGTTATCCCGTGCCGTTACGCCCGCCGTATATCCCGCCCCCAAATGGAAGTTTTGATCGTTAAGCGGTCGCCAGGTCGCTTCCCAACCGTAACCACCAATCGGCTCCCATTTGTTAAACGAGTCTTTAAACGCCATCAGATACAGGCCGTGCCAGTTACCTTTTTCATCCCAGCGCGAGACGCCAGCACCCGCGCCCCACGGGCGTTCGTTGTACTTATCGATGTGTTCATCGTCGTAAGTCCAACGGTTATGCCAGGTAATCGCTGGCAGATAAAAATCATAATTCTGCGGTTGCGACCAGGTTTGCGACACGTTGTCGCTAAATGTGTTCCAGCCTGATTTGATGGCTTGTGACGTGGTTACCGCTGATGCTGAAAATGAGACCGATGAGGTCAAAATGCAGCCAAACAAAGCTGCAGAAAAATGCCGATTCACAACGTAATTTCCTGTTATGTCATGCTGAAAAATTCATTATCCGAAGGCAGATTTTTCAGCTTCCTGTACGACGAGTGCCTAACGTAATTGCCAGGATAATAGTAAAAATTGCGCTTAATCTCCCCAGGCTAATTCTTGGTTATTGACGAATTTTACCTCAAGCGAGGCGCGAAATTGAAACGTCAGATAAACGGATAGGTATTACCGGAGGATGTGCATAAAGTGCAAACCTGTTGTAATGATAACGGCAAGCAATAAGGTGGTTTTCAGAGACTTAGCGCAAACAATTCACATACGGAATAAGTTAATAAAATTTATCAATTGAACTCGTCCGACGAATAAGATAAATCTCGATACTCCAGGACGGAGATGGGGAAAAAACTGACATGACTATTCGTTGTAGCCGCTGCGGTTGCGCTAAATTTTTTTATACCTTATCGGACTGCGAAAAGGTCGATTTGCCAAATCATCATGGCGCCTGCTGCGCACGATGTCAGAAACCGCTAAATCTGCACGATCTCATTCTGCCTGTCGCGTCCTGTAAAGACAGCGAAAAATCCTATGCTGAATAAAAAATTCAGGCACCCGCAGGTGCCTGTCGTTGTCAGAAAATCAGTTTAAAGACGCCTGTAATTGTCAGTAACCCAACGATGAAGATGATGGCGATGACCCACAGAATTATTTTCATTGTTCGCTCCTTCAAGTATGAAAAATAACGTGTCTGTTAACCAGTATAGATGATCATTCTGCTTTCGCTGGGCGCTGCGAGCGTGGTCACAGTCCTATGTTCTCGTTTCGTTTGGCGCAGATTATTTTCTGCGAGACGGGTCGCATCATTCGCTTTTCCTTCCCCGTATTGCCGCACTTAGCGCCCGTCTACAGGCTAAACTTACTTCGCCTGAAGAGGCCTCAATTGTTATCAATGCCTACGTAACAAGGAGATTCTTATGAGCACGATTAATACCAGCATGGGGCGTTACAGCCTTAAGGCAAAGGATTACGGCAACCACATCAGCGGCAGTATTGCGATAAATGATGAAGGTGGCACGCAACTCACCATGCAGGAGTTTGAAGAGCATTATCTTGACGATGTCGTCAACAACGTCATTTATCCGGTCACCGGCGGGAACCGAGAAATTACCCGCGCGTTACGTGATCAAATGGTCAAAGCGGGTTTTGAACAGCCGCACTGAGTTTTTGGGCCACACCTTGTGGCCCTTTACTTCTTTATCGCTGACTTGCGGTAATCACGGGTTTCGTCGCAGGATGCAATATCGTTCATGATAAGGAGATTAACCGCGTGAGTACGCTGCATCTTATTCCCCCTTTCCACCTTCATCAGTTTGTTCAAGCCATTTGGTCACATGCGGGCAGCAGCGCCGAAGAAGCGCGCCTGGTCGCTGACCATTTGGTGGCAGCGAATCTGGCGGGCCACGATTCACACGGCGTTGGCATGATTCCGAGCTACATGAATTCGCTGGCGCAGGGCTTTTTGCAACTCAACCAACATGCCAGCATTGCAAAAGACGCCGGTGCGGTGTTGACGCTACAGGGTAATAACGGTTTTGGTCAGGTCGCGGCGTTTGAGGCGATGCAGCTCGGCATTGAGCGCGCCGCCAAACTCGGCATTGCGGCAGTTGGTCTACACCATTCGCACCACATTGGTCGCATCGGCCATTGGGCGGAACAGTGTGCAGCCGCCGGTTTTGTCTCGTTCCACTTCGTCAACGTGATGGGCGATCCGATGGTGGCGCCGTTCAACGGTAGCGATCGTCGTTTTGGCACCAATCCTTTCTGCGCCATTTTCCCGCGCCGCAATGCCAAACCGCTGCTGCTCGATTTCGCCACCAGCGGCATCGCCTTTGGTAAAACGCGGGTAGCGTGGAACAAAGAGCAGCAGGTCGCGCCAGGTTATCTGATTGATCATCAGGGCCAGCCGACCACCGAACCGGGCGTGATGCATCAGGCGCCGTATGGTTCGCTGATGCCGTTCGGTCTGCACAAAGGTTATGCGCTGGCGACCATGTGCGAAATCCTCGGCGGCGCGCTGTCGGGCGGCCGCACCACGCATGATGAGACGCTGGTCACCAGCCACGATGCCATTTTCAACTGCATGACCACTATCATCGTTAATCCGGATGCGTTTGATGCGCCCGTGATGCAGGAAGAAGCAGAATCATTCCTTGATTGGGTGAAACAGTCGCCGCAAAGTGGCGATGCGCCGATTCAGGTGCCCGGCGAGTGGGAAGAGCAGAACCGCGTGGCACGCGAAAGGGATGGCATTCCACTGGATAGCAATAGCTGGGAGCAAATCTGTGACGCGGCGTTACAGGCAGGTATGCCGCAAGAGGAGCTCGCGGCGTTCCGCGCCTTAATGCAGTAAACCGCAAGCGGCTGAGGCGCGATGCCTCAGCCTTGATGCTTAGATGACGTTGGCAAGCAGTAAACAGCCCACCAAACCGCACACTGAAATGATGGTTTCCAGTGCTGACCAGGAACGGAAAGTTTCGCCGATGGTCAGGTTGAAATACTCCTTAAACAGCCAGAAGCCTGGATCGTTGACGTGAGAGAAAATCACGCTGCCGGAGCCGACCGCAATCACCATCAGTTCCGGGCTGGCGCCGCTGGTGACGATCAACGGTGCGACAATCCCGCCTGCCGTAATCGCCGCCACGGTCGCGGAGCCCAGCGCAATACGCAGCACGGCCGCAATCGACCACGCCATGAAGATCGGCGACAAATTGGTTTCATGCATCATGCTGGCGATATATTTATCGACGCCGCTGTCCACCAGCACCTGTTTGAACGCCCCGCCACCGCCAATCACTAACAGCATCATCGCGATGATCTTGATCGAATCGGTGATGGTGCCCATCACTTCATCCATGCTGCGGCCACGGTTCAGACCGAACGTGAAGATGGCAATCAGCACCGCAATCAGGGTTGCCATGATTGGGTCGCCAAAGAACTCAGCATACGGCAACAACACATGACCTTTCGGCAGCAGCATTTCCGCCACTGCGCGCAATGCCATCAGCACCACCGGCACCAATGCCGTCCAGACGCTGACGCCAAAACCAGGCATCTCAGCTTCAGTAAAGGTTTTCGGGTTCCACAAACCTTCCGGAATCGGCTTATCAATGCCTTTCAGGAAGCGCGCATAAACCGGACCGGCAAGAATTACGGTTGGAATTCCCAGCAGCGTTCCAAACAGCAGCGTTTTACCCATATCGGCGTTGAACAGCGTGGCAATCGCGGTTGGACCCGGATGCGGTGGCAGGAAACCGTGCGTAACGGAAAGTGCTGCCGCCATCGGCACACCGACGTACAGTAATGGCACGCGTGCGGAAGCGGCGATGCTAAATACCAGCGGCAGCATCAGTACAAAACCTACTTCGTAAAACAGTGCAAAGCCGACGGTGAAACCGGTCAGCACCAGCGCCCACTGAATGTGTTTCTCGCCGAACTTAGCAATTAACGTGGTGGCGATGCGCTGCGCTCCGCCGCAATCCGCCAGCAGTTTACCCAGCATCGCGCCGAAGCCCATGATTAGCGCGAGGCTGCCCAAGGTGCCGCCGACACCGGTTTTAATCGATACGATAACTTTGTTGACCGGCATGCCCTGCATCATGCCTACGGCCAGCGCCACCAGAATCAGCGCGATAAATCCGTTCAGTTTGAAACGAATCATCAGCAGCAGCAGTAACGCTACGCCAATCGCCACATAGAGTAATGGCATAATTTTTCTCCACTTTTGCGCGCGGTGAATCACCGGCAGCGGTTTATTTTGGTTATCCCAGAGGACATGAGAATCAACAGCGTGCGCCGCAGGAAAACATCCTGCTGAGCAATGTTACGGGTATCATGTTAAGGGTAACATTGCGTACAAAGCACCAGGCGCAGCGGCGGAATTTCTGTTTTGCGAAGGTGATCAACTTTTTGCTGGCGCGTTATCAGAATGTTTGCAGCGGGAGTGTCACGGCTTTTGGTTACACTAAGGTCTTTACGCCAAACAAGAAGGGCATGCAGGTGAGTGAGAATCTGATCGAGCTGTACAGTAATCAACAAACCCTGTTTGGTCGCGGCAGTATTGACCAGCTGATACCGCTGCTGGCGGCCAATACCCAGCCGACGCTGCTGTTTTGCGGCCGATCATTCCTTAACGGTCCAGCCTGGGCGCGCCTGGGCGCCGCGCTCAACGATCAGATTATCGGTTACGAGATCGTCAGCCATGAAGCCTCGCCGGATGAAATTGATGGTTGGGTGCGGCGCTGGCGCGGCCATGTTGATCGCGTGGTGGCGATTGGCGGCGGCAGCGTGTTGGATGCGGCCAAAGCCTTCAGCGCGATGATGCAGCACCCGCGGAATACCGCACGCTATCTGGAAAAAGTCGGTGATACGCCAGTGCAAGCGGTGACTTTGCCGCTGATCGCCATTCCTACCACGGCCGGCACTGGCAGCGAAGCCACGCAGAACGCGGTGGTGACCGATCAGCAGCACATTCAGGTCAAAGCGTCGCTGCGCCATCCGGTCTTTGTGCCGCAGGTCGCGATTCTCGATCCCGACCTGCTAAAAGGCGCGCCAGACAGCGTGCTGGCAACCTGCGCCATCGATGCCTTCACCCATTTATTCGAAGCCTATCTGTCGCGCAAAGGTAATCTGTTTACCCAACAAACCGCGCTCAATGGTCTGCGACTGTTCTTCAAAGCCTGGCCGGATTTAAACCGTGATGACGAGCGTGGTGATGCAGCACGAGAAGCGATGATGATGGCGTCGTGGCTGGGAGGCGTGTGCCTGAGCACTGCCGGATTGGGCGTGATCCACGGTATTGCTGGAGAGCTGGGGGCGATCAAACCGTTCCATCACGGCGAAGTGTGCGGACGCTTACTGTTCCCGTTCCTCGATGTGCTGGCGGAAACCGAACATGCTGAACAGCAACGTTTGATGGCGCAGCTCGGTCAACAGCTGTTGCCGGACGATCCCGCGCCGCCCGCGCTGGCGTTGAAAACCTGGATCCAGCAGCAGGCGATCGTGCCGTTCTGGTTAGATGGCCCAACGCTGTCAGCCATCGACGTCGACTGGATTGTGTCGCGGGCCAACAGCAAAAACGGTTGGATCAGCTACGATGCCCCCACGTTGACCGAGATGATCGCCGCCGCCTGGCGCATCGTCTAAATGATAACGGGCAGCCAACGCTGCCCGATTTTTTTACTGCTCAGCCACTTTAAACATTGCGATCTCTTGCGCCAACTGCGCCGCTTCATCACGTAGCGCCTGGGTATTTTCAGCGGTTTGCGTCACCAGCATCAGGTTTTGCTGAATACCGCGCTCCATCTGCGATACCGCCAGCGTCACTTCCGCGATACCTTTGCTCTGCTCATCCCCGGCCACGCGCATCTCGCTTACCACCTGCTTCACTTTATGCACGTCGGTGACCAGTTGCGAAAGCTGCTGCCCCGCGCCTTCCACCAGCTTACTGCCAGCCAATACGTTGCTGTCGGAATCGGCAATCAGCGCTTTAATTTCCTGCGCCGCCGTGGCGCTGCGCTGGGCTAAGGCGCGCACTTCAGAGGCCACCACGGCAAATCCGCGTCCCTGCTCACCGGCGCGCGCTGCTTCCACCGCCGCATTCAGCGCAAGGATGTTGGTTTGAAACGCGATGCTATCGATCACCGTCAGGATCTCCGCCACGCGGCGCGATGAGGATTGGATAGCGCCCATGGTGCTTACCACTTCGCCCATCACGTCGCTGCTGCTGCGGGCAATCTGCGCGGTCTGTTCGGCGGCGGCATCAGCCAGTCGGGTATTTTCGGCGTTTTGCTGCACGGTCGCGTTGAGCTGCTCCATCGCCGCCGCGCTCTGCTCAAGCGCCGCAGCCTGCTCAGCAATTTTCTCTGACAGCGCAGTGTTGCTGTGCGCCAATCCTGATGCATTGGCCGCCACCGTTTCGCCGCTGCCCTGCACGCGAGTAATCACGCCCGCGATCTTATCGACAAAGCTGTTGAACGCACCGGCGATATCCGCCAGCTCATCGCGTCCACTTTTGGTCAGGCGACGGGTTAAATCGCCATCGCCATTGGCAATTTCATCCAGCGCCGCATGCGTGGCTTTCAGGCGCTGACCAATGCGTTGGGTAAACGCCCAGGTTAACAGCAGCAGCACGATCATCGCTGGGATCAGGAAGGTAAAGATGTCACGCATCATGGTACGTGCCAGGCCACTAACCGCACTTTCAGGTGTCACCAGGCCAATCACCCAACCGGTGCCGGGCATGCGGAACAGCGTGACCTGCGCGCTGGTGTGCAAGTAGTCGTCATTGAAATCTGACAGCTGCAACACCTTGCCATCGCCTTTTAACTGAGCGACACGTGCGGCCAGCGGCGCCAGCCAGCTGGATTTTCCCGCCAGGCTGCTTAAGGTGGTGAGCGATTTCAGATCCTGGCCTGGGTAATAGAGCAGATTGCCCGCGCTATCGAGCGCAAAGGCATAACCGCCCGTCACCTGCCCTTTCTGCTGCATAAAGCCCGCAAGATTATCCAGTTGCACATCCAGCGTCGCCACGCCGGCAAAACGATCGCCCGCCGCGTACGGCACGCTGCAGGTCACCATTTTCACGCCGGATACCGGATCC
This sequence comes from Pantoea sp. JK, assembly GCF_026130245.1. Lineage (NCBI taxonomy): Bacteria > Pseudomonadati > Pseudomonadota > Gammaproteobacteria > Enterobacterales > Erwiniaceae > Pantoea > Pantoea sp. JK. The sequence goes on from NZ_JAINFN010000004.1 coordinate 112,038, forward strand.
TGATAAACCTCAGACCAGCCGCAACGATCGCGCGGCCCGTTGCGCACCGCGCTGTACCAGCTTTCCTGTTGATAACCGTTGCCCGCAGGCAGGTTGTAGTCATCGGAATAGGCCAGCGCGCCATCATTCTGCCGCGCCCAGAAGAAGCTGCGACGCTGCACACCGGCGCTAAAAGCATCGGGTTCCGGCCATACGCCGCCACCGGCAATGGTTTTATTGCCGCTGCTATTGATGATTTGCGGGAAACTTTGCTGCCACAACGTAGCATCGTGCGGCAACACTTCGGCAAGGCGCGCCATGCTGACGGCTTCGCCTTCAATGCGCACCAGTTGCTGATTTAATTGGCTGACCAGATTGCTACCGGCCTGCTCAATCAGCGTATGGCTGGCCTCGATGACGCGCGGTTGGCCGCGCAACAACAGAACGGAGAACACCACTGCGGTTGTGACGCACAGTAATAGCAGGCCACCCAGCGTCATGCGGGTAGCCAAACGGGTTGGCAACATAATTTATCCTTTCTAACCGACTGCATTAACGATTGAGATAAGAAGTGCCGCTCAGCGGCGAATTGTGCGTTCCGTCACAATCGAATATCGGCAAAGCAAAGAATAAATTCAGCTAGAAATGACAATTAAATGACAAACGGCGGTTTGCCGGCCAGCATCTGCTCAATCACCTGTAAAACGCCCTCGTCGTTATTGCTGGGTGCTTCAAAGCGGGCCGCATCTTTGACCTTCTGCGGTGCGTTCGCCATGGCAAAGCTGAAGCCAGACTGCTGCAGCATTTCGAGATCGTTACCACCATCGCCAAACACCAGAATTTCACTGCGTTCGATGCCCCAGCGTTTGCCCAGCAGATCGAGGCCGTGGCCTTTATGGTTGCCGGGCACAATCAAATCCACCGATCCGTGACCGCTGGACGTGGCCGCCGCTCCCTGATGCAGACGCTCAATGTCCGCCATCAGCGGTTCCACATAATCATCCGACAGATTCAGCGCGAACTTGAACAGCTTATCGCCCGCGACGTCATCGAGGCTGCGAATCGCCTTCAGCCGATGACAGTAGTGACGCATTTTCACCAGCCACTTTTCATCGAGGCCTTCGAAGTAGTACGCGCTGTCGCGTCCGCACAGGATGTAGCGCAGTTCGGGATAATTACCGTTGTGCAGCGTATCCAGCACTGCATCAATATCCTGGCGGGAGAACTCGCCGCAGAATAACTCTTCGTCACGATCGATAATCCACGCGCCGTTCTCCGCCACAAAGGCAATTTCGCTGGCGATCTCCGGGAAGAAGGATTTGAGTTGGTAATACTGGTTGCCGCTGGCTACCACAAACTTGATGCCGCGCTGCTTCATCTCCTGATAGCAGGCGTTAAAACGTGCGCGATTGTACTGTTTATTGTCGTCGAGAAAGGTGCCGTCTTTATCCACCGCCACCATTTTTACCACGGTCATCATCACTCCTTAACGTATCGAAAGGAAAAACGGGTCGTAGAGAGAATAACCTGGTGAGCGGATAAAGCGGAGAGAAACACGGATGGCCGAAGCCATCCGCTGGGGAAGATTAGTTGAACGCGCCGTTGAGCAGAATCGCGGTGATGATGCCAGTTGCTGCGGCCACCAGCACGTAATTGCCATCGATGTAAGCCCAATGTTCACCGCGCGGTGGCTCATACAGACCACGGTCGCGCCAGTCATCTACGCGATAGTGCGGACCCCGAAACTCCGGCGGTGCCGGATAGCCGCGACGGAAGTCATGGCCGCCCCAGGCAAAGCGGTCGCCGCCACGATGTCCTTCCGGCATCCGATGGTCAGCGTAATGGTCGTGACGATCCGGGCCAGGTCCGCGATCGTGATCGTGGCCACGGTCGTGATGATCACCGCGATCCGGTCCGCGGTCGCCGCCACGATCCGGGCCGCGTCCATGGTCCTGATGCTGGTCGCCGCCGTGCGACTGCCAGCGCTGGTCACCTGGGCCGTCTGCCCAAGAGACGCTAGAAAACAGTGTGCTGCATGCAATAAATGACGCAATAAGACTTAGTGTTGTTTTTTTCATGGTGTTGCCTCCAGGGATAACGGCGGTTGCTGTGCCGTTGAGCATTACTATTGATTAAATGGAGACAGAAAAGCATTTCCAAAACTCTTAAAAACCGGATACTTACAGGAAATTACGTCAAATTATCACTTTCTTAACGATTGTGTATTTTCTGACATTAACTGGATCGAACGCACGCATGCGCGTTTATTGGAGAGAAAGCGGGGAATATAAAGAAAAACCCGATCGCAAGGATCGGGAGGATAATTCAATTTCCATAAATTGCATAAAGGGGTAAACCCTGCAAAAGTGAGGGTAAAACTGAAGCACACAACGCCACATCACTAGCATTGCCAGCAAACAATACCATTTAAAATTGAAAACTTCTTTTGAAAAGGACTATTTTTCAGAAAAATACGCAAAAATTAAATGACAGAAAAAATATTATTTTAGGAACGTTGTTTCAGGATAAATAAGGTCTGTGCTCTGACCAGATTCGGCAAAGACAGAATAACAAGGCATTAAAGCAGCTAATCCATGCTATCAAGAATGGTGGATATCCCTTTAAAAACAACACCATTAACTTCTTAAACCTTTTAAATATCAGCACGCCGCACGCGCAACCCGATGAGTATTTAACAATCACTGCTCCTTATTAGGCCCCAATTGTTTATAACCAACATTAATACACGGCGGTGATTACTATCGTGCTCAAAATTCCCCTACTTTCGTCACGTTTAAATATCACGAGGCAGCCTGATAAACTATTTAGGGTAAACGTTTACATGGGCAGAATATTCGTTTGCACGCTCACTATCTCATGACGAAGATAAATGGCGCGTTGAGGACGCCGGATGACGCGCTAACGCCGCAGCAGGACGAATCGGTCGACGCACCAGTTCACCGCTGCAATTAGGGCAGCGCTGCGCCAGCGCGCCTTCCGCGCAGGCAACGCAGAAGGTGCATTCAAACGAACAGATGCGCGCATCAAGTGACTCCGGCGGCAGATCTTTATCGCAGCATTCGCAGTTAGGACGTAGTTCCAGCATGATTTCCTCCGGTGAGTTTCAGCCACCATCATCACCGTAATAATGCCGCTGCACCAGCCAGTGAACAGACATCAGACGGACAAATCGGGACATCGTTGGTCTGCGCTTGTCAGGCGCTTAAGCGAACCATCTGCCCTAAAAACATTACATTCCCCGCTAGGCGTTCTATAGTTCAATCGCCTTATCTACTAACGAGACACTGTAATGCGTATTAAAGGACTTAATTTAGGCTTCTTTATCGTGATTTTGGCGCTTGTCACCTACGCCTTTTTTGATGTGCTGACACCGTATTTTTCTGCCATTTTCTGGGCCGCGATTCTGGCGGTGATCTTCCATCCGCTGAAGTCGCTGTTGCGTCGTAAAATGGGCGATCGTAACGGTTTGGCTGCGTTTGCCACGCTGCTGATTATCTGCCTGATTGTGTTCACGCCGCTGGCGCTGATCACCTCTTCGATGGTGGTTGAAGTCAACACGGTGTACACCAAGCTGCAGAACAACTCTGCACAGTTCCCGGCGGTGTTTGCCGATCTGCTGCAGCATCTGCCTTCGTGGGCGCGTAACTATCTCGCCGATAACAACCTGAACAACGCGCAGGAGATTCAGCAGAAGCTCTCTGGTTTTGCGCTGAAAGGCGGCCAGTACATGGCGGGCAGCGTGTTCCTGATCGGCAAAGGGACCTTCACCTTTACCGTTGGCTTTGGCGTGATGCTCTATCTGCTGTTCTTCCTATTGAAAGATGGCGCCTGGCTGGTGAATTTGATTCTGGAAGCGCTGCCGCTTTCAACCTACGTGAAACATCACCTGATGATGAAGTTCGCAGCGGTCTCACGTGCCACAGTTAAAGGCACGGTGGTGGTTGCAGTGGTGCAAGGTGTACTGGGTGGCATCGCCTTCTGGATCACCGGCATCGACGGCAGTTTGCTGTGGGGCACCTTGATGGCATTCCTGTCGCTGATTCCGGCGGTCGGTTCCGCGATTGTTTGGGTCCCGGCAACCATCTTCTTCTTCGCCACCAGCGCCATCTGGAAAGCCCTGTTCCTGATTGGCTTCTTCGTGGTGGTGGTTGGCCTGGTGGATAACATCCTGCGTCCGCTGCTGGTCGGTAAAGACACCAAAATGCCGGACTATCTGATCCTGATCTCCACGCTGGGCGGCATGGAAGTGTATGGCATCAACGGCTTTGTCATTGGTCCGCTGATCGCCGCGCTGTTTATTGCCTGCTGGAATCTGCTTTCCGGTCGCGATAACCGCGAGAACTCAGAAGAGATCGACGAAGAGTTTATCGAAGAGGGTAAAACCCGCGAAGAAGAGGGCAAAATCCGCGAGTAAGCGTTTCAAACGGCTACCGTTTATCGGTAGCCGCATTCCCACATGAGAATATCGTCCCGCCATTTGCTATCATCGTTGCATTGATTACGGCTTGCGACAAAAGAGAACAACATGTCCATGGAATCCTCCTTAGCGCGTGAAAATCAGGTTCTGTCAGTCTTCGATTTCGACGGCACGCTGACCATTCACGACAGCTTTATCCCCTTTCTGCGCTTCAGCTTTGGCAAACGTGCGTTCGCACGCAAAATTGCCCGACTGGCACTGCCAACGCTGCGCTGCATGCGTAAAAAGCTCACGCGTGATGAGTTAAAAGAAGTGTTGATTCACACTTTTTTAACCGGCGTGGAGGAGCAATGGATTCGCCAGCAGGCGCAACTGTTCTGCGCGGCCAACTGGAACAAGTTGATGCGTCCAGCCGGACTGTTAGCGGTTGCCGCTGAAGTGAACTCCAGCGCGGAAGTGACCATCTGTTCCGCCTCGCCTGCGATGGTATTAGAACCGTTCGCCGAGCGTCTGGGCATCAACCTGATCGGCACCCAATTAGAAGTGGTGGACGGCATTCTTACCGGAAAGATTACCGGTCATAACTGCCGCTGCGGGCAAAAGGTTAAGCGACTGGAAAGCGTCTACGGCCCGCTGCATAACTATCACCTGCGCGCCTGGGGCGATACGCGCGGTGATTTTGAATTACTGGCCGCCGCTCAGGATCCACACTGGCGTCATTTCCATCCAACCTGGAAAAAACGCCGCGTACCGACGGAAAAACTCCGCATGCTGCGTCTGGATCCGTAGGGTCGCCATTCATGGCGACCAATTTAAATAGTAAAAAGCCCCGGACCAGCCGGGGCTTTGTTAGCAATGCTTTAAATCAGACGCTCACGCCGTGCTGAGAAGCCAGCGCCGACAGGCCGCCTGCGAAGCCCTGACCAACCGCTTTGAATTTCCACTCAGCACCGTTGCGATACAGCTCACCGAACACCATCGCGGTTTCAGTAGACGCATCTTCAGACAGGTCGAAACGGGCGATTTCAGCGCCGTTGTCATTGTTGAAGATACGCATGAAGCTGTTGCTCACCATGCCAAAGTTCTGCTTACGCGCTTCTGCATCATAAATGGTGACCGCAAAGACCAGCTTTTTCACGTCAGCCGGTACTTTAGACAGGGTAATTTTTACCTGCTCGTCATCGCCATCGCCGGCACCGGTGCGGTTATCGCCCTGATGCTCAACGGAACCACAAGCGCTCTGCTTGTTGTTGAAGAAGATGAAGCTGGCATCGCTCAGCACTTTACCGTCGTCACCGACCATAAACACTGACGCATCGAGGTCGAAGTCCTGACCATCTGTTACACGTGCATCCCAACCCAGACCCGCCATGGCAACATTCATGGTTGGTGCTTCTTTAGTCAGGGAAACGTTACCGCCTTTTACCAGAGAAACTGCCATTTTAAAGCTCCTGCTTTTAATTGGATGATGCGGGCAGCACGTGGCTGCCCGTGTTAATTAAGATGCGTTGATGCCGTACTGAGCACACACCGAGGCGAGGCCGCCGGCATACCCCTGGCCTACCGCGCGGAATTTCCACTCGGTACCGTTACGGTACAGCTCACCAAACAGCATCGCGGTTTCGGTGGAGGCATCTTCGGTCAAATCGTAACGCGCCACTTCACTGCGATCGTCATCGTTCACCAGGCGGATAAACGCGCCGGAAACCTGACCAAAGCTCTGACGACGGGTCTGCGCATCATGGATGGTAACCACAAACACGATCTTGTCGACGTCGGCTGGAATCAGGTCCAGTTTGATTTTCAGCGATTCATCATCGCCATCGCCGGCACCGGTACGGTTGTCACCGGTGTGCGAAACAGAACCGTCGGAAGAGACCAGGTTGTTATAGAAAATGAAGTCAGCATCGCCACGGACTTTGCCGCTGGCGGACAGCAAGAACGCTGACGCATCAAGGTCAAAGTCCTGACCATCGGTGGAACGTGCATCCCAGCCAAGGCCAACGAGGACGTTTTTCATGGTTGGTGCCGCTTTGCTCAGCGAAACGTTACCGCCTTTAGAAAGAGAAACGCTCATTGTAATTACCTCTTGGTTAATGATTTTTCAGACACATTACGGGCAGAAGATCAGCTCTCTTCTTTTTCCTCGGGTTTACCGGGGAACATCACGCTGAGTACGATACCGACAGCCAACACGCCGAGTACCACAAACAGGCTGGCGCTAGCAGAGATGCTGTAGCCGTGATGCCAGATATGATCGGTAGCATTCAGACCCAGTTTCACCGCGATGAAGAACAGCAGCACGATAACGGCTTTCTCGAGGTGAACCAGATACTGTTTCAATGCTTCAAGTACGAAGTACAGCGTACGCAAGCCGAGGATGGCGAACATCATGGCGCTATAGACGATCAGCGGTTCACGGCTTACTGCGATAATCGCCGGCACGGAGTCAAAGGCGAACATCACGTCAGAGAGTTCAACCACCGCCACACACAGCATCAACGGCGTGGCATACAGCGCCGCTTTCTTGCCGCGACCAATCGCTACGTCTTTGTTTTCTGGCTTCTGCAGCTCTTCATCAACTTCCTTCTGATTCAGCAGGAAGGCGTTACCGCGCATTTTTGGCCAGATTGGGAAGAAGCGCTTCACCATGCGATAGGCAAGGTGCTGCGAGTAATCTTCGATCTCGTCGCTGTCGTCCCCGCTTTTCAGCATCATCACCGCCGTCCACGCTACGATCAGCGCAAACACGATTTCGACGTACGGACCGAGGCTCAGCAAGCCGGTACCGATGGCCACGAAGATGCCACGGAAGACGATGGCACCGATGATGCCCCAATAGAGCACGCGGTGACGGTAGCGGTCCGGAACAGCAAACCACGAGAAGATCGCCATCATGACGAACAGGTTATCGACGGAGAGCACTTTCTCCAGCGCGTAACCGGTGACGAACAGGCTGGCAACTTCAGCGCCGTGATGAATATAGAGGAAGCCGGCGAAACCCATCGCCACCGCCACCCAGAACACCGACCACAGCGCCGCGCTTTTCAGCGAAATCGGCTTGTCGCCGCGGTGCATGAACAGGTCGATAAAAATAGCGCCCACCGACAGCGCGATGAAAACCGCGACTGTTTCAGTTGGGAAGCCAATGTGCGTAGACACCATGATGAACCCTTAAAAGATAAAAAATTACAGACCAAATATTGCTGGATCAAAGCCCAAAGCGACGGCTATTTCGCGCACCGCTTTCTGCTCGTCAGCATCAAAATCACCATCACTCTTACCGACAGCAATACCTACGCGGATCGCCAACTGTGCGGCTTCCGGCTGATCTTTCAACGCCATGATGTGCTTCATGGTTTCGCCCTTGCCGATTTCCAGATCGAAATCAAAGCTGCTCACCAGCTTGTTGAAGAACTCAATCACTTCATTGGTATCAAAGACTTTCAACTCTTCGGAGGCGCGCAGAAAACCGATCATCTTCTGCTTCTCTTCCGCGCTCACGCCGCCGTCTGCGACCGCAATGCGTGCGCAAACCGCCACCGTACCTTGCATAAATTTCTTATTTTTAAAGCGGCTAACCTGTTTGGTTAATTCATCGCGGCCGGAATTAAATGCGCCTTTAACCTTGTTGAAAAAGCTCATAGTGAATCCTCTGTCTGAAATTATTTGGAACCGGCTCGCCAGTTGAATCCCCAACCGAAAGCTTTATCCATATCGGAATGCCCGTTAAAGAACTGATTGATACGCTCGACGCGGATACTGCCGTTCTCATTGACCAGGCGAGCAATCGCACACATGTTGCGGCGATTCTCTCCTTCCGTCATACGCGTTTCAATCGGTGGCTGGTCTGGAATGTGCAGCGTCACTACGCCATCCGTTTTGTCCCAGCTCGCCGCACCTTGATAGATGAAGGCGAAAACCAACACTTCGCGAATCTGACTCCATTCGCGACCGTTGATGTGCAGCCATTCGCCATCGGTCACTTCGCCGGTGCGATCGTCGCCCTGCAAGTGTACGAAAGGTTTGGCATGCATGGCGCCAAAATTGCCGCCCAGCGCCTGAATCACACCACGCGAGCCGTCTTGCAGCTCAACGAAGGCACCGAGATCGAGATCCACGCCCTTGTTGCCGCCGAACAATCCGCGCAATCCGCCGCCACCGCTATTCGTTTCACGGTGCCAGTTTAGATTGATGCGGATCTCACCGAAGTTATCGCGCTTGGTCAGGCTGATGGCAGGCTTCTCTTTGGTGAGAGAAACTTTGCTCAGATTGATTTTTGCTGGCGCCGGCGTCGGTGCCGCCTGTGGTGCAGGTGCAGGCGTTGATGCAGGCGCAGGTTCCGCTATATCCACACCAAAATGTTCCGCCAGCGGCTGCAAGCCGCCGTTGAAACCCTGCGCAATAAAGCGGAATTTCCACTCATTGTTGCGACGATAAAGTTCGCCGAGGATCAATGCCGCTTCCTGACGTCCCACCAGCTCCACGTTACCGCTCAGCAGCACGTTGCCGCCCTGCTCCACCTGAATCGCCAGACGTTGCAAGCCCGATACGTTGCGGCCGCCGTCACAGGTGACGGTGAAGGCCACTTTCTGCACGTCGGGGCGCAAGCGAGTGAGATCGACAGAAAAGGCGGAGTTGTGCCCTTCGCTTTTCAGGCTGATGGTACGGTCATCGTTATCCGGCTGACCATAGAACACCATATCGGCATCGCCATTCACTTTGCCGCTGGCGAACAGACGAAAGGCGGAAGCATCAACGGCGGCGCCAGCGAGCACGCGCACCGTCAGCAGATTTGCAGGAACGGGAGCATTGCTCCCCGGCGTCATATTCATTAGCGCACCACTGCGGCAACGATGTCGTTTTGCATCGCATCGATGGTACGACCGGCGCTCGCGCGGCCATGCGCCGTGAAGTCCCACAATCCGCCGTTGCGGTGCAGCGAAGCAATCACGATGCCGGTATGGCTACCTTGCTCAGTCAGCTCATAGCGCGCCAGCTCTTTGCCGTTTTGATCAACCACGCGGCAGAAGGCATTTTCCACTTCGTTGAATGTTTGGCCCTGGAAGCTGTTCACGGTAAACGCCAGATACTCAACGTTGGCGGGCAGACGTGACAACTCGACGTTGATCACTTCATCGTCGCCATCGCCTTCGCCGGTACGGTTATCGCCGCTGTGTTTCACCGCACCACATTTGGAGGTTAATGCGCGGAACCAGATGGTATCAATGGCATTACCGGATTGATCCAATAATACGCAGCTGGCATCGAGATCGATGGAATCTCCGCCGCCGCCAAATAGCTTGCCTAACAAGCCTTTCTTTTTAATTGGATCCCAGCCTAAGCCGAAATGTAATTTATTCAGCGAAGCGGTTTGTTTGCTGAGTGAGACCGTCTGATTCTTGCTTAATGAAACCATGTCATAATTCCTTCAAACAGGTTTGAAAAGGGTTTTGTTTTTGCATCAAATTCCATGAGGGCGAAATCATATCATGATGATATTCATGTTCAGCATTAATTTTCACAGCAATTTTATGAAACACAATAAAGCGTTGCAGAAGAACAACTTAAGAGAATCCAACCCAAAGAGACAACACACTAAACATGACAATTCTTTACATTAAAATTCATAAGGTTACGTTAGGGTAAAAAATCATATTATGATTGACTCGTTTCGAGGTGAGAAATAAACTCGCCAGTCATAACCCAGCCACCAGCCTCTTGCGGAAATAATTAGAAATGTCTTACAAAATTTGGCTAATGGAAGGTTTATCCTCCCAACGCGATATAATTAATGGCATTAAATCTACAGCTAAAAAACATAATTACAACGTGTCGATTTATGCATCACATCGCCAATCGCGTAATGAAATACTTTCTCTGGCGGATCATGCATTAATTGAACCTAATGATATTAATCAGCGCCTCGAATTTATTCTTTCTACAGTAAAAAAATACGCCATTCAGGCGATCCATACCGGTCGACATGCGCATTGGTTTGAAGCCCATCGCGCCGCTATCGAAGCCAGCGGTACGCGCTTAACCACCGGCGCACGCGATGTCGCGATGCTGGATCTGGCCGATGACAAAGTCGCGTTTGCCCACCATATGAAAAGCCTGAATTTGCCGGTGGTGCCTTCACTGCGCATTGATTCACCCGTACAGTTGCGCGAGTTGATCGCCCGCAAACCCTTTGGCGATTTGCCGCTGTGCGTTAAGCCGGTTACCGGTATTTATGGCATGGGATTCTGGCAGTTTGATGAAAGCGTCTCGCCGATGGCGGCGTTTACCCATCCGGATGCGCGCCGGGTGAAAGCCGAATATTACTTACAGGCGTTGGAAGCCGCCGACAGCATGGAACCGCTGGTGCTGATGCCGTATCTGCCGGGCCCGGAATACTCGGTTGATATGCTGGCGGAAAACGGCAAGGTACTGGCCGCCGTGGCGCGCCGCAAAGAAGGTGCGCTGCAGTATCTGGAGAACAGCGGCGAAGCCTTTGAGCTGGCGCAAGCCTGCGCCGCCGCGATGGGCGCAGATGGATTGATTAACGTGCAGACGCGCAATGATGCCAGCGGCAAACCGCTATTACTGGAGATCAATATGCGCCCTTCCGGCGGCATTGGTTACACCCGTTTCAGCGGCGTAAATCTTCCCGGCTTGTTTGCCCTGCGCCAGCTAGGCTTGATCAGTCAGCAGCAGGTGATCGACGATGCCCGCCGCGACTTCACGCCAGCAACCGTCCGCGCGCTGAGCGACGTGGTGGCGTACAACCCCGTCCTGTCCAACCAGGTTCAATGAGGAATTATCCATGACCACACTTTGGAGCAGGACGCTTTCATGCGGCACGCTGAGTGTCACGCCAACCGGCGGCATCAGCGCCATCGACGATCTGTTTGAGATCGCCGAGCGCCGCAATCCCAAGCGCGCTTTTCTGTTCGTCAGTAAAGTACTTGGCCGCCACATTCCGGTCGCGCCGGAGAAAATGCGCGCCGTTTATCGCCAGCTGGCTGAACAGTTTCCGCCGCTTTCTGACGGTCCGGTACTGTTTATCGGCATGGCCGAAACCGCCGTTGGCCTGGGCGCAGGCGTATTTGATGAAGTGCGCCAGCGCGTGAGCGAACCGGTGTATCTCACCTCGACGCGCCATCCGCAGCAGGCGGATTTGCTGTGCGAGTTTAAAGAGAATCACAGCCACGCTACCGATCACCTGATCTATCTGCCCGACGATGCGCAGCTGCGCCAGCGCGTGCTTAACGCGCGCACGCTGGTGATGATTGATGACGAAGCGACCACCGGCAACACCTTCATTAACCTGCTCGACGCGCTGCGCAACGACGGCGGCTTAAAACAGATCGAGCAGGTTATCGCCGTTACGCTCACCGACTGGAGCGGCGATGCGCTACCCGCGCGCTGTCCGGTGCCGGTGCGCAGCGTGTCGCTGGTGCAAGGCGACTGGCACTGGCAGCAGGATCCTGACGCCGCGCTACCGCCGATGCCCGCGGTGGCGCTCAACGATGCCGCCACCGTGCCAATCACCGGCAAACAAAGCTGGGGCCGACTCGGCATGGAAGCGCCAGCGAGCGATTTTGGCCGTGCGATTCAGGCGCAGCCGGGAGAAAAAATCCTCGTGCTCGGCAGCAGCGAATTTGTCTGGGAACCCTTCCTGCTGGCCGAACGCCTGGCAGCACAAGGCGCCGAGGTGAAATACAGCTCCACCACGCGCTCGCCGATCGCTGCTGGATTTGCCATCGAATCGGCTATCGCCTTCGGTGATAACTACGGTCTCGGCATCGCCAACTTCGTTTACAACGTGGCGCATCAGCAGTTTGACCGCATTTTGCTGTGCATCGAAACGCCGATCGACAGCGTGGATCCGCTGTTAACCACGGCACTGGCCAGGGTAGCGCCGCAGGTGGAGGTGATCAGCTATGAATAAACCGGTAATTTTTTCCGACCTCGACGACACGCTATTTCAGACGCGCCGCAAAATGGTGGACGAGCTGGATCTCGAGCCGTTCCGCACCGGCGCGCTCGATCTCAGCCTGCAGCCGCGCAGCTTTATGACCGAAGAGCAGTCGATGCTGGTCGACTGGATGATCGAGCAGGCCGATTTGATCCCGGTCACCGCACGCGGCACCGAAGAGATCGCGCGCGTGCAGATCCCATTCCGTTCGTGGGCGGTGACCACGCATGGCGCGGTAATCCTCAATCCGCAAGGTGAGGAAGATGCCGCATGGCGCGCGCACATGCTGGAAAAACTGACGCCGTACGGCCCGGCGCTGCTCTCAATGCAGCAGGCGATCACCGACCTGATGTCAGAGCGTGACATCAACGGCTGGGCGCGCATTAACTATGAATATGGCGTCACGCCGATCTATCTGGTGATGAAGCACCGCGACAGCACGCGCCTCGAGGAGCTTTACGCCATCGCCGATGAAATCGAGCAACGCTTCCCCACCGCCGGCTATTACATCCATCGCAACAGCAACAACGTCGCGTGGCTGCCGAACGTGGTGGAAAAAGGCTTAGCCGTCAGCTACCTGCTGGAAAAATTACGCAGCGAGCGCGGCGTTTTCCCGGTGATTGGCCTCGGCGACAGCCTCAGCGATCATCGCTTTATGAAGCTGTGCAGCTGGTACGGCATTCCGCGTCAAAGCCAGTTTGCCGAACGCATCAACCAATCCCTATTCGGAGAACAATCAGATGGTGAATAACCTGCCTTTCTCTGGATCGTACCAAGCCGGCGACGTCGAATTCCTGCTCAAGCCGGTCGAGATCGACATGACGCCGGTGGAGCAAAAAGAGCAGCTGATCCAATCCGGCGCGCGCCACTATTCCGAGATGTTGAGCCAGGAACCGGAACCGACGCGCTGGCACCTTGAGCTGTTTTCCCGCGCGCTTGACGCAGGTGCCGGACGCCTGGCGAAAGAAGTCACCATGCTGGCGCGGACGCTGGTACACCAGTTTGGCGACATGCCGATTGTGCTAGTAAGCCTGGTACGCGCGGGTGTGCCGCTCGGCGTGATGCTGCAACAGGCGCTGCGCGCGATGGGCCGCGAATCGTACCATTACGGCATCAGCATCATCCGCGATCGCGGGATTGATGAGGCTGCGCTGGAGATCATCGAAGCGCGCCACGGCACCGCAGGCATTGTGTTCGTTGATGGCTGGACCGGCAAAGGCGCCATCACCGGCGAGCTGATTCGCAGCCTCGAACATCGTCCTGGCTATCCGGCGCAACCGCTCTTAGTGGTGCTGGCCGATCCTTGCGGTCGGGCGTGGCTTTCGGCCAGCGATGATGACTGGCTGATCCCGTTTGGTATTATGGGCGCGCCGGTTTCAGGATTGATCTCGCGCTCGTTGTGGTCTGAAGCGGGCTTGCACGGCTGCGTGCAGTGCGACCATCTGGCGCAATACGATTGCAGCCAGCAGCTGGTGAACACCGTGGCGGAATATGCGCGATCGCTGGATGTCAGCGCCCTGCCCGCGTGCCAGCAGGATCCGCAACATCAACAGCAGCTGGTGGCGCAAAGTGAAGCGGTGATCGCCATGCTGGCGGCGCGTTATCAGGTGAACAGCATCAACCGCATTAAGCCGGGTATCGCCGAAGCCACGCGCGCCGTGCTGCGTCGCGTGCCGGATCAGGTGCTGGTCCGTTCGGTGGACGATCCTGACGTGGCGTTGCTGGTCTATCTTGCCCAACAAAAAGGGCTGACCATCACAGAAGCGGGTGCCGACCTTGGGCAATACCGCGCCGTGACGATAATCAAAAAGGTGCTGTGATGAACAGCCGACTCTCTCCGTGGCGTTTGGGCGCGACGCTGTATATGCCGGCGGTGCGCAGCGATATCGTCGATGCCATTCTGCACAACAAAATCAGTGGCCTGCGCTCGCTGGTGATCTGCCTGGAAGATGCGGTCAGTGATGCGGATTTGCCGCAGGCGCTGCACAATCTCCAGCAAATCCTGCAGGTGTTGAATGCCGAACAGCGCGCCAATGGCAACACGCAGTGGCCGCTGGTGTTTATCCGTCCACGTAACAGCGAGATGGGCGCGTGGCTGGTGGAAAACCTCAACCTCAGCGCGATAGACGGCTTTGTGTTGCCGAAATTCACCGCCGACTCCATGCCGCTGTGGTGGCAGATTCTCGAACCGAGCCATCTGTGCATGATGCCGACGCTGGAAACCGAAGAGGTGTTCGACGTGGTGGCAATGCGCGAGCTGGCCCTCACGCTGCAAAACCATGCTTGCCGCGAGCGCGTGATCGCCCTGCGCATCGGCGGTAACGACTTGATGAATGTGCTGTCTTTGCGTCGCTCGCGCCACTTCACGCTGTATGACAGCCCGATGGGTTACACCATTAAAATGCTGGTGGCGGTGTTCGCGTCGCGGGATTTTGCGCTGACCGCACCGGTGTGCGAGCACATCGACGATCAACAGATTATGGATCAGGAACTGGCGCAGGATATCGCGCACGGCTTAGTGGGCAAAACCGCCATTCACCCGAGCCAGATTGGCAAGATTCAGGACATGCTGATGGTTTCCGCCAGCGATCAGGCGGATGCCTTCCGCATCCTCAACTCAAGCCAGGCGGTATTTAAATCGCAGGGCGCGATGTGTGAACCGGCGACGCATCGCCGCTGGGCCGCCGCTATTCTGGCCCGCGCGCAGGAATACGGCATCGCACCCGATGCTCGCGCTGACGGCGCATTGATGTTGGTAACCTGACAAACCCGTCGGGTGGGCATTCATGCCCACCGCGTTACCACCAAACCAAAAACCAAACGCAGGAATTTTCTGACCCTATTTACCTGATATTTAAATACCCTCTGATACTGTCGAAAACCGTTTGCCAGGAGGGCGATACAGACCATTGATCATTAACGCAGGCCTCAATCGACCATGCAACTCAGTACCCGACAGACACGCGTATTCATGCTCGCCTCACTGCTCAGCAGCGGCAAACCGGTCGCATCCAGCCGCATTCTCGCCTCGCTCGACTGCTCCGAACCCACGCTGACGCGCGCGCTAAAAGAGCTACGTGAATCCTGGTCTGCGGAGATCAAATACAGCCGCCTCACCCACTGCTACCAATTGACCGAACCCGGCAAGCTGGATAAGAAAAGCCTGCGCCATATTAATGAAGCCCTCAAACTCAATGCCGAACTGCAACAAAGCGAAACCGTCAGCCGGGTATTTCTGGATAAAGAGAAAAAGAAAGCGGTGTCGCTGTCGTTGCGCATGTCTGTTTTGAGGAAGATCGACCAGGTTGTAAGACTGAGTGAAACGACAAGAAGTGATGCGGTGGAGATGCTGGTTGAAAGCGGGTTGGATGAGTTGATTGAGAGGTTGATGCTTAAAAAGAACTAATTCAAACGGCAGTAATATTTATCAGTGGTTCAATGGCGTTTATTGCCGCGATGATTTCCAGCTAACTTCAGCGATGCAAACCTGCCTCAACCCCTTAAATGATTAATGGACCTCATCGACCTGGACAATGTCCCCTAACCTCCCAAAACTGTTAGCGTAATCACGTTTCATCGATCGTTATTTTCATCATTAGCATTCACATCATTGCACCGCATGATTACTTACACAGAACAGCGCCCCTTCGTTATTAATTATAAATAAATCAATACTTAAAATAAAAACTCGCAGTAACCGAATCGCGTTAAGGCTCTTTTTAATATCGAGTGTAAAACCTGGTAGATAATTGGAATCTTGTTTCACAAACTCAAATTGTCAGTTTGATCAACTATCACTCAATGTAATATCATCAGTACCGTTTAAATGTAGAGGCCGTTCTTCTAAGGCAGATAGTCCACCTTTGGTCGGCTAAGTAAGCAGCGTGGCAATAACAACTCCCCAATTGAAATCGGTAATTGGGTTAATGGATTAACAATGTTCAGGCGTTACCAGGAAGGTACCCATGACGTTTTCACAACACAATATTACAGCCAATACTCTCGATGCGCTGATGCAGGATACCTGGCTATTAGCGCTCGCGGTCCGCAATGGGCAATCGATCACGATTGATGATGCGCTCTACCAGCGTTGCTTCAATATGATTCAACAGGTTCAGGATCAACTCACTACAGCGGGAGCACCAGCTTCTCTCTGCGAAGAGATCAAATTTGTGCACTGCGTGTTTCTCGACGAACTGATCATGACCATTCCTGAAACTGATATCTCTGCCTGGTGGAAACGCACACCTTTGCAGGGACACTTTCTCGGGCACCTCAATGGTGGTGAGCATTTCTACGAACGCATCCAAAAACTGCTTCGTGAACCTGAAGCAGCTGAAGCCGCCGTTAGCTGTTACTACAGAATGCTGCATTTTGGTTATGCCGGGAAATACCGAACGGAAGACGATGAGGAGCGCCAGTCGCTAATGCAGCAGCTAAAAGCGCGGTTGCCGAAACAGATTGGCTCTGCCGACTCAGCAATAATTATCCAGCGCTCAAAGCATAAAACATTTTTCTGGCAACGCTCTCCCTGGCTTATTCGCAGCAGTGTGCTGGTTGCCATTATTGTCGCCACTTTCATCATGAAAGGTCATCTGCAATATCTGTTAGTCAAAGGGTAGGCTTCGGGCAAACAAATTTCAGGAAGGAATCTGTAAATGGGCAAAAGGGATTTTGTTATTCCGGGTGGCAAGACGCCGGTATATAACCACTATCAACTGAGCATCCAGACGTTGAAAAGTCAGCGTCCCGATATCCTGTTGTCGGTGCTGCGTTTTAGCGGTGAAGAGGCATTGAATTCGCCGTGGAAGTACAGCATTGAACTCACCAGCGCTACACGCGATATTCCCGCCGATATTCTGATTAACAGCACGGCCCAGCTATTGTTTTATCCTGATGGCCAACCCTGGCAGTCAGTGGAACCCCGCATTTTGCGCGGTGTAGTGACCGCTTTCCAGCAGTGCGAATCCTCTGCTGACCAAACACGTTATGTGGTCACGCTGGAATCGCGCCTTGCGCTGCTAAAAAACAGCCTGACCTATGCCGTTTACCAGCATAAAAGCGTACCGGGTGCGGTAGAGGATATCCTCAAACGCTGGGAATATTCCTCGCTGGATTATCACTTTCGCCTAAATACGCAGTATCCAATTCGCGATTTCTATATCTCATATGCCGAGAGCGATCTCGCCTTTATTGAGCGTCATCTTTCGCGCATTGGTGTCTTTTATTACTTCACCTGGGATGAAGAAAATCATCGCGATGTGCTGGTACTGGGTGACAGCGCGCAGGCCTATGGTGCTGAGCAAAGCATCGTCTTTCGCCATCCGTCAGGGTTATTTGATGGCGGCCAGGAATCACTCTGGGATATTTCAGTCAATCGCCAATCCGTTGCAGCTAGCACACGGCTCAACGATGAGTATTACTGCAATGCACAAAATGACATGCAGGCGCGGGCGGAAACTGATCCTGATAAACCTGCGCTTACGGGAGAGCTATATCGCTACGGTGAAAACTATCAGTCGCTGGGCAAGCAGTACCAGGCTCTGCCTGAACAGGGACAATGGTTTGTCAAACGCCGTCAGGAACGCCTGATAACCGAGCAGGTCACTTTCGACGGTATGAGCAACGGCATGGATATCCGTCCGGGCATGGTGATCTCGCCACAGGGTAAAGCGTGGCCGGATGCGCCGGATGGCCTGCTGGTGGTGTCCACTTCATCAATCCGTATTTCGCGCGATACCGCCTATGTAATTCGCTTTACCGCTGTGCCCGTTCGCACGCAAAGCAGTTATCGCCCACCGTTGAAAAGCTGGCCGCACATTGCAGGCACGCTGCTGGCTCGCGTCACCAGCCCGGTAGAAAATGCGCAATATGCAGAACTTGATGAACATGGCCGCTATCGGGTGCGTTTTCAGTTCGATCTAAACGAAGCCTGGCAGTCTGGTTTTGAAAGCGTACCGGTGCGGCTGGCGAAACCCTATGCAGGCAATGTCTACGGCTGGCACTTTCCGCTGATAGCCGGAACACAGGTGATGATTGCCTTCACCAACGGCGATCCTGACAGACCTTATATTCTGTGCTCGGTACATGACTCTCGCCATGAAGACCATGTCAATCTCTATAACTATCAACGCAATGTGCTGAGAACTCCGGCGAATAACAAACTCCGATTTGAGGATCGCCGTGGATATGAGCATGTCAAACTGTCGACGGAATTTGGCGGTAAGAGTCAGCTCTCACTCGGCCACATTGTCGACAGTTCTCGTAGCAAGCGCGGCGAAGGATTTGAACTGCGCACCGACAGCACCGGAACGCTGCGAGCCGGTAAGGGCCTTTTCCTGACGGCAGATGCGCAGACCACTGCGGCCGGGCCGGTACTGGAAATGACATCTGCAGTAAGCCTGGTCAAAGGTGCGATCAGCCAGATGAGCGACTGGCAGTCGATCACTCAGTCTCACCATAACCTCCAGCCTGATGCCACGCATCTCAGGGCTTATCTGGCCGCCGTCGACCAGCTCACATCCCCTACCATGTTGCTGAGTGCACCGGAAGGGATTGGCGTTGTCAGCCCCAAAAGTATCCTGCTCAACTCAGGCAGTACTCTGCATCTGCAAAGCCAGACGGAAACCAGCATTGCCAGCGGCAAACGCATTCAGGTCAACGCCAGCCAGGCGATTTCTTTGTTGTCACAACAGGAAGGGATTCGCATGGTATCGGGGCAAGGCCCACTGACGGTGGAATCGCACGGCGATACCCTGGGACTGACGGCGATGAAAGATATCAGCGTGCAAACCGTTCAGGGTGAACTGCGTCTAACCGCGAAAAACGGCATTGTGCTGGGTTGCGGCGGCGCAACCATCAGGATTACGCCGCAGGGTGATATCCAAATTCATTCACCGGGTAAAACCAGCATCCGTGGCATCCATGCCTGGAATTCTCCTGCCAGTGAAGAAACAGCGCTGCCAGATTTGCCTAAATCCGTGTGCAAAGAGTGCCTGAAAAAGGCGCAGGAAGCCGCGCTGGCTTTCGCGCCAAGGGGATAACCATGACGGACATGAATAATGGCACAGCATGGTTGAAACAGGCCACCGCGCTTTGCGCAACTGCCGGGCAGGATTATCTCGATGTGCTGGTTGATCAGGCGGGCACAGCACAGCCGCTGCAGCAGGCACTGAACCAGATTAACCCGCCGTTACGCTGGTTTGAGCTGTTTGAAAATACGCCGGAAGCGGCAACGCCAGAGTATTCACCGCTGGTGATGCGATTGCATTTTAACGTCAGCAGCCACCAGCGCTGGCTGGAACAGCTGATTGAGCACTTTTCCACGACGCCGCGTTTGACCTTGCTGATATCGCCACTGGCATTCGACCTGCTGAGTAGCCATTTGCAGGCTCTTTCACAGGTTCACTGGGAAGAACAAACCGGCTTACTGCGCTACTACGACAATCGCGTATTTCCCTCGTTACTTGAGCATGTCCTGACGCCAGAGCAGCAGGCGGCATTCACTGATATTGCGCTGTTCTGGAGCTGGCGGAATCGTGATGACGAGATGGTGTGGAAAACCGGAACCTGGAACCCGGGCCGACATCTTGCTGATGCCCCGGAAATGAATCGTGTAAGCGATGCGCAGGTTGAGCTGATGGGATGTATCAGTGATGCCGAGATGTTGATGAAGGAGCAGGCAACTTCAACTCTTTCGCGAGAAGCACATTTTACAGATTGTTTGGCAATTGCAATGCGGGCAAGCAAGTCTGGCTACGTTGGTGATTTGGCTGATTTTAGGGATTGAAACGTCATGAAAAAAATTGCGGTTAGTTGCTCACTACTGATTTTATTGATGATGGCTGGTTGCTCGCAGGCAAACAGTGATGATGGCTATACAGCTGGCGATCTTCGTGCAGTCAACCATGTCGAGGGACAAGGTATAAATGGTTTTTCAGTGAATGGATACCACGTTCCAGGTTTAGGTGGTGGATATTGCTGCATCATGCTTCCTGAAAAATGGACGCCTGATCTTAAAGCTCGGGTTGAGTGGGAAGTTGATCCTCATACTGCACCGCCATTTCCTGGATATAAAGATAGAGATAAATTTAATGCGTGGAAAAACTCCATCGAAAGCAGTTTTAAACAGCATAGCGCTATCGTGAATATCCCACAGTATGGTGAGGAGCGCTGTGGTTTAACTGTGCACTTCCTTCCTTGTAATCAGGTGAAAGTCACAACGGTTTGTTCCGGATATGGCACCGAGAACTATCCGATCAAGGAAGTGCTTAATATGAAGGAGCCTGCGACATGTCCCGTGAAATGAATTTAGCGCTTCCATGTTTTGCACCGCCTCTATTCCCTGACAGTGGTCGCTTGCCGCTTAGCGAAGCGCAAGTTAATGCCAATTATAAAAAGCAGATTCGCGAAGAAAATGATTATCGAGTAAGCCAGGCCGTAGAAACCGGAAAGAAAGGTATCGTCCCTTGCTGTAGAAGCCTACATATCAGCTTATTTTTTGATGGGACGGGAAATAACGAAGAGAACGATACGCGTATTGCTAAACCATCGCATCCCACCAATATCGCAAAGTTGTATCATGCGACATATCAAAATGCTGATGGTGAAGGCTATTTTCGCTATTACATTCCTGGTGTTGGCACGCCATTCCCAAAAATTGGCGAAATGGATTACAGCAACGATGGTCTGGCTTTCGCCGCAGGTGGAGAGGATCGAATTAACTGGGCATTGCTGAGATTAGTGGATGCGTTGACTTATGCCGGTACCAAAGGGGCTAAACGCCTTGATGATGGCCTGGCTAAAGGAATGCTGCCCAATATGCAGGCTCGCGGAGCTTTTTCAGGCGAAGTGAACCGACGTAATGCGATCATCCCCTTGTTGAAGGCGTTGGAAAGCCAGGCAGTGCAAACCCAGCAGCCCCATATTCTAGGTATTAAGTTATTTATCTACGGCTTTTCTCGTGGAGCTGCCGAAGCGCGCACTTTTGTGAACTGGTTAACCCAGTTACCCGACCCTAAATTAAAAAATGATCATCTGAAACTTGCTGGTTTACCCATCAGTATTGAGTTTCTTGGATTACTGGATACGGTGGCGTCTGTTGGGGCAGCTCACATTATGCCGGGTGCCGCAGGTCATATGGGCTGGGCCGATAATAGCCAGCAATTACCTGATGAACGTAAATTCCCTGGATTGATTAAGTGTTGCCGACATTTCGTTGCCGCACACGAACAGCGCTTATGTTTCCCTCTTGACTCAGTTCGTCGCCCTGATGGCAGTTACCCGGCCAACACTCAGGAGGTTATTTATCCTGGAATGCACTCGGATGTTGGTGGCGGTTATCCCCCGGGAGATCAGGGAAAATCATGTAATGGTGCAAATGAAATTCTGTCTCAAATCGCATTGCATGATATTTATCTGGTAGCGTTTGAAGCGGGTGCACCTCTCACCATCCAGCCACCATCAGTGACTCAGCTTATTAAAGATGTGTCACCGACCAGAGTTATGGATGGCAACACATTATTGGAATTTGATGTTGACCCCAAATTAGTCAAACGCTTCAACATCTGGCGTCAAACCCTGCTCAACACCACCCTGCAAGGCAGCGAAGAGGCGGGAGATAAATCAGAAGGTTATCGCGCCTATCAACTTTCTCAGGCACTTGAAAGTGCACTGATCGATCAGATTGGCTGGATCTCCGCGTGGCGTATTGGTCGTTATGCTCACGGCAGCATGCTTCCTCAGGGGGATAAGTTTGCCAACAGTTTCTTTAATAAAGCACCCCAGCTAACTCCTGAAGGGCTTAAAAAAGAAGCGGAAGACCATAAAGCAGCGGTAAAAGCGCTTAACTTACGACGAACAGAGGCCAAAAAGAGCCGCTTGCCGCTGGACGAAAGTTTACAGGGCAAACCCGATCTGGATCCCACCAACGCACAATATCAGCTACGCGAAGCGGCCCGTGAATTCCAGCATGATTATAAAGATTGGGGCCGGGATATTAATGGAAACTGGTGGGATAAAACCATACAGATTGCATTGGATGTAATCCCGAAACATGCCGTATTTCTGATCAACGGTGATGATGAAAAAGCGGAATACCAGCAGATGAAAGCCGATGGCGATCGTCGTTATCCGCAATTGTTTATCGACAAGCTGGGCACCGGCATTCGTACTCAACCACGTGCTGAGCTGCTAGCCCTCTTTGATGAACAAATTCACGATTCCCGCGCCTGGTTTATGCAAAGTGCACTGGCTGGACGTGAACCCTGGGGCGGTTATTTCCGCTATCGCATGCTTTACTGCGGCAACCAGACCAATAAGAATCTTCGCCTGATTTCCGTTGAAGGCAAAGTAATCAACGCCGCGCCAACCTCCAATAACGTCATCTATTTTATCGAGCCAAAAACCGCTTATAACAATGTGACCTATAAAGTGAAGGATATGGCGACCGGTGTCGTTCAAACACTCACTCCACCAGAAGCAACCACCCAACCAGGCGCCGCAGTTGCCTTGGCTCGCACCAGTGTGGTGAGCGAACAGCACCAGGCCATGATGACCTCTGCCGTCGATATGCTGAAATCCTCGGGAGCGCGAGTGGTATGACACTTAAAAAACTGGTGCGCGTGGGCGATACGCTCAAACCTTACGGTGGTGAAGTGCTCAGCGGGAGCTTTAACGCGTATGGCAAGCCGGTGGCCTGCTTCAATGACAAAGCGAAATGTAACGAGCACGGCATGACCGCCATTATTCAGGGAGCAACCAACAGCACCGTAAACGGTAAAGCGGTGGCGCTCGATGGGCATAAATGTGCCTGTGGTTGCACGCTGGTCAGTTCCCTGCCGGATATGGATGTTTGCGGATGAAACAACCGCCGGTTTATGCCGATTACGCCACCATTTACCCGGCCCGCTGGCAGCGCTGGTGGGTGGCGCTGCCCGTGCTGCTGTTTATATCGGCGATGACCACCATTTTGTTGTGGCCGGAGGGAAAGCCGACCCGTTCGCCGCTTTTTTGGTTCTGCGCGCTGATCTTGCCACTGCTGTGCTGGTTGCTGGCGGTGACGCTGCGCTGGCTGGTCTGGCTGCAATCCACCGATAACAGCCAGACGTATTATGCAGAAACCTCACTGGCGCTGGATGCGTGGTGGCGAAAACGCAGCCACGCGTTGCCGGTAGAAGCTGTGTTGCTGGTGACGCCAGCCGGAGAAGACGCATCCGAACATCTGGCGCTGTTGTCGCACCCAGCAGACGCCCCGCAACCGGACATCAACGCAGAAGGTTACGCTCAGTTGCGTTGCCCACGGGTGCTGAACAGCGCGCGCAGTCGTCCTGTCATGCTGGCGACTTATCTCGCCAATCGCCTGGTGGCGCATGTGCGTCAGTCAGGTGAAACACGCACGATCACGCATCTCTGTTGGCTGGGTGATGACCCAAGTCTGCTCGCCTTTCGCGAAAAGTTGCTGGCAGCGGGCATGGTTATGCCTGAAGAAACCATGCGGCTTAGTGCGATTGATGGAGCAGATAACGTTATCAATCTATTCGCCAAGACAGCTCCGACTTTGCTGCTGTGTGCCGGAGGTGGCGAAGGATTATCTGATGGCACCCAGGTTGCCGGAGAAGCCGCCTTTGCCTGGCTCTGCTCGGTGCAGGGGACTGCGTTGATGCATCGTTCGGAGCGCTGGCAACCGGCGTTGGGTGAAACGGCGACTCTGGCCGTCGCACAGCTTTCCCGTTATGCCGGATTAAGTGATACGCCGGATACGGTGATCGCGGCAGATGTCCCTGCAATGGAAGCGTTGCTGGATGGCGGCTGGTCCGCGCTGGATCACGTACTTGCCCCATGGCTCGGCCATGCCGGACAAATAACACCGTTTACGTTACGGTCGCTGGCGCTGCTCTCGGCGCTCAACGGCCAGTCCTGCGGCTGGATCGCCTCAGAAATGGAATCTCAATACACTACAGGAGTTTGTATTCCCCGTGGAAACCTCCCGCACTAATCCCCGGCACTCGTTGTTCTGGCTGGTTTGTGGCTATTTGCTTGTCGTAACCCTGTTGGTGCTGACTGGCGCAGGACTCTATTACTTCGCAGGCAGCAGCATTGACCTGCCGGAGGCTGTGCCGCGCCAGATTGCCTTCTGGTCATTGATGGTCTGGCTGGCGCTGGTGTGGTTCTGTCCACTGTTTATTCTCGCCTGGCGCGGGCTTATTCGACTTAACGCGCGTGAAGCAACCGGCGCAGTAGGTTTACAGAAACAGCGTCCTGCAGAATATCAGTGGGTACAGGACGTTATCACCCAGATGCGCTACCAGTATCGGTGGCGCTGGCGCAGCCGGGTACGCATTCTACTGGTGGTCGGCGATGAGCATCTGGTTGAACAGAGTATCCCTGGCCTGACAACTCAGCACTGGCTTGAGGGTCACAATACCTTGCTGCTCTGGCACGGCAGCCCGCAGGAAGATCCGCTACCCTCGCAGCTACGTGCGCTGCGTAAAATTCGCTGCCAGCTGGCAGATGCGGTGGTCTGGGTAGTGAACGCAGAAGCGGAAATGACTCAGGATGTGCTGGATACCACGGCTCGCCAGATGCAGAAGCGTTACAGCCTGTTGGGCCAGAATATCCCGCTGTGGCTATGGGAAATTCACGCCCCCTCTCTGCCTGGCGCCACCGCGCAGGGGATCGGATTTACCATCGCGCAAGGCGACAGTGCGGACGATTACCGTCAATCACTCGATGATCTTGAGCATCAGTTGGTTGAGCGCGGCATGCAGCATATTGAGCGTAATCGCCAGCACAGTTTCTTACTGGAGCTGGCGCACACGCTGCGCAGTGGTGGCGCGGATCGCCTGACACGAACCTTGTCGCAGCTCTCCACAGGTGCAAGGGCGCTGCCGCTGGCTGGCGTGGTACTCAGCCAGCCGGAGACCACCGGAAGCGCTTCATTGCGTCATGCCTGGCAGCCGGGAAAAGCCTGGCTGGATTTACTGGCGCTACGCTGGCGCAGGCCGGTCACCAACGGTGCCTCATGGCGGAAAACGTTGCTGACGCTCTGCTTCTGCCTGCTGGTGATGTGGATAGCCTGCCTGGTGTTTTCCTGGATTGCCAATGTTCGTCTTATACAGGCAGATCAGCAGCTTGCCGCCGCCGCAACAGATTCCCGTCAGCCGCTGCAGCAGCAACTTTTCGCCTTGCGCGAGCTGCAAAAAGAGATCGAGCGTCTGCAGCATCGTCAGCAATACGGTGCGCCCTGGTCTATGCGTTTTGGCCTCAGCCAGAATGACGCACTACTGGATTCTCTGTGGCATCAATGGCAGCAGGCGGCCATGCCGCTACTGCGTGATGCCTCCGTCAAGCGCCTGACTACGCTGATGAGCGGCTGGCGTAACCTGCCGCCCGATAGCCCGCTGCGGGCCGATGAGGCTAAAAGCATGTATGACCTGCTCAAGGCGTACCTGATGCTGGCGCATCCCGAACAATCCGATCCGGCGTTTTTCAGCACCACGGTTATGAAGGTCTGGCTACGGCGTGATGGCGTTCAGGACGTAAGCTGGCGCAACAATGGCGGCGCTATGCTGGCCTTTATGATGACGAATCTGCCTGCGCACCCAGAGTGGCAGTTACAACCGGATATGCGACTGGTCAGCAGTATGCGCTCAGCGCTGCTGCGTCAGATTGGTGCCAGCAATGCGGAGACCTCGCGCTATCAGCAGCTCATCGAGCAGGTGTCCCGTGATTATGCTGATATGACGCTCAGTGAGATGGTCAGCGGCACCGACAGCAGCAGGTTGTTCAATACCGATGAAATCGTGCCTGGCGTCTTTACCCGTAAAGCGTGGGAAGAGGCAGTAGAGCCTGCGATTGAGCAAGCGGCGAAAGTGCGTCGCGATGAAATCGACTGGGTGCTGAGTGATAACAAAACTGCCAGCAATAATGATGTTTCTCCGGAAACGCTGCAAGCGCGGCTGACAGACCGCTATTTCTCCGATTACGCCGGCGCCTGGCTGAAATTCCTCAACAGCCTGCAATGGCAGCGGGCGGAGAGTCTGTCGGAATCGATTGAACAGTTAACCCTGCTGGCCGATATACGCCAGTCACCTCTGATTGCGCTGATGAGCACGCTGAATGTTCAGGGCCGGACGGGGCAAACAGGCGGCGATTTGACCGATTCGCTGGTGAGCTCTGCAAAGAATTTGCTCAGCAGTGACAAAACCCATGCCATCGCCAGACCACAAGGTGCACGTGGCCCAATGGATGACGCCTTTGGACCTTTGCTGGCGCTGACCGATACCGGCGCAGCGGCTAAAGATAGCCTCAGCCTGCAAACATTCCTGACGCGTATCACCCGTGTTCGTCTGCGACTGCAGCAGGTAACCAACGCGCCGGATCCGCAGGCCATGATGCAGTCGTTAGCACTGACGGTGTTTCAGGGCAAAGCCGTTGATCTCACTGAGACCCGCGATTACGGCAGTTTGGTTGCTGCCAGCCTCGGACAGGAGTGGAGCGGATTTGGTCAGGCGATATTTGTCGAACCGATGGTGCAGGCGTGGGAGCAGGTGCTCAGCCCGACCGCTGAAAGCATTAACAGTCAGTGGCAGAGCGATGTTGTAACGCCGTGGGATCAATCGTTTGCCGACCGCTATCCGTTTGCTAACCGACAAAGCGATGTCTCCTTACCACATTTAGCGCAGTTTATGCGTACCGACACCGGACGCATCGCGCAGTTCGTTAAGTCTCGCCTCGGTGGCCTGCTACGGCTCGAAGGCGATCGCTGGGTACCGGATGCCATGAACAGCCAGGGGCTGACATTCGATCCTGCTTTTCTCAGCGCGCTGAATAAACTGACGCACATCGCCAACACCGCATTTGTCCGGGGTGATGTGGAGCTGCATTTTCAGATGATGGCAAAACCTTCCCGCGACGTGGTGGAATCTGAGCTGACGGTGGATCGCCAGAAGCTGCAATATTTTAACCAGGAAGAGAACTGGCAAACGCTGAACTGGCCAGACAACCGCTGGCAACCACAAACCACGCTGACCTGGCGCAGCACCCATACCGGAACCCGCATTTATGCCGATCACCCTGGAAGCTGGGGCCTGATCCGCCTGCTGGATAAAGCCCGCATCACCGATCTCGGCAGCAACATTTATCGTGTTGTCTGGCCGACGCCGGACGGGCTGGCATTGAACTATCAGATTCGCACGGAGCTCGGCAGCGGCCCGCTGGCGCTACTCGAGTTACGCGGCTTTCGCATGCCTGCACGGATATTTATTTCCGCAACGCAGAGTGAAGTTGCGTATCAGGGAGGTGAACAATGAGGGTTCGTTTCGCCCATGTTTTGCTGATTTGCTTCGCGGCAACATTGCTGAGCAGTTGTGGTGCATGGCAAAAAACCAAACAGGGAACAGCAAGCATTGCAGATGCCGTGTTTTATCGCCAGGTCAACACCCTGCACCTGACCTTCACTGCGCGTACAGCGATCAATCAGGACGATGCCCAGCAGTCGATGCCTTTGCGGCTGATTATTTTGCAGCTCAGCACGCGTCAAAGTTTCGATAACGCCGAATACAGCAGCCTGCTGGCACAGCCAGATTTGGTGCTGAAAGAGAGTCTGGTGGCGCAGCGGCAGCTCAGCGTCATGCCGGGACAAAGCGTCAGCCTGGATATGCCAATGGAGAAGCAGGCGCAGTTTGTCGCGGTCGTGGGCTTGTTCCGCCAGCCGGACCGGGAGCGCGGTACATGGAAACGGGTGCTGAGCCGTGAGGAGCTTGATCCGGATTCACCACGCACGATTGAAGTAAGGGATAACACCCTGAATTTGGAATTATTGAAGTAACTATTCAATTTAACGGCAGGAGCCACAAAGTGACGCTATACGATATAAAACCGAAGTTTCAGAATTTATTAAGACCGCTGGTCGTCAGGTTACATGCGCAGAGTATCACCGCGAACCAGGTAACGTTGTTTGCCATGCTCACCTCTGTGGTGCTTGGCGCATTGTTGATGTGTTTCTCCGATCCAGGCTTTTTTATCACCCTGCCCGTTTTCCTGTTTTTCCGCATGGCGTTAAACGCCATTGATGGCATGTTAGCCAGGGAATTCAATCAGCAATCCACCTTCGGAGCGATCCTCAACGAGGTGGGTGACATTATCTCCGACGCCGCACTCTACCTCGCTTATGCCTTTGTTACAGGCATATCTCCCTGGTTGGTTGTGCTGGTGGTGCTACTTTCCTGGCTGAGCGAATTTTGCGGTGTGATGTGCCAGACGCTGAACGGCATGCGTAGCTACCGTGGTCCGTTGGGCAAAAGTGACCGCGCATTTATCTTTGGTGCTCTCGGCCTGGTGATTGCGCTGTGGCCGCAGTATATCGTTTACGCTGACGCAGTGTTTGCCATTGCCGCCCTGTTGCTGTGTTGGACCAGCTTGAGTCGCTGCCGCAATGCGATGGAGGCGAAAAATGGCTGATTCCAGACACGTGCTTTATTACTGCCTGGGCGGCATCTTCGGCGTTCTCATTCTGGCGACGTTGATTATTTTTGTGCTGAGAAAGTGGCGCCCACAACACAACTGGGTGGAATTGCAACAGCGCGTTAATAGCTGGTGGGTCATTATCTGCCTGTTCTCGTTAGCCATGCTGTCGCCAAAGTGGCTGGCGCTGACCTTTTTCGGCTTCATCAGCTTCCTGTCGCTAAAAGAGTATCTGACGCTAGCCCCTACGCGGCGTTCTGACAGTATGCCGCTGCTGTGGATGTATGCCGCAATCCCGGTGCAATATCTCTGGACCGGCATGGCCTGGTACGGCATGTTCATCATTTTTATCCCGGTTTATGTCTTCCTGTTCCTGCCCGCTCGCATGGTGATTGCTGGTGATACCAAAGGTTTTCTGCACTCTGCGTCGGTGATGCACTGGGGCATGATGACCACCGTGTTCGCTCTGAGCCACGTTGCCTACCTGATGACTTTACCCGGTGCGGATGCTAGCGCCGGTGCGCTGCTGGTGTTCTTCCTCGTTGCGCTGACTGAGCTGAATGATATTGCCCAGTATCTGTGGGGAAAATCGCTGGGCAGGATTCGAGTGACGCCCAAAGTCAGCCCGAATAAGACGCTGGCCGGTTTGCTGGGTGGCATCTTTACCACCATGTTGCTGGCTGTGATTCTTGGCCCACTGCTGACACCGATGAGTTATCTCCACTCGCTGGGTGCTGGGTTGATTATTGGTGCAAGCGGCTTTTGCGGCGATGTTGTTATGTCGGCGATCAAGCGTGACTTTGGCGTGAAGGATTCCGGCAAATTGCTGCCTGGACACGGTGGCATTTTGGATCGACTCGATTCACTGATCTACACCGCGCCGCTGTTCTTCCACTTCTATTACTACTTCTACGTGTAAGAGGCGCACATGAACCGAATGCTGCGCTGGATCTTTACCCTTTGCATCGCTTATCCGGTGGTGTGGATATGGCTGGGTGTCGCCGTTGCCAACCGCAAGAAGCTACCGAAAACAGGCTCGGCGATCATTGTGGCAAACCACAACAGCCATCTGGATGTACTGACGCTGTTCACCTTGTTCCCCCTCTCGACGCTGGTGAATGTACAGCCGGTGGCTGCGGCTGATTACTTCCTGAAAAACAAAGCGGTGGGTTGGTTTGCACTCAAGGTGATTGGCATCATTCCGGTATATCGCGGGGCGCATCAGGCTAATCCATTGCAGGCCTGCGTCGATGCACTGGCGGAAAAGAAAATCGTGATTATTTTCCCGGAAGGCACGCGCGGCGAGCCGGGGAAACTGTCAGAAATTAAATCTGGCCTGTGGCATCTCAGCCAGCAGTGCCCGGATGTGCCCATCATTCCGGTCTATATGCACGGGCTGGATCGCTCAATGGGTAAAGGTCAGAAAATACCGGTGCCGTTCTTTATCGATATTTATATCGATGATCCGCTGCGTTATCAGGACAACAAGGCCGAATTTAAAAGCGCGTTATTAAATCGTTTTGTCGAATTACAACAGCAAGCCATAAGGAAATCATCATGAGCCAGGAAGCACGTTTATTTCAGGAAGGATCTTTTTCAACCAGCGACGGTGAATCACTCTATTTTCGCCACTGGCCCGCGCAGGATGCGCAGAGCAAAAAAGTGATTGTGCTATTTCATCGCGGGCATGAGCACTCAGGACGTTTGCAGCATGTTGTCGATGAGTTGCTGATGCCGGATGCCCATTTTTACGCCTGGGATGCGCGTGGACACGGACATTCGCCGGGAGAGCGAGGTTACAGCCCAAGCCTGGCTCGCTCAGTGCAGGACGTCGATGAATTTGTTCGCTTTGTCGCTGAACAAGCCAAGGTGGGCATTGAAGATATTGTTGTGATTGCGCAAAGCGTCGGCGCGGTGCTGGTTGCTAAATGGGTGCATGATTACGCGCCTAAAATTCGCGGTATGGTGCTGGCATCTCCAGCGTTTAAGGTGAAGCTGTATGTGCCTTTCGCACGCGCGGGTTTAGGTTTGCTGCAACGTATTCGCGGTCTGTTTTACGTGAACTCTTACGTCAAAGGTAAATATCTCAGCCACGACCCAGAGCGCATTAGCAGCTTTGAGCAGGATAAACTCATCACCCGTCAGATTGCGGTGAATATTCTGCTGGATCTGTATAAAACGGCGGAGCGCATTGTTTCTGACTCTGCTGCCATCACCGTGCCAACACAGCTGCTGATTTCCGGCGATGATTTTGTAGTGCACACCAAACCGCAGAAAAAGTTCTATCAGGGGCTGCGTAGCGCCATTAAAGAGCAGCATATTCTGCCAGGTTTTTATCACGACACGCTGGGTGAAAAGGATCGTCAGCTCGCCTTCGATAAAATGAAGCCGTTTATCGAACAGCTTTACCACGCTGCACCTTATACCTTCGATTACAGCCATGAAGAGCAGTGGAGTCCGGGCGCTGATGCGTACCGTGAGTTGCAGGCACCACCTAAGCGCAGCTCACTACAAGGCATGTCTTACGCTTCATTAAGTTTTGGCATGAAAACCATTGGCAGGCTGTCTAAAGGCATGCGTCTGGGATATGAAACCGGCTTTGACTCTGGCAGCACGCTGGATTATGTCTACCGCAACACGCCTGAAGGCACCGGCATTGTTGGCCGTATCATCGACAGGCAGTACCTCAACAGCATTGGCTGGCGCGGCATTCGCATGCGCAAAGAAAATATCCAGCAGGTGATTGCGCAGGCCGTAGCAAAACTGCAAGAGCACAATTTGCCGATTCGCGTGGTCGATATTGCCGCCGGACATGGCCGCTACGTTCTTGATGCGCTGGAGAAACAGCCGGGAATTGAAAGCATCCTGCTGCGCGATTACAGCGATCTGAATGTGGAGAAAGGCCAGGCGATGATTGAAGCGCGTCAATTAGGCCACCTCGCGCAGTTTAAAAAAGGCAATGCCTTTGATTATGACTCGCTCGCCACACTCGTGCCTGCGCCCACGCTGGGCATTGTCTCCGGCCTCTATGAACTTTTCCCAAGCAACAAATTAATCAAAACTTCGTTGGCCGGGTTGGCCGCAGCCATTCCGCCGGGCGGCGTGCTGGTTTACACCGGGCAGCCGTGGCATCCGCAGTTGAAAACCATCGCATGGACCTTAACCAGCCACCAGAACGGTATTCCCTGGTTGATGCGCGTACGCAGCCAGAAAGAGATGGACACGCTGGTCGAAGAAGCTGGATTTGAGAAATGCCATCAGCTGATCGATGAGTTTGGCATCTTTACCGTGTCGCTGGCGGTAAGAAAATAGCATGACTGAATCGTTGCTGACACAACGCCCTTTTCGCCCCTGGAAACAGGGGCTTTGCTGGCTGATGTTGCTGGGACCCCTGTTTTTTCTCAGCTACGGGCAGGTGAATACCTACACCGCGACCCGCGATGATGTGGAAAGCCTGGTATTTGCCTGGGAACGTTCGATTCCGTTTATTCCCTGGACTATCGTGCCTTACTGGAGCATCGACCTGCTTTACGGTATTTCACTGTTCATCTGCACATCAAGACAAGAGCTGATGCGTCACGGCTATCGCCTGCTTGCGGCATCGCTGGTGGCGTGTGCAGCATTTTTACTTTTCCCGCTGAAGTTTACCTTCACACGTCCGGAAACCCAGGGTGCGTTCGGCTGGTTGTTCCGCCAGCTTGAACAGTTTGATTTGCCCTATAACCAGGCGCCTTCGCTGCACATCATTCTGACCTGGCTGCTCTGGCTGCGCTTTCGCCAGCATCTAAATCGCAATGCGAGAATCGTTGCGGGCGCTTGGTTCCTGCTGATTGCTGTCTCCGTACTGACCACCTGGCAGCACCATTTTATCGATGTCATTAGCGGGATTGTGGTCGCGGTGATCATCAGCTACCTGATTCCGATTAGAGGCGAATGGCGCTGGCAGCGGCCAACTCTGCACGCGCGACGTCTTGCGGGTAAATACTGCCTGGGTGGAATGCTGTTTTTACTGGCTGGCGCAGCGATTCCCTGTGGTTATTTGCTGCTGTGGCCTGCCATGGCGCTGCTGGCAGTGGCTGCGGGCTATGCCGGATTGGGCGTGACGGTATTCCAGAAAAGCAACCACGGCAACTTATCTCTCTCCGCCCGCCTGCTGCTTTTACCCTATCTGACAGGCGCGAAGATTTCCCGCTGCTGGTTTTCCCTGCATACCGCGCAAAGTAATGAGATTGCCGCTGGCGTATCGCTGGGCAGGTTTCCGGACAAGGCGCAGCAAGATTTTGCCGTTTTTGATCTGACCGCAGAATTTCACAAAGGCAACCGGAACGCACAGCGATGGCAGGCCTATCCGCTAATGGATCTGCTGGTGCCCGACATTGAGCATTTACGCACTGCTGTAATACAGCTCCAGCAACTGCACCGGGAAAGTGACAAGGTGTTGGTTTGCTGCGCGCTGGGTTTATCGCGCAGTGCCACGGTGATTGCGGCATGGCTGCTGGCGGAACGGCACGCAACGTCTGTCGCTGAGGCCGTTGAACTCATCCATTCCCGACGCCCGCAGATTGTTCTCACCCCTGCACACATTGAAATCCTGGAAGCCTTCAGCAAGGAACAGCTATGTCAGACATCATGATGACCAACCGAATTGTGCAAATTCATCTGGCAAGCTGGCGCTACTTTGCCGCGCTGACACTGCCACCGTTGGCGCTGATACTCAGCCTTATCTACTCCGCGCTAAGTCTGCCGTTAATGGTGTTGTTCTTCATTACACACTACTACTGCTGGCGTTTATGGCTCGATGAACGGCTCTTCGCATTGCTCAACAACGAAGACGATCTTGCTGAATTTGACTGGGGCATGGCGCAGCTGTGGCCGAAAAAATTTGCCCGCCCGCGTTCTCTGGCAGATCGCCTGCACGGAACAAGAGTCATGTTTTACCGGGCAATGACCTCACTGCTGGTATTGTGGTTGGTTTCACTCTGCTCAGTGATTTATCTGGCACTCACGCTGGCTGAGTAGGTGAACCATGAACGATCATGATTTTCTAAAATATTTCGACAGCGAAATGCGTTATCTGAAAGCGGCTGCGCAGGAGTTTGCGGAGCAGTATCCGGAGGCGGGACGGCGACTGGGTGTCGACGGAAAATCTCTGAAGATGGATGACTCGGTCGAGCAACTGTTTCAGAGCTTCTCGCTGATGATGGCGCAGATGCGTCGCAAGATTGATGACGATATTCCTGAGCTGACGGAGCCGCTGCTCGGGCATCTGCTACCCGTGGTGAACCGCACGCTGCCATCAATGGCGGTAGTTGAATTAACGCCCGATAGGGTCGCTCAGGTACGTGACGCGGTGCTGCCGGCGGACACAACGCTGCTGACCCGACCGATGGATATCATTGGCCAATGCTGCCCGTATCGCACGACCGATACGCTGAAATTGCATCCGCTGACGCTGGGCGAGATAACGACGCCCTTCCATCCTGATGGACACCAGATGATCTCCCTGCGGTTTACACTCAGCCCTCAGGCAGATCCGAGCCAAATCGATCTCAGCGATATCCCGCTCTACATCCACGGAGATCGCCCGGTGCAGTCAATGATGTATCAGGCTCTAACCAACCAAATTGAAAGAATTACTGTTCGTCAGCCGCAGAGCGATAACTGTGATCCAAAACTCTTTAGTGGCGACATCCGCGCCCGCTGGCAACAGCACTGGCAATCGGTCTGGCCGGAAAGCGACAGTCCTGCACTCTGCGGCGAAGTCCGCCCGCTGCTGGAATATTTCAGTTTTCCGGCTCGCTACGCCTTCTTTACTCTATCGGGCCTCAACACGCTGCTTTTCAACGAAAGTTGTCGGGAGGTTATCCTCGATATTCATCTTAGTCAGCCACTTCCGCGTGATATTTCCCTGCCGGCAGACGCGCTGCGCATTCACTGCGTGCCGGTGATTAACCTGTTTACGCTGAACGCCGAGCCGCTGAAGGTGAAGCCTGCGGTGCTCGATTATCGTCTGCGCCCGCACCGCCTGCGCGATCGGCACACTGAGATTTACAGTGTTGATGAAGTTGCCGCCAGCGAAACACTGGATAAGCGGCGTTATGTGCCGTATCGGCACTTCCGGCAAAAAGGGGGCATGCTGCAACGCAAAGAGTCCTGGCCGGCGCGATATTTCCATACGCGCATCTGGCGCGGTGTCAGCGGTCTTTATGAAACCCTGCTGATGCTGGGCGGCGATGAAAGCGAGACCGATCGGGCCGAAGATGATGCCACGCTGTTTATGAACATCACCTGCACCAATGGTAACTATCCGCGCATGGCGCTGGAGAAAGCCGTATTTGATGGAAGCGCGGTAACCGGCAACCTGACGTTGCAGTGCACAACGCGTCATTCCCCTTCTATGCCTTATTACCCGCCAACCACGCAGTTGTATCAGTGGCATGTGATGTCGCTGCTGCATCCGCGCGCGCTGAGCCAGATGATTAACGACGCTGCAAGCCTGAGAGCGGTACTGGCGCTGTTTGACTGGAGCAATGACGATAACAACCGCCGTCGCATCAGCGGTATTCGTCACGTCAGCTGGCGTCAGGACTATAACTCGTCGTATCACTGGCACGGGGTGCGTATTCGCGTGGCGCTCGATGAAACCCAGTTCAGCGGCACCGGCGATGCCCGCCTTTTCTGCGAGCTGCTGGAGCAGTTCCTGACGCAGTACGCCAGCGTTGTGCGTTTTACCCAGCTGACGGTGCTGCTGACCGCTTCGGGCACCGAATGGGCCTGGCCGGAGCGACGCATTGACAGGGTGCTGATGTGAGCGACGAAAACAACAAACCGTTCTGGCTGGACGATAACGGCAATGACCAAACGGCGCAGTATAACTTTTACCGCTTCTGCCAGATGCTTGAGCAAACGACCGGCAGCCGCCTTGGCACGGGCCGCACGCCTGAGAGTGATCCGGTGCGATTTCGTCCAAATCCGCATTTGGGCTTTCCCGCCGGGGAGCTAAAACGCACGGAAATTGACGCCGATAATCCGGATGCGCCGCCAACGGTCAGAACCAACTTCTTCGGCTTGTACGGCGTCGATTCGCCGTTGCCCACCAGCATCATTGACGACATCAACCAAGGGCGTGACGGCGCTGATGCGATGGCGGCGTTTCTGGATATCTTCAATCACCGGCTGATGACGCAGTTTTACCGCATCTGGCGCAAGTACAGCTATCCGGCCACCTTTGAGCCGGGCGGTACCGATACGGTGTCGCAAAGCCTGATGGCGCTGACCGGCATTACCCATAGCGGCGACCAACCTTCGTCGCGCCTGCTGGCGATACTTAAACCGCTGCTGCATACCACGCACACTGCTGAAGGCATCGCTGCGGTGATACGAAGCCAGGCACCGAACACCATAGTTGAGGTTTTCGCACATCATCCTGTGACGATGCCGGTGGCAAAACGCGCCCGACTCTCAATGCACAGCGGCATGACGCTCGATCAGAATCCGATACTGGGTGATGAAACCCGCGTGGCTGATTACTGCTCACGGGTTGAGCTTTCAACAGACGATCCTGATGAGGCAAAGGGTTGGATGCCTAACGGGCAACTCAGGCAGGACGTGATGGCGCTACTGCGCACGTATCTGGGCTGTGACTATGATTTGCGGTTTTGGCTGACGATTCCAACTAGATTGCTGCCAATGCCCCGGCTGGGCGATGCCGGGTTGTTCAACGGATGCAACATGATGCTGGGGTTGAGGGAGGATAATCTGAGTGCGATGCAGGAAACGGTGCGCATCAAAGTGGGAAAGCTGCGACAAAGTAATGTTAAATAATATAAACATCGAGAGTGAATAAATGGAAGAAATAAACTCAACAATTAACTTCTCAACTTTAATAAGCACCGAGTCGCTTAAGCTATCTCTGGGTGTACTTATTCCTGGGTTAATAAAAGCCGCGTGGCCCCTTATAAAAAGGTTGGCAGGTATCCATTATGCTGAGAAGGCCACTATCACTGAAAAAAGAGCAAAAGCACTTACCTGCATTTCCGACCTGTACACAAAAAGTATAAATACTGCCACGGAGAATGCTGTTAAGGCACTATATGATGTAATAGGAATGCAGTACTCGGTAAAAATAAACGAGCTGCTTTTGACATTCCTTAGAGAGCGAAACATCAGCTATGAAGACCGAGACTTTCAAGGCTTTATTAAAACCCCTTGCATCAAGGACATTCAGAACGACTCGTTTAATAGTTACAATAAACGGTACAGGAAGTTAAGAGGTTTGCAACTCGCATTCATCAGTATCATTTCGCTGATTCTTCTCACTGCTCTATTTGTATTTGTAGACATAGGTAAAACCTCATCTGGAAGTGAACAAGTGTTTTTCATTGTACTCGCTATGTCCGCCTATTTTTTAAATGTATTTTGGATCCTTTTCATGATGAGTCAGTTTGAAAGGTTCAGAAGAGCAAGGATTTTTTACAGAACATTTTCTCCATGGCTGCAACAAAAATTGCGTGAGGAAACTGACATTCAGACAAAACAACAACAGAAGCTGAACTGGCAGAATAAATATTTGCGCACAGACTCGCAAATGCTACATCACTTTTATGATTGAACTGCTGACATGCCCCTTTCAGAAACAGGATTCGACATAATAAATTTCCAATTATTTTTTCTACAAGCATGTTAACAAGCGTATTTAGGATAACGAGGCGATAGTCTGCCTCGTATTATCTAAGCGCCTTTCAACATATCAAACACCACCCTGGCAAACCCTTTCGCAAACTCCGGATTCGACAAGTACTGAATCATCATCTCCTGATGCGCATCATTGCTATCCATTACGGCATCATCAATCGCTTTCGGGAAATCTCCCAGCATTGCCTGTTCGCGCGTATTGTTGGCAATTTGCGTCATTACCGCCTGGTTCTCAGATAATTTGTCTCGTACGGAAAAAGCATAATTAATCATGTTTTTATCGCTAAGATTGTCAGTAATAAAGAGGTCATTCAGACGCGCCAGGATATTTGAAAGGAACTCTTCTTTTGTGTTCTTAGGCTTTGCCGTGCCTATATCATTGCCGGGTTTGAGTTTGTACTCTTCGGCATCTTCTTGCAGCTTCAGATGCTGTTCATGGAGCTTTGACAAACGATAATAGCTCATCTCAACATTACTGAGATCGACCTCATCTTCTGCAATGCGCTGTTCATGCAACATTGGGCGCAAGTGGCGAGCAAACAGGCTTAGCTTTTCCAGATCCTTGTCATCATAGTCAACAATCTGCGACATAAACTCGTAGAAACGAAAAAAACTGCCGAGATCTTTTTTGAAGATATTCAGTTTGTCCTTTTCCTGCTTGCAGGCTTTGAATGTGTTTTCTACATTAGTGATTAGCACCACGTCACCAGTTTTAGTTGACTACTACATTCAGAACAAATTATGAAAAACAGGCCTGTGTGACTTTTGACTTAAAGCCGACCTGGTGATGATAAAATCTCTTGTAAGAAATCAACAAGTAGGCCTACATTATCTATTGTTTTAAAAGATTATTATTAACATAATACTAATTACTATAAGTTTAAATGTGCATCCGCACTCCAGAAGAAATGTGAAGGTGGAACTTGTCTGATACGAATCTGAATGGCCCTGCGAACGGTGGTGGTGCGGCAACCAGTAGCGGTATTTTATTCGAGCAAAAGCTTGGCGCTTATTTTGCGGCACAGATTCTCAATGGCGACAGACTGGATGCACACCTTGGATTAGGAAATGCAGTTCCTATCTGGTTACGTTTTGAAACTGAAGCTCCTGTAGACGATATATTGGTGGCAACTTCAGCTGATGGTTTTGTGGCCATTCAAGCCAAAACGACAGTTTCTCTTTCAGATGATGAAAACAGCCCATTTTACCGAACGGTGGAGCAATTTGTTCGATACTGGCTGGCATCCGAGAATGGTAATGGTTCTTTAGAATGGAATAGGCCTCTAGACCTAGATAAAGATCGTCTCGTTTTAGCTGTTAGTACTAAAGCCCCTATAACTGTTCGCACAACTCTTGCAACTACCCTGCAACTTTTTTCTCATCATGGTAGCGGTGCCATGAATAAGAGTCAGCAGCAGGCGTTTGATATTTTTGAACGCTGCGTTTTTAAAGCATGGAAACGCTCAACATCGCTTCCTCAACCACCTCATTTACTAACCCAACTTTCTCGGCTCGTTGTTGTGATGGTTGTCGATTTTGAAAGTATGGACTTGGTGATCACCTCCAAGCTTACACAGAGCCTTGATGAGGATACAGATCCAACGACAGCTCTAAGTGTGCTTGCAGAAATCTGTGGCAAAATGATGTCTTGCCGTGGTGGTGGAGATAGCGGACTACTGCGTAATGAACTTATGGGGAAAGGGATAAAACTGGCAGCACCCCCACTATACTTCGATGATATTTCACGGCTTCGTCAGCACTCTTTGGAAATTAGTAACTCACTTAAGCGATATGAAATCATCGAAAGCGAGTATGGACATCCGGTAAGCATAGTCAGAGAGTGCCAAAATGCCGTTGAAGAGGCTGTACAAATGGGTTCTCTGCTGATTATCGGTGAACCTGGAGCTGGTAAAAGTGGTGTGCTCAATACTCTAGCCCGCAGTCTTCGTCAAAGAGGTGATGATGTATTAGAGCTAGCAGTTGATCGATACTCAGTAGAATCATTAGAAGGACTTAGCCGCGAACTCAGGCTTGAACATAGTCTAACTGAAGTTATCGAAGCATGGGATGGCCCATCAAATGGTTGGCTGATTATTGATGCGCTGGATGCTACCAGAGGAGGAAAAGGTGAAGCAGTATTTCGCCCTTTAGTTGAAAAGATAATGGAAAGTGCTGGTCGATGGCGTGTAATTGCTTCAATCCGCAGTTTTGATCTAAGGATGGGTGTTAAACTCCGTGAGCTATTTAAAGGGCATCCTCCCATTGCGGAACTATCTGACTCTATGTTTTCTACTGTTCGCCATATAGTCATCCCTCGTTGGTCAGATAATGAGTTCATTCAGCTATTAAAACAGTCTCCTGCATTAGCTACATCACTGAAAGGTGTCTCTGAAAGGCTGTACGATCTAGCTAAAGTACCTTTTAATACGAGGCTTCTTGCAGAGTTAATCTCTCAGAACTCAAACATAAGTCTACTAAAGGTTTCATCCCAGACTGAATTGTTAAAGTTATATTGGCAATACCGTGTTGAAGCACATGGACTTAACGCACTTAAGTGTATTAAAGCGCTTGTAGATGCAATGATCACCTCTCGATCTCTCAAAGCGCCGTCACTTCTTTCCCAAGCTAATGTAGAAATGATCGACATACTGTGCCGAGAAGGGGTATTAACTCGAGAAGGCAATGATCGTTGGGTACAATTTCGCCATCATCTTTTATTTGACTACGCGGCTGCACAAACTGCATTTGATCCAAACTCTCTAATTAATGGAATGCAACATTTTCCTAAACAACAAGCCCAAGGGTTAATCTTGTCTCCTGCCCTAGGCTTCATTCTTAAGGAAATCTGGGAGTACAGCGCTGATCACCACCACTTTTGGCGTGCTATAGGCCACCTACTGAATAACAAAGAATGTGATCCAATCATGCGTAGCTACGCAGGTCGTATCGCGGCAGAGTATCCAACAGAAAAAAATGACCTAATTTGGCTCGCAAAGCGCGTGGCAATTGATGACAAGATTGCCATAGATAGTCTAGGCCATATTTGTGGTGCATTAGCAATACGTTTTGAAGATGAGACAAAGATTCCTCTGATTCCATGGGTGCATTTAGTAGCAGCCCTGACGCCTGAAGTGAGGTATATACCAGAGACTATACGTTTTTTATTGTACCAACTGATTAAAAGAGTTACCGATAATAATTCCCTACGTGAAATTTTGGGTGCATCAAGCCGTGTACTGCTTTCATACAGCCTCACACTTAATGAACCAGGCTATTTGGTAAGAAGCTCAATTCCCTTCGTTGCTGACACTATTGATACCGACATTACTAATTCTTCCCGTTTATTAGAAAGTATCCTCGTCCCCGAAAGGTTAAAGCTTTTTGGCTCAGAGGAGATTCCAGCCATTTGTTACAATATCGAGAAAATCGGAGAGAAGGCCCCAGATTTTGTTATTAAGATTTTTGATTTTGTTTATAGCCACGATGTCATGGAAGAAAGAGAAACTAATCTGGGAAGTAGCCGAATTCTACCTCTGAGATCAAATGCACGGCAGGATTATGAATCAGCTCGTTATTCACTCGGTGAGTATTTCCCCAATTTTCTCAAACAACATCCGACGCAAGCAATTGAAGCTGTAATTAGGGCAATGCATGGCTTCGTAGCAAGAAAGCATCCTCTTGACACACCTAGAGAACATATATCAGTTACTAATTATGATATTAATCTTCAAACTGATCGTAGCCACATATGGGCACACGACCCAGATAGTGACTACGGCCATGATGGTGAAGTACTAATTAAAAAGCTACTTCAGTGTCTGAGAGAAGCCCCTGAGCCAGATGCAATTTTCCTTGCGCAACTTATTTGTGAAAAAGCATCGCTAGCTATATTCTGGGCTAGGTTATTCCTTGCAGCGAATGAAAGAGATGATAGTCTTATTGATATTATTTGGCCTATTGCTTCTCAAGAAGTTTTCATCCGTAATAGTGATACTCGTAAAGATGCCATTGATCTAGTAGCCAAAGGGATTGAACGTCGTTCGAAATCTGAACGATATGATTTAGAAAATACAGCTTTTATGTATGACTTTTCCGAACATCCTTATAAAGAAGAAGCAAAAAATAGGCTATTATGTCGCCTATTCAACACAATTGGTTCAGATAAATTATGTACTGATGCAGCTAGGGTTTTACTAAAAAACACCATTACTAGTGACGAATCATTAAATAATGAAAGAATTTTTAGATTACATACGACTATTAGTAACGATACACCATATCACTATATTGATGGCTTGAATATAAATGAGCCAGATAATGAAGATCTTATCAAAATCATAGAAGAAGCTAAATCAACGATCGGTTTAGGTTCTGACAGG
The DNA here is from genome assembly GCF_026130245.1 of Pantoea sp. JK. Classification (NCBI taxonomy): domain Bacteria; kingdom Pseudomonadati; phylum Pseudomonadota; class Gammaproteobacteria; order Enterobacterales; family Erwiniaceae; genus Pantoea; species Pantoea sp. JK. The sequence continues at coordinate 153,955 of NZ_JAINFN010000004.1, forward strand.
GAACTCTCATCTAATTTATCAATAGATGAAATCTTAAGTACCCTTAAAACCGTGCAGGATAAACTTAGCTTAGAAAATATTCATTCATATGTCAGAACATTAGCAGAAGACGTTATTGCCAAAGGGTGCTCCGCAATTATTTCAAAAAAAATGATACCTCTTGAAAAGAATGATAAGAGTGAGGAACGAACTTGGCATTTTTTAGAGTTATTACAAATCCTTTCTAACTCTACAGATCCTACTGTAGATAAAGATACTGAGGAAAGCTTTTCTCAAAGTGTTGGTTGGGGTTCTCCTGCACCAAGAATTGATGCAGCACAAATCGTTATCGAAGTTATACCTCTGCGTCCGGATCTTTATAAACGACTTAAACCTAACATTGAAAAGATGCTAAATGATCCTCACCCCGCAGTACGTTTTCAGATATCAGCTCGCCTATTACATCTATGGGAGTTTGATCAGGAAACTGCGTGGGAATACTTAAGAAAACGCCTAGAGCAAGAAAGTAACACAGGTATTATTGAACACTTGGTTAGATCCGGTATCGGAAGACTATTGCATACCAATCCTCAATGTGTTTTCGAGATGATCAGTAATTTACTGAACCGTTTTGATGATAATCCTGAAAATCAGAAACGTATTCGTAATATAGTCAGCAGTGATCTGGCCGTTCTCTGGTGTGTACATGATATCAATGAAGCATATGAAATATTGCAACACTGGATTATCAATCCAACGGTATATAAAAATGAGATAAATAGCATATTATTAGCTCTAAGAGAAGGGCTCATTCTTGGGCTTGATAACGAAGCCATATCCAAAGACTCGGTTATTAGACAACGTGCATTTGATATGGTTTTTGACATTATTGATACAGCAGGAATCAACTTAGAAAATTATTATTCTCTTAGTGACATGTCAGAAACGGATCAAGAAAATGCGAAGTTATGCGCTCAACTTATTGACACCGCTTGCTCTCAGTTTCGTTTTGCATGTGAAGGAATACTCAATGCGAGTAAATCACAATTAGAATATAGTGGATTAAAAACATTCGTAAATGAAACAGAAAGACATCTGAGACGTATAGGCGATTGCGGTACACCACACACTATATATTATCTTTTAGAATTACTTGAAAAACTTGTTCCTGTAAATCCTGAAAAATGTTTTGATCTTATGGCTCATGCATTGCGTCATGGAACAAAGACCGGTTTCCAAAACGAATCTATGGGAATGGAACAACTTGTAAAAATGATGGGGATTTTTCTTGCGGATTATAAAATAATTTTTGAAGATGAATGCCGGCGAGGACGCTTGATTGATAGTCTGGATATATTTATGGCCGCAGGCTGGCCAGCTGCCAGACGCTTACTCTATCGTTTACCGGAGTTTATGCAGTGAACGAAAACCAGCTGAGAAACCAATTTAAGCATGATCTATCTGAATTATTGAAAGATATCAGATATATTATTACTCTCGGAAATCCCAATCCTTATGCACAAGTACGTTCAGATGTACTGCATGAGCATAATACGCGTGTGTTTTTTCTCGATCGACTATTAACAATCTTGGGTTGGAGTCTTGGCCCTATAGGAAACGTTACAGAAGAAGCCAGAATCAAAGCAGAAACCACACGCTTCATAGATTACGTTGGTCTAAATGAAGATACTAATGCACCGTTAATGATCTTTGAAGCAAAGGCTTGGGGTAAACCCTTTGTGACTGCACGTAAACCAGATGACAGAAGAATAAATGAGGACTTAATCGCTGCAGCAGTCTGCCATGTTCTAGACGGAAATACAGAGAATAGTTCTCCAGTTGTAAATCTATGGCATGACTATTTAAAGCAAATTATTGACTACGTCCGTACAATGAAGAACAGGAACGAACATGATACACCATGCGCAGTTCTATCCAATGGCGAATGGACTGTTGTTTTTACCAACCCAACTCTAACATTCATTAATGGTAAAGTAAGCTCTAGAGACATTCAAATTTTCGATCTAGAAACATATCAGGATAATTCTGATGCATTATTTGATTTACTTCATCGGTCTAGACTTGCAAAAGAAATCCCATATCCTTTACGCTCAACCCAGCTAAATGAATATATTAGCGCTGATTCAATTGATTCAGTTTATTATGGTGTCCACGTACATTTTGAAGTGACAGGAAGTCGATTTCATGGGCCAAAACCACAAATTTTAATTTATCCAATTCTAATTTTTCAACGATGTGATGGAATATTTGCGATAGTGAGCAACTCGGGCGAAAACTTTCCAATAGACTATTTAAAAAATAGCAACGAAAATACAAACGATCTCAGTGAACATTTAGAGTCTGTATCTTCTTGTTTGGATAAAATTTATCACATGTGCGGGGATGAATTAGATTCCACCTTGGAAATATCCCCTTTAAATAAATTCCCTGGTTTTCCAACAAAATCATTAAACCATTTAAACCCTACAACTATTATTAAGCAAATTAAAAACACTTATAACGAATGGTTTGTTGTTACAGGAAAAGAAAAACATTACCTTTCCGATAAGCCACTAATTGAATCATGCCGTTTTCATGCATGGGCAGAGTGCCGAACCGAAAATCAAGCTAATGGAATATCTGCTGTTAATACTCGCTCAATTAAACCACGAATAATATTTATAGACTCTGATAATCATCACTGCGCTCATCAAACTGTATTTGATAGAAAAAAAACAAAATGCTATTTATTAGAAATAGATGAAAGAATTTGCTGCCAAGCCTGTAATTTTTTACATACTTGCTGGTCTCAAGCCGACTTGGAAAAATTACCTTGTGGTAAATGAGTTTGACTAACGATGCATTATACACTCCAACATCATTACACCTGTGGACGTAAAATTTCGTAATATTATTACTGAAACCCGTAATTAATCTTATTTTTTTAAACCATTACATAATACGAAACCCAACCACGCCAATAGTTCATTGGCCATCCATCTAACCAAAATAATCCCCATATCACTGCAACATCTCCCGACGTTGTTCTAGAAACTGCGTATGATTGTATGTGCCACAAATGGCATTCTTTCCACATGAGCTGGCAGAACGTATTCATCCAGGGAACTTTTATTCTTTTTATTTGGTTTTTTCTGTATCAATATGCCGTGCATTTAGTGGCAAAGGGGCCCCTACGAAATGAGCCCCCGTAAAGGCCTTCAGACACCACTTGATTTTAGTAGAACAAGATAGACTCTGATTAAGTCTCGCAATAGAAAAATTCAACAACATCAGGGATGTATAAAGCAAAGAAAGAGAGTTCAGTAGAAGTGTGTTGACTTAAAATGGTACGCCCTACAGGATTCGAACCTGTGACCTACGGCTTAGAAGGCCGGTGCTCTATCCAACTGAGCTAAGGGCGCATAGTGATTGGGTCGGATTATACGTCCAGCGGCTCGCGCGTCAACGTTTTTGCCTCCCACCAGCAACGGAGTGCTGCCAGATTAACCAAAACCCCTTAATGCCGCTTGCGCCATTCGCTCATCGACACCAGATTCCCGCCCTGCTCGGTTTCGCCTTCCAGCTCAATCCCTTGCTGCGTGAAGTGCGCATTGTACTGCTCGCGCAGCGCATGCAGTTCCTGGCTGTCCGGCTCCAGTTGGCGCAAGAACCCCAACGCCAGCAACAGCTGCTGCCTCGATATCAACGCTGAAAACCCAGCCCGGCTCAAAATGCCATGCCAGCGCTGCCTATTTTCGTCGCTGCCATCGACAATCAGCACCTGCCAAATCAGCAGCACCGCCGCGCCATTGTGCAGATGCGTGTCGTTATCGCCCGCGATGTAATCGGTAAACTCTTTTGCCGCCTCTTTGCCCATCAGCGACAACATCGATTCGATATGCACCGGCGGCAGTTGCAACCGTTTATTGAGCGCCTGCACCGCATGGCGCGAGCTGGCCGTCAGCAGCTGAAAACCTACTACGAACACCACCGCCAGCGTGGCGAGAATTAACCAAATCATCACGTCATCCATCTCATTCACTGCCGGGCATCATAAGCGCTAACGCGGGCGGGCGCCACGGCGAAAAATCGGGAAAGCGGCGTTGATGGCGAATCTCTACCTGACAGCCGCACGCGCTTCTGACAGAATAGGCGCCATCCCCGATCTAACCCTCTACAGATGGATTTCCTCTCTGATGGCAGCAAAAATTATTGACGGTAAAACGATTGCGCAGCAGGTGCGCCTTGAGGTTGCCGAAAAAGTACAGCAGCGTCTGGCGGCCGGTAAACGTGCGCCCGGTTTGGCAGTTGTGCTGGTGGGTGAAAACCCAGCTTCGCAGATCTATGTCGCCAGCAAACGTCGTGCTTGTGATGAAGTGGGCTTCATCTCTCGCTCATACGATCTGCCCGCCACCACCAGCGAAGCCGAGCTGCTGGAGCTGATTGATACGCTCAACAACGACAACGATATCGACGGCATTCTGGTGCAGCTGCCGCTGCCAGCCGGCATCGATAACGTCAAAGTGCTGGAGCGCATCGTGCCGGACAAAGACGTGGATGGCTTCCATCCGTACAACGTCGGTCGTCTGTGCCAGCGCGCGCCAAAGCTGCGTCCGTGTACGCCGCGCGGCATCGTCACTTTGCTGGAGCGCTACAATATCGATACTTACGGCCTGAACGCCGTAGTGGTTGGCGCATCGAATATCGTTGGCCGTCCGATGAGCATGGAGCTGCTGCTCGCCGGTTGTACCACCACCGTGACGCACCGTTTCACCAAAGATCTGCGTCATCACGTTGAGCACGCCGATCTGCTGGTAGTGGCGGTTGGCAAGCCGGGCTTTATTCCAGGCGACTGGATCAAGCCGGGCGCGGTGGTGATTGATGTGGGTATCAATCGTCTCGACAGCGGCAAAGTGGTCGGCGATGTGGAGTTCGAAGCGGCTTCTGAGCGCGCCTCGTACATCACGCCCGTTCCAGGCGGCGTCGGTCCAATGACGGTCGCTACACTGATCCAAAACACGCTGACGGCGTGTGAAGAATTTCACGACATTGAGGAGGCATAATGGCCAGTTTTTCTCTCGGTAAACATGCCCACGTTGATTTGTGCGACCTGCTGAAACTCGAAGGTTGGGTGCAAAGCGGTGCGCAGGCGAAAGCCGTGATCGCGGAAGGCGAAGTGCGCGTCGATGGCGCAGTTGAAACGCGTAAGCGCTGCAAGATTGTTGAAGGCCAGAAGGTTGAGTTTGCTGGTTTTAAAATTACGGTTGTAGCGTAGTCATCCGGAAGGTCGCCATGAATGGCGACCTTACAAGACCCGGATTTCCCCTTCGATTTGCTCCAGCTCGATATGATTCACCGCCGTATGTTGCGCAATCAGCGTCGCCAGTTTCGGTGAATGGCTGGTGATCCACAGTTGGCTAAACTGGCTGGCTTCGGCAATCAGTCGCGCTAAAGCGGGCAGCAGATCTTCATGCAAACTGTTCTCCGGTTCATTCAGCGCCATAAACGCTGGCGGACGCGGGCTGAGCAGCGCCACCACCAAACACAAAAAGCGCAACGTGCCATCCGAGAACTCAGCGCTCTCCAGCGGACGCAAAATCCCACGCCGAGACATCAGCATCTGAAAACGTCCATTCTGCACATCAACGTGAAATTCGGTGTCAGGGAACGCTTCGGCCATCACTTGATGCAGCAATTCGCGATGCCCGACTTCATTAATAGTCGCCCACGCGGCAGCTAAATTACTGCCATCATGCGCCAGAATCGGCGCACGCACGCCTATCTGCGGCGCACGAATTGGCGAACCTGGCCACACGGCAAACTCGTGGTAGAAGCGCCATTTCTGCAACCTTTCGCGCACCTGAGAAAGCTCGGGATAAAGATGCGGTTCGCCCAGTTGCCCAAACAGCGACTCTTCCGGGTGCAAAACCGCCGGGTAGGTCACGCGTTCACCCTCGACGTTATGCAGAAACGCGGTTTGATTTTGCCGCTGCAAAATGCACGAGGAAGGGCGACGTCGCTGACCACTCATCCAGATGCGCTCCTCTTTCACCAGCGGATCAAGGCTAAAGAGCGTCGGAGACGGCTCAGGAAAACCGATATCGAGCTGATAATCCATATCGTCCATCACCACCGCCATGATCAAACGCTTGGGATCGTGGCGACGATCGCCGCGCCGCAATCCGCCCGCCCACATCGCTTTCTGAATGCCGCCCTCTTCCGCCAGCGCCAGCGCTAAGCGTCCGCTCGCCGCTTCATGCAGCAGTCGCACCGCTTTATACAGGTTGGATTTGCCGCAGCCGTTGGGGCCGCTGACCACGTTGAGCTGCTGCAGCGGCAGCGTCAGATCGCGCACCGAGCGGAAGCCGTGAATATGAATCTGTTCAATCACCATAATAAAAAAGGGCGATTTCTCGCCCTCTCCGGTTATTTGCGTCGCCAGCTGGAACCTTGCGGCCCATCTTCAACGATCACGCCCAACTCATTGAGCTTATCGCGCGCCACATCCGCCTGCGCCCAATCTTTGGCTGCACGCGCGTCGGAACGGGCTTTCACCCAATGCTCAATTTCCGCCACTTCATCGTCATTCACCTGCGCACCGCTTTGCAGGAACTGCTCGGGATCCTGCTGCAGAATGCCGAGCACGTTAGCGATCTGGCGCAGTTTCGCCGCCAGCGCATCAGCGGAGGCTTTGTCTTCGGTTTTCAAACGATTCACTTCACGCGCCATATCGAACAACACCGAATAGGCTTCCGGCGTGTTGAAGTCGTCATCCATCGCGGTGCGGAAACGCGCCTCAAACGCTTCGCCACCCGCCGCCGTGGCGTTGGCATCGGTATGACGCAGCGCGGTGTATAAACGCTCGAGCGCGGCACGCGCCTGGTTGAGGTTATCTTCGCCGTAGTTGAGCTGGCTGCGATAGTGACCCGACATCAGGAAGTAACGCACGGTTTCGGCATCGTAGTGCTGCAACACATCGCGCACGGTGAAGAAGTTATCCAGCGATTTCGACATCTTCTCGCGATCAACCATCACCATGCCGGAGTGCATCCAGTAATTCACATACGGGCCATCGTGCGCACAGGTGGATTGCGCCACTTCGTTTTCGTGGTGCGGGAACATCAGATCCGAACCGCCGCCGTGGATGTCGAAATGGGTGCCGAGCTGTTTGCAGTTCATCGCCGAACATTCGATGTGCCAGCCTGGACGGCCGTTGCCCCACGGCGAGTTCCACGCCGGTTCGTCCGCTTTAGACATCTTCCACAGCACGAAGTCCATCGGATTGCGCTTCACATCCGCCACTTCGACGCGCGCACCGGCCTGCAGCTGCTCCAGATCCTGACGCGACAGCGCGCCGTAATCTTTGTCGCTCAGCACGTCGAACATCACGTCGCCGTTGTCCGCCACGTAGGCGTGCTTACGTTCAATCAGCGTGCCGACCAGCTCGATAATCTCGTCGATATGGCGGGTGGCGCGCGGCTCCAGATCCGGCGGCAAAATGCCGAGCGCAGCGAAATCGTTGTGCATCTCGGCGATCATACGGTTGGTCAGCGTTTCAATGCTTTCACCGTTTTGATTAGCTCGTTTGATGATTTTGTCATCGATATCGGTGATGTTACGCACATACTTCAGCTGATAGCCCACGTAACGCAGATAGCGCGCCACCACGTCGAATGCCACAAAAGTACGCCCATGGCCGATATGACAGAGGTCGTAAACCGTGATACCACACACGTACATACCGATTTGACCGGCATGAATGGGTTTGAATTCCTCTTTCTGTCGACTCAGGGTGTTATAAATCTTTAGCATTGAACGGTTCCGTTTTAATTACGTGTGCGGGATTCGAACGTGATAAATGTGCATTTGGTTTAATACGGTCACCATAAATGGCGACCCTACGTAACCTAACCAGCCGGTTATTGTGCCGTATTTTTCTGACTTGTGCATCGCTCGGTTGCCAACTGCCGTCCGGTTACTGACGCGTTATTGGAAATTGTGATATAAGAAGCGTCTACAAAAATGCCTCGCCGCCTTGCTGGCGTGGCAGTTGATACTGACGACAACCTTGACAGGAAGAAAATAATGGTCACTTTCCAGACGAACCATGGCGATATCGTAATTAAAACTTTCGATGACAAAGCGCCGGCTACCGTGAAGAACTTCCTGGAATACTGCGCGGAAGGTTTTTACGATAACACTATCTTCCATCGCGTAATCAACGGTTTCATGATTCAGGGCGGCGGTTTTGAGCCTGGCATGAAGCAGAAAGATACCAAAGCAGACATCCGCAACGAAGCGAACAACGGCCTGAAAAACACCAAAGGCACGCTGGCGATGGCGCGTACTCAGGCGCCACACTCTGCCACTGCCCAGTTCTTCATCAACGTGGCAGACAACGACTTCCTGAACTTCCGTGACGAAAGCCTGCAAGGCTGGGGTTACTGCGTGTTCGCTGAAGTGGTTGAAGGCATGGACGTGGTTGAGAAAATCAAAGCGGTGAAAACCGGCCGCAGCGGCATGCATCAGGACGTTCCGGTTGAAGACGTTGTCATCCAGAAAGTGACTGTTAGCGAGTAATGTCGCGCACGCTGTTTATCGCAGATCTGCATCTGTGTCATGAAGAACCGGCAATTACTGCCGGTTTTCTGCATTTTTTGCAGGGAGAAGCGCGTTCCTGCGATGCGCTTTACATCCTCGGCGATCTGTTTGAAGCCTGGATCGGCGACGACGATCCCAATCCGCTGCATCAGCAAATCGCTGCGGCGCTCAAGGCGCTGCCGGTGCCTAAATTCTTTATCCACGGTAATCGCGATTTCCTGCTCGGCCAGCGTTTTGCACGCGCTTCTGGCATGACGTTGCTGCCGGAAGAAAAGGTGCTCGATCTCTACGGACATCGCGTGTTGATCATGCACGGCGATACCTTGTGCACCGACGATGAAGGTTATCAGCGTTTTCGCGCCAAAGTGCATCAGCGCTGGTTGCAGCGCCTGTTCCTCGCGTTGCCACTGCGTCTGCGCGTGCGCATTGCCGCGCGCATGCGCAATGGCAGCAAGCAGGCGAATCAGCACAAGTCGGTCAGCATCATGGACGTCAATCAGTCCGCAGAGGAAGCCGCGATGACGCGCCAGCAGGTGCCGATTCTGATTCACGGCCACACCCATCGTCCCGCCATTCACACCTTCACGCTGCACGGCAAAAACGCCGAGCGCGCGGTGCTGGGTGCCTGGCATGAGAACGGATCGATGATTCAGCTTGATGCCAACGGCGTCAGCCTGATCGAATTCCCCTTCTGAAATCCGGGCATCAATGCCCGTTTTCCGCCTACGCAACCGTTTTCCTTGCTGCCATCTCATGCTATTCTCTGTGCCCTTCTTCGCCTGCCCGCCCGGCCAGGTTCGTTTGCATATTCACAGGAGTTGACCGCATGTCATCCAACGCCACCCCGGCCCGTATCGCCATTGTCATGGGTTCCAAAAGTGACTGGGCTACCATGCAGTTCGCCGAGGAAATTCTTAACAGCCTGGATGTTCCCTTCCACGTTGAAGTGGTCTCAGCTCACCGTACGCCCGACAAACTGTTCAGCTTCGCGGAAACCGCAGCCGACAACGGTTTTCAGGTGATCATCGCCGGTGCCGGCGGTGCTGCCCATTTGCCGGGCATGCTGGCCGCGAAAACGCTGGTGCCGGTGCTGGGCGTGCCAGTGCAAAGCGCGGCGCTGAGCGGCGTCGATAGCCTCTACTCCATCGTGCAGATGCCGCGCGGTATTCCGGTCGGAACGCTGGCGATTGGTAAAGCCGGTGCCGCTAACGCTGCCCTGCTGGCGGCGCAGATTCTGGCGATCCACGACAGCGCGCTGTCAACGCGCATCGCCAACTGGCGTCAAACGCAGACTGATGAAGTGCTGAACAACCCGGATCCGCGGGAGGAAGCATGAAGCCGGTTTGCGTATTAGGAAATGGTCAGTTAGGCCGCATGCTGCGCCAGGCCGGTGAACCGCTGGGCATCGCGGTGTATCCGGTGGGTCTGGATGCGGAGCCTTCTGCGCTGCCGATCGCCGAAAGCGTGATCACCGCTGAGATTGAGCGCTGGCCGGAAACCGCGTTAACCCGCGAACTGGCGAGCCATCCGGCCTTTGTGAATCGCGATATTTTCCCGCGTCTGGCCGATCGCCTGACGCAAAAACAGCTGCTGGATCAACTGAACCTCGCCACCGCGCCGTGGCAGCTGCTGGCCGATAAAGCCGAGTGGCCGAACGTGTTCAGCAAATTGGGCGAACTGGCGATTGTGAAGCGTCGTACCGGCGGCTATGACGGCCGTGGTCAGTGGCGTTTGCGCGCCAATGAAACCGATGCGCTACCGGATGAGTGCTACGGCGAATGCATCGTTGAGCAGGGCATTAATTTCAGCGGCGAAGTATCGCTGGTCGGCGCGCGCGGACACGATGGCAGCACGGTGTTTTATCCGCTGACGCATAACCTGCATCAGGACGGCATTCTGCGCACCAGCGTGGCGTTCCCGCAGGCCGATGCCAGACAGCAACAGCAGGCGGAAGTGATGCTCAGCGCCATCATGCATGAGCTGAAGTATGTTGGCGTGATGGCGATGGAGTGTTTCATTACGCCAGAGGGTCTGCTGATCAACGAGCTGGCCCCGCGCGTGCACAACAGCGGTCACTGGACGCAGAATGGCGCGTCCATCAGCCAGTTCGAGCTGCATCTGCGTGCGGTGCTGGGTCTGGCGCTTCCCCAGCCGGTGATGTTTGCGCCGTCGGTGATGGTGAATCTGATTGGTACCGATGTGAATCTGGCGTGGCTGCAACAGCCGCTGGTGCATCTGCATTGGTACGACAAAGAGGTGCGCGAAGGCCGCAAGGTTGGGCATCTTAATCTGACCGATAGCGATCGTGGGCGCCTTGCGTCAGCCTTGAATGCGCTGGTGCCGTTGTTGCCGGAAGCGTATGCGAGCGGGATTGCGTGGGCGGTTGAGAAGTTATAGTGCAGCTGTTTTTCCCTCACCCTAGCCCTCTCCCGAAGGGAGAGGGAACCGATCGAGCGAACATCTCCCTCTCCCTGTGGGAGAGGGCCGGGGTGAGGGCATCAGGCCCCCTTTACCCCACCATCTTCATCGCCACATGGCTCCAGCGATTCAGATGCGTAATCTGGAACCCATGCGCACTGAACAATGCATTCAGCGACGCTTCCGAATGAATCGTAATATGTCCGGTGCGCGGCGAAATATACCAGTCCGTCATACCAAGGTGGCTCACTTCGTCGGTGGTCGCTGTGCTGAAGAAAAACACGCCGCCTTGTTTCATAAAGCCTGAAACCTCTGCCAGCGTTTTATGTGGATCGGGCGTGTGCTCAAACACCTCAAAACTGGTCATAAATTCATACGAATTCAGTTCCGGATAATCGCCGGGCACAAATGGATCCCACGCCACCATATCAATGCCCACTTCCTGCATTAAGCGCGCCAGCGTGCCGGTGCCGCCACCGTAATCCAGCATTTTTTTGCCGTGATATTTTTTGAATAACGTCAAAATCAGATCGCGATTTCTCATCGGTCGATTGATCTCATAGTTAGGATCAAACTGCCCGTAAGCCTCGTTATACATATGCTGTGCATAATCCGCTGGCGTCCAGTCATCGCATGCGTGTGTATACACCAAACCACAGGTCTGGCATTGATGATAATAAATCGCCACGCCGGTGAGCGGATAAGTGTAACGACTGGCATTTTCCGAATGACAGATGGTATTGAAATCGGTCACACCATACAGCGTGGCCTCGCCCTGGCAGACTTTACAGCAGCCGATTTCAACAACGGATTTGACGATAAGTGGAGATGACATGTTTAGCCTTAAATAAGTCTGGTCTGCTTTCATGAGTCGACTCACGCAGACCAGAACTTAAATTTAAGACAAATCGTTTTGCTTATCCGGCACTGAAGCTTCTGAACAGCGCCTTCTGTTTTAATAAACGAATGCCCAGCCAGGCACCGCACAGCGAGAGCAGCAGCGCGCCGCCGATCGGCAAGGCGATCCATAACGTCCAGTCTGGCTGCCACGGGAAATCGAAGATCTTGCGCTGCAAGCCCCACAGCGCCGCTTCCGCGCCAAGCGCCGCCGCAATCCCCGACACCACGCCCAGCAGCGCAAACTCGCACCACAACGTACCGCGCAGCAGGCGCTTGCTGGCACCAAGTGTGCGATAGACCACCAACTCCTGCCGACGCTGGCGCATGCCCACCTGAATCTGCGCCAGCAGCAGCAGCACGCCACACACCGTCACCAGCACCACCATCACTTCCAGCGCCTGACTCACCTGCGTCAACACCTGGCCGATCTGGCGCATCATGCTGCCGATATCCAACAGGCTCAGCGTCGGGAATGCGCGATTAAGCTGCGCCAGCAGCGCCGGATTGCTCGCCATGCGGAAGCTGGTCAGCCAGGTTTGTGGCTGTTGATCGAGCGCGCCCGGCGGGAAGATAAAGAAGAAATTCGGCCGCAGACTTTCCCAATCCACCTTACGCAAGCTGGTGATTTTGGCGCTGAACTGCTGGGTGTCGCCGCTGAAGGTTAAGGTATCGCCGAGCTTCACGCCCAGACGATCCGCCAGCTCCACTTCCATCGACACTTCACCGGCCTGCGGCGGCCAGTTGCCGGAGATCAGCGGATTGTGATCCGGACGCTCTGCTTGCCACGTCAGATTGAGTTCGCGATTTAGCGCGTTATCCAGTTTGGGATCGGCCTCTTTGCCGTTCAGTTCGGTCAGGCGCGCACGCACAATCGGGTAGAAGGTTTCCGGCTTAAGCTGATGCTCGCTCAGGAAGTCACGCACCAGCGGCACCTGCTCTTTGGTGATGTTCAGCAGGAAATAGTTCGGGCTATCCGGCGGCAATTGTTGTTGCCAGCGATCCAGCAGATCGCCGCGCATCACCAGCAGTAGCGCCAGCAGCATAAATGACAGCGAAAACGCTGCCAGTTGGCTGAGCGTCATTGCCGGTTGTCGCAGCAGACGGTTAATCGCCAGCCGCAGCGCCAGATTGCGTACCACCAACCGACGCAGCAGCAGCAAGGTGCCCCAGCCGAGTAACGCCAGCAGCAGCGCCAGCATCACCACGCCCGCCAGCAGCGCCCACAACATTTTGCTGCCGCCCATCAGCAACGCCAGCAAGCCAATCACTACCAGCGCCATCGCGGGTAGATAGATGCGCAGCGGCCAGACGTTCGCCACCGCATCCCGACGCAGTACGCGCAGCGGTTGCGTCGCCATCAGCAAGCGGTACGGACGCAAACCCACCAGCAGCGAAATCACAAACATCGCGCCAATCGCCCACAGCCACGGCCAGAAACTCGCCGCAGGCAGCGCGCCCGGCAGCACCGGTTTCAGCATCAGTAGCAGAATCATTTCAATGCCCTGCCCCAACGCGCTTCCGACAATCGCCGCCAGCAGCAGCACCGCCAGCCACTGGCCGATAATCAGCCGCTGCAGCGCCTTACGGGTTGCGCCCAGGGTTTTCAGCACCGCCACCAAATCGTAGCGGCTGCGGCAGTAATGACTCATCGCCACCGCCACCGCAGCAATCGCCAGCATCAGCGTCAGCAAGGCCGAGAGCAGTAAAAATTGCTGCGCGCGCTGCATCGAGCGGCCCAGCGCGTCTTCCGAGTTATCGACGCTGATCCAGCGCTGATCGGCTTTCAGCTGGGGTTCGATCCAGCTGTCATAGCGCGCCAGCGGTGCCGGGTCGCCAGAGAATTTATAGCGCCAGCTCAGACGACTGCCCGGCTGCACCGCGCCGGTTTTCTCCACGTCAGCCAGATTCATCAGCAGACGCGGCGCGGTCTGGAACGGATTGAAGCCGCCATCCGGCTCCTGAATCACTTCACCGGCAATGCGCAGCGTGGTGTCGCCGACATCCACGCTATCGCCCACTTTCAGATTCAGCAGCGCCAGCAAACGCGGCGCGGCCAACACCGTGCCCGCTTGTGGACGCAAGCCTGGCGGATCGGTTTGCAGCGTACCAAACATCGGATAGGCGTTATCCACCGCTTTAACGTCCGCCAGCTGCGGCGTCTCTTGCGCGAAGGTCATGGTCATAAAGTGCAGCTGGCTGCTGACCGAGAGACCTTCGTCACGCGCTTTGTTAAGCCACGCTTCCGGAGCGGGAGAAGTTGTTCGCAGCGTACGATCGCCCGCCATAAAGTCGCGGCTCTGCTGGCTCAAGCCTTTTTCCATGCGATCGCTGATCGATCCCAGCGCCAGCACGCAGGCCACCGCAAGCGTGAGCGCCATCCAGACAATCAGTAGCGAGGGCGAACGCCACTCGCGCCAGAACCAGCGCCAAATCATGACTCCTCCCACAACTTGCCGTCACGCAGCCGTAAGCGACGGTCGCAGCGCGCCGCCAGTTGTTCATCGTGCGTCACCAGAATCAGCGTGGTGGCAAAATCGCGGTTAAGGGAGAACAGCAGATCGGCAATGCGATCGCCGGTTTTACGATCAAGGTTGCCTGTGGGTTCATCGGCAAACAGCAAACCGGGACGACCACTAAAGGCACGCGCCAGCGCCACACGCTGCTGCTCGCCGCCAGAAAGTTGGGCCGGCAGATGATGCAGACGATCTTTCAAGCCCAATAAAGTAAGCAACTCCACCGATTGCGCACGGCTTTCGCGATCGCTGTCGCCACGCAACAGCGCCGGGAGTTGCACGTTTTCCAGCGCGTTCAGCGTCGGCACCAGCATAAAGGATTGAAATACAAAGCCCACTTCGCGTGCGCGCAACGCCGCTCGCTGCTCTTCGTTCATGCTGTGCAGCGGCTGGCCAAGCAGATGCACTTCGCCGCTGCTGCCGTCATCCAGTCCGGCCAGAATGCCCAGCAGCGTGGATTTGCCAGAGCCGGACTCGCCAATCAGGGCGATGGTCTCAGCTGGTTTGACAACCAGCTCAACTCCGGTAAGGATGGTCAGCTGATGCTCTCCCTGACCGACGGACTTAGTAAGATGATGAACTGCAACAATGTTTTCCGCTGGCATTATCCCTTCCTGTTGTTATTGCTTCTGCTGGTGTCCCGACTCGCCGCCGCCGATACCTTGCTGGTATTGGGCGACAGCCTGAGCGCCGGGTATCGCATGTCGGCCACGGCGGCCTGGCCGAGCCTGCTGAATAAAGAGTGGCAACAGCAGCCCAAAGTGGTGAACGCCAGCATCAGCGGAGATACCGCAGGACAAGGGCTGGCGCGTTTACCGGGCCTATTAAAACAGCATCAACCCCGCTGGGTGTTAATCGAATTGGGCGGTAACGATGGCCTGCGCGGTTTCCCGCCGCAGAATATCGCCGCCGCTCTGACCAAAGTGATCGACGAAGTGAAAGCCGCTAAGGCGCAGCCGCTGCTGATGCAGATTCGTCTACCGGCCAATTATGGACGTCGTTATACGGAGGCGTTTAGCGCGATTTATCCGCGCCTGGCACAGCAGTACGACATTCCTCTGGTGCCCTTCTTTATGGAGCAGGTCTACCTGAAGCCGGAGTGGATGCAGCAGGATGGAATTCACCCCAATCCGGATGCACAGCCGTTTATCGCCAATTTGATGGCGACCGAACTGGCTCCGTTAGTAAAGCATGATTAATACAGACGTGTGATTTTAACGGGTAAAAAAATGCAAAGAACAATTCTCATCACCGGCTGCTCAAGCGGCATTGGTTTGGTCGCCGCGAACGACCTTTTATCGCGCGGCTACCGCGTGCTGGCCGCCTGTCGCCGCGCCGACGATGTGGCGCGCATGGAAGCGCTGGGATTTATTGGCGTGCAGCTGGATCTGGATGATGCCGCCAGCGTCGATGCCGCCGCCGACCGCGTGCTGGAACTCACCGATCATCGCCTGCATGCGCTATTTAACAACGGCGGTTTTGGTCAATATGGGCCGCTCAGCAGCGTTTCGCGTCAGCAGTTAGAAAAGCAGTTTTCCACCAACCTGTTTGGCACTCATCAACTGACCATGCGCCTGCTGCCCGCGCTGCAAGCCAGCGGTAACGGGCGCATCGTCAATACCAGCTCGGTGCTGGGACTGATCTCAACGCCGGGTCGTGGTGCTTATGCCGCCAGCAAATGGGCGCTGGAAGCCTGGAGCGATGCGCTACGTCTCGAAGTGCGCGACTCAGGCGTGCGCGTTAGCCTGATTGAGCCGGGCCCGATTAGCACCCGTTTCACCGATAACGTGCATCAGGGCCAGCAGGACAAACCGGTACGCAATCCGGGCATCGCCGCGCGTTTTACCCTGCCGCCGGAAGCGATTCTGCCAAAGCTGCGCCACGCGTTAGAGAGCAAACATCCGCGTCTGCGCTATCCAGTGACGCTGGTCGCCTGGGCGATGAGTCTGCTGAAACGTCTGTTGCCAGGTTGGATACTGGATCGCATTTTGCGCAGCAACTAAGCTGCAACGCAGAATCAAACTTGAACCGGGGCAGCTTGCCCCCATATCCTCAACACACTTTCTGACAAGAGACGTATTCATGTCACACGCTTTGACTATCGACATCAACGAATCCAACCTGCAGCAGACCTTAGAACAGTCGATGCAGCTGCCGGTGCTGTTTTATTTCTGGTCCGAACGCAGTCAGCACTGTCTGGAACTGACGCCGGTGCTGGATCGCCTGGCGCAGGAGTATGCGGGTCAGTTTATTTTGGCGAAGCTGGATTGCGATAAAGAGCAGATGGTGGCATCGCAGTTTGGCCTGCGCTCCATTCCAACCGTTTACCTGTTCCAGAACGGTCAGCCGGTGGATGGCTTCCAGGGACCACAGCCGGAAGAGGCGATTCGCGCCCTGCTGCAAAAAGTGTTGCCGCGTGAAGAAGAGGTTAAAGCGCAGCAGGCGATGCAATTGATGCACGAAGGCAAACCGCTGGAAGCGCTGCCGCTGCTGAAAGACGCCTGGCAGCTGAGCAACAAAAACAGCGAAATTGGTTTCCTGCTGGCGGAAGTGCTGATCACCCTGAACCGCAGCGACGAAGCAGAAACCGTGCTGGATGCGGTGCCGTTGCAGGATCAGGACACGCGCTATCAAAGCCTGGTTTCGCAAATCGACCTGTTAAAGCAGGCCGCCGACACACCAGAAATTCAGCTGTTGCAGGAGCAGTTAGCCAGCGATCCAACCAATGCTGAGCTGGCTGCTAAACTGTCGTTACAGCTGCATCAGGTTGGCCGCAATGAGGAAGCGCTGGAGTTGTTGTTCAGCTTCCTGAAAAGCGATCTCAGCGTCGGTGACGGCCAGGTGCGTAAAATGTTCCAGGAGATTTTGGCCGCACTCGGCACCGGCGACACCCTCGCCACGCGCTATCGCCGCCAGCTTTACTCGCTGCTGTACTGATCGGTACCGCGCGTTAAACGGGCCGAACGACTCGGCCCGACAATCTGACAGCCAGGAGGTTATATGTTAACGGTCATTCCCGTCATCATTGTGCTCGCACTCGTTACCGTGTGGGCCGGTGTAAAAATTGTTCCACAGGGCTATCAGTGGACGGTAGAACGCTTTGGCCGTTATACCAAAACGCTGGAGCCTGGCCTCAATCTGCTTGTGCCGTTCATGGATCGCATTGGTCGCAAAATCAATATGATGGAGCAGGTACTCGACATCCCTTCCCAGGAAATCATCTCTAAAGACAACGCCAACGTCACTATTGATGCAGTGTGCTTTATCCAGGTTGTCGATCCGGCGCGCGCCGCCTATGAAGTCAGCAATCTTGAACTCTCGATCCTCAATCTGACCATGACCAACATCCGCACCGTGCTCGGCAGCATGGAGCTGGATGAGATGCTGTCGCAGCGCGACAACATCAACACGCGTCTGCTGCATATCGTCGATGAAGCCACCAATCCGTGGGGCGTGAAAATCACCCGTATTGAAATCCGCGATGTGCGCCCGCCGCAGGAGTTGATCGCCGCGATGAACGCGCAGATGAAGGCGGAACGTACTAAGCGCGCCGACATCCTTGCCGCCGAAGGCGTACGCCAGGCGGCGATTTTGCGCGCCGAAGGCGACAAGCAGTCGCAGATCCTCAAAGCCGAAGGTGAACGCACCTCCGCCTTCCTGCAAGCCGAAGCCCGTGAGCGTCAGGCGGAAGCGGAAGCCACGGCAACGCGCATGGTCTCCGAAGCGATAGCCGCCGGCGATATTCAGGCGGTGAACTACTTCGTGGCGCAGAAATACACCGACGCGCTGCAAAAAATTGGCGAAGCCAACAACAGCAAAGTGGTGATGATGCCGCTGGACGCCAGCAGCCTGCTCGGTTCAATTGCCGGTATAAGTGAGTTGCTGAAGGAGAGCCGGACGGAGCGCCGACCATGATCCTGATGGAGCTGATTGCGCATCCACATTGGTTCTGGCTGACGTTGGGCGGCCTGCTGTTGGCCGCCGAAATGCTCGGCACCAGCGGTTATCTGCTGTGGAGTGGCTTAGCCGCCGTCGCGGTGGCGCTGATCGAATGGTTGTTTCCCATATCATGGACCAGCCAGGGCATTGTGTTTGCGGTGATGACGCTGCTCAGCGCGTTTTTCTGGCATCGCTGGATGCGCTATCGCGAATCGTCGCAGGTCGCCAACACGCTTAACCAACGCGGCAATCAGTTAATGGGCATGCAGCTGACGCTGGATAACGCGCTTAAAAATGGCCTTGGTCACGTGCGCATCGGCGACAGCAGCTGGCGTGTGCAGGCGGATAGCGATCTGCCTGCGGGCACGCCAGTGATTGTCACCGGCGTGGTTGGCATCACGCTGATGATTCAGCCGCGCTTTCCATCGGCGTGATGGCAGCAACCGGCCAGGTGATTGATGATCGGGCACTCGGCGCTGTCATCGCCCGGGCAAGCCTCCGCCAGCTTCAGCAAGCGCGCGCGCATCGCATGTAACTCTTCAATGTGCGCAGCAATCTCGTCGGCTTTCTGCAAGGTGCGCGCTTTGACATCGGCGCTGTGGCGCGCGGGATCGTTGAACAGCGTCACCAGTTCACGGCACTCTTCCAGCGTGAATCCCACCTGACGCGCCTGACGCAGCAGATTCAGCTCATCAATATGGTGCGCTGCGTAATGACGATAACCATTGTCACTGCGCGAGGGCGGCGTCACTACGCCCTTCTCTTCGTAGAAGCGAATCGCTTTGCTGGTGAGTCCGGTTTTTTTTGCCACATCGCTGATGTTCATTTTTCCCCCTTGACCTTCCATTCAGGGGAAGGTTTAGGCTTTAGTTCTAATGCAAATTTTGCATGCAGTCAAAATCATTACCTGAGGAGTTAACCATGTCACACAGCCAACTACTGGCGCTGGACGGCTTGTCCTGCGGCCACTGTGTTAAACGCGTCAAAGAAGCGCTGGAGCAGCGCAGCGATGTTGAACAGGCCGACGTCACGCAGCAAGAAGCGCGCGTCAGCGGCGCGGCGAGCGCCAGCGATCTAATCGCTACGGTTGAACAAGCCGGTTATCACGCGGTGCTGAAAGACGGCGCAACCAGCCCAAAGCCTGATCCGTTGACAGCTACAGAGCCGCCGCCGGAGGCGCTGACAACGGAGTCGCAACCGGCACCCTCCACTGAAGCCGATCTTCCTGTGCATCACTTACTGATTGGCGGCATGAGCTGCGCCAGCTGTGTGAGTCGCGTGGAACAGGCGCTGCAAAAGGTGTCGGGCGTCAGTCAGGCACGCGTCAATCTCGGTGAGCGCAGCGCGCTGATCATCGGCGATGCAAGCGCCGAAGCGCTGGTGAGCGCGGTCGATGAGGCCGGTTATTCCGCCGAAGTGATCGATGACGAACAAATCCGGCGCGAACGCCAGCAGGTCAGCGCGCAGCACGCTATGCGCCGTTTTAGCTGGCAATCGGCGCTGGCGTTGCTGCTCGGCGTGCCGATGATGATTTGGGGCATGCTCGGCGACAACATGATGCTGAGCGCAGATAACCAAACGCTGTGGCGCACACTCGGCGTGATTACCTTGCTGGTGATGGTGATGGCCGGCGGCCACTTCTATCGCAGCGCGTGGCGCAGTTTGCGTCACGGCACAGCCACCATGGACACGCTGGTGGCGCTGGGAACCGGCGCGGCGTGGCTCTACTCGATGAGCGTCGCCCTGTGGCCCGAATTCTTCCCGCATCAGGCGCGTCATCTCTATTTCGAAGCCAGCGTGATGATCGTTGGCCTGATCAATCTTGGCCACGCGCTGGAGCAGCGCGCACGCCAGCGCGCCTCGAAGGCGCTGGAACGTCTGCTGGATTTAACCCCGGCGCAGGCGCGGGTCATCAGCGATCAGGGTGAAACGCTGCTGCCACTTAGCGAGGTTCAGTCCGGCATGACGCTGAAACTGGTCACCGGCGATCGCGTACCGGTGGACGGTAACGTTGCCAGCGGCGAAGCCTGGCTGGATGAAGCGATGCTGACCGGTGAAGCGGTGCCGCAGGCCAAACAGCCGGGCGACAAAATCTTTGCTGGTACGCTGGTGCAAGACGGCACGCTGCACTTTGTGGCGCGCGCCACCGGCAGCCACACTACGCTGGCGCGCATCATCAATCTGGTGCGCCAGGCGCAAAGCAGCAAACCGGATATTGGCCGGCTGGCCGACCGTATCTCCGCAGTGTTTGTACCGGTGGTGGTGGCGATCGCGCTGCTAAGTGGTTTGATTTGGTATCTGGCGGGTCCGCAGCCGCAGCTGGCTTACACGCTGGTGATTGTGACGACAGTGCTGATCATCGCCTGCCCTTGCGCTTTGGGTTTAGCCACGCCGATGTCGGTGATTGCAGGCGTCGGACGCGCCGCAGAGCTGGGCGTGCTGGTGCGTGACGCCGATGCGCTTCAGCGGGCCAGCGAAGTCGATACCATTGTGTTTGATAAAACCGGCACCCTGACACGCGGCACACCGCAGGTCAGTGATGTCGTGCTATATAGCGACTGGAATCGCGAGCAGGTGCTCAGCGCGGCGGCGCAGATGGAGCAAGGCTCCAGCCATCCGCTGGCTAAAGCGATCCTCGATGCTGCGCCAGCGGTGAATGCCGAAGCGGTTAAGCAATTTCGTACAATACGCGGCAAAGGTATCAGCGCTACAGTGGCCGACAGAACGCTGCTGCTGGGAAATCAGGCGCTGCTGGATGAGCAGCAGATTGATTATCGCGCCGCGCAGGCCGACATCGAACGCTTCGCCGCACAAGGCGCAACGCCGGTGCTGCTGGCCGATAATCAGCAGCTACTGGGATTGATCGCGCTGCGTGACAGCTTGCGTCCGGAGAGCAAAGCGGCGCTGCAGCGTCTGCATCAGCAAGGTTATCGCCTGATTATGCTGACCGGCGATCACCAGAAAACCGCGCAGGCGATTGCCGCCGAAGCCGGTATTGATGAAGTGATTGCCGGCGTGTTGCCGGATGGCAAAGCGCAGGCGATTACGAAATTGCAGCAGCAAGGTCGCAAAGTGGTGATGGTCGGCGATGGCATCAATGATGCGCCCGCGCTGGCACAAGCCGATGTCGGCATTGCCATGGGCGGCGGCAGCGATGTGGCAGTAGAAACCGCCGCCATGACGTTGATGCGAAACGATCTGCACTGCGTCGCCGATGCGCTGTCGATCTCCAGCGCCACACTGCGCAATATGCGGCAAAACCTGTTGGGTGCCTTTATTTATAACAGCCTGGGGATTCCAATTGCGGCGGGCGTGCTCTATCCATTTACCGGCATGCTGCTGAGCCCGATTGTCGCGGGCGCGGCGATGGCGCTGTCATCAATTACCGTGGTGAGCAACGCTAACCGTTTGTTGCGCTTCAAGCCCGCGCAACGGCAATAGCCATTACAGCCCTGTTTTTCATCGGATGAAATCGCTAGCATGGTTTTTTGCCTTAAAAAGGACAGGGAATGAGACACGGTCTGTGGCACAGCATCCAACAACGGATCGCGACCCTTTTCCCGGCCAGCTACAGCTGGCCGGCGATGGATATTCAGCTGGGCGATCGTCGTTTGCATCTGGCGGGCAGCATTCACATGGGCACGCGCGATATGCAGCCGCTGCCTGCCGGGCTGTTGCGCCAGCTGCATAAAGCCGATGCGCTGATTGTCGAAGCCGATATCACACAAGGCGGATCGCCGTTCAGCAATGATGATGAACATCCGCCGCTGGCCATGCGGCTCGACGACGA
The DNA here is from genome assembly GCF_026130245.1 of Pantoea sp. JK. NCBI lineage: Bacteria > Pseudomonadati > Pseudomonadota > Gammaproteobacteria > Enterobacterales > Erwiniaceae > Pantoea > Pantoea sp. JK. The sequence goes on from NZ_JAINFN010000004.1 coordinate 176,095, forward strand.
GGTGCTACAGCGTCTGCAGGCCTTATGCGATGAACTTTCGCTGTCATTGAGCCTGTTCGATACGCTGCCGTTCTGGCAGATCGCGCTGATGTTGCAGGCGCAACAGGCGCAGCGGCTGGGATTGCGTCCGCAGTTTGGTATCGATTATCAGCTGTTGCAGGCGGCCAAAGCAGCCAACAAACGCGTTATCGAGCTGGAAGGTCCGGAAACGCAGATCGCCCTGCTCAAATCGCTGCCGCAGGATGGTTTGCCGCTGTTACTGGATACGCTGGAACACTGGCACACCAATGCGCGCCTGCTGCAAACCATGATCAGCTGGTGGCTGGACGCGCCGCCGACGCAGCAACCGGTGGCGCTGCCGACCACCTTTAGCAGCGAGCTGAACGACACGCTGATGCGTAACCGCAATCAGCACTGGCGCGAGTTGCTGCTGGCGTTACCGAAAGGACGTTATGTGGTGGCGGTGGGTGCGCTGCACCTGTATGGCGATGATAATTTGCCGGATTTGCTTAGTGGTTAACGTATTGGTCGCCATAAATGGCGCCCCTACAAAAATGCACCAAACACAAAAAAAGAAGGCCAATAATGATATTGGCCCGTCAAAGAGGAATTTGTTTATGATTTTGGTTATCACCAACAATCTCTTGCTGGCGCGGGCCAATTCTCGCGCAAAGTTCAGAATTTCGCCACTGTTTTTCCATCAAAACGGAAATAAGAATTTTCCTAACAAGGACCGATCATGACGCCTGCGGTAAAACTTCTGGAAAAACAAAAAGTCACCTTTACCCTGCATCCGTACGACCACGATAGCCATGAAACCAATTTTGGCGACGAAGCGGTACGCAAGCTGAATCTTGATGCACGTCAGGTGTTCAAAACCTTGCTGGTGTCGCTCAACGGCGATGCCAAAGCGCTGGCGGTTGCGGTGACGCCGGTCTCAACCCAGCTGGATCTCAAAAAGGTCGCCAAAGCGCTGGGCGCGAAGAAAGCGGATATGGCCGATCCGCAGCTGGCACAGCGCGTGACCGGTTATCTGGTGGGCGGCATCAGCCCGTTAGGACAGAAAAAACGTCTGCCGACGGTGATCGATCAGCAAGCGGCCGAATTTGCCACCATCTTTATCTCCGGCGGCAAACGCGGCTTGGATCTGGAGTTGGCCGCACACGATTTGTCTCGCCTGCTGGACGCACCGCTGGCCGACATCGCGCGGCGCGATTAATCGGGCTGCTGAGCGCAAAGTTGATCGATCATCCAGCGCCCAGCCGGTCCCGGCGGATTACGTCGCGACCACACCACATCAACCGCAATACGCTGCGGCCAGCCCGGCACCGGCAACTCCTTTAGCACCTGATGCCCAAACTGCTCCACCAGCCAGCGCGGCAGTATGCTCCAGCCAAAACCCTGCTCCGCCATCTCAAGTAAAAGTAAGTAAGATGGAGCGGCCCACACTCGCCCCGCCGGCAGCGGATCGTGGTTTTGTACCCAGGTATTAAGCCGCAGATGCCGTAGCTCGCCCAACTGCCCTTCACTGACCTGATCCAGCTGGGAAAAAGCATGGTTCTGATGCAGATAGATCGCCATCTGCGCGCCAACCTGCAAGCGCGCCACTGCCAAATCCGGCGGCAGTTGCGGCTGCGCACGCACCACACCAAGATGCACGCGTCCGGCTTGTATCAGATCTAACGCATCAGCATCCTCGGCAATCATGCACTCGAATTCGATATCTGGGTAACGAGCCTCGAACCGGTTGAGGAGATTTTCATGGTGATCGGCCTGCCAAAAATCGGAAATCGCCATGCTGAGACGCGGCTCAACACCCTGCGACAAGCGCACTGCCAGCTCATCCAGCCGCTGGCTCGCTGCCAAAATCTGCTGCACCTGCGCCAGCGCACGTTGACCTTGCTCAGTCAGTACCGGCTGACGGCCGCTGCGATCAAACAGCGTGAAACCGAGATCATCTTCCAGATTCGCGATCGCGCTACTGATGGTGGACTGGCTTTTGCCCAACGCACGCGCTGCCGCTGAAAAGGATCCGCTGGCCACAGTTTGCACAAATGCCTCAAGGGATTCCGGGGAATACTTCATGGTGAACCATCGCTTTTATCGATAGGTGATCATTTTATCTTAGCATCACACAGTGCGAAAATGCGTGTTGTCACCAATAAGGAGGTTTATATGCGTACCCGTTCACTGAAAGAACGTTTTTGTCATGCCGCAGGCTTTGAGGGGTTGGCACTTATCACTGTTGCACCGCTGGCTGCCTGGATCATGGAGAAACCGCTGTTTCAGATGGGCGCGCTGGCGATTATGCTGTCGACCGTCGCCATGCTGTGGAACATGATCTATAACAGCGGTTTTGATCGCATCTGGCCGCCGCAGGTTAAACGCGGATTCGGTTTGCGCGCGATGCATGCGCTGGGCTTTGAAGGCGGGTTTATCCTGATTGGCTTGCCGATTGCCGCCTGGATGCTGAATATTTCGTTGCTGGAAGCCTTTGTGCTGGAAGTGGCGTTCTTCCTGTTCTTCCTGCCCTACACCATGGTTTACAACTGGATGTGGGATAAGTTGCGCCACCGTTGGGTGACGCAGAAATCCTGTCAGGCTTGAGGCGCTCATTTCGAAAGAGGTCGCCATGAATGGCGACCCTACGTGCGCAGAGTTCAATGTTGCTGTGCAGCGCGCGGCCAGATCCATGCCAGAATCATTTGTGGATAGCTTGGCTTGCGTTGCTTCTCCTGCGCTTTGTTGCGCTCTTCAATTTGTGCCGCCGTCAGATGCACAATCCCGCTCGGTTGATAGTCACTCACTTTTAAAGGTGAATGCTGACTGACGTAGTCACGCAGCACATCCGCATCGCGCTGCCCGCTGTTGCTGAAACCAGCATGAGTTTCAATATTCGGATAGCCGTCGCCGCCGCTGGCGTTAAAGCTGTTGGTCGCCATGCGGTAGGTTTTATCCTTTTGCAGCGGTTTGCCGTTGATCTTCACGTCGCTGACGCCTTTGCCATCCGCCACCAGACTGATGTTGCTGAACTGCGCGAAGCCGCCGGAATCCACTTTGATATTGGCCACCGTCGCCAGATAACTCAGCAGTTCATTGCCGCTCAGCGTAACTGAGACCACCTGATTGCCGAACGGCTGCACCTGCAGCAAATCGCGCCAGCTGAGATTGCCTTGCGCCAGCGACGTACGAATGCCGCCGCCGCTCATTACCGCAAAGTCCGCTTTGGTTGCCGCCATTTGTGCGCGCAAAATCAGCTGCCCAAGATTGGTTTGCTCGAAGCGTACTTTGTCGCGCTCGCCGACAAACACGCCGTCGCTGCTGCCGACTTTGACATCCAGCTGCTTGCCAGCACGCAGCTGGAAAGGCGTTAACAGCTTCATCATCGCGCTGTTCGGCGGGATCTCTTCCTGCCAGGTGAGCCAGGATTCGCTGCCATCAAGATTCTTCACTTTGTGCTTGAGGTTAACCGGGATTAGCTGGTAATTCTCCAGCGTCAGCTCGCCATTGCGAAAGGTGAAGTCGCCGCGCCCAACAAATTTGCCCCACTCTTTCGCCTGCATGATCCACACGCCGTTTTGACGATCCGGCTGGCAAGGCTGGCCCGGCTGATAATCTTTTACGCTGACGTTCTCTTTCTCCATGCACACCGCATCCTGTGAATGGCCACCAATGATCACGTTGATGGTGCCCGGCGGCAGGCTGCGCGCCAGCTCCACGTCACCCGGCGCATTGCTGCCGTGCTGGCCGTCGTCGTAATGGCCCATGTGCGTCAGCGCGATGATCACGTCAGGCTTTTCGCTGGCGCGTAATTCCGCCACCGCTTTCTCGGTCTCTTTCACCGGATCGCGAATATCAATGGTCGCAATATTTTCTGGATTGGCGATACGTAGCGTGTCGGTGGTGGTCAGGCCGATCACCGCAATCTTCAGCCCCATGCGGTTAAAGGTCGCCCACGGCTTAAATAAGCGTGTGTCGGTGCCTTTTTGATAGATGTTGGCCGAAAGGAAAGGGAATTTGGCCCACTTCTGCTGCTTTTGCAGCACGCTAAGTGGTTTGTCGAATTCGTGATTGCCCAGCGCCATGGCGTCATAACCCACCAGGTTCATGCCGCGAATATCGGGTTCAGCATCCAGCATGTCTGACTCGGGTACACCGGTGTTCACATCGCCTGCCGACAGGATCAGCGCGCCGCCGCCTTTGGCCTGCACATCGTAGCGCTGTTGATCCATCAGGGTTTTCTGCGCGGCGAGGCCATATTCGCCCTGCGCGTTGGTCCAGTAGCGACCGTGATGATCGTTGGTATGCAGAATACTAAAACGATAACTGCGATCCGTTTGCCACGCCTGCGCCAGCATCGGCAGCAGTAACACTGTCAGCGCCAGCCAGCGCCCCTTTCGCGGTGATAAAAACAAAGCCGATCTCCTTATTCTGCGTTTTTCCACTTAGCGGTGGACTTAATGTGCGTTATCGCCCTTCTGTTTCGCACAGATGGCTGGCTAACTCAAGATGAAACTGGCAAAGCATCAATCAAACAAGCTGCATAACCGTCAGGCGCTTCATTGGATAACCCAATTCTACGCCTGGCGGCGACTTTATCGACTTAGGACCGCTTTAACCGCAACAACACCTGCTGCGAAGCCAGTTTCCCGTCGCAACTATTTTTCCGCGCCACTCTTCATTCTGCGTATTTCCAGCCGATATAGTGAGATAACTGACGAAAATGGAGCTTCAGCTGCGTTTTAGTCTCATTTTTTCAATTTAGTGCGTTTTTACCGCTCAAATGTTTAAACGCGGTCAGTGATTGTGCATTACACTAGGTTGTTACAAGCGGATACATTTGCACACAAGGAGACAGGCATGCATCACACCACACCGTTGATCACTACCATTGTCGGGGGGCTGGTCCTCGCATTTCTCCTTGGTATGCTGGCAAACCGCCTGCGCATCTCACCGCTGGTTGGTTATCTATTAGCTGGCGTATTGGCCGGCCCTTTCACGCCAGGCTTTGTCGCGGATACCAACCTTGCTCCAGAACTGGCTGAACTCGGCGTTATTCTGCTGATGTTTGGTGTCGGTTTGCACTTCTCGCTCAAGGATTTGATGTCGGTAAAGTCCATCGCCATTCCTGGCGCCATCGCGCAAATCGCCGTGGCCACGCTGCTGGGAATGGGACTTTCCTGGACGATGGGCTGGTCGTGGATGACCGGTCTGGTATTTGGTCTGTGTCTTTCCACCGCCAGTACTGTGGTGCTGCTGCGCGCGCTGGAAGAGCGTCAGCTGATTGATAGCCAGCGCGGGCAAATCGCCATTGGCTGGTTGATCGTGGAAGATTTGGTGATGGTGCTGACGCTGGTGCTGCTGCCAGCGATTGCGGGCATGCTGGAACAAGGCAACGCCAGCCCAACGCTGCTGTTGTGGGATCTGCTGCTGACCATCGGTAAAGTCGTCGCCTTTATGGTGCTGATGATGGTGGTAGGCCGTCGCGTGGTACCGTGGATTCTGGCAAAAAGTGCCGCAACCGGTTCGCGTGAGCTGTTTACCCTTGCGGTGTTAGCGCTGGCGCTCGGTATCGCCTTTGGCGCCGTTGAATTCTTTGATGTCTCCTTCGCCCTCGGCGCTTTCTTTGCTGGCATGGTGCTGAACGAATCCGAACTCAGCCACCGCGCGGCGCACGATACCTTGCCGCTGCGCGATGCGTTCGCGGTACTGTTCTTTGTATCCGTCGGCATGCTGTTTGACCCGATGATCCTGATTGAGCAGCCGCTGGCTGTATTGGGCGCGCTGGCGATTATCGTACTGGGTAAATCCATCGCCGCCTGGCTACTGGTAACGCTGCTTGGCCATTCACGTCGTACCGCGATGACCATTTCGGTGAGCCTGGCGCAGATTGGTGAATTCGCCTTTATTCTGGCCGGTCTCGGCATCTCGCTTGGCATGCTGAGCGAGGAAGGCCGCAATCTGGTGCTGGCGGCGGCGATTCTCTCCATCATGCTTAATCCGATTCTGTTTAGCATGCTGGAACGCTACCTCGACAAAACCGAGACCATCGAAGAGCAGACGCTGGAAGAAGCGATCGAAGAAGAGAAACAGATTCCGGTGGATATCTGCAATCACGCGGTGCTGGTTGGTTATGGTCGCGTCGGCAGCCTGCTGGGGCAAAAGCTGATGGAAGCGGATGTACCGCTGGTGGTGGTGGAGAACTCGCGCCCGCGCGTTGAAGCACTACGCGAGCAGGGAATCAAAGCCGTGCTGGGCAATGCAGCACGCGTTGATACCATGGAATTAGCGCGCCTCGACTGCGCCCGCTGGCTGCTGCTGACTATTCCAAATGGTTACGAAGCCGGTGAAGTAGTGACGGCGGCGCGCGAGAAGCGCCCGGATATTGAGATTATTGCGCGTGCGCATTATGACGACGAAGTGACCTACATTATGGAGCGCGGCGCAAATCGCGTGGTGATGGGCGAGCGTGAGATTGCCAACAGCATGTTGCATGTGCTGGAAGAGGAGATTGCGCAGAACCCGATTGTGCGTGAGTGCCCGATTTAAGTGAGTGCGGTCATTGAGAAGGTCGCCATGAATGGCGACCTTCCGTTTTATCGGTCCCAGTAAGACTCTTCTAAGCTGTCTTCCCGCTCCGGCAGGCCGCGCGTCAGACGCGGGGAATGCTGGTTCAGCACCTGATAACTGACCCGGTTCGCGTATTTACACACCTGTGCCAGTGACGAATAGGTCAGGTAGGCGCGGCCGTGTTTGCTGGAGTTAGGTACTTTTTGGCGGTGGAAGTTGTTGGCGGTGATGTCGTGCAGCAGCGCCGCCAGCGCACCATCGCCCGCGCCGTTGGTGTTCATGATCTTCTCTGGTCCGCCCATATAAGGCGCGATATGCGAGAAGATGCGCAGCGGCTGATCGCAATCCTTGTGGCGCATCGCGCGGCTAAATTCATATTGGTTGAACTCAGCCAGCGCGCCCGGCAGCAGCGGATGATTGGTTTTGCGTTTGTACTCTTCTTCGGTGAAACCGGCCATGTACAAACCGGTTGGCCCGGCGGTACACAGCACCAAATCCACCCAATCCAGCGCCATATTTGACGCCAGCAGCGGATCCTGTTCACCGGTCAGCGCATAGGCTTCCTCTTCGTTCATCGCCACAATCGAGACGTGGTCGCGCAGGAAATCGCGCCAGAACTGCGGGTTATCCTGAATCACGTATTTGGTGCCGAGCGTCAATACCACCGGCACATTGTGTTTTTTGGCGTATTCGATGGCGCGCAAGGTGGCTTCCGGCATCGGTTCGCCCGGCTGGCAGCGCACCAGATAGGAAGTCAGCACCAGCGCCGAGGCGCCCGCAATCACCTCTTCCGGAATGCTGTTGGCCTGCAGCTGGTTCATTAAGCCAGGGCTGATGGCGAAGGTACGTTCGCCCTGCTCGCCAATCAGCGTGAAGCAGCGGCCAATCGCGCCATCAACGCCCTGCAGGAAGTTCAGATCCATACGGCTGGAGGTGTTGCACAGGTAGCGATAGGCGTAGCCGCCGATCTGGATGTTATTGCACATCACGCCGAGCAGCACCGAGCGATCATCCGCCAGCACCGAGTAGTTATGCAGGGTATTTCCGATGGTGCCACCGGCAAATTGATGGCTGATAAGCGCTTCGCGCATCAGGTCGTTGTAGAGCGCTTCGGCGGTAGCATCGTCGATCACCAGCGAGTGACCGGCGCTTAAGCCGTAACGCTGCAGAAAGTCGTCATCAACTTTGGCTTCAATATCCACCAGCGTCTGGTCGATACCCACCACCCAACTGCCCTCTTCCTGCTCTTGCTGCGTGGCTTGCAGCAGCGGATCGCGCGCGTTGACGGGGAAATAGTGTTTGGATTTGCGTTTGCCGGGAAATTTCATCGAGAGTGCCGTCAGGGAAAATCAGGCAGAGAATGATATCACACTCTCTGCCACACCCTTAACGGCGCGCGTTGACCAGCTGCACCATCATTTCAATGTGCTCAGCATCGTCGTTGAGCGCTGGAATGTACTCGAACTTTTCGCCGCCGGCATGCAGGAAGATCTCGCAGTTTTCACCGCTGATCTCCTCGAGCGTTTCGAGGCAATCCGCCGCAAAGCCCGGACTCATCACCTGCACGTGCTTGATGCCTTTGGCCGGCAAACTCTTCATGGTTTCGTCGGTATACGGCGTCAGCCACGGCTCGCGACCAAAGCGCGACTGGAAGGTCATCATGATCTTGTGCGGCGCAATACCCAATGCCGCTGCCAGCGCATCGGTGGTGTCTTTGCAGCGCAGCGGATAATCATCGCCTTCATTGGCGAAACGCTGTGGAATGCCGTGATACGACAGCACCAGCAGATCCGGTTCGCCATGCAGTGCAAACGAGCGCTCAACCGAGGCTTTCAGCGCGGCGATGTAAGCCGGATGCTCCGCATAATCGCGGATAAACGCCACTTCCGGCAGCGAACGCAACGGTTTGAAGCTGGTGGCTAAGCCGTCCCAGACTGCGGCTACCGTCGAGCAGGAGAACTGCGGATAGAGCGGCAGCACGATGAGTTTGGTCACGCCCTGATCCAGCAAGCGTTTTAACGCGCTGTCGAGGCTTGGCTGGCCGTAGCTCATACCGAGTTCAACCGGCATATCGAGGCGCTGCGCCAATGCGTCACGCTGACGCTTGCTGAAGACCATCAGCGGTGAACCTTCATCCATCCACACGGAAGCATAAAGTTTCGATACGCGTGGCGAGCGGAAAGGCACGATGATGAAATTGAGAATCGGCCACCACAATAAGCGCGGTGTATCAACCACTCGTGGATCGCCGAGGAATTGTTTCAGATAGCGTTTAACCGCAGGTGTTGTGGGTGCGTCTGGTGTGCCTAAGTTAACCAGCAAAACCCCGGGCTTTTCTTGCCTCATGGTATTTCCTTGATGTCGAAACGAATGGGTCGAATGCAAAATCAGGGGGAAATTGTAGCGGAAATCGAGGGAGGGGAAAGCAATTGCTGCAAAAGGGCCGGACAACCGGCCCCATCAACGCATTAACCGAGAATCGTGGCCAATTGCGTGCTCACTTCAGCGACAGGACGCGTGCCGTCGATTTTGTGATATTCGGTGTTGCCGTCTTGCGCTTCTTTGCCATAGTAGGCAATCAGCGGCGCGGTCAGCTGATGGTATTCCACCAGACGCTTACGCACGGTCTCTTCCTGGTCATCTTTACGTGTGGTCAGCTCTTCGCCGGTCAGGTCATCTTTACCTTCCACTTTCGGTGGATTGTAAGTGACGTGATACACGCGGCCCGATGGCGTATGAACGCGACGACCAACAATACGATCCACAATCAGCTCGTCCGGTACAGCGAACTCCAGCACGTAGTCAACCTTGATGCCCGCTTCTTTCATGGCGTCAGCCTGCGGGATAGTGCGTGGGAAGCCATCGAGCAGAAAACCGTTTTTGCAGTCTTCCTGAGTGATACGCTCTTTTACCAGCGCAATCACCAGCTCGTCAGTCACCAGTTTACCGGCATCCATGATCGCTTTTGCCTGTTGGCCCAGTTCCGTACCTGCTTTGACTGCCGCACGTAACATGTCACCGGTGGAGATTTGCGGAATACCGTATTTCTCCATGATGAATTGAGCCTGAGTGCCTTTACCTGCGCCCGGAGCTCCGAGCAGAATAATACGCATTGCGTAATTCCCCTTGCGAATCGCATTGTTCAATCTGAGAAGGCGAAGAACATACCATTATGGCCCGCGCACCACAAGGAAACGGGCGCGCTCGTCACGAAAGGTCTACTTTGACCTGCTTTGTCAGCAAATACCAGCAGAGTGCCCGTTTTTAGGAATTACGGCTAAGCATGAGCGCGTCTTTGAGCCGTTTTTTCAGTGTTAGCGTGACGTTCTGCTGCTTGTTGACGCCGCCACGCACGTCGGCGCGCAAGCGTAAACGCGCCTGTTGCGGCAGCACCTGAATATCCTGCGGCAATTCACTGGCATTGAGGCCGTTCGGCAGCGGAAAAAGCGCAAAGGGTAAACCCGGTTGCTGAATGGAGTGCAGGATAAAGGGCGAGTCGAGTGCGATATTTTCCACCATCGCAATATTGAACGGACGCCATTCGCTGTTCTCGATCATCGTCAGCGCCTGTTCGGGTGCGTCACGAAGCGCTAATCCTTGCTCAAACAGCCGCAGTTCGCTGCGCACCAGCGTGCTGAAATCGGCGGTGCGCAACGCGATCAACACCAGATCGCCGCATAACGCCGCGTGGCGATCGAGGCGAGCAACAAACAGGCGCGCATCGCTCACCAACCGCTTATGTAGCTGCGTGGCAAATGACTCCGACGCATCGGTAACGCCGTGGCTTTGGCATTCGCTTAGCGCCCGCACCCGACCTTGCTGCATATCGACATGATCCACCAATGCAATGTTGCCCGCCGTCATCGGCAAGGTGGGCAGTACGCTGAGTTCGCTGACCGGATGGTGGGAGGCATAGCGCGTTTGATTGCGCGACTGTTCCTGACGGAGAAACAGCTGGGAAAGCAGCACCCGTGAGATATGCAAAGACGGAGCGAAGAAGAGATCGTAATTTTCAAGCCGGTAATGGCGGGAAAGCAAGCCGCGAAGCTTATCGCGCGCCGCCGCCGTCCTGGCAATAGCAAGTTGTGGAGCCATCGCGTGATAGGTCTCTTATTATTGTGCTGTGTGTGGGAGGTGAAGCCTGCGGTGATAGTCGGCGTGAAACACAGAGAGCCGGAGCCGTCAACCCGCCAGAATCTGGGGGAAAGGTTAGGCCAATGCGGCTGGACATTAAAATGATATAAACTGACAATCCCTGTTAGGTTTTTACACAGGGGACGAGTATGACCGCGCTTCCATCGTTACGTGCACTGCACTATTTCCACCAGGCGGCACTGTATAGCAGTTTTAGCTTGGCGGCCGAACGTCTGCATGTCACCCATAGCGCCATTAGCCATCAGGTTCGACAGCTGGAGAGCTGGATGGGGAAGCCGTTGTTTGTGCGCACCAATGGACGCGTCAAATTAACCTCACACGGTGAACGTTTGCTGGTGAGCTGTCAGAAAGCCTTTAGCGAACTCTCCACTACCTGCGAAAGCATCCGTACCGGCATGCGCCATCACCTTAGCGTCTCCTGCGCGCCCAGCTTTCTCTCACAATGGCTGATTCCGCGTATTGCCAGCTTTTATCAGCGCTATCCCGATATCGAAGTGCAGTTTCAGTCGCTGGTGGAGATCGACCAGCTGCGCAGCGAACACACCGATGTGCTGATTCTCAGCGCCGAGCAGTCGCCGGATGACGATATTGATGCCACTTTGATCAGCGATGATTACATCGGCCCGTTGTGCGCCCCGCAGTTTGCGGCCTGTTTTCAGAGCGAGCAGGATCTCGCCTCGCTGCCGCTGCTGCACGCCGATACGCGGCTGCATGCGTGGGCCGAATGGGCGAAAACCAGCGGCGTGCGCGGCAATTACTGGATCGGCAAGCATTTCGATAATTTGACATTAGGCATTCAGGCAGCGAGAAATGGATTGGGCGTGATTATGGCGCCGCGCTTGCTGGTGCGTCAGGAGTTGAGTGATGGCACCTTGATCGCGCCGCTGGGCTTTGTACGCGTCGATCGCGCGACGTTGATGATGACCAAGACTTCGCGCCAGCACGATGCGGAGATTACCTTGTTTCGTGATTGGTTGCGGGATCAGGCGCAGATATAAAGCGGATAAAAAAAGGTCGCCATGAATGGCGACCCTACGAGTTTGGTGCGATTACGCCGTCAGCAACTGGTTCATGCGACGGATAAACTGGTTGGGATCGTCCAGCGTACCGCGTTCGGCGAGCAGCGCCTGATCCAGCAGCAGCTCAACCCACTCGGCAAAGCGCGTTTCGTCCTGGGTATCAGCCACGCGTTTCACCAGCGTGTGATCCGGATTGATCTCGAAGATGTACTTCACGTCCGGCACGTCCTGACCGGCAGCAGCAAACAGCTTCGCCATCTGCGTGGTCATTTCGTTGGCATCGGTGGTGACGATCGCTGGCGTATCGGTGAGACGATGCGTCAGACGCACCTCTTTCACACGCTCGCCCAGCAGCGTTTTCACGCGCTCAACAAACGGCTCCAGCGCCTTCTCCGCTTCTTTCTGCTCTTCGGTCTCTTCGTCGGCCAGTTTGCTCAGCGAATCATCCGCTTTGCTGACTGACTGGAAAGTTTTGCCGTCGAACTCGGTGAGGTAGCTCATCATCCATTCGTCGATGCGATCGGAGAGCAGCAGCACCTCGATGCCTTTCTTGCGGAACAGTTCCAGATGCGGGCTGCTCTTCGCGGCGGCATAGCTGTCGGCGGTGATGTAGTAAATCTTATCCTGACCTTCCACCATGCGCGTCAGGTAGTCGTCGAGCGAAACGTTCTGCTCGGCGCCTTCGCTCTGGCTGGTGGCAAAGCGCAGCAGCTTGGCAATCTGTTGCTGGTTAGCGTTGTCTTCCGCCGGGCCCTCTTTCAGCACCAGACCGAACTCTTTCCAGAACTGCTGATATTTCTCTGCGTCGTCTTTCGCCAGTTTTTCCAGCATCTGCAGGCTACGCTTGGTCAGCGCGGCGCGCAGGCTCTGGGTCACGCGGCTGTCCTGCAGGATTTCACGCGATACGTTCAGCGGCAGATCGTTGGAATCTATCAGGCCGCGCACGAAGCGCAGGTAGTTCGGCATGAACTGCTCAGCGTCATCCATGATGAACACGCGTTGCACGTAAAGTTTCAGGCCGTGCTTGCTGTCGCGGTTGAACATGTCAAACGGCGCGCGTGACGGCAGATACAGCAGGCTGGTGTATTCCTGCTTGCCTTCCACGCGGTTGTGGCTCCAGATCGCCGGATCGCTGAAATCATGGGCGATATGTTTGTAGAACTCGTTGTACTCTTCGTCGCTGATCTCTGACTTGTTACGCGTCCACAGCGCCTGGGCTTTGTTGATCTTTTCCCAGGTGGTGGTGTCGCTCTCTTCGTCTTTGTTTTCAATTTCAACCGGCAGCGCGATGTGATCGGAGTATTTGCTGATCACGTTACGTACGCGCCACGCATCGAGGAAATCATCTTCGCCTTCACGGAAGTGCAGCGTGATTTCGGTACCGCGATCGGCTTTCTCAATCTCCGCCAATGTGTACTCGCCTTCGCCGGCCGATTCCCAGAACACCGCTTCATCCGCTTTCGCGCCTGCGGCGCGGGTGCGCACGGTGACTTTGTCCGCCACGATAAACGCCGAGTAGAAGCCCACGCCGAACTGGCCGATAAGCTGGCTGTCTTTCGCCTGGTCGGAGCCCATGGATTCGAGGAAGGATTTGGTACCGGATTTGGCGATGGTGCCGAGGTTCTCAATCACCTCATCACGGCGCATACCGATGCCGTTATCGCTGAGCGTCAGCGTGCGATTTTCCGGATTGACCGAGATACGTACGCGCAGGTCGCCGTCGCCTTCATACAGATCGGGCGTCGACAGCGCGCGGAAGCGCAGTTTGTCGGCGGCATCTGAAGCGTTGGAAATCAGCTCGCGCAGGAAAATCTCTTTATTTGAATAGAGCGAATGGATCATCAGGTGCAGAAGTTGTTTTACCTCTGACTGGAAGCCACGCGTCTCTTGTCCTTTCATGGTCATTGCTACCTCAACTGAATCGGGGTTGATGATACGTTGAGAGAGAAATGGGGATGAAGGAGAGGATTTCAAGCCGATGTCTGCGAAGACATCGGCAAGTGATTAGAAATTAATCTTGTGGCGTCCAGCGAGCGAGTGCGACAGCGTGGTGCCATCGACCATTTCCAGCTCACCGCCAACCGGTACACCGTGTGCGATGCGGCTGGCATCAACGCCATATTGTCCGCACAGCTCGGCGATGTAGTTGGCCGTGGCTTCCCCTTCCACCGTGGGATTGGTGGCGAGGATCACTTCGGTTAAGGTTTCGCGCTCGAGACGCTGCTCCAGCCGATCCAGGCCGATATCCTGTGGACCAATGCCATCCAGCGGTGACAAGTGGCCCATCAGCACAAAGTAGCGGCCGCCAAACTGGCCGGTCTGCTCAATGGCGTGGATATCTGCCGGGCTCTCCACCACGCAAATCTGGCCGTTTTGCTGACGACGCGGATTGGCGCAGATGGTGCAGATTTCCTGCTCGGTGAAGGTACGGCAATCAGCGCAGTGGCCAATTTCCGACATGGCGCGGGTCAACGCCTGCGCCAGACGCATGCCACCGCTACGATCGCGCTGCAACAGCTGAAAAGCCATGCGCTGCGCCGACTTCGGGCCAACGCCCGGCAGGCAGCGCAACGACTCCATCAAAGATTCAAGCAGTGGACTGGTTTGCATCAGAACGGCATCTTGAAGCCAGGTGGCAACTGCATACCTGAAGAGACCGCAGCCATCTTCTCTTTCTGCGTTTCATCAATACGACGTGCCGCATCGTTGAAGGCTGCCGCGATCAGATCTTCCAGCATGTCTTTGTCATCTTCCAGCAAGCTTGGATCGACTTCGACACGACGGCAGTTGTGTGCACCGTTGATGGTTACTTTAACCAAGCCAGCGCCTGATTCACCGGTCACTTCGATCGCGGCGATCTCTTCCTGAACTTTGGCCATTTTGTCTTGCATCTGCTGGGCCTGTTTCATCAGGTTGCCCAATCCGCCTTTACCAAACATAGTTTTCTCTCTCTGCTGGGGCTGCGCGCAGTTGACGCGCGGCAGCATGTTCACACCGGTCGAATACTCTCTTCATCCAAATCGGCATCGAAGAATCGACGCAATGTCTGAATATGGGTATCGCTACTGATCGACTGCCGCGCCTGCGACAGCTTTTCTTCATAAATGGCCTGACGCCACTCCAGTGGCGTCAATACCGTGGGATTATCGTCTTCAATAATGGTCAATTCAACCGGCTGACCGGCAGACTGACTCAGCGCGTCTGCCAGCGCTTGCTTTGCCGACGCAGAATTCAGATGGCGCTGGCTGCTACGCAGATGCAGCGTAATACCATTTGTGCCCACCTCTTTCCACGCGTTGAGCGCCACTTGCTGCACCAGTTTCGGCAGCGTCAGCGCGGCGATTTCAGCGGCCCACGCATCGCGCTGCTGGGCTTCTTCCGCCAGACGCAGCGCCAGCTCTGGCGTTTTCTCATGCTCAAGTGCCGAACGCAAGGCTTTTGGCGTCGCCACCGGCTCCGCTTTAACCTCAACCGGCAACTGCGTTTTCCAGCGATAGGCTTCCGGTTTGGCCGGGGCTTTTACCGTGGGATCAGATGCACGTTGTTGCACACGTTCAGTGACGCTAGCGAATCGTTCCAGCGCCGGATTCGCCGGCCGCGCGGAACGCGCTGCCGGCTCACTCTTTTTTGCTTTGCCGGCTCCCTGACGCAGCAACTGCGTTCGCGCCTGTAACAACTGGCTGGTGGCGTCGGGTAACGGATCGGGCGCAGGCTGCATGTCTGGATAATCATCCGACATTGGCGGCGCGTCATGGTTCGGCGGGGCCATCTGCGGCTGCGCAGCCGGTGCGGGCGCGGCTTTTGGTGCGGCTTGTGGTGCAGCAACCTGCGGAGCAGCTTGTGGCGTCAAGGTGGGACGCGCCACCGGCTCGGCAATCGTCGCCTGCGGATGGAACGCCAGCGCACGCAGCAGCGTCATCTCCACGCCTAAGCGCCGATCCGGTGCCAGCGGCAGATCTTTACGTCCCATCAACAGCGTTTGGTAATAGAGTTGTACGTCAGCCGGTGGCATCACGCGCGCTAACTCGCGCAGGCGATCGGCCTGGCTAAGATCGTCCTCGCTGAGCGAGCTCGGTAACAGCTGCACCATCGCAATGCGGTGCAGCAAACGCAGCATCTCGACCAACAGCGCTTCCCACTCCACCCCGCGCGACGCGGCCTGATTCAGCAGCGCCATTACCTGTTCGCCCTGGCCATCCACCAGCGCTTCGATCAGCGCCAATGGCTGTTCGTCGTCGAGCGTGCCGAGCATTTGTGCCACGGTGTCACGCGTTACGCTGCCCTGCCCCATGGCTATCGCCTGGTCGGTCAGGCTGAGCGCATCGCGCATACTGCCGTCAGCGGCGCGCGCCAACAGATGCAGCGCACGCGGTTCGGCAGCAATCTGCTCCAGCTGCAACACATGCGCCAGCTGCTGCTGGATTTGCTCAACGTCGAGCGCCTTGAGATGGAATTGCAGGCAACGTGACAGAATCGTCACCGGCAGCTTCTGCGGATCGGTGGTCGCCAATAGGAATTTAACGTGCGATGGCGGCTCTTCCAGCGTTTTCAGCAGCGCGTTGAAGCTGTGGCGCGACAGCATGTGCACTTCATCGATCAGATAGACCTTGAAGCGACCGCGCGCCGGCGCGTACTGCACGTTATCGAGCAGATCGCGCGTGTCTTCAACTTTGGTGCGTGAGGCGGCATCGATCTCAATCAGATCGACAAAACGGCCCTGCTCGATTTCGCGGCAGTTGTCGCATTGTCCGCACGGCGTTGAGGTGATGCCGGTTTCACAGTTAAGGCCCTTCGCCAGCAGACGGGCGATCGAGGTTTTCCCCACGCCGCGGGTGCCAGAAAAGAGATAAGCATGATGGATTCGTCCCAGTGACAACCCGTTGGCCAGCGCAGTCAGCACATGTTCCTGACCGACTACGTCAGCGAAGGCCTGGGGACGCCATTTTCGCGCAAGTACCTGATAGCTCATGTGGATTCAATCACTGGAATTTAGGGAGAAGGGAGAAAATGCAGCTTCGCAAACCCTGTTTATTTTGGCAGTAGTTTAACAGCCACCAGCGGATCAGCAACCACTAACTTTGCAGAGGTGGCGCCCCGCCGTACAGCGGAGCGCGCAGGCCTTAGTGGCCGGGGAAATTCACCAGGCTGAAGCACTCGACGCCCATGGCGGTCAGGCGGGCTTCGCCGGTCAGGTCAAACAGATTAATCACGAATGCGGCGTCTTTCACTTCACCACCGGCGCGGCGGATCAGTTTCACCGTTGCTTCCAGCGTGCCGCCGGTTGCCAGCAGATCGTCCACCACCAGCACCACATCGCCTGGCTTAATAGCATCTTTGTGCAGTTCCAGCGCATCGGTGCCGTACTCCAGCTCATAGCTTTCGCTGAAGGTTTCACGCGGCAGTTTGCCTGGCTTACGCACCGGCACAAAACCCACGCCCAAACCCAGCGCCACCGGCGCGCCAAACAGGAAGCCACGCGCTTCCGTTCCCACCACCTTGGTGATGCCTTTGTTACGATAACGCTCAACCAAAATGGCGATCGACGCGGCATACGCCTGCGGATCTTCCATCAGACTGGTCACGTCACGGAACAGAATGCCCGGCTTCGGATAGTCAGGAATGCTTTTAATGCTGTTTTTGATGAGTTCAAGCTGCTGCGCAGTTGCGGTCATAAATGTTACGCCTGGAGAAAATATCTAATACGCGCAGCTTCTCTAGCGCCAAACCCCGGAAACCGGGTTGAGCGAAGTCGTTTATAAGGGAAGCCACGCACGAAGATGCCCAAATCTATGCAAATACCCGGCTAAATGCAACCCTCACGCTACTGTTGTGGCGGGCTGATATCCTCGGCGACGACCGGAATGCGCCACATGAAAAGCAGCAGCATGCACAGCATCACGCCTAACAGAATGCGCACCCACAGCAGGTTCACCAGATAAATCGAGACCGAAAAGGTAATCACAATCAGCAACATGGCGCGAGTTTTGGCACCGGGCGGCATGGCACGATGCTGCTGCCAGTGACGAATGTAGCGGCCAAACGGCGATTTCCACAGCAGCCAATGGTGGAAACGCGGCGACGAGCGGGCAAAACACCAGGCCGCCAGCAACACAAATGGCGTCGTGGGTAATAAAGGTAATACAATGCCCAGCGTGCCTAGCACAATCGCCAGCCAGCCAAGGCTCAGTAGTAAAATGCGCTGCATGCCTGATGCCTGAATGAGTCAAAACAGCGTTACGTTAACACAGTCGGAAACAGAGTGATGCCCCAACCGCCCGCACAGCAGCGTCTCCACGCCATGTTAGATCTACTGCGCCAGCAGATTGCGCAACAGCCGGATGGTGCCTGTCGTCAGCCGCGCTTTGATTCCCAACTGTTTCGCACTAGCGGCACGCGTCTGGCGGATTATCTGCGCGAACTGGAAGGCAATATTACGCAGTTAACCGCAGCCGATACCGATGTGGCACGGCGTCAATGGCTGGCGGAGAAAGTGCTGGATCAGATTGCCGCGCTGCAACGCGAATGCCAAAGCCAACAGCTGCGGGTGAAGCGCGAGCGGCCACGCGTCGATGCACGCCAGACCAAACGTGAAGAGTATCAAGGCTACGAAAAGCGCTTACTGGCGATGATTCAAGAGCGCGAGCTGCATCTGGCGCGCGCCGAAACCCTCAGCGTTCAGCAGCAGCTAATTCGTGAAGTTGATCAATTGCAGGAGCGCCTGGCACGCTGCCGCGCCGCTATCTACAAACTGGAGTTGCCGGCTATGCCACGCTAAACGCGGCGCTTTTTCCTCTATACTCATAGCGGTGAAAAAAAGGAGAAAAATCATGACGCTGGTTTTTTGGATTGTAATGGGTTTAGCGGCAGGCTGGCTTAAGCGAGTGATTTTTCCCGGTCGTCCGGGAGGTTTTGTGCCTACGCTGGTGTTGGCGGTGATTGGCGCGCTGATTGGCGGCTATATCGCCACCTACTTCACCACCGGCGATCTTGCCGCCTTACATCCAGCCGGTTTCGCCAGCGCGCTACTGGGCGCACTGTTAATGCTGCTGGTCGCGGCGAAATTACGTATTTAGGAGAAACCATGTCACTGGACAGCGCACCCGACGAAATCAAGCTTGCCGTCGATCTGATTCAACTGCTTGAAGAGAATAATGTTCCCACCGCCACCGTGCTGGCCGCGCTGGCAATTGTTCAGCGGGATTATCAACATAAGAAAGCGGCGGAAGATGCTGCTTAACGTGGCCCGGTGGTAAGTGTTGGACTAAGGCGCAACATATCCAAAAATGCATCCACCAGCTGCGGCGCATCGGCAGCCAAATCATAAGCCTGCGGATTGAATAGCCAGTTTTCCATCATGCCGTTGATGTAGCCGCACATCAGGTGTGCAGACTGGCGCGTGTTGATGTTGCTGGGCAGCTGACCGACCTCAATACACTCTTTCAACACCACTTCAATGCGGTCGTAACACTCCAGCAGTAAGCTTTGGCGCATATCCTGTAACGTCGACATTTCGCCAACAAATTCACACTTGTGGAAGATAATCTCCATTAATGCGCGTCTTTGCGGATCCTTTGCTGTGGCGTCAAGGATATAGATCAACATTGAACGTACAACAGAAAGTGGATCACCCGGGTATTTTGTCTGATACTCAAGTTCCACATCGTCCAGCCCAGCGTCACAACGCAGCCAGATTTCATGCAAGAGATCGGCTTTGTTTTTGAAATGCCAGTAGATAGCCCCGCGCGTGACGCCGGCCGCTGTTGCGATATCCGCCAGAGACGTGGCGGCCACACCATGTTCGGAAAAGTGTGCTAATGCGGCGTCAAGAATTTGATGCCGTGTTTCAAGAGCTTGCGCTTTGGTTTTTCGTGCCATGCTGGGCTTTTTTTACAAACTTGTAAGTTTACATACATTTGTGAATGTATGTACCATAGCACGACCCGTGTTTTAACGCAGCAATGGGTTTATCGGTTTGTGATCCATTGATCATTTGATATCGGACACTAGAGGTTTATTTATGAATAAAAACAGAGGATTAGCGCCTCTGGCGGCCGTCCTGATGCTTTCAGGCAGCTTTTTGTTAACAGGATGTGATGATAATAAATCCCAGCAAGCCGCCCAGCAGCAGCCCCCAGAAGTGGGTGTTGTGACGTTAAAAAACGAACCATTGCAAATTACCACTGAGCTGCCGGGCCGTACCTCGGCTTTCCGCGTTGCGGAAGTTCGCCCTCAGGTGTCAGGGATTATTCTCAAACGTAATTTTGTTGAAGGTAGTGATGTAAAAGCCGGTCAGTCGCTGTATCAGATCGATCCTGCCACCTATCAGGCGGCCTACGACAGTGCTAAAGCGGATTTAGCCCAGGCTGAAGCAAATGCTCGTGTGGCGCAGTTAACCATCACGCGCTACAAGCCGCTGCTGGGTACTAAGTACATCAGTCAGCAGGACTACGACACCGCCGCAGGCACAGCAGCCCAAACGGCTGCAGCCGCTCAGGCTGCGCGTGCCAACGTCGAAACCGCGCGCATCAATCTGGCTTATACCAAAGTGACCTCGCCCATCAGCGGTCGTATTGGTAAATCGTCAGTCACCGAAGGTGCGCTGGTTTCAAATGGGCAAACTACCGCGCTGGCCACCGTGCAACAGCTCGATCCTATGTATGTCGACGTGACCCAATCCAGTGATGAATTCCTGCGTTTGCGCGCAGAACTGGAATCCGGTCAGCTGAAACAGAACGACGGTAAGGCCAACGTCACCCTGCTAATGCAAAACGGTAACGCATACCCGCAAACAGGCACATTGGAATTCTCTGATGTGAGCGTGGATGAAACCACCGGTTCAATCACGCTGCGTGCCATCTTCCCGAATCCGGACAATCGCCTGCTGCCAGGTATGTTTGTGCGCGCACGTCTGGATGAAGGCACCAATCCAACCGCATTGCTGGTACCGCAACAGGGCGTAACGCGTACCCCAACCGGTCAGGCAACGGCGATGGTCGTAGGCGCGGATAATAAAGTGGAATCTCGCAATATTACCGCTAATCAGGCATTTGGTGACAAATGGCTGGTAACGGAAGGTCTTAAAGCAGGCGATCGGGTGATCACCACCGGTATCCAGCGCGCCAAACCGGGTGCGCAGGTGACGCCACAAGAAGTCTCCGATGATGCCAAAGCTGCACCAGAATCACCGTCTGCTAAATCATCGTCATAACAGGAGCCACTGATACATGGCTAAGTTCTTTATTGATCGCCCCATTTTTGCGTGGGTGCTCGCCATCATCATCATGTTGGTTGGTGTGCTATCGATTATCAGCCTGCCGATTGAGCAATATCCCAATGTTGCGCCGCCGGCGGTTGAGATCCAGGCGACCTATCCGGGTGCTGATGCGAAAACGCTGCAAGATTCGGTGACGCAGGTCATCGAGCAAAACATGAACGGTATCGATGGCCTGATGTATATGTCATCGAGCAGTGATTCGTCGGGCACATTGACGCTGACACTGACCTTCCAATCCGGTACTGACGCAGATATCGCGCAGGTTCAGGTGCAGAACAAACTGCAGCTGGCCACGCCGTTACTGCCACAAGAAGTGCAGCAACAGGGGATTCAGGTTAAGAAATCTTCCAGTAGCTTCCTGATGGTGGCGGGTTTCGTCAGCGATGACGGCACCATGACGCAGAATGATATTTCTGACTATGTTGCCTCTAACATCAAAGATCCGGTCAGCCGTATGCCGGGCGTGGGTGATACACAGGTGTTTGGTGCGCAATATGCCATGCGTATCTGGCTGGACCCGCACAAGCTGAATAACTATTCACTGACGCCAGTAGATGTCATCAGCGCGTTGAAAGTTCAGAACACCCAAATTGCTGCTGGCCAACTGGGTGGTACGCCACCTGTGCCCGGTCAACAACTTAATGCCTCGATCATTGCGCAAACCCGTCTGACTTCAACAGATGAGTTCGGTAAGATCTTGTTGAAAGTGAATCAGGATGGTTCTCAGGTGCGCCTGCGTGACGTGGCGAAGATTGAACTCGGTGGTGAAAACTACGAGATCATCGCGCGTTATAATGGCAAGCCCGCTTCTGGTATCGGTATCAAACTGGCAACGGGCGCTAACGCGCTGGATACCGCCGATGCGGTAAAAGCTGAGCTGGCAAAACTGCAACCGTTCTTCCCGTCAGGCATGAAAACGGTTTATCCGTACGACACCACGCCGTTCGTGAAAATTTCGATTTTCGAAGTGGTGAAAACGCTGTTTGAAGCGATCGTGCTGGTGTTCCTGGTGATGTATCTGTTCCTGCAAAACTTCCGCGCAACGCTGATTCCTACCATTGCCGTGCCGGTAGTTTTACTCGGAACCTTTGCGATCATCAGTGCCTTTGGCTACTCGATAAACACCCTGACGATGTTCGGGATGGTGCTCGCCATCGGCCTGCTGGTGGATGACGCCATCGTGGTGGTCGAGAACGTTGAGCGTGTGATGGCGGAAGAAGGCTTGCCGCCGAAAGAGGCCACCAAACGTTCGATGGAGCAGATCCAGGGCGCGTTGGTCGGTATCGCGTTGGTGCTGTCTGCGGTATTTATCCCGATGGCATTCTTCGGCGGTTCAACCGGTGTCATCTATCGCCAGTTCTCGATCACCATCGTTTCCGCGATGGCGCTGTCGGTGCTGGTGGCGTTGATTCTGACTCCAGCGCTTTGTGCCACCTTGCTGAAACCTGTTCCTAAAGGCGCTCACGGTAAAACCACCGGTTTCTTTGGTTGGTTTAACCGCGTGTTCGATAAGAGCACCAACCACTATGTTGATAGTGTGGGCCATATCGTGCGCAGCACCGGTCGTTACCTGCTGATTTATCTGGTGATCGTGGTCGGCATGGCGTATCTGTTCCTGAAACTGCCGACCTCATTCCTGCCGGAAGAGGATCAGGGTCTGTTACTGGCGCAGGCGCAGCTGCCGGCTGGTGCTACCCAGGAACGTACCCAGAAAGTGCTGGATCAGGTGACGGATTACTTCCTGACTAAAGAGAAAGACAGCGTGAATTCGGTGTTTACCGTCAACGGCTTCGGCTTTGCCGGTCGTGGACAGAACACCGGTATCGCGTTCGTCAGCCTCAAGCCGTGGGATGAGCGTGGCGATGCCAGCCTGAAAGTCCCTGCGATTGCCGGTCGTGCCATGCAGGCGCTCGGTCAAATCAAAGATGCGATGGTGTTCCCGTTCAACCTGCCAGCGATTATCGAACTGGGTAACGCCACCGGCTTCGACTTCATGCTGACCGATCAGGGCAACCTGGGTCACGAAAAGCTGACCGCCGCGCGTAACCAGCTGTTTGGCATGATTGCCCAGCATCCGGATACGCTGGTGGGCGTGCGTCCAAACGGTATGGAAGATACGCCGCAGTACAAACTGATTATCGATCAGGAAAAAGCGCAGGCGCTGGGTGTGTCGCTGTCAGACATTAACACCACGCTGGGCGCCGCATGGGGCGGTTCTTACGTCAACGACTTCATCGACCGCGGTCGCGTGAAGAAGGTGTACGTAATGGGCCAGGCCGATTCACGTATGTTGCCGGACGATATCAGTAAGTGGTTCGTGCGCAACAGCGGCGGCACCATGGTTCCGTTCTCCGCCTTCTCTTCGGCGAAGTGGCAGTACGGTTCACCACGTCTGGAGCGTTACAACGGCTTGCCATCAATGGAGATTCTCGGCCAGGCAGCACCAGGCAAGAGCTCCGGTGATGCCATGAACCTGATGGAGGAGCTGGCTGGAAAACTGCCTGCGGGTATCGGTTACGACTGGACCGGCATGTCCTATCAGGAACGCTTGTCAGGTAACCAGGCACCGGCGCTGTACGCTATCTCGCTGATTGTGGTGTTCCTGTGTCTGGCCGCGCTGTATGAGAGCTGGTCGATTCCGTTCTCAGTGATGTTGGTGGTACCGCTGGGTGTGGTCGGCGCACTGATCTTCACCACGGCGCGTGGCTTGAGTAACGACGTCTACTTTGTGGTGGGCTTGTTGACCACCATAGGATTGTCGGCGAAGAACGCCATCCTGATCGTCGAATTCGCCAAGGATTTGATGGAGAAGGAAGGCAAAGGGCTGGTGGAATCAACGCTGGAAGCATCCCGTATGCGTCTGCGTCCGATTCTGATGACCTCGCTCGCCTTTATCCTCGGCGTAATGCCGCTGGCGATCAGCACCGGTGCGGGCTCTGGCGCACAGAACGCGGTAGGTACCGGCGTAATGGGCGGGATGGTCACAGCGACCGCGCTGGCTATCTTCTTCGTTCCGGTGTTCTTCGTGGTGGTACGTCGCCGCTTCAGTAAGAACAAAGGTGACCTGGAACAAGGTCATCCGGTAGAGCACAAACACTAAGTTCTACCCTTCCCTAAAAGGCCGCTGATGCGGCCTTTTTTATTGCTGCTTCCCTGCCCCGCCAAAATCCCTGTGTTTTTCACGGTTGCAATCAGCCATTTTCAGGCTCATAATATTGTTATAGTATAACATTACATAACGAGGTGACTATGAAACCGAATATCCATCCCCTTTATCGCCCAGTGGTGTTCCACGACACCTCGGCCAACGAATACTTCAAAGTCGGCTCCACGATTAAGACTGAGCGCACCATTGAGTTTGAAGGTGAAGTGCTGCCGTATGTCACGCTGGATGTCTCGTCAAAATCTCACGTGTTCTATACCGGCAAGCAGAAAGATTTCGCCAAAGAAGGCAGCACCGCGCGCTTCAATCAGCGTTTTGGCAGCTTCCTGTCGCGCAACAAGTAAGGCTGGAGAGAAGAGATGCAGGTATTGAGTTCATTGCGCTCTGCCAAGACGCGCCATAAAGATTGCAAAGTCGTGCGTCGTAAAGGTCGCATCTATGTGATTTGCAAAACCAACCCGCGCTTTAAGGCGGTTCAGGGAAGAAAGAAAAAAAGGTAGGAAAGTGTCGTGATAATTGGCCGGGATGCTCCCCGGCCTTTTTTTTACTTCATGCTATGCAGAATGGCGTCCACATTGTGTTTGAATGCGGCCACATAGGTCGCTGCCGGGCCATTCGCTTCCGACAAGGCCTCCGGATAGAGTTCCCCGCCCGGCTGTGCGCCGGTTTCGCTGGCAATCTGTTTTACCAGACGCGGATCGGTTTGATTCTCCATGAAGTAAGTTTTGATGTGCTCGGCCTTCAGCTGTTTGATGATCGAAGCCACATCGCTGGCGCTGGCTTCCGCTTCAGTCGAGAAGCCCACCGGCGCAAGGAAGCTGACGCCATAACGTTGGCCAAAGTAGCCAAAGGCATCGTGGCTGGTCAGCACCTTACGCTTGTTCTTCGGTACTTCAGCAAAGGCGGTTTTCGCCCAGCTATCCAGCTTCTGCAGCTGCTGAATGTAACTTTCACCGCTTTTACGAATATCCGCCGCATCTTGAGGATCGGCTTTGATCAGCGCATTCATCACATTGGTGGCGTAGATCACACCGTTTTGCATGCTGTTCCACGCGTGGGGATCGGTGACGCTTTTACCGTCCTCTTCCATCTTGCGCGTGTTAACGCCGTTCGAGGCCACGACGAGGGTGCCTTTATAACCTGACGCGCTGATCAGGCGATCCATCCAACCTTCCATGCCCAAACCGCTGACAAACACCACATCCGCTTTTGACAGCGCCTGGCTATCCTGCGGCGTCGGTTCGAAGGTGTGCGGATCGCCGTTCGGGCCGACCAGCGATTTCACGTTGACGTGATCGCCACCGACCTGTTTAACGATATCCGCCAGCACGGTGAAGCTCGCCACAACATCAACGCTCTTCGCCAGCGACAGTGGGCTAATTAGCATGGCGCCAATCGCCAGACTCAGCGGTAACTTTTTCATTCATATCCCCTTATTGGTTTCGTTATCGACGGCGCAACAGGCCGCCACATGGTCCTGTCAAAACAGAAAGCAGAAACAGCACCGCAGCACTCAGCACCACCGCCGGTCCAGCCGGCAGCGAGAAATGCCACGAAAGAATCAGACCGATAAACGCAGAGACGATCGCCAGCAACATGGCGATGCCGAGCATGCAAGCCAGATGGCGACTCCAGAAGCGTGCGCTGGTGGCCGGCAGCATCATCAATCCCACCGACATCAGCGTACCCAGCACCTGAAAACCCGCCACCAGATTAAGCACCACCAGCATCAGGAACAGACCGTGCACCAGCGGTGCGCTCCATTTGCCCTGTGCGCGCAGAAAATCGGGATCGAAGGCATCGATCACCAGCGGACGGAAGATCACCGCCAGCAGCAGTAGAGTCGTAGCGGCAATGCCGCCAACCAACAGAATTGCCGCGTTATCCACCGCTAGCAGCGATCCAAATAACACGTGGAGTAGATCGACGCTGGAACCGCGCAGTGATACCAGTGTGACGCCGAGTGCGAGAGAGCCGAGGTAGAAGCCCGAGAAACTGGCATCCTCTTTGAGATGCGTGTAACGGCTGACCGCCCCCGAGAGCAGCGCCACCGCCAACCCGGCAATCAGGCCGCCGATGCCCATCGCCACCAGCGACAATCCCGACACCAGATAACCAATCGCCGCGCCGGGTAACACAGCATGTGATAACGCATCGCCGACCAGACTCATGCGGCGCAGGGAGAGGAAAACGCCCAGCGGCGTGGCGCTAATGGCTAATGCAATGCAGGCCACCAACGCACGGCGCATGAAACCAAATTCGATAAAGGGTTGAAGTAATGTCACGACGCTACCCTACGCAACGTTGGCGTTTGTGCGGAATCAGCGTCATCAAGCGATAACACATCCTGAAAATAGCGCGCCACCAGCGGCCGATCGTGTAGCACCACTAATAATGTGGTGCCCGCCTGCTGTTGCTGTTCGAGGATCGACATCAGTAAAGTGACGGTTTGGCTATCAATGCCGTTGAAAGGTTCATCCAGTAGCCAGAGCTGGCTGCGCTGCAGCATTAAGCGCGCGAACAGCACGCGCTGCAGTTGTCCGCCAGATAACGTGGCTGGCTGCGCATCGGCAAACTCACGCATTTGCACCGCATCCAGCGCGGCATCAATTTCCAGACGTAAGGCGCGATTAATGCCACCAAACCAGCCGCTGCGTGGCCAGCAGCCCATCGCTACCAGTTCATACGCAGTAAGAGGAAAGCGGGTTTCGAGTTCACTGCGTTGTGGTAACCAGCCCAGCGCTTTGCGCGGGATCTGCAATTCACAGCGGCCGGAAATGGGCGGCAGTAAGCCGGCAATGGTTTTCAGTAAGGTCGATTTGCCGGTGCCGTTAGCGCCAATTAACGCGGTCATGCTACCCGTTACCAGCTCACCATTGACGACAGGCGTCACCGCACGGCCTTGATAACCTGCTTGTAAGCGGTTGAAATGCATCATTTTTGCATGCCCCACCATAAGGCTACTGCCAACAACGCAATCAGCATCAGCGCAACCAGCAAACGGCCGCCAAGGGAAAGAAGTAAACCGCTGTGTTTCATACTCAACGACCAACTAATGTTATAACATAACAATTATACTACCCGACTCTTCCTCTGTTGCGCCCGCGCAAAAGTGTTTCAAAAGTTGATCGCTCATGAAGATAGCCGCTGTAATTCGCCGTTTCGCCATGATTGAGTTATGAAACCCATCACAACGATTACTCTTTCTTTTTATTAGCGACTTGCAATGTCACCCAATAAGCTCAATGATAGAAACATCATTCTTTTACTGGATACAAAATGCCGTCTATTATTCATTGTGATATTGCTGTGGATGAGGACGATTGCGAAAAGTTGCTAAGAATTATCCAGGGGAATATTCTCAAAATAGCCGAGGCATTAGCCGGTGATTTACAGTGGTATTCTCAAAACGCGCAATTAGTTCCCGAGAGCTTCCAGATTATTTCTATTCAACCAACCAACAACAATCGATTTAAAATGCTTTACGATTTCAGCTGGAATTTATTTAATCCTTGCCTGGATTTAAATGAAACGTTTAAGCGTCGTGAAGAAGTGCTGTTTCAGGTACAGCCCGGCGTGCTGGTGTTTGAAGTGATTGACAATGAGCGCCCCTCTCCTGCCGACGAATTGTAATATTTGGTAATTGAGGTGAGCAAAGCTAATGATTGTGGATTACATTTAAGGAGTCGCTGAATTCAATTTTATTCAAGATCGCTTCCTGGTAGCTTTTCCTAATCTCGCCGCGCTGCGGTAACTATGCTAGCTATGGAGGGGAAAAAGATGGACGAATACTCACCGAAACGGCATGATATTGCCCAGCTTAAATACCTGTGTGAGAACTTGTTCGACGAAAGTATGGCGACATTGACTGATAGCCATCATGGTTGGGTTAATGATCCTACTTCGGAAAGCAATTTACAGCTCAACGATTTGATTGAGCATATCGCTTCTTTCACGATGAATTACAAAATTAAGCACGTTGAAGATGAAGCCCTGATTACGCAAATCGATGAATATCTTGACGATACCTTTATGCTGTTCAGCAGCTATGGAATCAATACTCAGGATCTACAACGGTGGCAGCGTTCTGCAAAACGTTTATTTAATCTGTTTGCCGAAGAGTGTGCTTATCTCCAACAACCTAGCCATTCCTTTTAGCACCAGACTGAGACCGGTTTATTTATGAGCAACCAAGCCTTAACCAAAACAGATTATTTGATGCGACTGCGCCGCTGTCGCTCAATCGATACCCTTGAACGGGTTATCGAAAAAAACAAGTATGAATTACCTGATAATGAACTGGCGGTATTCTATTCGGCAGCCGATCATCGTCTGGCTGAACTGACCATGAATAAGCTTTACGATAAAGTACCGGTTTCTGTCTGGAAGTTCGTCCGCTAAGTTTTTCCCCTAACAGCCGCTCTGCACCATCATCGTATTAATCAAGGATTGAATCACAGGCAAAGGATTGCCAGATTTCTCTGTGCGTAAAATTCTGTGGAGTAGTAGGCGGGTACAAATGGTGGGGGCCCTGCCAGCTACATCCCGGCACACGCGTCGCCTGCTGCGGCTGCTTCCTTCCGGATCTGACCGAGTTCACAAGTTAGCATTGCGGGAGAACCAACAGGGCCCCCATTGACAAGCCCTCATTTCGAGAGCGCAGGCATTATCAAGTATGCCCCTGGCAATTGCAAGCGCAGGCCCGACAACCGTTGGTTTCTTGCACAAGCACACAGCAATGCGCTGATGTCTACCCTTCTGCATGCTAAAGTTTGCCCTTTCCTGCTGAAAATAGGTGCGCATATGAGCGACCAAAACAATTTCTCCGAGCGCGTGTGGCAAATTGTCGCAGCCATTCCGCCAGGAAAGGTCACCACTTACGGTGATGTTGCACAACTGGCCGGATCGCCACGTGCGGCGCGTCAGGTAGGTGGCGTATTACGTCGTTTGCCGGAAGGCAGTAAGTTACCTTGGTTTCGCGTTATTAATCGTCACGGCAGGATTTCGCTGCAGGGCAACGATCTGTTTCGTCAGCGTGATGCGCTGGAAGCGGAAGGCATTGAAGTGAGCGATGCTGGCGAGATTGAGCTGGAAAAGTATCGTTGGGAAATTTAGCGGTGCGATATGTCGCGCACAAGCCCGCCACAAACCGCACTGAACTTAACACGCCGGAAGTCATCGTTGTGGAGTAAAGCGTCACACGCCATGGATGGCGTGTGCCGAGCGATCAGGGACGAGACAGCGACTTTACGGAACAATGATGACTTCCGGCGCTCTCTCGTCCCATCAATCGAAGTTACATACTCGTCGGTGCCGGCACCGAAGACGATGGCGTCACCTGCGTAGGTGAAGTCGAAGGCACGGTTGTTGCGGCACCCGGCTGGGTTTGCATCGCGACGTTAGTCACGGGAACCAACAGCAGTTCGGCTTTTGTTCCGCCCTGATTAATCACCGGTTTCACCGTATCGGTGATAAACGCCAGCTTGCCATCAATTGAAATCGCCGCACTTAACAGAATGCGCGCGTTCGGCTGGATGTCAGCTGGATTGAACGGCAGAACAAACTGGAACGGTGACTGTTTCCCTTCCGTACGCACCACGCGCTGCGACAGCACTTTCGAAGGCGCATCGGCCAGCGATGCATCAGACAGCGTCACAGTTAGCACGGAATCCGGTGGCAGCGCGATGCGCTGGCGGATATACACCGAACCACTAACATTAGGCTGCGCAATGGCGGCCTGCTGCCCCGCTACCGCTGAGCCGAGTGTAGGTGTGGCTACCGGCTTACTGTGGTCCGCACAACCGGTAATTGCCGCAGCCAGGGTCATACCGCTAATAACTTGCCAGAGTTTCATCGATGTCGTCTCCTTATGAACACTATGATTGTCGGCGGTAAATTCATTGCTTAGCTTTTCAGCCGCCGAATGACCTTAATTCTGGCACAAATATCGGCATTGCGCCTAAACCCTCCGCCAGCCCGCTGAAATAGCGGCAAAATCATTGACGGAAACTGGTCGGATCTTTCACACTGACGCGATTAGTCACGCTGAGGAATCCGCTATGAGTCAGGCACTGCACAACCTGCTTAATTTGTTAAATCTGGAAAAACTGGAAGAAGGCCTGTTTCGTGGTCAGAGCGAAGATCTTGGTCTGCGCCAGGTGTTTGGTGGTCAGGTGGTTGGCCAGGCGCTGTATGCGGCGAAACAAACGGTGCCGGAAGAGCGCATCATTCACTCTTTCCACAGCTACTTTCTGCGTCCAGGCGATAGCCAAAAAGCCATTATTTACGATGTCGAAACGCTGCGTGACGGCAAAAGCTTCAGCGCACGCCGCGTCAGCGCGGTACAGAATGGCCAACCGATCTTCTACATGACCGCCTCGTTCCAGGCACCTGAAAGCGGCTTCGAGCACCAGAACAGCATGCCGCAGGTGCCGGGCCCAGATAATCTGCCATCGGAACAGGATTTGGCAAAAAAGCTGGCCGCCCATCTGCCACTCAAACTGAAAGAAAAATTCCTCGCCGAGCGTCCGCTGGATATTCGTCCGGTACAGATTCATAACCCACTAAAAGGCCACGTTGATGAGCCTCTGCGTCAGGTGTGGATTCGTGCAAACGGCGAGTTACCAGCCGATCGTCGTATCCATCAATACCTTTTGGGATATGCCTCGGATCTCAACTTCCTGCCGGTGGCGCTGCAGCCGCACGGTAAAGGCTTCCTCGAAGCCGATATGCAGGTTGCCACCATCGATCACTCAATGTGGTTCCATCGCCCGTTCGACTTATCTGAATGGCTGCTGTACAGCGTGGTGAGTACCTCCGCCTCGGGCGCGCGCGGTTTTGTGCGTGGCGAGTTTTATGCCCAGGATGGCAGACTGGTGGCGACCACGGTGCAGGAAGGCGTGATGCGCCAACGCGACGTATAAAAAAAGGGGCGATATTATCGCCCCTTCTGCTTTTTATAATTTTAGCGCACTGCTCTTCTTCAGCCCGACGGTTACTGGTTGTAAGCGTTCTCGCCGTGGCTGTTCACATCCAGACCTTCACGTTCCTGATCTTCCGGAACACGCAGGCCAACAATCATATCTGCCAGTTTGAAGCCAATGAAGGCCACAACTGCAGTCCAGACGATGGTCACGCCCACGCTGAAAAGCTGAATCCATACCTGATGGCCCATGGTCACGCCTTCTGCGTAGCCTACGCCGCCCAGTGAAGAGGAGGCGAAAACGCCGGTCAGGATACAACCGAGGATGCCACACACGCCGTGCACTCCGAACACATCACATGGGTCATCAACACGCAGCCATTTCTTCAGGGTCGTTACGCCCCACAGACCGGCTAAACCACCCGCCAGACCGATAATCAGCGCGCCGCCGACACCGACATAACCACAAGCTGGGGTAATCGCGACCAGACCAGCGATGAAGCCTGAACACGCACCGAGCAGAGAAGGTTTACCACGTACCGCCCACTCGCCGAACACCCACGACAGCACCGCACCCGCCGTAGCCACTACGGTATTCAGGAACGCCAGCGCAGCGATTTCGTTAGCGGAGGAAGCAGAACCGGCGTTGAAGCCGAACCAGCCCACATACAGAATCGCGGTACCAAGGAACACCATCGGCAGGTTGTGTGGTTTGAAGGCTTCTTTGCCGAAACCAGCACGTTTACCCACTAAATAAGCACCCACCAGGCCAGCAACGGCGGCGTTGATGTGAACCACGGTGCCGCCCGCGAAGTCGAGCGCGCCATCTTGCGCCAGCAAGCCACCCGCCCAAACCATGTGTGCGATTGGCAGATAAGCCAGCGTCAGCCACACCACCACGAAAATCAGTACTGCGGAGAAGCGAATACGTTCAGCCAGCGCACCGACAATCAGACCGACGGTGATACAGGCGAAGGAAGCCTGGAACGCAACGTGAATGTACTGATAGAAGCTGCCCATCACCGCTTTCAGCTCGATATTTTTCAGCATCGCCCACTGGAAGCTACCAAAGAAGGAGTTGCCCTCACTGAACGCCAGCGAGTAGCCGTAAATCACCCACAGCACGCACACCAGCGAGAAGGTCACTGCCACCTGCGTCAGCATCGACAGCACGTTCTTACCGCGAATCAAACCGCCGTAGAACAGCGCAATGCCTGGAATCGACATAAACAGTACCAGCGCGGTACAGATCATCATAAAGGCGTTATCGGCTTTATCCGCGACGGCAGGCGCTGCCGCCATCGCCAGAGAAGGTAACAGCGCAAGGCTGGTGAGGCCCAACTTCGTTATCAGTTTATTCATTTCTTTCCATCCCATCACAATTCAGAGCCCCAGTTACAGTGCTGCTTCGTCGGTCTCGCCGGTACGAATACGAATGACGCGCTGCAGTTCTGCGACGAAAATCTTGCCGTCGCCAATTTTGCCGGTATAAGCGGCTTTGCTGATGACATCGACCACTTCATCAAGTTGGTCGTCCGCAATAGCGATATCAATTTTTACTTTAGGCAGGAAGTTAACGCTGTACTCGGCACCGCGATAAAGCTCTGCGTGACCTTTCTGGCGACCGAAACCTTTAACCTCGGTAACTGTCAGTCCCTGAATGCCAATAGAGGATAAGGCTTCACGCACGTCCTCCAGCTTAAATGGTTTGATTACCACGGTAACCAGCTTCATACGTTCCCCTCCGGATAAGAAATTGAGTGAGTCTTCGCGGACACGTAGGGATATAAGCAAAGGCTGTGCCATAAATAAAAAAAGGGGAATGTCAGTAGCATAGGCGCGCTGCATCACGCTTCGTTATGTGAAGCACAGCGCAGATTGGGGAGGAGGTGTAGGAAAGGTGTTGCAATATTGCACTTCTTTGGTGCTTCAAGCCTCAAAGAAGTGCATCAATACAGAACATTCCGATAAAACTGTGCAAAAAAGGTGCAATTCACCCTTCAGCTTGTACGGGGATGCCCGCCGCGAGTTCATCGCCGGCCTGCTGCAGCTGATACATCTGCCAGTAGCGGCCCTGCTCGGCCAGCAGCTCAGCATGCGTACCGCGCTCCACCACCTGACCGCGATGCAGCACTAAAATCTGATCGGCTTCGGTGATGGTGGAAAGGCGATGCGCGATCACCACCAGCGTGCTGTGCTGGCGTAGTGCACGTAACGCGTGCTGAATCGCCTGTTCCGTACCGGAATCGATATTGGCCGTGGCTTCGTCGAGGATCAGGATCTGCGGCAATGACACCAACACGCGCGCCAGCGCCAGTAGCTGTTTCTGCCCAACCGACAGATTATTGCCCTGCTCGCCTAAACGCGTATGGATGCCGTCTGCCATGCTGCGCGCCAGCGGTGCCAGCTGCACCGTCTCCAGCGCCTGCCACACCTGGTCTTCCGGGATATTGCGCCCCAAACGCACGTTGGCCAGCAGCGAATCCGCCAGCACAACCGGATCCTGTTGCACCATCGCAACGCTTTGACGTAAGGCGGCGTGCGACAGCTGGGGCAGCGGGCGACCATCCAGCTCAATGCTGCCGCGCGTCACCGGGTAATAGCCCATCAGCAAATTCGCCAGCGTACTTTTCCCGCTGCCGGTATGCCCCACCAGCGCAACAAAATGACGCGCGGGCACTTCAAGATTGATGTTGCTGAGCACATCGCGATTATCGCGATAGGCAAAGCTCACATCGCGCAGCGAAATGCTGCCCGAGGCCAGCGGCTGAATATCGCTGCCGTAACCTTGCTGCTCTGCATCCATCAGTTCGAAGATGCGCTCGCCAGACACCACCGCTTGTTGCAGCATCGACTGCTGCGTGGTGAGTTCAATCAGCGGTTCATTGAGGCGGCCAAGATAGGTAATAAAGGCGTAGAGCACGCCAACTTCAAACACGCCCGGCGTGGCGAAGCTAAACAGCATCAGCAAACCGCACAAAATCATCGCCGAAAACAGACTCAGCAACGGGCGCAATAAAAAACCATCCAGCCGCAGCGTTTCCATACGCGCCAGATAGTGCGAACGGCTGGCTTCACCCATGCGCTCACCAAAGCGCGCCTGCTGGCGGAACTGCTGGATCACGCTCATGCCGTTGATCACTTCATTAAAGCCGTTGTTGATGTCCGCCAGATAGCTGCGCACGCGACGCGCAATCGGCGTACTGAAGCGCTGATAAATCAGCATAACCGTCAGCACCAGCGGGAAAATTACGATCGCCACCAGCGCCATGCGCCAGTCGAGGGAGAACATCGCCACCAGCATCGCACCAATCAACGCGGCGGCGCGCAACACCGTTGCTACCACGGTAACGTAGAGATCTTTGATCACCTCGGTGTCATTGGTAACGCGCGAGATAATTTGTCCGACCGGCTGCGTATCGAAGGCGCTAAGCGGCTGGCGCAACGCCGCGTTCATCACGTCCACGCGTAATTGCAGCACCACGCCAATCGCCGCGCGGTTAAACAGCAATGCCTGGAAATAGTGCAGACCGGCAGCCAGCAATTGCAGCAGGATAAAGCCCACCAGCAGGCCGCCGACGATGCCCCACGGCATCTGATGTTTCGCCACCAGATTATCGATGAAGTAGCTCACCAACACCGGCCCGGTCACTTCGGCCGCCGCAGCAATCCACAGCATGCTGACCGCCAGCCACAGCGATTTACGCCACGGTTTGCCATACGCCAGTAGACGTTTCAGCGTCGGCCATAAACGTTGTGATTTAGCCACGGCTTGCTCCTTCTGCCACTTCATCATCATCCAGCGCGGCTTCCAGCTGCTGATAACGGTACATTTCGCGATACCAGCCCTCTTTGGCCGCCAAAGTGTCATGATCGCCGCGCTGCGCCACGGCGCCCTGCTGCAGCACCAGAATTTCGCTGGCTTCGGTGAGCGCCGACAAACGATGCGCGCTGATAATTAAGGTGCGCCCTTTGCCCCATTGGCGCAGGTTATGCAGGATGTCATGTTCAGTGCGACCATCAACCGCCGACAGCGCATCATCCAGAATCAGGATTTCCGCATTCAGCAGCAGCGCGCGTGCAATCGCAATGCGCTGCTTCTGTCCGCCCGATAACATCACGCCGCGCTCGCCCACTTCGGTCTCATAACCTTGTGGCAGACGCAGAATATCGTCGTGGACGCAGGCCATGCTTGCCACGCGCTCCAGCTCTTGCTGCGTCGCATTCGGGCGACCCAGCGCCAGATTGGCGGCGATGGTGTCGGAGAACAGGAACGGCGTCTGGCTGACCACCGCCAACCGACTGCGCCAGCTATCGAGTCGCAATTGCGGCAGCGGCGTATTGTGGTAGCGAATATCGCCCTGATCGATGTCGAAGTGGCGCTGAATCAGGCTTAGCAGCGTGCTCTTGCCGCAGCCGGTTGGCCCGCATAAGCCGAGCATCTGGCCCGGTTTTAGCTGGAAGTTAACATGGCTCAGCACCGGACCAGAACTGGCCGGATAGCGAAACTCACGAATGGCAACCTGCATTACGCCAGGTTCGGGTGGCAACACTTTCGCGCCATCTTCAACTGCAGGTGCTTCCGCCAGCAAGGAGCGGATACGACTCCACGCCGCACTGCCGCGCTCAACGATGTTGATCATCCACGCCAGCGCCAGCATCGGCCAAATCATCAGGCCGAGGTACATCACAAAGCTGGTAAGCTGCCCGAGCGTCAAGCTGCCGTTCCACACCATCCAGCCGCCACCGGCAATCGCCAGCAGGTTGGAGAAGCCAACGGCGATATAAATGATCGGATCAAAACGCGCATCCACGCGCGCCACATGCAGGTTTTTCTTGCCGGTATCGGCAGCGATGCCAGCAAACTGCTGCGACTGATGATCTTCGAGGCCAAAGGCTTTGATCATGCGAATGCTGGTCAGGCTTTCCTGGGTTTGATCGTTCAGGCTGGAGAACGCCGCCTGCGCCACTTTGAAGCGCTGATGCAGGCGTGCGCCATCTTTCTGAATGGCGAAGGCCATAATCGGCATCGGGATCAGCGCCAGTAACGTCAGTTCCCAGCTGATTTGGGTGCTCATCACAATCAGCACCACCAATCCCATCACCAGCGAATCCACCAACGTCAGCACGCCTTCACCGGCGGCAAACACCACGCGATCCACATCATTGGTGGCGCGGGCGATCAGATCGCCAGTGCGATGGCGCAGATAAAATGCCGGATGCTGACGACTGAGTTGACGATAGAAATCTTCACGTAGCTCAACGGCTAATTGGTAGGATGCGCCAAACAGCAGCACGCGCCAGACATAGCGCAGCAGATAGACGATCACCGCCGTCACCAGCATCACGCCGATCCACATAAAGATCTGCCCGGCGCTTAAATCATGCTGGGTAACGCCGTCGACAATCACGCCAACCACATGCGGTGGCAGTAATTGCAGTAAGGCAATAACGATCAGCAAGCTGACGGCGCCCAGATATCGCCGCCACTCGCGCAGGAAATACCAACTTAACTGGCTGAATAATTGCACAAGCGTGTCTCTTTCTGTGCCCGCTAGGGCGCTACCGGCAAGGCGGTGGTGTATTTAATCTCTTCCATGGCAAAACTGGAGGTCACATCCATCAGTCCTGGCACGCCGTTCACCAGACGCTTATAAAAGCTGTCATAACTCTTCATGTCCGCGACCTGAATGCGCAGCAAATAATCGTACTCGCCCGCCATGCGATAAAACGCCATCACTTCCGGCATTTGCTGCACCACGGCGACAAATTGCTTAAACCACTCGCTGCTGTGCTGCTGGGTTTTGACAAACATAAAGGCAGTGAGAGACAGACCGATTTTTTCGCCGTCCACCAGCGCCACGCGCGCACGAATAATGCCATCATCTTCCAGTTTTTTCAGGCGTTTCCAGCACGGCGTGGTGGTGAGGTTCACCGCATCGGCCAACGTCTGCAGCGACAAGGTGCAATCCTGCTGCAGTATTGCCAGCAACGTGCGGTCAGTTTTATCTAACATTTGCCACTCCGGGAGAAAATTTTTCTCTAATCTCGCCATTATAGCGCGGTTTTAGCAACCTCTTTTTCCTGCCAGTGCCTTACACTGTGCGCAATAATGATTACGGAAATACCACATGCAAACGCCCTGGGTTCGCCACGCCATCAATGAAATTAACGCCGATTTTCAGCGCTCGGCGGATACGCATTTGATCCGCTTTAAGCTGGATGATTTTCCTGGCATTCACTTCTATCTCAAAGATGAAAGCACGCATCCCAGCGGCAGCTTAAAACATCGCCTGGCGCGTTCCCTGTTTCTCTATGGTCTGGCGAACGGCTGGATCCACGAAAATACGCCAATAATTGAAGCCTCTTCCGGCAGTACTGCGGTATCGGAAGCTTACTTCGCGCGCCTGCTTGGTTTGCCGTTTATCGCCGTAATGCCGGCCAGCACCGCAAAACGCAAAATCGAGATGATTGGTTTTTACGGTGGCGAGTGCCATTTCGTTGCCGATCCCTGCCAGCTGTACAGCGAATCCGAGCGTTTAGCGCGTGAGCTGAATGGCCACTTTATGGACCAGTTCACCTACGCCGAGCGCGCCACTGACTGGCGCGGCAACAACAATATCGCCGAAAGCATTTTCCGCCAGATGTCACACGAACCGTTCCCGGTGCCGCATACGGTGATCATGAGCGCCGGTACCGGCGGCACCTCGGCAACGCTGGGCCGCTATATCCGCTATCAGGGCCATGACACGCGCCTGCTGGTGGTCGATCCGCAACATTCGGTGTTCTTTGACTACTGGCACAGCCGCGACAAAACGTTGCGCAGCGAACGCGGCAGTCTGATTGAAGGCATTGGTCGTCCGCGTGTCGAACCGTCGTTTCTACCCGACGTTATTGACGAGATGATGAAAGTGCCGGATGGCGCGACCATCGCCGCGATGCTGCAGTTGGAAAAGGTGCTTGGACGTCGTCCTGGCGCCTCAACCGGCACCAACTTCTGGGGCATGATGCAGGTGGCGAAACGCATGCGGGAAAACGGCGAGCAGGGATCTTTGGTAACATTGCTGTGTGACAGCGGTGAGCGCTATCCGGACACCTATTACAATGCGCAGTGGGTAGAGCAGAATATCGGCGAGATTGCGCCTTGGGTGCGGGAACTGCAATAAAAAACCGGACGTCCTGTCCGGTTCACTGTAAGCCTCAGCATTCGGGGGAATAATCGAGGTGTGGTGTGGTCATCCAGTGATTAAGGTAGTGAGACACCGCCTGTGTCTCGCAATGTCCGATAATCGGTAAATGGGGCAACGACGCTTTCAGTTGATTCATGGCGTTGCCCATAATGAAACCGCTGCCAACGCGCTCCAGCATTTCGCGATCGTTCATGGCATCGCCAAACGCCATACACTCCGCCAGCGACAGCGAAAGATGCTGGCACAGACGTCCCAACGCCGCGCCTTTATGGCAATCAACCGGCAACACTTCCAGGCAATCCCAGGCTGAGAAACAAATGTTAGCCCGATCGCCTAACGCATCCTGCAATTCACTTCTTAACACCTGCAACATTTCATGCGGCGCAATAAAACAGATTTTGGTGACTTCATGCGCCGACATCTGACGCAAATTACGCAGCTGATAGTGGAAGCCGCTCATCGCATGCGCTTCCAGCGCACCGATCAGCGGTTTATCGGTAAACCAGCCTTCATCATTGAAAATATGAATCGAGGCGGGCGTTTGCCAATGGGTATGAATCACCTCTTCCGCCACTGATGGCGATAAATCGCAGCCGTAAAGCTGATTGCCTTCCAGATCGTGAATGCGCGTGCCGTTGCCGGTAATTAGCCACGCAGGCAAGGTGATTTGTTCGCGTACTCGCTGCATATCCATAAGATGACGCCCGGTGGCAAACGCCAACGTAACACCGCGCTGATGCAACGCATGCAGGCTTGTCAGCGTTTCATTTCCTAACCGGTGCGAAGGCAGTAACAGCGTGCCATCCATATCAAATGCCGCGAGGCGAGCCATGCGAATTCTCCTGTCTGAGTGAGGCAGTTACTATCGCCTGGTAATTACGGAACTAATAGTGAATACTTTTACAAAACTGTTCCGGGTTTAGCGATGCGCGAACTTCATCGGGTTAATCAATTCCAGCGCCTGTGGCAACTCAGCCACGGCGAAACGCAACGCCTCAGCGTCGCTGCGATGGCGCAACACTGCTTTTGCAGCGAGCGCCATGTGCGCACGCTGCTGCGGCAGTGGCAGGATGCCGGCTGGCTGAACTGGCGCGGAGAATCCGGGCGTGGCAAACAGGGCGAGCTGACTTTCCTGCTGTCGCCGGAGCAGCTGCGCCAGCAGCTGTTAACGCAGCAACTCGACGCTGGCGAGGCGGTACAGGCATTGCAGGTGCTGGATCTGCATCCCGAGCGATTAGTGAAAATGCTGCGGCCGCTAATGGGCGGTCAGTGGCAGAATCAATCGCCGGTGCTGCGCATTCCTTATTACCGCGCGATGGAGCCGCTGCGTCCGCTACAGCTAACCGGACGCGCCGAGCAACATCTGGCGCGCCAGGTTTTCTCCGGGCTTACGCGCTTTCGCGATAACGATGTTGAAGGCGATATCGCGCACCATTGGCAGCACGATGCCAGCGGCCGTGACTGGTACTTCTGGTTGCGCCCACAGCTCAGTTGGCATAACGATGAACCGGTGCAGGCGGCGCAGTTGGTTGAGCAGCTGCAGCAGATCATTCTATCCCCGCGCGGCTCGCGGCTGCTGGCAGCGATTGAACGGATTGAAGCGCCGCATCCGCTGGCGATACACATACAACTGCGTGAAAGCGATTACTGGCTGCCGCAGCGGCTGGCGCACCAATTCAGTCTGTTACCTCATCCTGAATTCGCCGATGTCGGTAGCGGGCCGTGGAAACTCACGCACTTCACCGCCGAAATGGTGCGGCTGGAGAGCCATGCGCGCTGGCATCTGCAGCGCCCATTGATCCAGCGGATGGAATACTGGATCACTCCGCAGCTGTTTGATCGTGATCTCGGCACCAGCTGTAGCCATCCGGTACAAATCGCCATTGGCGATCCTGACGAGCTCGGTTCGCTGCGTCCGGTTGATCGCAGTATCAGCCTGGGATTTTGCTATCTGGCGCCACGCATCTCGGCGCACTTCAGTGCCGAACAGGCCCAATCGCTGATTGCCCTGATTCAGCGCAGCGGCGTGATTCAGCAATTGCCACTGGATGAGGGGTTGATTACACCGAGCCATGAACTGCTGCCTGGCTGGCCGGTACCGCGCGCAGTAAGAGAGAGAATTTCACTGCCGCCGACGCTAACGCTGCATTACCACCTGCCGGTCGAACTGCATGTGATGGCGCAGGCGTTGATTCCACTGCTGGCACAACACGGCTGCACCCTCACCTGCGTCTTTCATGACGTAAAAAGCTGGCGTGACGATATCGATCTCAATGAGGCCGATGTGGTGATGGGCGATCGGCTGATTGGCGATGCACCGCTGTTTACGCTGGTGAACTGGCTGGAGAACGATCCGGTCTGGCATCCGCTGCGCGAACAGGTCCTGCAAACGCCGCTGAGCGCCATTGCCCAACAGCCTGATGCATTGCAGCGTAGCGAACTGACTCAGCAACTGTTTCAGCAGCTGATGTGCGACGGCCATTTATTGCCGCTGTTTAACTATCGCTATCAGGTATTTGCCCCGCCCGGCGTGGAAGGCATCCAGCTGAATAGCCTGGGCTGGTTTGATTTCACCCGCGCCTGGATTCCGCCGCCAACCACAGCTAGCGCTGTTCAGCCTGCATCCGAGCCAGTACCATAAGCGCACAGATTTTAGAGGAAGAAAAAATGAAACGAGCCGTTGTGGTATTCAGTGGCGGGCAAGACTCCACCACCTGTTTAATTCAGGCACTGCAACACTATGATGAAGTGCATTGCGTTACTTTTGATTACGGCCAGCGCCATCGTGAAGAGATCGAAGTTGCGGCAGAACTGTCACACAAGCTTGGCGCACGGGCGCACAAAGTGCTCGACGTTACGCTGCTCAATGAGTTAGCCGTCAGCAGCCTGACGCGCGACAACATTCCCGTGCCAACCTACGATCCGAATGCCAGCGGTTTGCCGAGCACCTTTGTGCCGGGCCGCAATATTCTGTTCCTGACGCTGGCATCCATTTATGCCTATCAGGTGGAAGCTGAAGCGGTGATCACCGGCGTATGCGAAACCGACTTCTCCGGCTATCCGGATTGCCGCGATGAGTTTGTTAAAGCACTCAATAGCGCGGTCAGCCTCGGCATGGCGCGCAATATTCGCTTTGAAACGCCGCTGATGTGGCTGAACAAAGCCGAAACCTGGGCGCTGGCCGATTACTGGCAGCAGCTGCCGCTGGTACGCGCTGAAACGCTTACCTGCTATAACGGCGTAAAAGGTGATGGTTGCGGCGAATGCGCGGCCTGCCATCTACGCGCCCGTGGCCTGGCAGATTATCAGGCGAATGCGTCAGCGGTGATGGCAGCGATGAAAGAGAAAAGCGGCCTCAACTGATTCAGACCGCAGGGTAAACTGGCGTCATCGGCGCCAGTTATTCATTTTCGACCATCAACGATGCCAGACGCTGGTGTAACTCCCCTTCCAACGGCACCGCTTTTTGCGTGCGCAAATCGATACAGACAAAGGTCAGTGCGGCATCCGACACCACCGAATTATCACTCGCCAGCAAGACACGCTGCGTAATGATGCCGCTTTTACCGCCGAGCTGAGATACTTCACTTTCAATGTTCAGTACGTCGCCCAATACCGCCGGACGACGATAGTTGATGTTGATATTCACCACCACAAACGCCAGCTGCTGCTCCATCAGCCAATGAAACGCATCGACATCCTCCAGCCACTGCCAGCGCGCCTCTTCCAGAAACTCCAGATAGCGCGCGTTATTCACGTGCTGATAAACATCCAGATGATAACCGCGCACTTTAATTGTGGTTTGCATTATTGCTCCTGTTCAGGCTGAGAATGACAACTGGTAAGACCTGTTGAGCATAGCACAGCCTGAATCCGGGCTTTTTCAATCCTTCAAAGTCGCGAGACGCTTCACAGTTTAAGCCGAGCGCTGTTGCGCTCAATCAGTGCGCTACCGATACCCGGCACCTCCTTGAGTTGTTCAATGGCGGTAAACGGGCCGTATTGTTCGCGATAACTGACAATGGCCTGCGCTTTCTTCAGTCCGATGCCGTTCATACCGGCTGCGAGCTGTTCGGCTGTGGCTGAATTGATGCTGACCTGTCCTTCGTTTGGCGTGGAGACTTGCGTCGCCTGCGTTTCACTGGGACTTTCGGCAGCCGCCAGTCCGGTGGTATAAACTGCGCCGCCCAGCGCCAGCGTAATGCAGAGGGCTTGAAACGTTGATTTCACCATGCTGTGTTTCTCCTTGTGTTTGACAGCAACAGCAGGGTGTCACAGCTCAATTCAACGCTCAAAAGGACAATCACAGAAATGGAAAAGGCCGCATAAGCGGCCTTTCGGGTATTGCAGTGGTTTAACTTTTTTTGTGAGGCTTACTGGTTTTGTGCGGCGGCGCCGTACTTAATCTTCGCCTCTTTACGCAGGTTTTCCAGCAGCGCTTCAAAGGCAATTTGCGCGTTATTTTGCGTTACGCCTTTCACCATCTCATCGATCTGCGCCTGCGGCATGTTGCCCGCGCTCACTTTATCCAGCGCGATCAGCACCACATTGCCCTGCATATCTTCACTCACGCCCCACGACGGTTTATTGTCGGCAGGTTGTGGCAGATTGAAGGCCGACTGAGCCACCGGATCCTGCGCATTACGATCAAACGATTTGCTGGCGCTGAGCGTTAAGCCTGCAGCCTTCAGTGCATCTGCTTTACCGGCTTTCAAATCGGCCAGCAGTTTGTCTGCCTGCGCTTTTGCCTGCTGCGTTGCTTTATCATGCTTCAGCGAGTCGACGATCTGCGCTTTCACCTGATCCAACGGCTTCACCGCTTCCGGTTTGTGCTCGCTGATGCGCAGCACAAAGGCACGATCGCCATCCACAGAGATGATGTCGGAGTTGTTACCCGGCGCACCATTCTGGCCCACTAAACCACCGTTGAAGATGGCTTGCTTAACCTGATCGAAGTTCAACTCGTCTGGCAGGTTATCGCGGGTGATCCAATTGGTTTCTACCACTTTCAGGCCGGAAGCCTGCGCCGCGCCGGCCAACGATT
The DNA here is from genome assembly GCF_026130245.1 of Pantoea sp. JK. Lineage (NCBI taxonomy): Bacteria > Pseudomonadati > Pseudomonadota > Gammaproteobacteria > Enterobacterales > Erwiniaceae > Pantoea > Pantoea sp. JK. The sequence continues at coordinate 219,432 of NZ_JAINFN010000004.1, forward strand.
CGTTATCGTTGCTGGCTGCTTCGCTCACTTTCTGCTGAATTTTGTAGAAGGCATCAACCGCTTTCTCTTGCTTCACTTTATCGGCAACGATGTCATGAACATCGGCCAGCGGTTTAACCTGCTCCGGCTGAATATCATCCAGACGCACCACGAGGTAGCCAACCGATGATTTGATGGCACCGGAAAGCTGGCCTTTCTGCGTCAGATTGGCGTTTTTCAGCTCGTCTGGCGTGGTGCTCGGCTCCAGCCAACCCATATCGCCACCTTTGCGGGCTGAGATTGGGTCGATAGATTTGCTTTTCGCCAGCGCGGCGAAATCTTCGCCTTTCTTCAATGCATCAACCACGGCGTTAGCATCGGCTTCCGTCTTAGTCTGAATCACGCTGTAGCGATTACGCTGTGGCTGTGAATAATCCGCTTTGTGTTGATCGTACCAGCTCTGAATGTCTGCTTCGCTGGCCGTTTCCTGCATGCTTGCGGCATCCATTTTGATATAGCTCACGCGGAACTGCTCAGGCGCCATGAAGCTATTCTGATGCTGCTGGTAATACTGGCTGACTTCGTCGTCGCTGACCGTTTGTTTAGCCGCCAGCGCGTTGACATCAATCACCGCCTGACGCACTTCACGCTGCTGGGACACCAGATCCACCAGCTTGCTGGTTTCGCCTTTCAGCATGAAATCGGTGTTAGCAATCGCGTTGATCAGCTGCTGCGTCGCCAGCTGCTTGCGCAGCGCTTCAGCATACTGATCAGCCGTGAAGCCCATGCTGGTGATCAGGCCGCTGTATTTGGCGTTGTCGAATTTACCGTTGGTCTGGAAAGCTTTCTGATTGAAGATCGCCTGTTTTACCTGATCATCGCTGATGCCGATGTGCAGATCTTTGATGTACTGATCAAGTAACGCCTGATCAATCAGCTGCGACAGCGCCTGCTGACGCATCTGCTGCATATAGCCTTCGTTGCTGGCTAACTGCGAGAACTGATCGCCCAGCATCTGCTGCTGACGATTGCGCTCGTTGTTAAAACCCTGCTCCAGCTCTGCACGGCTGATCTCGTGGCCGTTCACTTTAGCAGCATAATCACCGCCGCCACCGATCAGGTAGTTGCCCACCCCGGTGAGTACGAAAGACAGGATGATCAATCCCAGAATAATCTTGAGCACGACATGATTCGACGCCGCGCGTAAATTGTCCATCATGGTATGACAACACTCCGCTGTAGTGTGAATGTAAAGCTCTAACACGATGTCATCATCGTGCAACTGCTGTTCAGGCTGGCAGTTGGCAACCATGCGGAGACAACAACCAAAGGCTATCGTCGCGCATCAAGAATAAAAAAGGCACATCAAAAATGATGTGCCCGTATGTTACATGAGAACGGCTTTTGCGTCCTCAATCCACGGAAGAAAATGCTTCAATGGATGTATCAGCGGTCATTAATTGACGGAATCTTTCAGTGCTTTACCTGCACGGAAGCCCGGAACTTTACCAGCCGGAATGGTGAGCTCTTTACCCGTTTGTGGGTTACGGCCGGTGCGAGCTGCACGCTCACGTACAGAGAAAGTACCGAAACCAACCAGTGCCACTTCATCTCCGCCTTTCAGAGCTTCGGTAACGGAGTCCATGAATGCATCTAAAACACGTCCCGCTGCTGCTTTAGAAATATCAGCATCTGCAGCAATTTTGTCGATCAACTGTGACTTATTCACTCTCTTCATCCCCTCTTTTATTATTCACATCGCACCCGCGCTTCCCGCCCGGTGCGAACGCGCAGCCAGTTATATCAAGCCTGTGGAGCTGAAACAACGGTATTCATCTCAATCGTTGATCCAGCAGCCCACTAAGTTAGCGGCACAAAAAAAAGCTGGCAAGCACCATTTTGCCTGCCAGCTTCGCTTTTTAGCGGTTTATGTCGCTAATCACTATTTTGCGGTCGCAACCTGCATGCCGTAAGGCGCATTTTCCAGTGCCAGGTTCAGCACTTCTTCAATACGCTTCACCGGATGAATCTCGAGATCGGCAATCACGTTCTGTGGAATATCTTCCAAATCGCGCTTGTTTTCGTCCGGGATCAGCACGGTTTTGATGCCGCCACGGTGTGCCGCGAGCAACTTCTCTTTCAGGCCACCAATCGGCAGAACCAAGCCACGCAGGGTGATTTCACCGGTCATCGCCACATCAGAACGCACCGGGTTACCGGTTAAGCATGACACCAGCGCGGTGCACATGGCGATACCTGCGCTCGGACCATCTTTCGGCGTCGCACCTTCGGGTACGTGCACGTGGATGTCACGTTTCTCGTAGAAATCACCGTTGATGCCCAGTTTCTCTGCACGCGCGCGCACCACAGTCAGCGCCGCCTGAATCGATTCCTGCATCACTTCGCCCAGCGAACCGGTATACGTCAGCTTACCTTTACCTGGCACGCAGGCGGTTTCGATGGTCAGCAGATCGCCGCCCACTTCCGTCCACGCCAGACCGGTCACCTGACCCACACGGCTTTCGCTCTCTGCGCGACCATAATCAAAGCGCTGCACGCCAAGGAAATCCTTGAGGTTGTCGCCATTAATTACGATGTGCTTTTTCGACTTATCCATTAGCAGCGCTTTCACTGCTTTACGGCACAGCTTGGAAAGTTCGCGTTCCAGACTACGCACGCCCGCTTCACGGGTGTAGTAGCGGATGATACCAACAATCGCGCTGTCGTCGACGGTGATCTCTTTCTCTTTCAGCGCATTACGTTCAATCTGCTTCGGCAGCAAATGTTGCTTCGCGATGTTTAGCTTTTCATCTTCGGTGTAACCGGAAAGACGAATCACTTCCATACGGTCGAGCAACGGCGCCGGGATGTTCATGGAGTTTGAAGTCGCCACGAACATCACGTCAGAGAGATCGTAATCCACTTCCAGGTAGTGATCGTTAAACGCAATGTTCTGCTCAGGATCCAGCACCTCAAGCAGCGCTGAAGCCGGATCGCCACGCATGTCAGAAGACATTTTGTCGATCTCATCCAGCAGGAACAGCGGGTTTTTAACGCCCACTTTTGCCATTTTCTGGATCAGCTTGCCTGGCATAGAACCGATGTAGGTACGACGGTGTCCGCGGATTTCCGCTTCATCACGCACGCCACCCAGCGCCATACGCACGTATTTACGTCCGGTAGCTTTAGCAATCGACTGTCCCAGCGAGGTTTTACCCACGCCTGGCGGTCCAACAAGGCACAGAATTGGGCCTTTAATTTTGCTGACGCGACTCTGCACCGCAAGATACTCAAGGATGCGGTCTTTGACGCGTTCCAGACCGTAATGGTCGATATCCAACGTTTCCTGCGCTTTACGCAGGTCTTTTTTCACCTTGCTGCGCGCCACCCACGGAACCTGAACCATCCAGTCGATGTAGCCACGCACCACGGTCGCTTCTGCAGACATCGGCGACATCATCTTCAGCTTCTGCAGCTCAGCTTCGGCTTTTTCACGCGCTTCGGTCGGCATTTTGGCCGCTTCAATCTTACGTTTCAGCGCCTCGTACTCATCCGGCGCATCATCCATTTCGCCCAGCTCTTTCTGAATGGCTTTCATTTGCTCATTCAGATAGTACTCACGCTGGCTTTTCTCCATCTGCTTTTTAACGCGGTTGCGAATACGCTTCTCAACCTGCAGCAGATCGATTTCTGATTCCATCATCGCCATCAGATATTCCAGACGTTCATTGACGTCGGACATCTCCAGCACGGACTGTTTATCAGCCAGTTTCAGCGGCATATGCGCTGCGACGGTATCGGCCAAACGGGCCGCATCGTCGATGCTGTTGAGGGAGGTTAAGACCTCAGGTGGGATTTTTTTATTGAGCTTGATGTAGCCTTCAAACTGGTTGATGGCCGTGCGTACCAGCACTTCCTGCTCGCGCTCTTCAATTTCTGGCGAGACAAGGTATTCGGCCTGGGCAACGAAATGGTCGCCATTATCAGCCAGCGTGCTGATGTGCGCGCGTTGTAAACCTTCAACCAGCACTTTTACCGTGCCATCTGGAAGTTTCAGCATCTGCAATACAGAAGCGACGGTCCCTACTGAGAAGAGATCGTTAATGCCAGGTTCATCCGTTGAAGCCTCTTTCTGTGCAACCAGCATGATCTTTTTATCATGATCCATCGCGGCTTCGAGGCACCGAATCGATTTTTCCCGGCCAACAAACAACGGAATTACCATGTGCGGATAAACCACCACGTCGCGCAACGGCAACACGGGGATTTCAATGCGTTCAGAACGCTCAGGATTCATAGAGCTCTCTCTTAGTTTAATGTCCGCCAGGTGGTGGGTACCGCGCAATAGAGGTTTTGCAGTTAAACCCACAGGATATTGAGTATATGGGGATGCTTGTACGACATTCAATGTCACTGGCGAGAGAAAAACAAAAGGGGAAAGATTTTTCCCCTTTTTTAAGATAACAACGTGGTGCAATTGTTTATTTATTCACCAGAAGCCTGGGCTTCATGCTTTCCATAAATCAACATCGGCTCGGATTGAACTTCAATGACTGATTCATCAATCACCACTTTTTCAACGTCATCCATCGAAGGCAGGTCGTACATAGTTTCAAGTAACGCACCTTCAACGATAGAACGCAGACCACGCGCACCGGTTTTACGTGACATCGCTTTTTTAGCGATTGCCGTTAAGGCTTCGTCGCGGAATTCCAGTTCTACGCCTTCCAGATTGAACAGCGCCTGATACTGTTTGGTCAGCGCATTCTTCGGCTCACGCAGGATCTGAATCAGCGCTTCTTCACTCAGTTCGCTCAGCGTCGCCACAACCGGCAGACGACCAATGAACTCAGGAATCAAGCCAAACTTGATCAAATCTTCTGGCTCAACCTGCGACAGCAATTCGCCTTCACTCGCCTTCTGGGATTTGCCCTTCACGGTTGCGCCGAAGCCGATGCCGGATCCGGTTTCAACACGCTGGGAAATCACCTTATCGAGACCGGCGAATGCGCCACCACAGATAAACAGAATCTTGGAGGTATCAACCTGCAAGAACTCCTGCTGTGGATGTTTGCGTCCGCCCTGCGGCGGTACGGCAGCTACGGTACCTTCAATCAATTTCAACAGCGCTTGCTGTACGCCTTCGCCCGATACGTCACGTGTGATCGACGGGTTGTCAGACTTACGAGAAATCTTGTCGATTTCATCGATGTAGACAATGCCGCGCTGCGCTTTCTGCACATCGTAATCACACTTCTGCAGCAGCTTCTGGATGATGTTTTCAACGTCCTCACCCACGTAACCTGCTTCGGTCAGCGTGGTGGCATCCGCCATGGTGAAAGGCACATCCAGCAAGCGCGCCAGCGTTTCTGCCAACAGTGTTTTACCGCTACCGGTTGGACCGATCAGCAAAATGTTACTTTTGCCCAGTTCAATGCCGTTGCTGGTATCGCCATTACGCAAGCGTTTGTAGTGGTTATATACCGCTACTGCCAACACTTTCTTCGCCCTTTCCTGACCAATAACATAATCATCAAGGTGATGGCGGATTTCATGCGGCGTCGGCAGTGAGCTACGCTCGCGATGCGGCGCAACTTCCTTAATCTCTTCACGAATAATGTCGTTGCAAAGATCAACGCACTCATCGCAAATGTACACTGACGGCCCGGCAATTAGCTTACGGACTTCATGCTGGCTTTTGCCGCAGAAAGAGCAGTACAGCAACTTACCTGAACCGTCTTTGCGCTTATCTGTCATCAGCTAACCTCTTTTCTTTCTCAGACCAAATTTGTTGTACGGCGCTGGCCGTACATCAACGGCCGATATGCATTCAACCCATCTGCCTGCTCCCCGTTAACTATAGCGTAAGGGGCAAGCAGATGTGTCTTATTGGCGATGCGTCAGGATTGAGTCGACCAAGCCATACTCAACCGCTTCGCTCGCAGAGAGGAAACGATCGCGCTCGGTGTCGCGTTCAATCTCTTCCAGCGATTTGCCGGTGTGCTCAGCCATCAACTCATTCATGCGCTGCTTCACTTTCAGAATTTCACGCGCATGGATTTCGATATCCGTCGCCTGGCCCTGATAGCCGCCCAACGGCTGATGAATCATCACACGTGAATTAGGCAAGCAGAAGCGTTTGCCTTTGGTGCCTGCGGTCAGCAGGAACGCACCCATTGAACAAGCCTGACCCATACAGATGGTGCTGACATCGGGCTTAATAAACTTCATTGTGTCATAAATCGACATCCCAGCAGTAATCACGCCGCCTGGCGAGTTAATGTAGAGGTAAATGTCTTTTTCAGGATTCTCAGCTTCCAGAAACAGCATCTGCGCCACGATCAGGTTAGCCATATGATCTTCAACCTGACCGGTCAGGAAGATCACACGCTCTTTGAGCAGGCGAGAGTAGATGTCGTAAGAACGCTCGCCGCGCGAGGTTTGTTCGACCACCATTGGCACCAGCGCCATGTGCGGTGCAGTAAATTCACGATCGCCACTGTATGACATTACCGTCTCCTGATAAATTTCATTGGCAACATTCTGTACCGATTTTACGTAAGCCGAGGCGCAAACGCTACGTGCCACGGCCTCAAACCGAAATAACAACCCGGTTAATCAGTCAGTCTCACTGTTTTCATGCATTCTCCCTGTATCTGGGGATGCTGCCCAGTTGTTTCAAGCATAACAACCTTTTGCCCATTCGCTAACACGGAAAAAGAGCTTAGCGGATAATTTGCCGATTAATTAAGCAAATAGAGGACAAATCCGTGTACTTAGCGCCAGAAACGAAAAAGCCCGCGACTTTTCAGTCACGGGCTTAGCACTAACGGTTAACGAATGAATCAGGCCGCAGAGGTCTGGTTCATCAGTTCCTGGAAGTTAGTGGCTTTATCGGTCACTTTCGCTTTCGCCAGTACCGCTTCAACCGCTTGCTCTTCCAGAGCCACGTTGCGCATGTTGTTCATCAGCTCGCTGTTCTTGCTGTAGAACTCGATCACTTCCTGCGGATCTTCGTACGCAGAAGCCATCTCTTCGATCAGCGTCTTAACGCGATCTTCATCAGCCTGCAGTTCGTTGATGCGAATCACTTCGCCCAACAGCAGACCAACCACTACGCGACGTTTAGCCTGCTCTTCGAACAGTTCACGTGGCAGTTCCAGCGCTTGCTTCTCGTTACCACCAAAACGCTGTGCAGCCTGACGACGCAGAACGTCGATTTCGCTGTCGATCAGTGCAACCGGAACGTCGATGTCGTTGGCGTTAACCAGACCGTCGATTGCCTGCGTCTTCACGCGGTTACGGATAGCACCTTTCAGCTCGCGTTCCATGTTCTTACGCACTTCTGCACGCAGACCGGCAACTGAACCATCTTCCACGCCAAAGCGCTTGATGAACTCTTCCGTCAGCTCTGGCAGTTCGCGGGTTTCAACTTTCTTCAGCACGATGTCGAACTTCGCATCTTTACCTTTCAGGTTTTCTGCGTGGTAATCGTCTGGGAATTTCACGTCGATAGTGAAGGTTTCGCCGGCTTTATGGCCAACAACGCCCTCTTCGAAGCCTGGGATCATACGACCCTGGCCCATTGCCAGCACGAAGTCAGAGGCTTTGCCGCCTTCAAACTCTTCGCCGTCAACAGAACCGCTGAAGTCGATGGTCGCGCGATCTTCAGCAGTCGCTGCTGCATCGCTCTCTTTCCAGGTCGCCTGCTGCTTCTGCAGGGTTTCCAGCATGGTATCAACGTCAGCGTCAGTCACTTCGACTACTGGCTTCTCGACTTCGATTGCGTCCAGGCCTTTCAGCTCAACTTCTGGATACACTTCGAACTCAACCGCGTAGGTGAAGTCTTCGCCTTCTTTATATTCGCCCGGCACATAGTTTGGTGCGCCAGCCGGATTGATTTTCTCTTTAATGATGGCGTCAACGAAGTTGCGCGTCATCAGCTCGCCCAGCACGTCCTGGCGAACAGAAGCACCGTAGCGCTGAGAAATGATGTGTGCCGGCACTTTGCCTTTACGGAAACCGTCGATACGGACTTTCTTAGCCACTTCCACCAGTTCTTTCTTCACTGCGCTTTCGATGCTGTCAGCTGCAACAGTAATCGACATGCGACGGCCCAGACCCTGAGTGGTTTCTACTGAAACTGTCATCTTGTTACCTCAAAAAATCACGTGCTCGGTCAACTTCAGACACCACACATAAAATGCGCCGTATCCAACAACCGGGACGGCCTCTGCAGGCAGAACCTAATCCCTGTCACCAGAAGCGTCCCGAAGACATTCCGGAAAAATAGACGCAGCATTATAGCGGCATCGCTGGAATGAGTCGAGGCTGCAAACTCACCACTTTTTAGCGGTTTTGCTGCTTTTTTGCGCCGTAGATCGCGTTTGAGTGTAATAAATGAAATGAAAACGGCCCGCAGGCCGTTTTTGGAGATGTGAAAGAAGGGAATTCAAGCAAGCGTGCCAGCACCGCGACAATTCGGTGAAGCCAAAACCGTATCCTGCAATCCATCCCACTCTTTTTGTGTGTAAGTATGCAGTGCCAGCGCGTGTACGCTGCCCGCCAATTCGGTTGCCAGTTCGCCATAAATAGCGCGATGACGTTGCAGAAAGCGCTGACCGGTAAATCGATCGCTGACAATCACCACTTTAAAGTGACTTTCAGAACCGGCGGGCACGTTATGACGGTAGCTTTCATCATGCACTTCAAGATGTGCAGGCTCGAAAGCGTTACGCAACTTTTCTTCTATTTGTTCGCGAATCATGATTAACACTCCTTTCCGGCGAGCGCTGTGCCCATCTGTTTAAATATTAGTAGGTTTTTCACCGCTTCCGCAGCTTGGCCGTAAATAAATCCGTCAGCGCTGCGCATAGTAACTCGCTTATCTCTCAGGTCAACTGGCTGGCGTTTCATCCTGTCCGAAAAAAGCCTTTACAATCAATTTCCATTGGCCCGGGGCTTTTTTCACCGCTGCGCAATGCTATGATGGCCGCAGTTTTGCAAACCAACCCATATGCTAACGAGAATGAGTATGTTGAAAAAACTGTTATTCCCTCTGCTGGCTGCTTTTATTTTGGCCGGCTGTGCCAGCAACAACACCACATTGGATATTCAACCGAAGATTCAATTACCGCAGCAAGATCCCAGCCTGATGGGCGTCACCATCAGCGTTAACGGTGCCGATCAACGTTCCGATCAGGCGCTGGCAAAAGTGAACCGTGATGGTCAGTTGATCACGCTGACACCCTCCCGCGATCTGCGCTTCCTGCTGCAGGAAGTGTTAGAGAAGCAGATGACGTCGCGCGGCTACATGATTGGCCCAAGCGGTGCCGTTGATCTGCAGATCGTGGTGAATGGTCTGTACGCTGATGTGACACAAGGCAACGTGCGCTACAGCATCACCACCAAGGCGGATATCTCCATCATCGCCACCGCGAAAAACGGTAACAAGCAGGTGAAAAACTATCGCCAGACTTACAGCGTAGAAGGCGCGTTTACCGCCACCAACGCGAAGATCACCAACGCGGTTAACTCAACGCTGAGTGACGTGATTGCTGATATGGCGCAGGACACCAGCGTTCACAACTTCATCAAGCAGAACGCCCGCTAATTTCCGCAGTCATTTGCCCGGCGACGCCTCGCCGGGCTTCATTTCAGGTTGGCTATGACATCTCACTATCTGCGTATTTTTACCCAACGTAATGCGGCGGTATTGCTGCTGCTGGGTTTTGCCTCAGGCTTACCGCTGGCGTTAACTGCCGGGACGTTACAGGCGTGGATGACGGTAGAGAATGTTGACCTGAAAACCATCGGTTTCTTCTCCCTTGTCGGCCAGGCTTACGTGTTTAAGTTCCTGTGGTCGCCGATGATGGATCGCTATACGCCACCGTTTCTCGGTCGCCGTCGCGGCTGGCTGCTGGTCACGCAGCTGGCGCTGATTGGCGGCATTATCGCCATGGGCTTTATGCAGCCTTCGCGCGACTTAACGCTGCTGGCCGCGCTCGCAGTGTTGGTTGCCTTCTGTTCGGCTTCGCAGGATATCGTGTTTGATGCCTGGAAAACCGATGTGCTGCCGCCGGAAGAGCGCGGCAGCGGCGCGGCGATCACCGTGCTGGGTTATCGTCTGGCGATGTTGATTTCGGGTGGGCTGGCGCTGTGGTTAGCGGATCGCTATCTCGGCTGGCAAGCCACTTACTGGCTGATGGCGCTGCTGATGGTGCCGGGCCTTATCGCCACCTTGCTGGCGAAAGAGCCGGAGATGCCGGCGCGCGAACCGCATTCGCTTCGCCAGGCCGTGACATTCCCGCTAAAAGACTTTTTCCAGCGTAACAACGCCTGGTTGCTGATCACGCTGATTATCCTTTATAAGCTTGGCGATGCATTTGCCGCCTCGCTCACCACCACGTTCCTGATTCGCGGCGTCGGTTTTAGCGCTGGCGATGTCGGCTTGGTGAATAAAACGCTTGGCCTGCTGGCCACCATCATCGGCGCGCTGTACGGCGGCGTACTGATGCAGCGCTTGAGTTTGTTCCGCGCCCTGATGATATTCGGCGTACTGCAAGCGGTGTCGAACTTTGCTTACTGGTTGCTGGCGGTGACGCCACCGCACTTGTGGAGCATGGCGAGCGCGGTATTTATTGAAAATCTGTGCGGCGGCATGGGCACTGCGGCTTTTGTCGCGTTGTTGATGACGCTGTGCAACAAATCCTTCTCAGCTACGCAGTTCGCACTGCTTTCTGCCCTCTCCGCCGTGGGCCGTGTTTACGTCGGTCCCGCTGCCGGTTGGCTGGTTGAACTGTGGGGCTGGCCGACCTTCTATGCCTTCACCGTGTTTGCTGGCGTACCGGGATTGCTGCTGTTGTGGCTGTGTCGCGGTACCTTGCACAGCATGCAGCAAAGCGGGGAGTTTGTGATGCGCAGCTTGTGGCCGCAAGGTTACCGCTGGACGGTGCGTCTGTTCAGCATCGGCTGCGGCTTGCTGGCACTGTGGCTGCTGGCATTAGCACTCAACGCCAGCGGAGTTGTGCAGATCAATGCGCTGCTCACGCCGATGTTTGAAGCCGGAATGGCATTCGCGCTGTTGGCTGTCGCACTTGGGGTTATTTTGGATAGTTTGGCATTAAAAAAAGCGGCGCAGGAAAATCTGGGTTAAGTAAGCCAATTTTCGTGACGAAATAATCGGCTAAGAAATATCAGTCGCCGATTTTACCAATAGCATTTTTTTTAAAGCGAATTGGAAACATTAAATTAACAACTGCGGGCGAATATTTAAATCCGGTGCGCAATTACTTTGTATAAAAGACATCGCTAAAATGATGCAGAAATGTTAAATAAATGAGTATTAAGAGTACGGTTTATACTTTCCCTGATTTTTCTGCGGTTTCTACCATTGGTTTTTGTTATATTGATGCCAACTGCTTGTCGCAGTTAATAATTTGTCACCCTGCGTAACATCTGTGACACCCTTTGCAAAAGGTGTCAACAGCCTTCTGACACATCCTTAAGCTGGTTTACACTGCATAAACCTTCCCGTAAAATGCGCGCACACTTAAACGACAATAGAGCCCTTTGTCATTGAGGTCGTTAAATGAGACTCAGTAAATACAATAAAAGTTTGGGGATTTTGTCATTAATTGCAGGCGCTGTATTACTCAGTGGCTGCGATAGTGCGTTGTTAAATCCCAAAGGACAGATTGCACTGGAGCAACGTTCGTTGATTCTGACAGCTTTCGGCTTGATGATGATCGTCGTTATCCCGGCAGTCTTCATGGCAGTATTCTTTGCCTGGAAATATCGGGCAACCAATACTAACGCAACTTATAGCCCTAACTGGTCACACTCGAACAAAGTGGAAGCCGTGGTCTGGACCATTCCGATCCTGATCATTATCTTCCTCGGCGTTTTGACCTGGAAATCAACCCACGCGCTGGAGCCGAGCAAACCGCTGGTTTCTGACGTTAAACCGGTTGAGATCGACGTAGTGGCACTGGACTGGAAATGGCTGTTCATTTACCCGGAACAGGGTATTGCAACCGTTAACCAGATTGCCTTCCCGGCAAACACTCCGGTGAACTTCAAGATCACCTCCAACTCCGTGATGAACTCCTTCTTTATTCCTACTCTCGGCAGCCAGATCTACGCGATGGCCGGTATGCAGACCAAACTGCATCTGATCGCCAACGAGCCAGGAACATTTGACGGTATCTCTGCGAACTTCAGTGGTCGTGGTTTCTCTGGCATGAAGTTCAAAGCCATTGCAACTAAAGACGATGCGGAATTCCAGCAGTGGGTTGCCAAAGTTAAAGCGGCACCTAACGCGCTGAACACCATGGATGATTTCGAGAAACTGGCCACGCCAAGCGAAAATCACCCGGTGGAATATTTCTCAACGGCAAATCCAGAACTGTTCAAGCAAGTGATTGATAAGTTCATGATGAGCCACGGGAAGATGGACATGCCAGAACATAAAGGCATGGACATGAGTCACGCCGCTTCCGCGGGAGCCGAGGAATAATACGATGTTCGGAAAATTAACACTGGATGCAGTGCCATACCACGAACCCATTATCGTGGTTACGGTCGCCGCTATCATCTTAGGTGGTCTGGCGCTGGTTGCTGCGATTACCTACTTTGGTAAGTGGCAGTACCTGTGGTCAGAATGGTTCACCTCCATTGACCACAAAAAACTGGGTATCATGTACATCATCATGGCTTTCGTCATGTTGCTGCGCGGCTTTGCCGATGCGGTAATGATGCGTACCCAACAAGTGATGGCTTCCGCTGGGGAAGCCGGCATACTCCCGCCACACCACTACGACCAGATCTTCACCGCTCACGGCGTGATCATGATCTTCTTCGTGGCGATGCCATTCGTGGTAGGTCTGATGAACATCGCGGTACCGCTGCAAATCGGTGCACGTGACGTTGCCTTCCCGTTCCTGAACAACCTGAGCTTCTGGTTTACCGCGATCGGTGTGATCCTGGTGAACATCTCTCTGGGTGTGGGCGAGTTTGCACAGACCGGCTGGTTGGCTTATCCGCCGCTTTCGGGTGCGGAGTACAGTCCTGGCGTCGGGGTCGATTACTGGATCTGGAGTCTCCAGCTGTCCGGTATCGGTACGACACTGACCGGTATCAACTTCTTCGTTACCATTCTGAAGATGCGTGCACCGGGCATGGACCTGTTCAAAATGCCGGTGTTCACCTGGGCATCACTGTGTACTAACGTCCTGATCATCGCTGCGTTCCCGGTACTGACCGTTACGCTGGCACTGTTGACGCTTGACCGTTACCTTGGCTTCCATTTCTTCACCAATGAAATGGGCGGTAACATGATGATGTACGTCAACCTGATTTGGGTCTGGGGTCACCCGGAAGTGTACATCCTGGTTCTGCCGGTGTTTGGTGTCTTCGCTGAAGTCACGGCAACCTTCTCTAAGAAGCGTCTGTTCGGTTACACCTCTCTGGTGTGGGCGACCATCGCGATTACCGTCTTGTCGTTCATCGTTTGGCTGCACCACTTCTTCACCATGGGTGCGGGCGCGAACGTAAACGCCTTCTTCGGTATCATGACGATGATCATCGCTATCCCGACCGGCGTGAAAATCTTCAACTGGCTGTTCACCATGTATCAGGGGCGCGTTGAGTTCCACTCAGCTATGCTGTGGACCATCGGCTTCCTGGTTACCTTCTCGATTGGTGGTATGACAGGTGTTCTGCTGGCGGTTCCGGGTGCGGACTTCATTCTGCACAACAGCCTGTTCCTGATCGCGCACTTCCATAACGTGATTATCGGCGGTGTGGTGTTCGGTTGTATGGCTGGCGTGACCTACTGGTTCCCGAAAGCATTCGGCTTCACGCTGAATGAAAAATGGGGCATCCGCGCGTTCTGGTTCTGGATCATCGGCTTCTTCGTGGCATTCATGCCGCTGTATGCGCTGGGCTTCATGGGTATGACGCGTCGTATCAGCCAGGACATCGATCCTCAGTTCCACTCACTGCTGGTTGTTGCAGCAGGCGGTGCGGCGCTGATCGCTTGCGGTATCCTGTGCCAGATTACCCAGTTCTACGTTTCTGTGCGTGATCGCGACCAGAACCGTGACCTGACCGGTGACCCGTGGGGTGGACGTACGCTGGAGTGGGCAACCTCTTCACCGCCGCCGTTCTACAACTTTGCTGTTATCCCTCATATCCACGAGCGCGATGCGTTCTGGGAAATGAAAGAGAAAGGCGAAGCGTACAAGCAGCCAGAAAAATATGAAGAAATTCATATGCCGAAAAACAGCGGCGCAGCTGTTGTTATCGCGGCCCTGATGACTGTCTTCGGTTTCGCCATGATCTGGCATATCTGGTGGCTGGCTGGCCTCACCTTCGTGGGTACTATCGTCACCTGGATTGTGAAGAGCTTCGATGAAGACGTGGATTACTACGTGCCGGTTGCTGAAGTCGAGCAGATCGAGAAGAAGCACTTTGACGAAATCAGCAAAGCAGGTCTGAAATAATGTCAACTGAAACTGCAAAACACCACCACGACGCCCATGCGGAGCATGGGCATCACGATGCAGGAGCCAATAAAGTCTTTGGCTTCTGGATCTACCTGATGAGTGACTGCATTATCTTCGCAACCCTGTTTGCGACCTATGCAGTAATGGTCAATAACACTGCCGGTGGCCCGGCAGGTAAAGACATCTTCGAACTGCCGTTCGTTCTGGTCGAAACCGCGCTGCTGCTGCTCAGCTCCATTACTTATGGAATGGCAGTGATTGCGATGAACAACCAGAACAAAGGTTCGGTCATCAGCTGGTTAGCGTTGACCTTCCTGTTCGGTGCTGGCTTTATCGGCATGGAAATCTATGAATTCCATCACCTGATCAAAGAAGGCTTCGGTCCCGATCGCAGCGGCTTCCTGTCAGCGTTCTTCACGCTGGTCGGCACGCACGGTCTGCACGTGACCTCTGGCCTGATCTGGATGGCAGTGATGATGTTCCAGATTTCTAAACGTGGTCTGACTGCAACCAACCGCACCCGTATCATGTGCCTCAGCTTGTTCTGGCACTTCCTGGATGTGGTTTGGATCTGCGTATTCACCGTTGTCTACCTGATGGGAGCCATGTAATGAGTCATTCTGTTAACGAACATGGCGCTTCGCACGGTAGCGTGAAGTCTTACATGATCGGCTTCGTCCTCTCTATCATCCTGACCGGTATTCCGTTCTGGATGGTGATGGATGGCGGCGCTTCACACGGCACTATTCTGGGTGTGGTTCTGGTGTGTGCGGTAGTTCAGGTGCTGGTTCACCTGGTCTACTTCCTGCACTTAGACAGCAAATCAGAAGGTGGCTGGAACATGGTGGCCATCGTCTTCTCAGCACTCATTATCTTGATTGTTGTTGTAGGCTCACTGTGGATTATGTGGAACCTCAACTACAACATGATGGCCCACTAAAGAGTCGCGTAATGATTAAGCAATACCTGCAAGTAACAAAACCAGGAATTATTTTCGGCAATTTAATTTCTGTGATCGGTGGATTCCTGCTGGCTTCGAAAGGCAGCATTGATTACACCCTGTTTCTCGCCTCGCTGGTGGGCGTATCGCTGGTTGTCGCATCAGGTTGTGTTTTTAACAACGTGATTGACCGCGATATCGACATCAAAATGGAGAGAACGCGGAACCGTGTTCTGGTCAAAGGCCTGATCTCGGCGAAAGTAAGCCTGGTTTATGCAACCGCATTGGGTATTGCTGGCTTTGCGTTGCTGTATTTCGGCGCTAACCCGCTGGCCATGTGGCTGGCGGTGATGGGCTTCGTGGTTTACGTAGGCGTTTACAGCCTCTATATGAAGCGTAACTCTGTCTACGGCACGCTGATTGGTAGTCTCTCTGGCGCTGCGCCGCCGGTGATTGGCTACTGCGCAGTGACCAACCAGTTTGATGCTGGCGCGTTGATTTTACTGGCTATCTTTAGCCTGTGGCAGATGCCGCACTCCTATGCGATTGCCATCTTCCGCTTTAAAGATTACCAGGCTGCCAACATTCCGGTTCTGCCGGTGGTGAAAGGCATCTCAGTGGCAAAAAATCATATTACGCTGTATATCCTGGCGTTCATGATTGCCACGCTGATGCTTACCCTTGGCGGTTACGCGGGCTACAAATATCTGGTGGTGGCTGCAGCCGTTAGCGTGTGGTGGCTCGGCATGGCACTTTCAGGTTACAAAACCTCAAACGACAAAGTTTGGGCACGTAAACTGTTTGTGTTCTCGATTGTCGCTATCACCGCCCTGAGCGTGATGATGTCGGTTGATTTCATGACGCCAGCGTCGAAGGATTTGCTGACTTACGTCTGGTAATTCAGCTCCGCAAAACCAGAAAGGGCGCGAATTTCGCGCCCTTTCTTTTTGTTACCACTGCTTAAGAACAAATGTTTTACCCGCCCTGCCCTGCTGCCTAGAATGGGCGCAGTATAATTTTGAGGTAAACATGAACGACAATAAAATGACGCCAGTAGAGCTTCGCGCTACATGGGGTTTAGGTACCGTTTTTTCCCTGCGCATGCTGGGAATGTTTATGGTCTTGCCGGTACTCACCACGTACGGCATGGCGTTACAGGGCGCCAGTGAAACACTGATTGGTCTCGCAATCGGTATCTATGGTTTGGCACAAGCCATCTTCCAGATTCCATTTGGTCTGCTCTCCGATCGCGTCGGCCGTAAGCCGCTGATCGTCGGCGGACTGCTGCTGTTCGTTTTCGGCAGCATTATCGCCGCCACCTCCGACACCATTTGGGGCGTGATTTTAGGCCGCGCATTACAAGGTTCCGGCGCGATTGCCGCCGCGGTAATGGCGTTGCTGTCGGACTTAACCCGTGAACAGAACCGCACCAAAGCGATGGCGTTCATCGGCATCAGCTTTGGCGTCACCTTTGCCATTGCCATGGTAGTTGGCCCGATTGTCACCCACGCGCTCGGCTTGCACGCGCTATTCTGGATGATCGCCATCCTCGCGACGCTGGGCATCGTCATCACCTTATTAGTGGTGCCGAACGCACCAAACCACGTATTGAACCGCGAATCCGGCATGGTGAAAGGCAGTATCCGCGCGGTGTTAACCAATCCAAAACTGTTAAAACTGAATATCGGCATTCTCTGCCTGCACATTCTGCTGATGTCGAGCTTCGTGGCGCTGCCGGGACAGTTTGAACAAGCCGGTTTACCGGCGGCCGAGCACTGGAAAGTCTATCTGGTGACGATGCTGGTGGCCTTTGTTGCCGTGGTGCCTTTCATTATCTATGCCGAAGTGAAGCGCCGCATGAAGCGCGTATTTGTCGGCTGCGTGGCGATCATCATCATTGCAGAAATCGTATTGTGGGGCGCGGCAGGCCACTTCTGGACGCTGGTGATTGGCGTGCAGCTGTTCTTCCTCGCCTTCAACCTGATGGAAGCGATTCTGCCATCACTGATCAGCAAAGAGTCGCCGCCGGGCTACAAAGGCACAGCGATGGGCATCTACTCCACCAGCCAGTTTATTGGTGTGGCGATTGGCGGCAGCATGGGCGGATGGATCTATGGTCATGTTGATGCCCAAACCGTGTTCCTGGTCGGTGCGATTGTCGCTGCTGCATGGCTGTTTGTGGCGATGTCGATGCAGGAACCGCCTTACGTCAGCAGCCTGCGCATTATGCTCAGCGATGCGGTGCTGGCGGTGCCGAATCTGGAGAAGCGTTTGAAAGCGCAGCCCGGCGTGGCGTCGGTGTTTATCGTGCCAGAAGAGAAAAGTGCTTACATCAAAATCGACAGTAAAGTGACGAGCCGCGTCGAACTCGAAGCGCTGCTCGCCAGCTGCTAAATGACCAGCCCGACCATCGCGTCGGGCTTTTTGTTAAAGCGACATATCCACCACGATGCGCCCTTCAATCTTGCCAGCGTGCATCCGCGCGAAGATATCGTTGATGTTAGTCAGTGGTTCTACCGCTACGGTGGCTTTCACCTTGTGACGACCGGCGAAATCCAGCGCTTCCTGCAGATCTTTGCGCGTCCCGACGATGGAACCGCGCACCGTAATGCCGTCCAACACCATATCGAAAATCGACAGATCGAATTTGCCCGGCGGCAAACCGTTCAGCACCATGGTGCCGCCACGACGCAGCGTACCAATCGCCTGTTCGAACGCTTTTGGTGAAACCGCCGTGACCAGCACGCCGTGCGCACCGCCAAAACTCTCCTGGAACACCTTGGCCGGATCGACATTTTTCGCATTCGCCACCACGCTGGCACCGAGACGTTTAGCGAATGCCAGTTTCTCATCATCAATATCCACCGCCGCCACGTTCAGACCCATGGCAACCGCGTACTGCACCGCCATATGCCCTAAACCGCCAATACCGGAAATCACCACCCAATCGCCGGGTTTGGTGTCGGTCATTTTCAGCCCTTTATACACGGTGACGCCGGCACAGAGGATTGGCGCGATTTCGTTGTAATCGACGTTATCCGGAATGATGCCGACATAGTTGGCATCGGCGAGGCAGTATTCTGCGAAGCTGCCATTCACTGAGTAACCGGCATTTTGCTGCGACAGACACAGCGTTTCCCAGCTATCGAGACAGTGTTCGCAGTGACCGCACGCCGAATAGAGCCATGGCACACCGACGCGATCGCCCATTTTCAGGTGCTTAACGCCCTCGCCCAATGCAACCACCTGGCCAACACCTTCGTGGCCCGGAATAAATGGCGGATTAGGTTTAATCGGCCAGTCGCCTTCGGCGGCGTGGAGATCGGTATGGCATACGCCGGTCGCCGCGATTTTCACCAAAATCTGCCCCGGCCCGACCTGCGGCACCGGCACCTGCTCAATCACTAACGGTTCACCAAAAGTCTTCACAACGGCGGCTTTCATGGTGGTTTTGATTTGCATATTCATCTTTCACTCTCCATTTGATCGGATGCGGACTCAGAACAGGCCCAAAGGCGCGGTGCCATAGCTAACCAGCAGATTTTTGGTTTGTTGATAGGCGCTGAGCGCCATCTTGTGCGTCTCACGGCCCACACCCGATTGCTTGTAGCCGCCGAATGCCGCGTGAGCGGGATAGATGTGATAGCAGTTGGTCCAAACGCGACCGGCTTTAATGCCGCGTCCCATGCGATAAGCCAGATTGGTGTCGCGCGTCCACACGCCCGCGCCAAGGCCAAACTGGGTTTCATTGGCGATGGCGAGGGCTTCTGCTTCGTCCTTAAAGGTTGTAACACCAATTACCGGCCCAAAAATCTCCTCCTGGAAACAGCGCATCTGGTTAGTTCCTTTGATTAAGGTCGGCTGAATGTAGAATCCGTCATTCAGTTCAGCGGCCATGCTGGCGCGATCGCCACCGGTGAGAATCTGCCCGCCTTCGTCGCGAGCGATGTTGATATACGACAGGATTTTATCGAATTGCTGGCGTGAAGCCTGCGCGCCAATCATGGTGTCGCTATCTAGCGGATCGCCACGACGGATATTCGCCACCTTTGCCATCACGCGATCCATAAAGGGTTGATAGATCGATTCGTGAATCAACGCGCGTGACGGACAGGTACAGACTTCGCCCTGATTGAAGAAACCGAGCACTAACCCTTCCACCGCTTTCTCAATAAACTCATCCTCGCCGTCCATTACATCGGCAAAGTAGATATTCGGCGACTTGCCGCCCAGCTCGACGGTGCAGGGAATGATGTTTTCGGCGGCACAGGCCATGATGTGACGACCCACCGGCGTTGAACCGGTAAAGGCGATTTTAGCGATGCGTTTGCTGGTCGCCAGCGCTTCACCCGCTTCACGACCAAAGCCCTGCACCACATTCAACACGCCAGCCGGGAACAGATCGCCAATCACCTCCATCAGCAGCGTAATGCCCAGCGGCGTCTGTTCCGCCGGTTTCAGCACCACACAGTTCCCCGCCGCCAGCGCCGGCGCCAGTTTCCACGCCGCCATTAACAGCGGGAAGTTCCACGGAATGATCTGCCCAACCACGCCGAGCGGCTCATGGAAGTGATACGCCACGGTGGTTTCATCGATCTCCGCAGTGCTGCCCTCTTGCGCCCGCAGGCAACCGGCGAAGTAACGGAAGTGATCCACCGCCAGGGGCAGATCGGCATTCAGGGTTTCGCGGATTGGTTTCCCGTTATCCCAGCTCTCCGCTACCGCCAGTTTTTCGAGATTGGCCTCAATACGGTCCGCCACCTGCAGCAGGATGTTGGCACGATGCTGCACGCTGGTTTTTCCCCAGGCATCGGCCGCCTGATGCGCCGCGTCCAGCGCTAAATCGATATCACGCGCATCCGAACGCGGAAACTGCGCGATATCACTGCCATTCACTGGCGAGGTGTTGGTGAAGTATTGGCCGCTGAGCGGCTCGACGAATTTGCCCGCAATGTAGTTGCCGTAAGTCGCCTGAAATGAAACCAAAGCGCCGGGCGTGCCGGGATGTGCATAACGCATCGCAAACTCCTTTATGTAGGGTCAGATAATCTGAAAGGTCAGTCGCCATTCAGAGAACATGCTGTCAAAGAAGCTATTGCAGCGGGCGTGCCAGCTTTTTTCATCAGCTGATTATTTGAAAAAATATAAATTTAATCATCAAGTTATAAACCTACGTGTGGCTTGGTTTGCAGATGTTGTGCAGAAAAGTTCACCATCTGTGTTGCGTATCGCAACAGTACAGAAACCGACCCGCTACAATGCTGCAACACTTTCGCTTGGGCATGAGGTCATCAATGCAGGGAAATCCATCCGCGTCTGCCGTTAACACCAATCCGCTGTTAAGCGACTCCTGGTTTCGTAGCCAGCTGTATGGTCTCGATCGCACCGCCGATGATTTTCCTCGTGTTCGTCAGGGTGAACTGGCCGATGTGCTCGCCAGCAATGCCGGGCTGCAGCAGTTCGCGCAGCCGGTTATTAAACAGCTGGCGCAGAGACTGGCCGAGAAGCAATCGGTGGTGATTCTGTCGGATGCCACCGGTTTGGTGTTGAATACCTTTGGCGATATGCATTCGATGGAAAAAGCCCAACGTTATGCGCTGGCGCCGGGCAATTTGTGGAGTGAATGCGGGCGTGGCACCAATGCGATTGGCACCGCGCTGGCGATTGATGACGGCTGCGAAATTCAAGGTCATCAGCACTTCCTGACGCTCAACCAAGGCTTGTACTGCGCGGCGATGCCGCTGCAAATGCCGAACGGCCAAATTGCTGGCGTGCTGGATATTTCCGGCCCGGCGCACTTCCCGCATCCGCAAACCTTTAATTGGGTGAAAGCGGCGGCGAAACAGATCGAATACCTGTGGGTAAAACAGAGCCTGCATCCGCAGCAATGGTTGATGAGCCTGCATCTGCAGCCGCAGGGCATCGATACCAGCGATGAACTGCTGCTGGTGTTCTCGGACAACGTCCTGACCGCCGCTAATCGTCTGGCGATGCGCGAACTGGCGCTGAGCGTCGAACAACTCGGCAGCGTGACCTTTCAACAACTGTTCCCGCAACAGCAGCAGCAAGCCAACACCATTCCCGTTCCGCTCGATTACGCCGCGCAGCGCTACTATTTCCGCCTGCGTGCGCCGCAGCGCAGCCATTTTGCCACGCCGAGCGAACCCGCCAGCGATCTGCCCTTCTCGCTGGGCCGCGATGGCGAAAAGATGGTGCGACTGCTCAATGCCGGCGTTTCACTGTGCATTCACGGCGAAACCGGCAGCGGCAAAGAGTATGTCAGCCGCGCACTGCATCAACAGAGCCGCTGGCGCGAAGGCAAATTCGTTGCTATTAACTGCGCGGCCATCCCCGAAGCGCTGATTGAATCTGAGCTGTTTGGCTATCAACCCGGCGCGTTTACCGGTGCGAGCAAGAATGGCTATATCGGTAAAATCCGTGAAGCGGATGGCGGCGTGCTGTTTCTCGATGAAATTGGCGATATGCCGCTGGCGCTGCAAACCCGCTTGCTACGGGTGTTGCAGGAGAAAGAGGTGGCGCCGCTCGGCTCCAGCCGCAGCTGGCCGGTGAATTTTGCGGTGATCAGCGCCACGCACCGCGATTTGGCACAACGCGTCGCAGAAGGCGAATTCCGCGAAGATTTGCTCTATCGCCTGCAGGAATTCTCAATGACCATTCCGCCGCTGCGCGACTGGCCGGACGTAGAAGGTTTTATCATCCGTTTATGGCTGGAGCTGGGCGGCGCGGATCGTGATATTCAGCTTTCACCTGCTTTATTAACAGCACTGGCACAGCTGCCGTGGCCGGGCAACGTGCGGCAATTGCGCAGCTTGTTACGCGTACTGCTGGCGCTGGCGGATGAAGGTGAGGAAGTCACTGAGGTGCATTTGCCGGCCGAGTATCGTCGCGCAGCGTTGCCGCCACAGCCCGATCGGCAGAGTCATGATGAACGGTTGATCAGCGAAACGCTGCAGCGCTTTAATGGCAATATCAGTAAAACGGCGGAAGCCTTAGGCGTCGCACGCAGCACGCTCTATCGTCGTGCGGCGCGCGACAAACGCGATTAGTCGCGGAAGTTTTTGAACTGGAAAGGCTGACCGAGGTTGCCACCGCGCACCAGCGCCATCGCACCTTGCAGATCGTCGCGTGACTTACCGGTTACGCGCAGTTCTTCACCCTGAATCTGCGTCTGCACTTTCAGCTTGCTGTCTTTAATCAGCTTCACCAGCTTTTTCGCGACATCGCTTTCGATACCTTTCTTCAGCTTGGCTTCCACCGACCAGTTTTTACCGCTGTGCACGATCTCTTCTGGCACTTCAATCGCCGCGCCTTCAATGCCACGCTTCAGCAGCTTTTCGCGCAGAATATCCACCAGCTGCTTTACCTGAAAATCAGATTCGCTGCTGAGTTTGATGGTCTCATTCTTTTCGTTGAGCTCAATGGTTGCACTCACGTTACGGAAATCGAAACGGGTTGAGATCTCGCGGCTCGCATTCTCCACGGCATTTCGCACTTCCGACAATTCGACTTCGGAAACGATATCGAAAGATGGCATCTTTTCTTCTCCTGATACTAAAGTGACATGCATAATACGCGTCTTGTGGCGCTAATAAAACACGATACATGGAAAGCTATACTGACTCGTAACGTGAAAACCGGAACCCGCCCACGGGAGGCAAAATGAAAATTACCGTGTTGGGGTGTGGCGCCTTAGGTCAAATTTGGCTTGCCGCTCTCGCCCGTCAGGGACATGAGGTGCAGGGTTGGTTACGTGTGCCGCAGCCGTATTGCTCCGCCAACGTGGTCGATCCGCAAGGCCAGGTGAGCAATCACACCTTTATCGCCAACGATCCGCTGTTCCTCGCCGAAAGCCAGCTATTACTGGTGACGCTCAAAGCGCCGCAGGTTTCTCCTGCAGTGAAAAACCTGCAAAGCGTGCTGCCGACGCACGCGCCGATTCTGCTGCTGCATAATGGTATGGGTACGCTGGAAGAGTTGAAAGACCTGCGCCAGCCGCTGCTGCGCGGTATCACCACCCACGCCGCGATGCGCGACGGCACGGTGATCAAACATATCGCGCACGGCATCACGCACATTGGTCCTGCTAATCGCGAGAGCGCCGCGCTGAGCGATATCGCCGATATTCTGCATCAGGCGCTGCCGGACGTGGCCTGGCATGACAACATCGCCGCCGCCAGCTGGCGTAAGCTGGCCATCAACTGCGTAATCAACCCGATGACCGTTGAACACGATTGCCAAAACGGTGCGCTGCGTGCCTGGCCGGAACGAATAGCGTTGCTGTGCGAAGAGATCGCCTGGGTGATGGAGCGCGAAGGCCAGCACATGGCGGTGGATAATCTGCGCGACATTATTTACGACGTGATCGATAGCACCGCTGCCAATACCTCATCGATGCTGCAGGATGTGCGGGCGCAGCGTCTGACCGAAATTGATTACATCACCGGTTACTTGTTACGTCGCGCCCGCGCGCAGGGCATTTCACTGCCGGAAAATACCCGTTTGTACGATCTGATTAAACGTAAGGAGTCCCACTATGAGCGCGAACGCATCGGTTCTGGTTTGCCTGGCACATGGAAGTGAAGAGACCGAAGCGGTCACCACTATCGATTTGCTGGTACGCGGCGGATTAAGCGTCACCACCGCCAGCGTGGAGAGCGATGGCACGCGTGAGATCGTCTGCTCGCGCGGTGTGCGGCTGCTGGCAGATGCGCCTTTGGTTGAGGTGGCGGACAACGATTACGATGCGATTGTACTGCCGGGCGGTTTGAAAGGCGCGGAGACTTTTCGCGACAGCCCATTGCTGGTGGAAACCGTGCGCCAGTTCCATCTCTCCAGCAAAATTGTGGCGGCAATTTGTGCCGCGCCGGGCACGGTTTTGGTCACGCACGATCTGTTTCCCGTCGGCAATATGACCGGTTTTCCCGGCCTGCGTGACACCATTCCAGACAGTAAATGGATGGAGCGCCGCGTAGTGTGGGATCCGCGCGTTAATCTGCTGACCAGCCAGGGACCGGGCACCGCGATTGATTTTGCGTTGAAGCTGATTGATTTGCTGGTGGATAAAGAGACCGCGCGTGAAGTGGCTTCACAGCTGGTACTGGCGGCGGGAATTTATAATTATCAGGAGTTTGAAGAGCGTTAATTGGCAGAGGTCGCCATAAATGGCGACCCTACTAATTAAGGGCGATAAACTTTTACGTTTTTGAAGCCCTGCTCGTGCAGATAGAGCGCCTGCAGGCGACTCATCACACCGCGATCGCAATACAGCAGCCAGGTTTTGCTCTGGTCCAAATCGCCAAACTGGGTGCTGAGTTTGTAGAACGCCAACGTTTTCACTTCAACGCCTTCAACTTCCAGCGGCTTTGCTTCCTGCTCATCGGCCGAACGGATATCCAGCACTACGTCGTTGCGGGTGAAAGAGTCAACGGTTTCAACTTCCACCACTTCTTCTTCCGTCTGCTCGGCGATTTCACGGATGTCGACGTTGCTGGCTTCCTGCACCACGCGATTAAGAATCTCGAAATCGAAGTTTTGCTCTTCCGCTTCGATCTTGCCCTTCACCGCTTTAACGGTTGGGCTTTTCGAAATCACACCGCAATACTCTGGCATGGTGCGGGCAAAATCTTCAGTGCCGATCTTACGCGCCACATCGATGATGTGCTCTTTATCATGGGAGATCAGCGGACGCAGAATCAGCGTATCGGAGGCGTTATCGATCAAACGCAGGTTAGTCAGCGTCTGGCTGGAAACCTGGCCCAGCGCTTCGCCGGTCACCAGCGCCTGCACGCCGTAACGCTCCGCCACCATCGACGCCGCACGCACCATCATGCGCTTTAGCACCACGCCCATTTGGCCGTCGTCCACTTTCTCCAGAATCTCACCCACTACCGGCTCGAAGTTGATCGCCACGAAACGCACGCGGTGCGAGCGACCAAAACGCTGCCAGAGATAATGCGCAACCTGACGCACGCCTATCTCGTGTGCCGCACCGCCAAGGTTGAAGAAGCAGTAATGCACGCGGCAGCCGCGGCGCATCAGCATATAGCTCGACACGCCGGAGTCGAAACCGCCGGAAATCAGTGACAGCACATCTTCTTGGGTACCAATCGGGAAACCGCCTAAGCCTTCATAGCGTGCGGTGATCAGCAACAGGCGATCGTCTTCGATCTCCAGATTCACCGTTTCCTCCGGGCGATTGAGCTGCACGCGCGCGCTGGCGATGTGCTGATTAAGGCCGCCGCCCACATAGCGTTCCACGTCCTGCGAGCTGAAGCTGTGCTTGCCGCGACGCTTCACGCGCACGCAGAAACTTTTGCCTTCCAGACGCTCGCGGTTCAGCACCAGCGTCTGCTCGAAAATATCGTGCATATCGGTGTACGAGCGATCTTCTACCGCGAGCACATGATGTATGCCCGGAATGCGCGTCAGTTCGGTGACAAGGGTCTCACGCAGCGACTCATTTTTAGAACGCACTTCAATGTGGTCCCAATGGCGCACGACTTTGATGTCTTCATCGACAGTGCGCAGAATATTACGAATGCTACTGGAGAGAATTTTGATAAAGCGCAGACGCACCGACTGACTTTTGATGGTGATTTCTGGGAACAGCTTGACGATAAACTTCATGGCGACAGGGATTCGTTTGGACAAATAAGTGCTAAAAGCATCAGCACTTAACTGTTAAAATCATATAATTGCGGGTTGATTCAGGAGCCCCCGCATCCGAGGCGCAAAAGTATACCACCTTTGCTGGGTGACTGCTTTAAGCAACCTTCTTCACATTCATTATTTTGCTAATTAATCCCTGTCGGCTACCATGACCAATTGCAAGATAATGTCCTAACCTGTGAGTCGACACTGATTATGCCAAAAAAAGCCGAAGCGCCAGCCAGTTTTGAAAGCGCATTGCAGCAGCTGGAACAGATTGTCAGCCGTCTGGAAAGTGGCGAGCTGCCGCTGGAGCAGGCGCTGAACGAATTCGAACACGGCGTACAATTGGCACGTACCGGTCAGCAAACTCTGCAGCAGGCAGAGCAGCGCGTGCAAATCCTGCTCAGCGACGAGAAAGATGCCGCTCTCGCCCCTTTTACCCCGGAAAATGAGTAATGGATTTCGCTAAACTGCTGAGCGCTTACCATCAACGCGTTAATCAGGCCTTGACGCGATTAATAGATCCACTTCCTTTTCAGAGTTCTCCTCTGGTGAATGCCATGGAGTATGGGGCATTATTAGGCGGTAAGCGTCTGCGTCCCTTTCTGGTGTACGCAACAGGTGAAATGCTGAAGGCCGATGCGGCCAGCCTGGATGTGCCGGCTGCGGCCGTGGAATGCATTCATGCTTATTCCCTGATTCATGACGATCTGCCGGCGATGGATGACGATGCGTTACGCCGCGGGCAGCCAACCTGCCATATAAAATATGGTGAAGACACGGCGATTCTCGCCGGCGATGCTTTGCAAACTCTGGCCTTTTCGATTCTGGCCGATCAGCTAATGCCCGGCGTCAACGCCGAAGCGCGTATTGCGATGATTTCCGAACTGGCGCAGGCCAGCGGCGTGGCAGGCATGTGCGGCGGTCAGGCGTTGGATTTGGCGGCGGAAGGAAAAAGTATCGATCTGGCGCAGCTGGAACAGATTCACCGTCATAAAACCGGCGCGTTAATACGTGCAGCGGTACGTCTTGGCGCATTAGCCGCCGGGGAGCGTGGCCGCGCCGCGTTGCCGGTGCTGGATATCTACGCCAACGCCATCGGACTGGCGTTTCAGGTGCAGGATGACATCCTCGATGTAATCGGCGATACCGCCGTGTTAGGGAAAACACAGGGCTCAGATCAGGCGTTGGGTAAAAGCACCTATCCTGCATTGATGGGGCTGGAAAATGCCCGCAGTAAAGCCTGGGATCTTTATCAAGAGGCGCTCGGCGCGCTCGATATTCTGGCGGCACAGTCTTACAACACACTCGCCTTACAAGCGCTGGCAAGCTTCATAATTGAACGCGATAAATAACTTTCATAATGAGTCTCTGATGAGTTTTGATATTGCAAAATACCCGACACTGGCGTTAGCCAACACGGTTCAGGAATTACGTTTATTACCGAAAGAAAAACTTCCGGAGCTGTGTGACGAACTGCGTCAGTATCTGCTGGATAGCGTGAGCCGTTCTTCCGGCCACTTTGCATCGGGTCTGGGCGTCGTCGAGCTAACAGTCGCGCTGCATTATGTTTATAACACCCCCTTTGATCATCTGGTGTGGGACGTCGGCCATCAGGCTTATCCGCACAAAATTCTGACCGGACGCCGCGATCGCATCGGCACCATCCGTCAGAAAAATGGCCTGCATCCGTTCCCGTGGCGCGGTGAGAGTGAGTACGACGTGTTAAGCGTGGGTCACTCTTCCACCTCAATCAGCGCCGGTCTCGGCATGGCCGTTGCCGCCGAGCGTGAAGGCAAAGGCCGCCGCACAGCCTGTATTATTGGCGATGGCGCGATCACGGCGGGCATGGCGTTTGAAGCCATGAACCACGCCGGTGACATCAAGCCGGATATGCTGGTGATCCTTAACGATAACGAGATGTCGATCTCCGAAAACGTGGGCGCACTCAACAATCGTCTGGCACAGATTCTCTCCGGAAAAACCTATTCACGTCTGCGCGAAGGCGGCAAGCGTGTATTGGGCGGTTTGCCGCCGATTAAAGAGCTGGTGAAACGCACCGAAGAGCACCTGAAGGGCATGGTGGTGCCGGGCACGCTGTTTGAAGAGCTGGGCTTTAACTATATCGGCCCGGTGGATGGCCACGACGTGCTGACGCTGGTGAGCACGCTGAAGAACATGCGCGATCTGAAAGGTCCGCAGTTCCTGCACATTATGACCAAAAAGGGCAAAGGTTATGCCCCGGCGGAAGAAGATCCGATCACCTGGCATGCGGTACCGAAATTCGATCCCGCCAGCCTAGCGCTGCCGAAAAGCGTGCCGGGCTTGCCAAGCTACTCAAAGATTTTCGGCAACTGGCTGAGTGAAATGGCCGCTGACGATGCGCGTTTGATGGCGGTCACGCCAGCGATGCGTGAGGGTTCCGGCATGGTGAGCTACTCGCGCGATTATCCGCAACAATATTTTGATGTGGCGATTGCCGAGCAGCACGCCGTGACGTTCGCGGCGGGCATGGCAATTGGTGGTTACAAACCGGTTGTGGCGATCTACTCAACCTTCCTGCAGCGCGCCTACGATCAGCTGATCCACGACGTCGCCATCCAGAAATTGCCGGTGCTGTTTGCTATCGATCGCGGCGGCATTGTCGGCGCGGATGGTCAAACTCATCAGGGCGCCTTCGATATCGCGTTCTTACGCTGCGTGCCAGAGATGGTGATCATGACGCCAAGCGATGAAAACGAATGTCGTCTGATGCTGTACACCGGTTATCACTATCAGGCTGGCCCAAGTGCGGTACGTTACCCGCGCGGTACCGGCACCGGCGCAACGCTGGAACCGCTGGCGAGCTTGCCGCTGGGTAAAGGCATCGTGAAGCGTCGCGGCGAAAAGCTGGCGATCCTTAACTTTGGTACCTTACTGCCAGAAGCCGCTGCGGCTGCGGAAGCGCTGAATGCCACGCTGGTGGATATGCGTTTTGTGAAGCCACTCGACGAGGCATTGATCGCCGAACTGGCGGCCAGCCACGATTCGCTGGTTACGCTGGAAGAAGGCGCCATTAAAGGCGGTGCCGGTAGCGGCGTCAACGAGTACGTGATGGCAAAACGCCTGCGCGTGCCAGTGCTCAACCTCGGTCTGCCGGATGAGTTCATCCCACAAGGTACGCAGGAAGAAGTGCGTCAGGATTACCAACTGGATGCCGCCGGTATTCAGCAGCAAATCGCTGACTGGCTCGCCCAGTAATCTGCCCGGCTCGCTCACCGCCCGGTGAGCGAGCCTGCTGCTATGCTTAGGGAACGATTTCCCTCAAGCATAAGAGCAGGAGCCCAAATACATGAAAACCATTCCCTTAGGCCAGACCGACTTACAGGTTTCGCGTCTCTGTTTAGGCTGCATGACTTACGGCGATCCCACGCGCGGTAATCACGCGTGGACGCTGCCTGAGGAGAGCAGCCGACCGCTGATCAAACAGGCGCTGGCAGCCGGCATCAACTTCTTCGATACCGCTAACAGCTATTCCGATGGCAGCAGTGAAGAGATCGTGGGCCGCGCACTGAAAGATTTTGCCCGCCGCGATCAGGTTGTGGTCGCCACCAAGGTCTATTTCCCGCTAAGCAATCTGTCACAAGGCCTATCGCGCAAGAATATCCTGCAATCCGTCGATGACAGCCTGACGCGTCTTGGCATGGAGTACGTCGATCTGCTGCAAATCCATCGCTGGGATTACGACACGCCGATTGCAGAGACGCTGGAAGCGCTGCATGACGTAGTGAAATCTGGCAAGGCGCGTTATATCGGCGCATCATCAATGCACGCATCGCAATTTGCCCAGGCGCTGGATCTGCAGAAGCAGAACAACTGGGCGCGCTTTGTCAGCATGCAGGATCAGTACAACCTGATTCAGCGTGAGGAGGAGAATGACATGCATCCGTTGTGTCAGCGCGAAGGGATCGCGGTGCTGCCGTGGAGCCCGCTGGCGCGCGGTAAACTCACGCGTCCGTGGGGCGAAACCACCGCACGTTCGGTGTCGGATAATGTGATGGAAAAGCTGTATACCGGCACCGAAGAGAACGATGCGGCGATTGCCGAGCGTCTGGCTAACGTTGCCGCCGATAAAGGCGTGACGCGCGCGCAGGTCGCGCTGGCGTGGCTATTACATAAACCGGCGGTCACCGCGCCGATTATTGGTGCCTCGCGCGAGCAGCAATTCGCCGAGCTGGTGAAAGCGGTGGATGTAGAGTTGAGTGAGAATGAAATTGCCGAACTGGAGACGGTGTATCAACCGCATCCGGTGGTGGGATTTGAGTAAGGCAGACTATCCCCTCACCCCAGCCCTCTCCCGCAAGCGGGCGAGGGAGCAGCACGTGCAGTTCCTACCTAATCGTCCCCTCTCCCACTTGTGGGAGAGGGTTAGGGTGAGGGCAATTCACTTCGCACCGAAGTGATCAAACCCTTGCAAATCCACGCTGCGCGGCTTGCCGTTCTCCAGCAGACTCAGCCCTTCCGATTCCGGTGCAATCTGACCAATGCAGGTATAAGGCACACCAAAATGCCCCAACGCCACATCGAGCGCGCCACGGTTCACTTCCGGCACGGTAAAGCACAGCTCGTAATCTTCGCCGCCGCTCAACGCCCATTTCAGCACCAGCTCCGGCTCGAAGTGATCGCGTAGGGCCGCCGAAAGCGGTAACGCATCGAGATTGATACGCGCACCAACGCGACTGGCGGTCAGCACATGGCCGAGATCGGAAATCAGGCCATCAGAGATATCGATCGCCGAGGTCGCCAATCCACGCAGCGCCTGGCCTTGCAGCACGCGCGGCATCGGACGCAGATGGCGTTTGATCAACGCTTCGTGCACCGCCGGATCGTTCAGGCGATGGCGATGTTGCAGCAGCGACAAACCGGCTGCGCTGTCACCCAAGGTGCCGGTGACAAAAATCCAGTCGCCGGGCTTCGCACCCGAACGTTTCAGCGCCCTTCCCGCCGGCACTAAACCGTGAATGCCGAGCGTCATGCTCAGCGGTCCGCGTGTAGTATCACCGCCAATCAGCTGCATATCGTAGTAATCCAGCAGCTCAAACAGGCTATCGCTAAAGGCCGCTACCCACGGTTCATCAATTTCAGGCAGCGTTAATGCCAGCGTCAGCCAGGCCGGATCGGCGCCCATGGCGGCTAAATCACTGAGATTAACGGCGACGGCTTTGTAGCCGAGATCGGCGGGATGGATATCACGTAAGAAGTGGACGCCCGCAACCAGCGTGTCGGTGCTGATAGCAAGTGTCTGTTTTTCTGGCACGTTGAGTAACGCACAGTCGTCACCAATTCCTTTCTCCACATCGCGGCGGGAGCTGGTGACGCGGTTAAAGTAACGTGCGATCAGTTCGAATTCACCACAAGACATAAGTCAGGTCTCAATGAGAAAAAGGCCGGAGAACCGGCCTTTAAGACTATTTTTTATTCGGTCGAATTTGCGGGGCAGCTTTGTCGAGGACACCGTTGACGAATTTGTGGCTGTCTTCAGCACCAAACACTTTTGCCAACTCAATGCCTTCGTTGATGGCCACTTTATACGGCACATCAGAACGCTTGCTCAGCTCATACAGCGAAATACGCAGGATGGCTTTTTCTACCTGGCCCAGCTCTTCCAGCTGACGCGACAGGTAAGGCTTCATCAGACCGTCCAGGTACGCGCTGTTAGTCGCCACACCGGCCAGCAATTCGCGGAAATAGCTAATATCGACGTCTTTGACGTCTTGTTCCGCCAGAAACTGGTATTCCACATCGGCAATGTCGTTCTTAGACAGCTGCCAGGAGTAAAGCGCCTGGACAGCGCACTCACGGGCGCGACGACGAGCAGCAGGTTTCACAAAATTCCCCTTACAAAAATCAGGCTTTGATGGCTTTCAATACGTTGATCATTTCGAGTGCAGTCAGGGCCGCTTCGGCACCTTTATTCCCTGCTTTCGTGCCGGCGCGTTCAATCGCCTGCTCGATATTTTCAGTGGTCAACACGCCGAAGGTCACCGGGATTTCGCTGGTCATCGCGACATGCGCAATGCCCGAACTGGCTTCACCGGCCACATATTCGAAATGTGCGGTGCCGCCACGAATCACGGTGCCCAACGCAACAATGGCGTCGTGCTTACCGGCTTTCGCCAGTGCGCGTGCTGCCAGCGGCAGTTCGTATGCACCCGGAACCCAGACAACGGTGATGTTATCTGCTTTCACCTGGCCGATGCGCTTAAGTGCGTCAATCGCGCCGTCCAGCAGGCTGTCATTAATGAAGTTGTTAAAACGCGCAATTACGATGGCAATGTTTGCATCAGGCGTGGCAACAGGAGCTTCGATAACTTTCATACATATCCTTTGGGTTGTTTTATGGCCCCGCAGAAGGGGGCGGATTCTATCATACTCTTTGGCGACGCGCTCAGGCTTTTCCGCGCGCTTTCAACGCGGTGTCAGCGTCAGGCGCAGGTCCTCGCCCACCAGCCGCACATCGCTAAAATTCAGAGCCGGCGCATCGGCCAGCTGTTCCAGTCCCGGCAGCGTACACAGGCCGCGAGCAGCATTGCCTAACAGCTTCGGCGCCATGTAAACGATCAGCTCATCCACCAAGCCCGCTTGCAGCAGCGCGCCAGCCAAACTGGCGCCGGCTTCTACCCACACGCTGTTGATCTGCCGCTGGCCAAGCAACATCATCATCGCCACCAGATCCAGCTGTTCGCCACGCTGTGGCACGGCGATCTGGGTCACGCTGGCGGGCCACGCTTGTTCATCGGGTTCGCTGCGCATCAGCCAGGTTTCGCCCGGTTGGTCAATCAAACGGTGTTGCGGCGTGACACGCTGTTGGCTGTCAATCACCACGCGCACCGGCTGGCGCAGCTGGCTTTCATCGAGCTGCTCACGCACCTCTTCATTCAATTCACTCCAGCGCACCGTTAACGATGGGTTATCTGCTAACACGGTGGCGCTGGTGCTAAGAATAGCTGAACTCTGCGCGCGTAAACGTTGCACATCGCGCCTTGCGGCTGCGGAGGTGATCCACTGACTTTCGCCACTCGCCATGGCTGTGCGCCCATCAAGGGATGCGCCGAGTTTCAGCTGGATCCATGGGAATCCGGTGCGCATGCGTTTCAGAAAACCCCGGTTCAGCGCTTCCGCTTCGTTCATCATCAGGCCATGACTGACGTCGATGCCCGCCTGCTGTAAACGATAGAGTCCACGTCCCGCCACCTGCGGATTGGGATCCTGCATTGCGGCGACCACGCGCGTCACGCCAGCGGCAATCAGCGCATCGCAGCACGGCGGCGTGCGTCCATGATGACTGCAAGGTTCCAGCGTGACATACGCGGTTGCGCCAGCGGCTCGTTCGCCCGCCATACGCAGCGCGTGCACTTCGGCATGCGGTTCGCCGGCGCGCTGATGCCAGCCTTCGCCGACAATCTCGCCTTCGCGTACAATCACGCAGCCGACATTCGGATTCGGTGTGGTGGTAAAGCGTCCGCGGCGCGCCAGTTCCAGCGCGCGCGCCATATAGCGTTCGTCAGTCATGGATTAGTCCTGTAGGCGGGCGATCTCTTCACCAAAATCGCGAATATCTTCGAAGCTGCGATAGACCGAGGCAAAGCGAATGTAGGCGACTTTATCGAGTTTTTTCAGCTCATCCATCACCAGATTGCCGATCAGTGCGCTTGGCACTTCGCGTTCGCCGGTGGCGCGCAGCTGGGTTTTAATATGATTGACCGCGCTCTCCACCGCATCGGCGCTCACCGGGCGTTTTTCCAGCGCCTTGATCATGCCGCTGCTAAGCTTGTCTTCATTGAAGGGTTCACGCACATCATTGCTTTTCACCACGCGCGGCATCACCAGCTCCGCCACTTCAAAGGTGGTAAAACGCTCATGACACACCAGACACTGACGACGGCGACGCACCGACGATCCTTCACTAACCAGACGAGAATCAATCACTTTGGTGTCCACAGCGGAGCAGAATGGGCAATGCATGAGGCTTCCTGATGCGAGATAAATAGGCCACACAGTGTAGCGCGATCGCGGCACAAAATGTATGTGTGTGGCACATAATGTGTGAATCGCGATTTGTGACATTAAGCCAAATGCAAGACATCTCCCCCATGTTCCCTCGTCAAAAAACCACTACGCTTAGAGAGCTGCCAGCAAGGCGGCCAACATCATAAAAATCTGGAGGATGTATGGGTCTGTTTGATTTCGTGAAAGATGCTGGAGAAAAACTGTGGGATGCCGTGAGTGGCGGCGGCGACGATGCCAGCAAGAAATTGCAGGATCACATTAACAAACTCGGTTTGCCCGACAGCGATAAGGTCAAGGTAGATGTGAAAGGCGATACCGTGACCGTGACCGGTGATGGCATCTCTCAGGAGTTGAAAGAGAAGATTCTGGTCGCAGCCGGTAACGTCGCGGGGATCACCAAGGTCGATGACAAGGTCACCACCAGCGATGCCGCTACGCCCGCGAAATTCTACACCGTGAAAAAAGGCGATACCTTGAGTGCGGTATCGAAAGAGGTCTACGGAAATCCTAATCAATACAACAAGATTTTCGAGGCGAACAAGCCAATGCTGACGCATCCTGATAAGATCTACCCTGGCCAGGTTTTACGTATTCCCGAATAAAGAAAGGACATTGCATGACGATCAGGACGTTTTGGGCTCCGGCAGCACTCTCTTTGCTGGTTCTCAGTGGTTGCAGTTCAACGCCGGTTTCACCGCAGGTCAAAGAGTTGCATCAGGAAGTGAGTCAGCTTAATCAGAAGATGCGCAAGCTGACCAATCAGGCAACGGCGCTGGAGATTCAGGGACAGCTGAACAGCCAATCCAACCAGGGCGCGTGGCTGTTGCCGCAAGCCAATACGCCGGTAGAACTGCAGACGCAGCTGGGTAAACTGCGCTTGTCACTCTCGCAGGTGGCGGGTGAAGCCAGCGGCAGTCGCGCCAACCTGAATATCCGCTCGACTGATGACCAGCCGATTCCGGCGCTGCGCGCTACCGTGGTTTGGGGCGAAATGGATCCGGCCAGCGGCAAACCGCTTAACGCGGGCAGCCTGAGCCAGACCATCGACGTTCCCGCCGAGTTAATGCCACGCAGTTCGGTTAGCGTGCCGCTGCGACTCAGCGGGTTAACCCCGGATCAACTCGGCTACGTGCGCGTGCACGATGTTGAGCCTCCAGCCGCGAAAAGCATGCCCTGATCGACAGGCATAAAAAAAGGGCTGCCATTGGCAGCCCTTTCTATTTTCACGCAGAATTACGGCAGAATCGAAGGCTGATCTGCGCCCTCTTTTTCCACTTTCTGCACCAGCATGTGTTCACGCTTCATGCCCAGTTTCAACGCCAGCGCTGAAGAGACATAAATCGATGAAATGGTACCGATGGTGACACCGATCAGCATGGTCAGTGAGAAGCCTTTCAGCAACGCACCACCAAACACGAACAGGATCATGATCATCGCCAGCGTAGTGATGGAGGTGATCAAGGTACGGCTCAGCGTCTGGGTCAGCGACACGTTGGTGATGTCGTAAGAAGAACCGCGACGGATTTTGCGGAAGTTCTCACGAATACGGTCAGAGACCACGATCTTATCGTTAAGCGAGTAACCAATCACCGACATTAGCGAGGCGACAATCGTCAGATCAATTTCAACCCGTGATAGCGCCAGAATTCCGCAGGTGATGATCACATCGTGCGCCAGCGCCAGTACGGTACCCAGCGCCAAACGCCACTCAAAGCGGAAGCCGATGTAGATCAGAATCGCAATCAGCGCCGACAGCAGCGCCATCGCACCAGCCTGCGCCAGATCGCTACCCACGCTTGGGCCAACGAACTCGACACGCTTCACGGTGGCGTTCTGCTGCGTGGTCTGGCTAATGGAAGCCAGCACTTTGTTGCCCAGTTCGGTGCCAGCATTGCCGGTTGCCGGAGGCATACGCACCATCACATCGCGGCTGCTACCAAAGTTCTGCACCAGCGGCTCTTCAAAGCCCGCTTTCACCAAGCCTTCGCGTAGCGCATCAAGATCCGCCGGTTTTTCCAGGTTAATCTCAATCACCGTTCCGCCGGTAAAGTCGAGGCCCCAGTTGAAGCCTTTGACAGCGACGATGGCGATAGACGCCACAATCAGCAGACCGGAGATGATGAAAGCCAGCTTATCCCAGCGCATAAAGTCGACGACTTTACGCCCGTGGTTTAGCTGCTCAATACTATATTCCTGTGCCACAACGCACTCCTCAGATAGACAGCTTGTTGATGCGTTTGCCGCCGTACACCAGGTTAACGATGGCACGGGTGCCGACGATAGCGGTAAACATTGAGGTTGCGATACCGATAGCGGTAGTAATCGCAAAGCCTTTGATTGAACCGGTACCGACCGCATAAAGAATGATGACTTTAATCAGCGTAGTGACGTTGGCGTCGACGATACTGGAGAAGGCGCCTTTATAGCCTTCATGAATCGCCTGCTGTACCGAGCGTCCGTTACGCAACTCTTCTTTAATACGTTCGTTAATCAACACGTTAGCATCGACCGCAACCGCCAGCGTCAACACGATACCGGCAATACCCGGCATGGTGAGCGTTGCGCCCGGCAGCAGTGACATGATGCCGACAATCAGCACCAGGTTACACAGCAGTGCGCTGGTCGCGATAAGACCAAACTTCTTGTAGAACACCACCATGAACAGGATGGAGGCGATCAAACCCCACAGGCAGGCTTCGAGGCCTTGTGTGATGTTCTGCTGACCCATGGTTGGGCCGATAGTCCGCTCTTCTACAATCTGGATTGGTGCAATCAACGCACCCGCGCGCAGCAGCAGCGACAGCTGACGTGCTTCGTTTGGATTGTTGATGCCGGTGATACGGAAGCTGTTACCGAGGCGCGACTGAATGTTCGCCACGTTAATTACTTCTTCCTGTTTCACCAGAATCGAACGGCCGTTGGCATCTTTCTTACCGCTGTCTTTGTACTCCACAAACAGGGTCGCCATCGGCTTGCCGATGTTGTCCTTGGTGAAGTTCGACATCATGTTGCCGCCTGCGCCATCCAGTGAAATGTTCACCTGCGGCTGGTTGTACTCATCCATGCTCGACGTGGAATCGGTAATGTGATCACCGGTTAGAATCACACGCTTGTACAGCACCACTGGCTGCCCTTCACGGGTTTTCTTCACTTCCGAATCGCCTGGCACACGGCCGCTGGCCGCGGCGGTTGGATCTACGCTGGTGTTCACCAGACGGAATTCCAGCGTGGCGGTTGCGCCCAGGATCTCTTTAGCGCGCGCGGTGTCCTGAATACCCGGCAGTTCCACCACGATACGGTCAGAACCCTGACGCTGCACCAGCGGTTCGGCAACGCCGAGCTGGTTCACACGATTACGCAGAATGGTGATGTTTTGCTGCACCGCATATTCACGCGCTTCGCTCAGGCGCGCATCACTCATCACCGCACGCAGCGCATCGCTGCCCTGGCTTGAGATCACCAGATCGCGGTGGCGAGTAGACAAGTAGCTGATTGCCGCGTCACGGCTGGCGCCGTCACGGAAACGCACTTCTACGCCATAGTTCGCGATTTTATTAACGGTAGTATACGGAATGCTTTTGTCGCGCAGATCGCTGCGCAGGCTGTCGGCGTTCTGCTCTTGCAGTTTGCCCAGAGCCGTATCCATATCCACTTCCATCAGGAAGTGAACGCCGCCGCGCAGATCAAGACCGAGTTTCATCGGTTCTGCGGCCAGCATGCTCAGCCAGCGAGGGGTTGCCGGCGCGAGGTTGAGTGCCACAATGTAGTCTTCGCCCAGCGCGGTGGTGATAGCATCACGCGCGCGCAGCTGCGCATCCTGCGTTGCAAAGCGGGCCAGAATGGCACCATTTTCCAGAGCGAGGGATTTGCTCTCGATATTGTCTTGTTTTAATACGGTCTGGATCTGATCCAACGTTTGCTCACTGGCGGCGCCACCGCGCGCACCAGTGATCTGAACGGCCGGATCCTCACCATAAAGGTTAGGAAGCGCATAGAGCAGGCCGACGAGAATCACGACGACCAGCATGATGTACTTCCACAAAGGATAACGGTTTAACACGGCAGTTCCCTTCGGGAAGAAAAAATTACAGCGCCTTCAAAGTACCTTTCGGCAGAACGGCGGCCACGAAATCACGTTTAACAACTACTTCAGTGGTGTCGTTCAGGGCAATAGAAACATAGCCAGTTTCTGCCACTTTGGTCACACGGCCAACTAAACCACCGCTGGTCAGCACTTCATCACCTTTAGAGATGGAATCCATCAGCTTCTTGTGATCTTTAGTACGCTTCTGCTGCGGACGCAGAATCATGAAGTAGAAGATCAGACCAAATACCACCAGCATGATCACCAGAGAATACGGACTTCCCTGAGACGGTGCGCCTGCTGCGGCTACGGCGTCAGAAATGAAAAAGCTCATTAAATTTCCCTCATTGATGAATTATCAGACGTTCAGCGGAGGAACCGCCTTCCCCGTCCGTTGGTAGAACTCGCTAACAAAGTGCTCTAATTTACCCTCTTCGATAGCCTTACGTAAACCGGCCATCAAACGCTGGTAGTAGCGCAGATTGTGAATCGTATTCAGGCGTGCGCCCAGTATTTCGTTACAGCGATCAAGATGATGCAAGTAGGCGCGGCTATAATTGCGACAGGTGTAACAATCACACTCTGCATCCAGCGTTGCGGTGTCATCTTTATACCGGGCATTACGAATTTTCACCACGCCATCCGTAACAAACAGATGACCATTACGCGCATTGCGCGTTGGCATAACGCAGTCAAACATATCGATACCGCGGCGAACGCCTTCCACCAGATCTTCTGGCTTGCCGACGCCCATCAAATAACGCGGTTTGTCTTGCGGAATTTGCGGACAGACGTGCTCCAGGATTCGGTGCATGTCCTCTTTAGGTTCACCCACCGCCAGGCCGCCCACAGCGTACCCATCAAAGCCAATCTCTACCAGACCTTTAACGGAGACATCTCGTAAATCTTCGTAAACACCGCCCTGAATAATGCCGAATAATGCATTTTTATTGCCGAGCGAATCGAAGCGGTCACGGCTGCGCTGGGCCCAGCGTAATGACATCTCCATCGAACGTTTGGCGTAATCCCAATCCGCAGGATATGGCGTACATTCGTCGAAGATCATCACTACGTCAGAGCCGAGATCGAACTGAATCTCCATCGACTTTTCCGGATCGAGGAAAATCGGGTCGCCGTTAATCGGGTTGCGGAAATGCACGCCCGCTTCGGTGATCTTGCGAATATCGCCGAGGCTGAATACCTGGAAGCCGCCGGAATCGGTGAGGATCGGCCCTTGCCAGTTCATGAAATCGTGCAGGTCGCCGTGCAGTTTCATGATCTCCTGACCTGGGCGCAGCCACAGGTGGAAGGTGTTGCCGAGCAGGATCTGCGCACCGGTCTCTTTCACTTCTTCCGGCGTCATGCCTTTCACCGTGCCGTAGGTGCCCACGGGCATAAATGCCGGGGTTTCGACTACTCCACGATCAAAGACCAGACGGCCACGGCGCGCGCGCCCGTCGGTGGTATCTAATTCAAATTTCACATTAACCTCTAATCAGAGAAACAGTCTGATTCAATTATGCGCCGACGCTTTCATCAGGCGCTTGTGGATTACGGGTGATGTACATCGCATCCCCGTAGCTAAAGAAACGGTACTGCTCTGCCACCGCGCTGTGATAAGCCGCCATGGTGTGCTGATAACCGGCAAAGGCCGAAACCAGCATAATCAGGGTCGATTCCGGCAAGTGGAAGTTGGTGATCAACGCATCGATCACCTGATAGTGATAGCCGGGATAGATGAAAATCTGCGTGTCATCGAAGAACGGTGCAATCAGCGCGTTCTGGCTGGCCTTCGCGGCGCTCTCCAGCGATCGCACTGAGGTGGTGCCCACGGCGACCACTTTGTTGCCGCGCGCTTTACACGCCAGCACCGCATCCACCACATCCTGCGGCACTTCCGCGTATTCGGCGTGCATGATGTGATCTTCGATGGTTTCCACGCGCACCGGCTGGAAAGTCCCTGCACCGACGTGCAGCGTGACGAACGCCATCTCAACGCCTTTGGCTCTCAGCGCCTCTAGCAGCGGCTCGTCAAAGTGCAAACCGGCGGTCGGCGCGGCGACGGCGCCGGGACGCACGCCGTACACGGTTTGGTACAGCTCACGGTCTGCATCTTCATCCGGACGATCGATATATGGCGGCAACGGCATATGACCGACGCTGTTGAGAATATCCAGCACCGCACGGTCGTCTTCGAAAGCGATCTCAAACAGCGTGTCATGACGCGCCACCATCGTGGCTTTGACGCTTTCGTCATCGCCCAGCAGCAACTCTGCACCCGGCTTGGGCGCTTTAGAAGCGCGCACGTGCGCCAGCACGCGTTTGTCGTCCAGCATGCGCTCAACCAGCATCTCGATTTTGCCGCCGCTGGCTTTACGGCCAAAAACGCGCGCCGGAATCACGCGGGTGTTGTTGAACACCAGCAGATCGCCCGGATTGAGCTTATCCATCACGTCTGTAAATACGCCGTGGCTTAACGCGCCGCTTGGGCCATCCAGCGACAGCAGGCGGCAACCGCTTCGCTGCGCCTGCGGATAGTGGGCGATTAAGGATTCTGGCAACTCAAAGGTAAAATCGGCTACGCGCATGCTTCACTTCTTCAGGACTTAAAATCAGGCGGCATAGTCTAGCGGAAAAGCGGCAAATTCTGAACAACTGGCTGAGTTTCTGTGATTCTGCTTATAATGTGCGCCATGAACTTTCTCGCTCACCTTCACCTGGCGCAGCTGGCTAACAGCTCTCTGCTGGGCAATCTCATGGCCGATTTCGTGCGCGGCAACGTGCAATCACAATGGCCTGCACCGGTGGTGGCTGGCATTGCCATGCATCGTCGCCTTGACGTCCTGACCGATAATCTGCCCGAAGTGCGTATTGCGCGTGAGCTATTTCGCCCGGAAACACGCCGCGTGGCGCCCATCACGCTGGACGTGATTTGGGACCACTTTCTCGCACTGCACTGGGAGAAAATTCACCCGACGCAATCGCTGGTAGCGTTTACCGCTGCGGCAGAACAAGACATCGTGCCGCAACTGGCCGGCACGCCGGAAGGTTTCATCGAACTGAATGCAGTGATGTGGCGCGAACGCTGGTTTGAGCACTATGCCGAACCGACACGGCTGGCGCGGGTGCTAAATGGCATGGCGCATCGCCGTCCGCGTCTGGCCGCACTGCGCGATTCTTACCAGGATTTTGTTGATCATTATGATCAACTTGAGCCGCTGTTCTTCCAGTTTTATCCGCGCTTAATGGCCGCCGCGCGGGCGCAGGAATTGTAATATTAGGTAATTCAAGACCCGTCTGTTGGACGGGAAATTTCCCATCCCCTACCCTTCGTGGCCTTAATCTTCGTCACACTTAGGGAAATCTCATGCAGCATCTTATTGCCAACCGGCTCGCAGAAGCCGGTCTTAGCTACACGCACATTATGGCGTTAGGGATAGTGATCGCCATTATCTTTGCCATCTCGTTAATCACTCACGCCATTCTGCACCGCGCCATCTTGCCGCTCCTGCGTCGCTATACCGAGAAAAGCAGCCGTCAGTGGCCGAAGGCGCTGATTAACAGCCGCCTGTTTAGCCGCAGCGTATGGTTGATGCAAGGCGTGCTATTCAAATTACAGACCGAGCTGTTCCTGCACGACAGCTCTCAGATCTATCCTGCGCTGCTGATTTTCGCTCAGCTGTGGATGATGATCTTCGCGCTGCTGATGCTGTTCTCGCTGCTGGATCTGCTGCAGCAGCTCAGCGCAAACAGCATGCTGGCGCAGCAATTGCCGCTGCGCGGAATTATCCAGAGCGTGAAATTGATCGCCGCCATTTTAATGGTGATCATGATTATTTCGCTGCTGTTGGGTAAATCGCCTGGCGTATTGATCACCGGTCTCGGTGCCATGACGGCGGTGCTGATGCTGGTATTTAAAGATCCGATTCTCGGTCTGGTGGCCGGCATTCAGTTAGCGGCCAATAATATGCTGAAAATGAATGATTGGCTGGAAATGCCGAAATATGGCGCGGACGGTGCGGTCATTGATATTTCCCTGACCACGGTAAAAGTGCGCAACTGGGATAACACCATTGTGACCATTCCCGCTTACGCCTTAATTTCCGACTCCTTTAAAAACTGGCGCGGCATGTCGGAATCCGGCGGACGTCGCATTAAGCGCAGTATTAATATCGATACCACCAGCATCACTTTCCTTGATGACGCCATGATGCAGCAGTTAAAAAGTGCGCATCTGCTCACGCCCTATCTGAATAGCAAAAGCGAAGAAGTGGCGGCGTGGAATGCGCAGCTCGGCTGTGATTTGAATTCGCCGCTCAACGGTCGCCGCCTGACTAACGTTGGTACTTTCCGCGCCTGGTTGCAAAGCTGGCTGGAGCAACATCCGCATATTCATAAGGAGATGACATTAATGGTGCGTCAGTTAGCGCCGGGTGAAAACGGTTTGCCGCTGGAAGTGTATGTGTTCACCAGCACCACGGTATGGAAAGAGTATGAAAATATTCAATCGGATATCTTCGACCATATTTACGCGGTGCTGCCGACTTTTGGCCTGCGCGTACACCAATCGCCTACCGGCAACGACATGCGTCAAATCGGCGTGAGAACCCACCATTAACGCTTCATCCCGCATAACCCGCCAGTGAAAATAAAAATTTTAGTGGCGGGCCTTCTCCCCCTCTTGTCACGCGCAGTCATCTACGGCTTAATGAAACCTTTCTTAACTTTTGTTAAGTCCGTCACACAGCCAATACGCCATTTTGGGCGTCTGTTGTCGCTTCGCCAGCCTAAAAATCATAAGAGGAAAAGATGTCATCAGCTTCGCTTACCGAACTCGACGCACGTTATCATTTCGCCTGTGAGGTTGCTAAAACCGCCGCCAGTCGGGCTTTATCCTGGTATCAGCAACGTCATCAATTAGTGGTTGAGCATAAGAAAGACCTGCAGGATGTGGTCAGCGAAGCTGATCGCAACGTGGAGGAATTAGTCAAGCATCTGATCCACGAACGCTTTCCTGACGATGCGGTGCTGGGCGAAGAGAGCGGCGGAGAAACGTCAGGCGCACGCTTTATCTGGGTGATCGATCCGATTGATGGCACCAGCAGCTTCCTGAACGGCTTGCACAACTGGTGCGTTTCGCTGGCGATTGTTTGTGAAAACGAAGCCGTAATCGGCGTGGTGTGCGATCCCAATCATCATGAAACCTTTCACGCCTGCCGAGGAAAAGGTGCCTGGGTAAATGATAAACGCATTCAGGCGCACAGCGCGCAGCAGCTCGATCAGGGATTGCTCGGTTTGAGCAGTTCCAACAGCCAACCGATTGAACCGCTGACCACTTTTATCAGCACATTACTGGCGCAGGGCGGCATGTTTATCCGTAACGGTTCGGGAGCATTAATGAGTGCGTGGGCCGCGGCGGGTCGACTAATAGGTTACTACGAAGCGCATATGAATCCGTGGGATGGTTTGCCGGGCATCGTGCTGATGCGCGAAGCGGGCGGCATCACCAACGATTATCTGGCTAATCAGGGTTTGCAAAATGGCAATCCGGTGCTGCTGGCAAATGCGGTAATTTATCCGCAGCTGAAAGCGCTATTGCCTGCGCATTTGTCGTTATAATTTTCACATTGGGTTAAGTTCGTTAATTTATGCGAACTTAACCTTTAACTAAAATTACTTAAGCGCACTGTAAGTAATATTCTATTTCGCAGTGAGACTTTTCTCTTTTTTTTTCGAACATCCTGGCATCATTAAAAATACGATATGCTGCGCAAGTCAAACATCCCTTAGTAATACTCATTGTTTCCTTTTTGCAGTTCTTTTCGGCGCCAGGATGCGCCGAGATATTTTTAGTGTTTTATTATTTTGGGATGGCGTGATTATTTTTATATTGAAATCGTCATATATAAAAAGGTCGCCATAAATGGCGACCCTACAATATAGTTAGCCTTTACGCTTTTTCACTAGCGGCCACGCCAGCAACAGCAGC
This sequence comes from Pantoea sp. JK, assembly GCF_026130245.1. NCBI lineage: Bacteria > Pseudomonadati > Pseudomonadota > Gammaproteobacteria > Enterobacterales > Erwiniaceae > Pantoea > Pantoea sp. JK. The sequence goes on from NZ_JAINFN010000004.1 coordinate 263,651, forward strand.
GCAATCCACGCAAAACCAACGTAAAGCGACACGCGCGTATCCGGGAAGTAACCAATCAGTCCAATAATGAAGGCCAGGAACAGCACGCCAAACCATGCGGTTTTGCTGCCGCCCGGCATGGCAAAATCCAGCTTCCCGGCTTGCTCTTTGCCAATCTTGCGGCGAAAGGCAATCTGCGACAGCAGAATCATGATCCACACCCAAACGGTAGCAAAGGTCGCCAGCGAGGCGATGACCAGGAACACTTTCTCCGGCATCAGGTAGTTGAGATACACCGCGATCAACATCGCCAGCATCATCACCAACACGGTCACCCACGGAATCCCGCGATTCGATACCTTCTGGAATACCTTCGGTGCGTGGCCCTGTTGCGCCATGCCGTGCAGCATACGTCCCACGCCAAACACATCGCTATTGATTGCCGACAGCGACGCCGTCAGCACCACGAAGTTAAGGATCGATGCCGCCGCCGCAATGCCCAAATGCTGGAAAGTCAGCACGAACGGACTGCCGGAAGTGCCCACCTGATTCCACGGATAAATCGACATGATGACGAACAGCGTACCAACGTAGAACACCAGAATACGCATCGGTACGGAGTTGATGGCGCGTGGAATCGAGGTTTTCGGATCTTCCGCTTCACCGGCGGTAATGCCGATAATCTCAATCCCGCCGTAGGCAAACATCACCATCTGCAGTGACAGCAGCATGCCGACGATGCCGTGCGCGAAGAAGCCGCCGTTGGTCCACAGATTGTGAATGCCGGTCGGCTGACCGCCGTTGCCGATGCCCCAGAAAATCATGCCGAAGCCGGCGAGGATCATGATGATGATGGTGGCGACTTTGAAAAAGGAGAACCAAAACTCCACTTCGCCAAACACTTTCACGCTCATCAGGTTGATGGCGCCGATAATCAGCACCACGCTCAACACCCAAATCCAGTGCGGCACATCGGGGAACCACACACCCATGTAGATACCAAAAGCCGTGACGTCGGCAATCGCCACAATCAGGATTTCAAAACAGTAGGTCCAGCCGGTGATATAACCGGCCAGCGGGCCAAGATAATCCTGCGCATAGCGCGAGAATGAGCTGGCCTGCGGGTTGTTGACCGACATCTCACCCAGCGCACGCATGATGATGTACGCCACCGCGCCGCCGATGATATAGGCCAGCAGCACGCTTGGGCCTGCCATTTTGATGGCATCCGCCGAGCCATAGAACAGCCCGGTGCCAATCGCCGATCCCAGCGCCATAAAGCGAATGTGGCGCGTGCTCAGTCCGCGTTTGAGCTTATTGGTTTCTTGCATAACACTCAGTACCTTGAAAATGAAAAACCACGGGCAAGCCCGTGGTTGAAATTAACAGCAATGTCGCTTACTGATGAACCGCGACCTGCTCACGTCCTTTTGCCCGATCAACTACCGCAGCAATCACCAGCATCGCCAGCGATGGCGGCAACCAGGAAAGCCCCTGATCGGCCAGCGGCAGATGCTGGCTGAACAGCGGCAACACATCTTTAAAGCTGGTGGTTTTGATGGCATCAACGATACCGAACAGCAGGCTTACCAGCATGGTCGGCGCGATGATACGCGAACTTTTGTTCCAGAACTTCAGCGTGAAGCTCAGCACCACCAGCACGATGCAGGGCGGATAAATCGCCGTCAGCACCGGAATCGAGATCTGAATCAGATGGCTCAGGCCGAGATTCGACACCACCATCGAGAACAGACCCAGAATAAATACCAGCGTTTTATACGACAGCGGAACGTATTGCGCAAAGAATTCTGCACAAGCGCAGGTCAGGCCCACCGCCGTCACCATGCAGGCGACGAAGATCAGCGCGGCGAGGAAGAAGCTGCCCATGCCGCCGAAGGTCTGCTGCACGTAAGCATGCAGAATCTCAGCACCGTTGGCGCTCTGCGCCACTAATGCGCCGCTATCGTTACCGAGCTTGAACAGCGTCAGGTAAATCAGCGTTAAACCGATACCCGCGATAATACCCGCCAGCATGGTGTAGCGCGTCAGCAGTTTGGCATCTTCAACACCGCGTGAACGCGCCGCATTGACGATAACGATACCGAACACCAGCGCACCCAGCGTATCCATGGTCAGATAACCATTGACGAAACCGCTGGAGAAGGCCGCACGCTGATACTCTTCGGTGCCCGGCGAAACGCCACCAGCCGGCCAGATCAGCACGGCAACGCCGAGCACAATCAGCGCCAGAATTTTCAGCGGTGCGAGGAAGTGACCAACGGTATCCAGCAATTTGCCCGGATACAGCGAGATGCCGATCACCAGCGCAAAGTAAATCAGGCTATAGATGAACAGCGGCAGCGCGCCGTCGCCGGTCAGCGGTGCAATACCGACGGCAAAGGAAACGGTAGCGGTACGCGGCGTGGCAAACAGCGGGCCAACAGCCAGATAGCAAACGGTCGCCAGCAGCAAGCCTGCGGCTTTACCAATCGGTGAGCTCAGCGCATCAATGCCGCCGCCCACGCGCGCCAGCGCGATAACAGTGATCACCGGTAAGCCAACCGCGGTAATCAGGAAGCCGAAGGCCGCAATCCAAACGTGTTCGCCAGACTGAATCCCCACCATCGGTGGGAAGATGATATTTCCTGCGCCAACGAACAGGGCAAACGTCATGAAGCCCAGCGCCAGGATATCCTTGGAGGTTAAACGATGTGTCATAAACTTCTGTACTGCCTGTAGCTAATGTTGCGGTGGAAGTTGAGTTCGTGTTGTCCTCTGGATGCGCTAAAACAAGGACTTATTCGGCAAGACCAGCGTGTTATGCGGGACTAATCGTTAAAGCGCAGGTGATTTAATCTACTTTTCTTCTGTTCGCAGAGGGATAAATCGACAACGGCGCAAATTAGAACGTTTATAGCGAAGAAAGGCAATACGGGATCGAAAAACCAGAAGGATATAACAAGATAGCGGGAGAAAGCAGTGAATCACGGTGGAATTGTAGGAAAACACCTCAGATGATTTGCTAAAAGTTTCCTCAGCACGGGAGATCTCTTTGCATAAATCGCCCTTAAGATGCACAAAAGGCGCGATTTACGCGCCTGTTTGGCTAACTTTACGGAATTACCAGACTGTTCTTGCTATATCGACCACCAGACGAATCTTCTGCCACTGTTGCTCTTCGCTCAGGCTGTTGCCCTCTTCGGTAGACGCAAAACCACACTGCGGGCTGAGGCAGATTTGATCGAGGCTGACGAACTGTGCTGCTTCCTGCAGACGCGCTTTTACCTGTTCCGCATCTTCCAGCTCACCGGTTTTAGTGGTGATCAAACCCAGCACCACTTGCTGATGACCCGGCTTGAGGAAGCGCAGCGGTTCAAAGCCACCTGAACGTTCGTTGTCATACTCAAGGTAGAAGGCATCGATATTCACGCCGCCAAACAGCACTTCAGCGACCGGCTCATAGCCACCTTCGGAGATCCAGGTTGAGCGGAAGTTGCCGCGACACACATGCAGCCCAACGGTCAGATCTTCTGGCTTACCTTCCAGCGCGGTATTCAGCACCTCAGCATAGATGCGCGCCAGTTCCTGCGGATCTTCACCACGTTCGCGGATCTGTTGCTGCTGTTCGGTAGAGCACAGATAGGCCCACACCGTGTCATCCAGCTGCAGATAACGGCAGCCAGCCGCGTAAAACGCGTTAATCGCGTCTTTATAGGTCTGCGCCAGATCGGCGAAGTATTCTTTCAGATCGGGATAGACTGTGGCATCGATCACCTTGCGGCCACCGCGGAAGTGCAGCACGCTTGGGCTGGGAATGGTCATCTTGGCAACCGCATCGCCCGCTACGCTTTGCAGGAAGCGGAAGTGATCCAGCATTGGGTGTTCCGGATTAAAGGCTACTTTACCGGTGACTTTCACGCCGTGCGCTTTGGTCTGCACGCCATTGAACTGAATGCCCTGCTCCGCTTCGAACAACTCAACGCCGTGCAGATCGCCGAAGAAGTCGAAGTGCCACCATGCGCGACGGAATTCACCATCGGTAACGATCTGCAGGCCATTGGCGCGCTGCTGCTCCACCACATGACGTATTTCGCGATCTTCAACCTGACGCAGTTGATCAGCATTGATGTCGCCATTGGCAAACTGCACACGCGCCTGCTTGATGGCAGCGGGACGCAGAAAACTGCCGACGGTATCGGCGCGGAACGGGTTATGACGTGGCATCTTATCTCCTCGCTGAGCGCTTAGTTGCGTCAGGGTATAATTTCGCTGGGTTATTTCAGCCATCTGGATGGCTATATGTCCAAAGAGAATGCCACGCTGTTGCCCTTTCAGCAACGGAAGAAAATTCAGCTTACATGAAACTATTTCATGTTCAGATGCACGTTCTTCAATTTCCCTCAATGGCCGCCCGCGCTCGCGCCATCTGGCTGTCTGACAACGGCAGATAACCGGCCTCGCTCACCCGGCGCTGACCTTGTGGCGACAACACCTGATGCAGAAAGGCATTCACCAGCGGCGGCAGCGGTTTGCCGGGTGCTTTGTTGACGTAGATATAGAGCGGACGCGACCACGGATAGCGGCCGCTGCGAATAGATTCGGCATCCGGCATCACGCTGTCGCCATTCGCCGTGACCACCGGCAGCATTTTCACGCCGCTGAGATGAAAGCCAAAACTGGCGTAACCAATGCTATTGGGCGTGGCGGCAACGGCTTGCACCACCGCAGCGGAACCGGGGAATTCAGCGACGTCAGCACGGAAATCGCCTTTACACAGCGCCTGCTGCTTGAAGAAGCCCCAGGTGCCCGACGCCGAGTTACGTCCATAACGCTGGATGCTGCGCGTTGCCCACTGGCTGTCGCTCAAGCCGAGATCGCCCCAGCGCTGCGGCACCTGCTGCCCGCCGCACAGGCGCGTGATGGAAAACAGCGCATCGAGTTGTTGCGGCGCGATGCGCGGCAGCGGATTGTCCTGATTGACCACCACCACCAGCGCATCCATCGCCACCGGCACCGCCAGCGGCGGATAGCCGTAGCGCGCAATGAACAGTTGACGTTCGTCGATCTGCATCGGGCGGCTCATCGCGCCCAATTGTGCAGCACCGGCGGCCAGCGCGGTCGGTGCGGTAGACGATCCCGCCGCCTGCACCTGAACGTTCACGCCCGGCGACTGGCGGCTAAAATCCTCGCCCCACAGGGTCATCAGATAACCCAACGTATCCGATCCGACGCTGCTCAGATTGCCGGTTAGCATGGTTTGTTGGCCGTGTGCCAAAGCAGAGCAAAGCAGCGAGAGGGATAGCAACAGCGATTTCATGGGCGATTCCGCAATTTAATGAGACGCCTATTCTGGAGCGGCGTGATTTATCGCGCAATAAATTGCGTAAAGGTTGTCAGCTAAGCGCGAAGCGGTCGCCATAAATGGCAACCCTACGAGACTTGTAGCGATGGCAAGTCAAAATTATGCCTTTATGGTGCAGCGCGGGTGTTGAGGCGACATCCCAAACCGCTGAACGATTGAGGGATTCCAGGGCGAGCCGCATGGATGCGGCGAGAGGTGGCGCTGAGCAGGAGCGAATCGACACCGGTCCGTCAGGAATCGTGAATGAGGAAGGTACCGCGCAGCGGCGGGTTGGGCTGGCGCAAGGCCCGGGAGTGCAGAGGGCGCGGCCAGGCGCTCTCTGCTCGGTCGCCGCACAAGGGTGCTGCAACTGCCTCAGCTTAGGGCGAACGAAAGCCGCTCTGTGCTTAACTGAGCGGCATTACGCCATGGATGTGCAAACCTTAATTAACCCGCGCTTGCAGCGCGCTAGCCACAATCAAGCGTGGCGGCAGCAGGAAGCTGAAACAGGTTTCCTGATGCGGCACGCTGGTGATCTCGAGCCGCGCATTATGATGGCCCAGCGCGTGCTTCACGATAGCCAGCCCCAACCCGCTGCCGCCGGTGGCGCGTGAACGCGCTTTGTCCACGCGGTAGAAGCGTTCGGTAAGGCGCGGCAGATGCTGTTCGCTGATGCCCGGCCCGTCATCGCACACCTTAAACTGCGCGCCTTGTTGGGTACGCAACCAGCTGATGTCGATGCGTGTGCCACCCGGCGTGTGATTCACCGCGTTATAGACCAGATTGGAAATAGCGCTACGCAGCTGCTCATCGTTGCCGAACACTTTCAGGTGCGGATCGGTATGGAAATGGATGGTGTGGCGTCCCTGACTCAGCGTTTCCGCTTCACGCTGCAACAGCAGCAGCATGCCCGGCACATCCACCGTCTCTTTCAGATCGATGGCTGGCGCCGCTTCGATACGCGACAAGGTCAGCAACTGCTTCACCAGGCTGTCCATGCGACGCGTCTGCTCTTGCATAGTGTGCAACGCCTTGCTGCGCGTACGCTCGTTCATTACCGCGTCGTCCATCATTTCCAGATAACCCTGCAACACCGTTAACGGCGTACGCAGTTCATGACTGACGTTGGCAAAGAAGTTGCGCCGCGCGCCTTCCAGCTGATGCATCTGGGTGACATCACGCGCCACCATCAGCCACTGACCTTCGCTGTAAGGCATCACGCGGAATTCCATATGATGCTGATTATTAAGGATCTGCGTCAGCGGCGTATCGAACTTGCGCTGGCGGATATAGCGGGAGAATTCAGGATAACGCAGTAAATTGAGGATGTTCTGGCCGTTATCTTCCGGCCAGCGCAAACCAAGATGCTGCTGCGCCAAGCCGTTGCACCAGAAAATGGTGCCCTCTTCGGTGGTCAGCACCACCGCATCCGGCAGCGATTCGGCACCGCTGCGGAAACGTTTGATCAGATTGCCCAGCTCGCGGCGGCGACGCCGGTTGCGCAACTGCATCTGATACAAACCATAAAACAGCGGTTCCCAGCTGCCGCGTCCGGTGGGCGGCGTCATTGAACGATCGACCCACAACCAGTGCGACAGACGCATCAGATTTCTGAAGTGCCAGAACATCACGCCGGTCACCGCAATCAGCAGTAACCACGGCAGATATCCGAACAACAGACCCAACACCAGCGCAGGTAAACAGACCAGCGCCAGCTCGGTCAACAATCTCTTCCAGGAGAGTCGTTCCAGCACGGTAAAAACTCCGTTTACGTTTAGTAGCGGGCAGAGAAACGATACCCTGTTCCGCGAACGGTTTGAACCATGCGATCGTGGCCGGTCAATTCCAGCGCTTTACGTAAACGGCGAATGTGCACATCGACGGTGCGATCTTCGACATACACATTGGTGCCCCAAACGTGGTTCAGCAGCTGTTCGCGGCTGTACACGCGTTCCGGGTGCGTCATAAAGAAGTGCAGCAGTTTGTATTCGGTCGGCCCCATCTCCAGCGGCGTGGTTTCCGACATCACGCGATGTGAGGATGGATCAAGGCTCAGGCCCTGCATCTCAATCACCTCTTCCACCGCCATCGGTGAAATACGGCGCATCACCGCTTTAATACGCGCCATCAGCTCTTTGGGTGAGAATGGCTTGGTGATGTAATCATCCGCGCCCACTTCCAGACCGCGCACGCGATCCTCTTCTTCACCGCGCGCCGTCAGCATCATCACCGGGATGTCACGCGTCATGGCTTCACGCTTCAAATGCTTAATAAACTGAATTCCGCTGCCGCCGGGCAACATCCAGTCCAGCAGAATTAAATCAGGCCAGGGTTCGATCAGCTTACTAATCGCGCTGTCATAATCTTCCGCCTCAATAGGCTGGTAATCATTCTGTTCCAGCACGAAACATAACATTTCACGGATGGGAGCTTCGTCTTCCACAACCAAAATGCGCTTAGCCATTGTAACTCCTGCTAGTGTGACAACGTGTCACGGGGATTTGCGGCGCCATTATGCGTCAGTTTTGTGACACTTTTATGAAAAAGCCGCCCTAAGATAGATAGATAAAAAACAGAAATGTCACAATAAAAATCTGCTTTTTTTCTTTGTGATCTTAAGTGGTTATAATTCGCCTTCGCTAAACAGAGCACGGAGCACACATGCGCATCATTCACACCGCTGACTGGCATCTCGGTCAGTTCTTTTACAGCAAAAGTCGCGCGCGGGAACATCAGGCGTTTCTCGACTGGCTGCTGGATCAGATTGTGCAGCATCAGGTGGATGCGCTGATTATCGCGGGTGATCTGTTTGATACCGGTTCGCCGCCGAGCTACGCGCGTGAAATGTTTAACCGTTTTGTGGTGGCGCTGCAGCCAAGCGGCTGTCAATTGGTGGTGCTGGCGGGCAATCACGATTCGGTGGCGACGCTGAATGAATCACGCGAGCTGCTGGCCTGCCTGAATACGCAGGTGATCACCAGCGCCACGCCGCAGGGAGAACAACAGGTGTTAACCCTGAAGCAGCGCGATGGCGCGCCGGGTGCGCTGCTGTGCGCCATTCCTTTTCTGCGTCCGCGCGACATTCTGCGCAGCCAGGCTGGCCAATCCGGTCGCGAAAAACAGATCTCGCTGCTGGAGGCGATCGAGCAGCATTATCAGCACTGTTTCGCCGCCGCGCAGTCAATGAGCAGTACGCTGCCGATCATCGCCACCGGCCATCTCACCACCGTTGGCGTGACTAAAAGCGATTCGGTGCGCGACATCTATATCGGCACGCTGGATGCCTTCCCGGCGCAGGCGTTTCCGCCCGCCGATTACATCGCGCTCGGTCACATCCATCGCGCCCAGCGCATCGCCAACAGCGAGCACATTCGTTACAGCGGCTCGCCGATTCCGCTCAGTTTTGATGAGCTTGGCCGCGAGAAAAGCGTCTTCCTGCTGGAATTTTCCGACAAGCTTAAGGACGTGACGCCGCTGATCATTCCGCACTTCCAGCCGATGCAGATGCTGAAAGGCTCGATGGCGGAGATTGAACATCAGCTGGCGCAGTTCAGCGAGAGCACCAGCGAGCTACCGACCTGGCTCGATATTGAGATCACCACCCAGGAATACCTCAGCGATCTGCAACGTCGCATTGAAGCGCTGACCGAAAATCTGCCGGTCGAAGTGCTGCTGGTGCGCCGTAGCCGCGAACAGCGGCAGCGCAGCCTCGAACGGCTGGAGAACGAAACCCTGAGCGAATTAAAAGTGGAAGAAGTGTTTGCCCGCCGACTGGCGCAGGAAGATCAGCTGGATGCTGAGCAAGCAGAACAGTTAACGCAGCTGTTCCGCACCCAGCTTGCCGCGCTGGAGAATCCATCCGCATGAAAATTTTGACGTTACGTTTTAAGAACCTCAATGCGCTGCGCGGCGAATGGTTTATCGATTTCCGCCGTGAGCCCTTTGCCAGCAACGGATTGTTTGCCATCACCGGCGCGACCGGTGCGGGCAAAACCACCTTACTCGATGCAATTTGCCTGGCGCTCTATCACCAAACGCCGCGCCTCGGCACGCTGTCGCAAACCCAGAATGAGCTGATCACACGCGACACCGCCGAGTGTCTGGCAGAAGTGGAGTTTGAGATCAAAGGCGAAGCCTGGCGCGCCTTCTGGAGCCAGAACCGCGCGCGCGGTCAGGCCGACGGTAAGTTGCAGGCGCCGCGCGTCGAGCTGGCGCGCGTGGCGGATAATCAGATCATCGCTGATAAAGTCGGCGACAAGCTGAAAGCGATTGAAACCCTGTCGGGACTCGATTTCGCCCGTTTTACCCGCTCAATGATGTTGTCGCAAGGCCAGTTTGCCGCCTTCCTCAATGCCAAACCCGGCGAACGCGCCGAATTGCTGGAAGAGCTGACCGGCACCGAGATCTACGGACAAATCTCCGTGCAGATCTACGAACGCTGGCGTAGCGCACGCAGCGAGCTGGATACGCTGCGCGCCCGCGCCGGTGGCATGTCGCTGCTCGATGAAGCGCGCCGCGCAGAGCTGACGCAGCAGCTGGCAGAACTCGCCGTGCAGGAGAAATCGCTGAGCGAACAGCTAACGCTGGCGCAGCATCAGCAACAATGGCTGGTGCAGCAGCAACAGCTGATGCAGGAACAGCAACAGGCCGAACAGACGCTGCTTGCCGCGCAACAGGCGTGGCAGCAGGCGGATGGCGATCGTCAGCGGCTGGCGCGGGCCGAACCGGCAGAAAAACTGCGCGAGAAGCTACAGCAGCGCGAACAGCTGCAAGGCGATCTCCGCACGCTGGAACAGCAATCGCAGCAGCTGCAGGCGCAACAGCAGCAGGCCAAAACCGCGTTGCAACAGGGCGAAAGCCATTATCAGGCCGCGCAGCAGGCGCGCGAGCAGGCGTTACAGCAACAGCAGCAGCTCGAAACGCTGCTGACTGAGCAGGTTATCCCGCTCGATCAACGCATTACCACCCTCTCGCAGCAACGGGATGAACAGCAGCGGCTGCATCTGCAGCAGCAACAGGCGCTGCAAACCAGCCAAACCGCCTTGAGCCAGCAACAGCAGGTAAGTGAACGTTTACAACAGCAGCTAGTGCAGCAGCAGGAATTCCGCACCCGAGAAGCCGCCGTCGCCGATTGGGGCGCAGAACTGACGCGCTGGCAGGCGGAGATCGCCCGGCTGGGTGAGCGCGAGCAGACGTTGACGCAGCTCATCGCGCAGCAGCAACAGCAGCGCAGCCAGCTGGAGCAGCATCAGCAGGCTCAGGCTCAGCGTGAAAAGGCGGCGCAACCGTTGCAGCAAGCCGAAGCGCAGGCAGCGCAGCAGCGTCTGCAAGCGGAGCAAGCACTGACTTCGCTTGAGGCCGAGATCACCAGCGCCAGCCTGCGTGCCGCCCTGACGCAGCATCAATCACAGCGTTCTGCACGCCAGCAGCTCAGCCTGCTCGCCGCGCAGTGGCGCGCGCTGCAGCCGCAGCGCTTGCAGCGTCAGCAAAAACTGATGCAGCTTCAGCAGCAGCATCAGGAAGCTGAACAGGCGTTACAGGCGCTGCGCGACGAGTACAAACGGGAACATCAGGCGCTGCTCGATGTGCGCAAAATCTGCGAGCTGGAGCGCACCATCGCCCAGCTGGCCGACGAGCGCGCCAAATTGCAGCCGGATCAGCCCTGCCCGCTGTGCGGCTCGTGTGAGCATCCGGCAATCGCGCAATATCAACAGCTTGAACCCGGCGCCAATCAGCAGCGTTTAACTGAGCTGGAAACGCGCGTGGCACAGCTGAAAGAGTCCGGCACCGCCAAAGGTGAGCAGCAGAAGCTGTCGCTGCAACAGCAGCAGGCGTTGCAGCAGGAGATCGCTGATTACGACCAGCAGCTGGCGACGGTGAACACCCAATGGCAAGCGCTGAGCGGTGAGCTGGCACTTACTTGCACGCTGGAGCAACAGGACGACTTTACGCAATGGCAACAGCAGCAGGATGCACAGGAACAAACTCAGCTGCAGCAGCTCCAGACGCGGGAAAATGCCGCGCGTGCGCTGCAGCAGGCGAAGGATGCGCATCTGCAACAGCAGCAGCTGTGGCAGCAGCATCAAAATCAACAGCAGCTGGCGCTTCAGCAGATCGTTAGCACGCAGCAGACGCTGGATGAAATCAGCCAGCGTGAGACCCGCGAGCGCAGCGCCATGCAGCAACTGGCGCAGCAGCTTGAACAACAGTTAGCGCAGCATCAGCTCAGTTTGCCAGACGCGGCTGAGCGGGAAAGCTGGCTCCACAGGCTACAGCAGCGCTGGAGCGCATGGCAGGAAAACGAGCGCTTACACGGCGAGTTGCAGCCGCAGCTGGCAAAAGCCGAAAGCGAGCGCAGCAGCCTGCAGCAGAATCTGGCGCGTGAACAGCAGCGGCTGGATGAGCTGCAGCAGACGCTCAGCGCGCTGCAACAGCAGCACCAGCAACAACAACAACAGCGTCAGCAGCTGTTTGGCGATCGTCGGGTGGCGGAAGCCCGACAGCAGCAGCACGCCGCGCTACAACAGTGTGAACAGGCGCTGGCGCAGCAGCTACAGCTGTGGCAGCAGGCGCAAAGCTCGCTGCACAGTCTGAATGGCCAGTGCGAGCAAATCGCCGCGCAGCAACACACCTTGCGTGAACGCGCTGCCGCAGCCGAAAGCGCCTTCCTCGTCGCGCTGCAGCAGAGTGATTTTGCCGATGAAACGGCGCTGCGTGCCGCCCTGCTGGATGAGCGCGAGGTGCATGAACTGCGCCAACAGTTACAGGTGCTCGATCAGCAGCGCCAGCAGCAACTCACCCTCAGCGAGCAGCTCACGCAGCGCTGCACCGCGCATCAGCAGCAGCGCCCGGCCGATCTCAGCGATGAAATCGCCGCCACGATTCAGCAACAGCTGGAACAGCTGCGCGTGACGTTGCGTGACAACGCCCGTCAACAGGGCGAAGCGCAGCAGCAGTTGCACAGCGATGCACAACAGCGTTTACAGCAACAATCGTTGCTGACGCAAATCGCTACGGATGAAGTAGAGCTGGCGCAGTTGGGCCGCCTGAACGATCTGGTAGGTTCGGCCAAAGGCGATAAATTCCGCCGCTTCGCACAAGGCCTGACACTCGATCATCTGGTGTGGCTGGCGAACCGTCAGCTCGATCGCCTGCACGGTCGCTATCTGTTGCAACGCCGCATCAGTGAAGAGCTGGAGCTGGAAGTAGTGGATACCTGGCAGGCCGACGCCACGCGCGATACGCGCACGCTGTCGGGCGGCGAGAGTTTCCTCGTCAGCCTGGCGCTGGCGTTAGCGCTGTCGGATTTGGTGAGTCATAAAACGCGCATCGAATCGCTGTTCCTCGACGAAGGCTTCGGCACGCTGGATGCCGAGACGCTGGACACCGCGCTGGATGCGCTCGATGCCCTGAACGCCAGCGGCAAAACCATCGGCGTGATCAGCCATGTGGAAGCGATGAAAGAGCGTATTCCGGTGCAGATCCGCGTCCGCAAGATGAATGGGCTGGGTTACAGCAAGCTGGAGTTGCCAGGGGAATAAATCAGGTCGCCATGAATGGCGACCCTACGATGCTTAGGCGGGCACCGGTTTTTTATCTCACTGTCGCCAACTTATAACGCGGGCCGACCAGCAAGCCGCCCTGCTCGTTCTGCGCCAGCAGACGGGCGCTGGTCACCCCGGCGATGGTGTGTGCCTTATCCGACACATTGCTGGCAATCTGCTTGATTGCCGCTGACACCAACATGCCAATAATGCCACCGTTATTGTTGTTGCCATCTTCCGCGTCGCTGGCGGTGGCAATGCCTTGCCACAGCTCTTTACCGCTGCGCAGATCTACCAGACGCGCCGTCGCCGACACTTTGGTCACGCTCTGGATCACCTGATAGCTGCTGCCGTAATCGGTCACCGAAATATACAGCGCGCTGTCGGCGTGGAAGATGTCATGCAGACGCTGCGGGCTGACAGCCTGAATTTCATGGCCATTGGTCAATCCGTTCTGCTGGAAGGTTTCATCCACCACCGCCACCGGGAACACGTAATAGCCCGCTTCCGCCAGCGGACGCGTCACCAGTGAGGTGAAGCTGTTCGCCGCGTTCACATCCGGCGCGCGGTTATCCGCAGGCAGCACCAGAATTGAGGCTGGCTTGCTGGCGCGGAAGGCGCTGTAGTCGTACGGTTTTTTGTGCGCGCAGCCGGTCAACAGCAGCGCGGCGAGCACGCCTAAAGAAACAATCAGCTTTTTCACTGAGCAACTCCTTGTTTTTTCTTCATCAGAAAGTCCATGTATGGCGCAGATTCCGGGAACAACTGTTTCTCGGTGGCAAACTGGCCGAAGGCTTTATCGGTATCTCCGGCTTTGGCGTAAAGCAAACCGAGCTGCGCGTGCAGGCCCGGCGCGACCGGTTTGTTGACTGATTTAGCTTTTTCAATATCCAGGTTCAGTGCTTCAATCTGTTTCTGCGGATCGCTATCTTTTTTGTAGTAGCTGTAAATCTGCTGCTGGTAATCGCCCCAGTAATAGATCGGTTCCGGCCCTTTTGGCGCACAGCCTGCCAGCATGCCCGCAGCGATCAGCGCCGCACTCAGTTGCAACATTTTCATGCTCAATATCCTTATTTCGCCGGACGCCATGCGCCGCTGTTAATGCCATCTACTAAGTGATCAACCGCTTCACGAATCGCCAGATCCATCACTTTACCGTTGAGGGTTGAGTCATAGCTGGTGGTGCCGCCGAAACCAATGATTTCACGCGCTGAAAGCTGGTATTCACCCGCACCCTGCGCGCTGTACACCACTTCTGAGGTGGTGACATCAACTACATTCAGGTTGACTTTGGCATAGGCGACCTGGCTCTTACCGCGTCCCAAAATACCCCACAGCTGCTGATCGCCCACTTCTTTGCGGCCAAATTCAGTGATATCGCCGGTGATGATGTAAGTCGCACCTTTGATGTTCTGTTCGCTCTTCTTAAAGCCCGCTTCCTGCTGCAACTCTTTCAGGTTGCTGCGATCCAGCACGTTGAAGCGATTGGTCTGCTGCAGGTGGGTGACCAAAATGGTTTTCGACTGATTGCCAAGACGATCAACGCCATCAGAGAAGATGCCGTTCATGTAGGAGGAGCGGTTATCAAACTGGCCAACCGCAATCGGGCTGCGCACGCCCTGATACGCGGGCTGGCTGGCCGCACGCACCTGTGGTGCTTCAATCGCGCGTGACGATTCGGTTGCGCAGCCGCTGAGCAGCGTGGCGCTTAACAAGGAGAGTGCCGCAAGGGCATATTTTTTCTGCATTTCTAATCCATGAATCAAAAGGGGATAAAGCCGCGAGGCTGCGGCAAATTCTGGTTCTGCCGACAGTCAGAGTAATGCCATAGCATTGGTTGAGTCGGTCTGTAGACTGTCGGCAGTGAAGGGAAGGATCTTTAGTGAAAATATAGGGACATTAATGAATTTAATTAATCGAATGGCGGGATTATTGGGCGGGTTAATGATTGTGGTGGCGCTTAGCGCTTGTCAGCATTCTCAGCCAAAGCAACAGGATAGCATCGTCAACCTGTGCCAGCCGCAGAGTGCGCCGGGCAGCGCATCCTGCAAATGGGCTGATGAGATGCAGCATCAGCTCAACCAGCATTTCCGCGATGCGCGGCGTTATGCCGGTCAGCAATGTCTGGTGCGGCTCGAGTGGCAAAACAGCGGGCGCTACGCGGTGACGCAGACGCAAGGCGACGAAACGCTGTGCCTGCGCGCCTGGCAGTTGATTGGTCAAAGCAAAGATTTACCGCCGCCGCCAGAGATTAACCAGCCAGCGTGGTTCGGTTTTGCCCCGGCGACGCCGAGCCATCCTGGCGCCACTGGCGCGGGCTGATGCCAAACCAGCGGCGGAAGGCGCGGGAAAAGGCGCTGACTTCGGAGTAACCGAGCAGCAGCGCCATCTCTGAAATCGGCAGCTGCTTCTGTTGCAGATAGTGCGTTGCCATCTCGCAGCGCACCTTGTCCACCAGCGCGGTGAAACTGATGCCCTCTTCGCGCAGCCGCCGTTGCAGCGACCAGCTCGACAAGCCCATTTTTTCGGCAATCTCTTCCAGCACCGGTTCGCCCTGCATCAGCGACAAATTCACCTGCGATCGCGCCTGTTCCACCACGCTTTGCTGGCTGGCAGAACTGTTCAGGCGGCGAATGGCATCCTGCATCACCATCAGCAGCATCGGATCCTGCTCCGGCATACTGCGCAGCAGATCGCGTTTCGGGATCAACAACGAGTTGAAGGGTTGATCAAACCACACCGGCGCATCGAACACTTTGCAGTGCTCGTGCCACTGCTCCGGGCGCGGATGTTCGAAGTGCACTTCGCGCGGCGCCCAGTTTTTGCCGGCGACGTGACGGATCAAGTTGAGGAACATGCCGAGCGTTAGCTCCGCATCCTGACGTCGTGACAGAATCGCGCCGTGGCGCACCTGATAATCGAGCCGCCAGCACTCGCCTTTGTCCACCAGCCGCGTCAGCGTGTCGTGCTGATGCCATGGAAAGGCATTCACCACGTTGTGCAGCGCCTGCTCCAGCGTCGGCGAACAGAGGCCGATATACCCAATCAAGCCTAATGACTGCGGTTTGAACTGCTTGCCGTAATGCAAACCGAAGTTATCAAAACCGGAATGACGCGCCGCTTCTTCCATCACGCGGCAGTAGTTCACCAAACCCAGGCTCAGCGTGGGGCTCGCCAACAGTTCGGAGTTAATGCCGCTGATGCCAAAGATGCGATCGACATCGCCGCCTTTGTCAGTGATAAACCCGCTCAGTCCGGTGGCGGCCGCTGCCAACACGCCGCGGTTGCTGGCGCTGACGGACAAAGCGCTGAAGGCTTCAGTGGGTGTGATGAGTGATTGCATCGGAACCTCTGCGTGTGGCGCATGTGAAACAGGTGGAGGATTCCAGCAATTTTCGTACCAGGCGAGTGATTTGCGGATTTCGTCGTAGGGTCGCCATTCATGGCGACCTCAATTGCGCCGCAACAGCGCAAAGCTGCTCACTGCTGGTGCATCAGACGCCGACCGGCAGCTGATTGGTTTCCAGATAACGTCGGCAGAGACGCACCGAGTGATCGGCCCAGCGCGGCCCGAGACTCAGCGCCATTTCCGTTTCCGCGTGCGATCCCATCCACGCGGTCATCTGAATGCGACGCTGGATCAGCAGCGTTGGCACCAGCGCCATCTCTTCATCGCTGATGTGCGCCACTTTTTCGTAACCGAGGATCCAGTTATCCACCCATTCGGCGGCGCGCGGATGATGCTCAACGAAACTGATCGCCGCCGCCAGATCGTGCAGATACCAGCCGAGCCCGCAGTCATCAAAATCGATCACCCGCGTTTCGCCTTTATGCAGCAGCAGATTGGTCAGACGCAGATCGGCGTGGATCAAACCATAACGATCCGCCCCTTTGCCGAAGCCTTGTAGCTCTTGCCCGACGCGCGCCACCGCTTCGGCGACGATGCCGTGATCGGCCGGATTGAGGTTCGGCGCATCCTGCCAGCGTCCCCAATGGCTTTGATCGCTGACCATGGTGTGGTGATCCCAGATAATGCGCTGGAAACCTGCCGGTTTCTGCCAGCTGCGGCTGTGCTGATGCAGACGCGCGGTGATGTGACCAAGCTGCTGAAACGCTTTGGGATCGACATCGGTGGTGGGCATGTCACCCTCGATCCAGTGGAACAGTACCGCATAACGCTCTGCGCCATTTGTCATCGGCAGCGTCAGCACGGTTGCGCCATCGCTGGCCGGGATCGCCTGCGGCACCATGATGCCGATGTCGCGCAGCGCATCCAGCCACAGCAGCTCGCTCTGAATGTCCGCTTTGCTGTGATAGTGAGGACGATGCAGACGCAGCGCGTAGCGTTTGCCCGCCGCCTGCAACAGGAAGGTGGCATTTTCCGAGCGGCACAGCAGCTTCAGTTCGCCGCGCAGTGCCGCGGGATAACTGGCCAACGCCTGATGCGCCAGCAGGGTGATTTCAGCATCGGTTAAGGTATCGGATTGTTCGGCACTCATTCATCAATCTCCAGCATCAAGCAAGTGGTATCAGCATGGGATGACGTCGTCCTGACTGCTTGACCGCAGACAACCCAAAGTTGACCGCAGCGTGCATCTGGCACTTTTCTTGCCTCGGAGTTGACCGTGGAGGACAAAACTCACTGCGCCCGCGTCAAGTTTTCCCGCGCCAGCCAGCGGCATTATCACTTCACTGTAGCGCAAAGATAAAAAAGCGCGGTGAAGCTGCCGCACCAACAATGACGACGGGGAAAAGACGATGACGAATAAGCTCAAACCCACGCTGGGCACCCTGCATTTGTGGGGCATTGCAGTTGGACTGGTGATTTCTGGTGAATATTTTGGCTGGAGTTACGGCTGGGGCGTGGCGGGCACGCTGGGATTTCTCATCACCACCGCGATGATCGCTACCATGTATACCTGTTTTATTTTCAGCTTCACCGAACTGACCACCGCGATTCCGCATGCCGGCGGCCCATTTGCCTACAGCCGCCGCGCGTTCGGTGAAACCGGCGGCTTGATCGCGGGCCTCGCCACGCTGATTGAGTTCGTATTCGCACCGCCGGCGATTGCCATGGCGATTGGCGCTTACCTCAACGTGCAATATCCCGATCTCAATCCGAAAACCGCCGCAGTCGGCGCCTATATCGTCTTCATGACGCTGAACATTCTCGGCGTTAAATTGGCGGCGATGTTCGAATTGGTGGTCACGGTGCTGGCGGTTCTGGAGCTGCTGGTGTTTATGGGCGTGGTGTCGCCAGGCTTCAGCATCGCCAACTTTGCCGCGAACGGCTGGGCGGGCAGCGACCACTTCGGCATGCCGGCGATGTCGGGCATCTTCGCCGCGATTCCGTTCGCCATTTGGTTCTTCCTGGCGATTGAGGGTGCGGCGATGGCGGCCGAAGAGGCCAAAGATCCGAAGCGCACCATTCCCAAAGCCTACATCACCGGTATTCTGACGTTGGTGGTGCTAGCGATTGGCGTGATGCTGCTGGCCGGTGGCGCTGGCGACTGGCGCAAGCTGTCGGACATCAACGATCCGCTGCCGCAGGCAATGAAGATGATTGTTGGTGAAAACTCCAACTGGATGCACATGCTGGTATGGATTGGTCTGTTTGGGCTGATTGCCAGCTTCCACGGCATTATTCTTGGCTATTCGCGCCAGTTCTTTGCCCTCGCCCGCGCCGGTTATCTGCCACAGAGTTTGGCCAAGCTGTCGCGCTTCCAGACGCCGCACCGCGCGATTATCGCCGGGGGTTTGATTGGTATCGCCGCCATCTACAGCGATGGCTTTATCAATCTGCAAGGCATGACGCTGACCGCCGCGATGATCACCATGGCGGTATTCGGCGCGATTGTGATGTATCTGATGAGTATGCTGAGCCTGTTTAAACTGCGCCGCACTGCGCCAGAGATGGAACGCAGCTTCCGTGCGCCGGGCTACCCAATTGTGCCCGGCATTGCGCTGGTGCTGTCGCTGGTGTGTCTGGTGGCGATGCTGTGGTTTAACCCGGTGATTGGCGGCCTGTTTGTGGCGATTATGGCGGTGGGATATGTCTACTTCCTGGCGACCAAAGCCCAGCGCGATAACGCACCGCAGGATTCGATGTTAGTGGGTGAGTGATGTTAGTGCTGGCTGTCCCCCATCCCGGCCTTCCCCCGTAAACGGGGGAAGGAGACGCTGCCACATGCAGCTTCAGTACTGACATGTGGCAGCATCTTCCTCCCCCATTTATGGGGGAGGACCGAGGAGGGGGACAGCAGGCACCAACCGAGGAGGTGGACAGCGAGCACCGAATCTACCCTTTCACTGGCCACAACCACGCTGCCCCACGCACGCCGCTCGAATCCCCGTGCACCGCCTTTAGCACCGGTGTTTCACACTCGCGGCCAAACACCCACTGCTTCATCAGGGCCGGCACGGTTTGATACAGGCGATCGTTATTACTCATGCCGCCGCCCAGCACAATCACATCGGGATCAAGCAGATTCACCACCTGCGCCAGCGATTTCGCCAGACGCATTTCGTAGCGATTCATCGCCAGCTCCGCCACCGGATCCTGCTGCTCAATCAGCTTGATGATCTCCGCACCTTTCAGCGCTTTACCGCTCAGACGCTTATAATCGATTGCAAAACCGGTACCCGATACAAAGGTCTCAATGCAGCCCTGCAAGCCGCAATAACAGGGCACTTCGGCGCGATGGCGCAGTTCATCTTCGTCCATCCACGGCAGCGGATTGTGGCCCCACTCACCGGCATTGCCGTTACCACCAATGCGCGACTCACCGCCAATCGCTACGCCCGCGCCCGATCCGGTGCCAATTATCACCGCAAACACCAGCGGCTGACCCGCGCCCGCGCCATCTACCGCTTCGGAAACCGCCAGACAATTCGCGTCATTGGCAATGCGCACGTCACGATTCAGCGCCTGCGCTAAATCCTTATCCAGCGGCTGACCGTTCAGCCAGGTGGAGTTGGCGTTTTTCACCCGCTGCGTATAGGGCGAAATCGTGCCGGGGATGCCGATGCCGACCGTGCCCTGCTGCCCGGTTTTCTCCTCTGCCAGCAGCACTAAATCGACAATCGCCTGAACCGTGGCAGCGTAGTCGTCACGCGGCGTGTTAACGCGATGACGGAACAGCTCCTGACCCTGATCAGACAGTGCAATCACTTCAATTTTGGTACCGCCTAAATCAATCCCGATGCGCACGATTTATTCCTCATTATTCGTTCTGGTGACAAATACAGTAGAAGGCTGAATCGGGAAAGGCAATGAAACCCATCCGATGTTTCGCTATCATGCGCGCTGACTTAGAGACTTGTGCGCCCGATCGCACCCACGGTAAGGAATTCCGATGTTGTGGTTTAAAAATATGATGGTTTATCGTCTGAATCGTGACATTCCGCTGTCCGCAGACGATCTGGAAAAGCAGCTCGACGCCTTCACCTTTTCGCCGTGCGGCAGCCAGGATATGGCGAAAACCGGCTGGGTTTCACCGATGGGCAACCGCAGCGACGCGCTGACGCATGAAATCAATGGTCAGATGGTGATTTGCGCGCGCACCGAGCAGAAAATTCTGCCGTCGCCGGTGGTGAAGCAGGCGCTGGAAGCCAAAATCGACAAGCTGGAAGCGGAACAGAGCCGCAAGCTGAAGAAGACTGAGAAAGACTCGCTGAAAGATGAAGTGCTGCACAGCCTGCTGCCGCGCGCGTTTAGCCGTTTCAGCCAGACGTATATGTGGATCGACACCGTTAACAACCTGATCATCGTCGATTGCGCCAGCGCCAAGAAGGCCGAAGATACGCTGGCGCTGCTGCGTAAAAGCCTCGGTTCGCTGCCGGTCGTTCCTTTAACGCTGGAGAATCCGATCGAGCTGACGCTGACCGAATGGGTGCGCTCTGGTGAGCTGCCAGCCGGTTTTGCCTTGATGGATGAAGCCGAACTGAAAGCGATGCTGGAAGATGGCGGCGTGATCCGCTGTAAGAAGCAGGACCTGATTTCTGACGAGATCGCCACGCACATTGAAGCCGGTAAAGTGGTCACCAAACTGGCGCTCGACTGGCAGGAACGCATTCAGTTCGTCATCGCCGATGATGCTTCAGTGAAGCGTTTGAAGTTTAGCGACACGCTGCGTGAGCAGAATGATGACATTGACCGCGATGATTTCGCCCAGCGTTTCGATGCCGATTTCATTCTGATGACCAGCGAACTGGCTGCGTTGATCAGCAATTTAGTAGAAGCGTTAGGCGGCGAAGCGAAGCGTTAATCTCCCTCGAACCTGGTCGTCATGAATGGCGACCCTACGACAGACCTGCGCGGATTTTCGTAGGGTGCGCATTCATGCGCACCTATTACTCAGCAATAAAAAAACCTGCGCTTCACAGAGAGTCGCAGGTTTAAGATGTTCTAAAGGTTGAGTTTAGAGGTAGCGGCACAGATAAGACGAAGGCTCGGCCACCTGCAGATGGAATTCGCTCTGGCCTGGCACGCTGAACACGGCGCCAGCTTCGTACCATTTCCACTCGGTTTCACCCGGCAGCAGCACTTTCAGCGCGCCGCTTACTACCGTCATCTCTTCCGGTTGGTTGGTGCCGAAGGTGTATTCACCTTCGGCCATCACGCCAACGCTGGCACGGCCAATGGTCACGCTGTCGAAACCAATGGATTTCACTTTTCCGTCGAAATACTCACTTGTATTGAGCATATTACTTCCTCACAGCACATTATCGTGACTGGCAGATTACTAAGGAACTCGCTGATCTGTCACGCGAATTAGCGCCACAGATCGCAACTTGTGATCTCTCCGCATTAGACGATCAATTCTGCCGCCAGCTTGGCGACCAGCACGTTCGACAACAGTACCGGAATGCCCAGCATTTTCTGCAGGAAATCACGGTGCTTCTGGTGATAGCCGATGCAATCCAGTACCACCACATCCGCGCCCTGCTCCTGCAGCGACAATCCCGCTTCCACCAAATCGGCCTGCTCCGCCAGATAGGGACTGGCGACGGCAAAGCACGGCGGCGTATCCAGATTGCGCCACTTGTTGGCCTGCTCGGCAATCTGTTCTGCTACCGGCACCACAATGCCAACTTTATGTTGTTGCACAATCGCGCGCACCAGCGGCGGGATGATGCGATCCGGCTCCAGCAGCAAGGCAGATTGCGTTTTCAGCGTGCCAAATTCGCCGGTGCACAGCAGCAGAATGGTGTCGTAGCCCTGCTCTTCCAGCGCGTTGATCTTACGTTGCAGTCCCTGCTCCACTTTTGGTCCCGACAGGCGCACCTGCTCGCCGCTGATCATGCGCGACACCAGCACCGTTTCGCCCGGCGCGGGCGCATACTGCTGCTCGACGTCGGTCAGCGTCAAACCGTCGAGTAAACCGGCATGCGCCACCTGATCGGCAGGCAGATGTTCCAGCAGCAACGGCAGAATGTCGCTGCGCGGTGATTGACCAATCGTCAGTGTGACCAGGGAGATAGTCATCATCAGGCTTTCCGGTTGCGCAGATGGCTGAGACTACCATACAAAGAGAGCAGCAGAGCGTACTCTTGCGCGTCGTAGAAGTGACAGGTTTCACGCCCGAACTCTTTCGCCACTTCCACCGCAAACTTCACCGCTAAGGCGATATCCACTTCGTGGCTCGCGCCGGTGCCGCAGCCCGGCACCACCGATTCGGCGCAGATCGCCACGCCGACCACCGGCACATCCGTCGCGGTGGAAGGCTGCAAAATACTGTTGAGGTGATAAACCCCGTTGCCGTATGGCGTGATGTCCTGCGTGGTGATCGGGAAGGTGACCGCCGGTTTGCCGCTGGTCATCTCCATGATGCGCAGCAGATCTTCTGACACGCGCAGGATGTAACCCTCTTTCACCGTCGGCGACAGCGCGTAGCCTTTGTGATTGAGAATGCGGTTACCTTTGGTGGTATCGATCGACAGAATCGCATCGACGCCCGCAATCACTTCGTTGTCATTCATGGTGATGTCGTCGCACGGCGAATCCATGAAATCGACCGGTTCGTGCGGACGGGTTGGCGCATCCGGGCAGATGTGGGTCGTGATGATCACATCACCGGCCAGCACGTCGCCTTTGGTTTGCATCTGCGCCAGCTTCAGCGCACTGCTCACCGCCGCGACTGCGCCATCGGCGTCTGACACCATCCCGATACGCGTTGGACGCGCACCGATACCGCCAAGACGCCCAATGATGCCAAGCGTTGGTGCGTTGCCGCCGTTGCTTTTGCCCTGCGCGCCGGGAATGTCGATGCGGACGAAATCGGTCCGCCCTTTGGGCCCGCTGACGCGTTTCGTGCTGGCGGTGACGCCCGGATAGCCCGCGAACAGATCAACCACCTGTTGGCCATCAATGTAGGCGCTATCGAGTAACTCAAAGACCTGCAGTGTCTGCTGTAAACTCATAATAAATTCCCTGGATTATTTTTTAGTGCCGCTGGCAAAAAGTGAAT
Source organism: Pantoea sp. JK (assembly GCF_026130245.1). Classification (NCBI taxonomy): domain Bacteria; kingdom Pseudomonadati; phylum Pseudomonadota; class Gammaproteobacteria; order Enterobacterales; family Erwiniaceae; genus Pantoea; species Pantoea sp. JK. The sequence goes on from NZ_JAINFN010000004.1 coordinate 286,984, forward strand.
GGAAGAAGCTGTAGAGCGCGTCGCCCGCGATAAATCCAGCGGCCATCACCTCCATCGGTGAACGTCCACGCTCGCCCCACACGCGCAGGATGATAATGCGCAGCGCGATGCCCACCATCACCGCCCAACCCGCAGCGGCGTTGTTAATCAATAAACCGGTCGCCAACAGCACGCCAAGCTGACGCTTTGGTCCGCCGATCAGCTGAATGATGGCGCCCGGAATCGCCCACATCAGCAGATTTCCAGCGATACCCGGCTCGGCGCCGGCCTGAATGGTTTTGGCATAGACCCGCGCCACCGGCGGCAACAGATTCTCGGCAAAGAAAATCGTATGCGCGTACCACACCACGGGAATACAGATCACAAAGGCGATCATCGCGGCGATCAGCTGAATGCGGCGACCCCACAGCTCTTGCTGCACATCAGCACCGTTGCCGCGCAGGATAAAACCCGCTTTCAGGTCATAACCCATATCGGCAAACGCCGGACCGGTGGCGGCGGTAAAGCCGCACAGCAGGCACAACGCCAGCGGCGGGAAGCCGAGCAGAATGCCGAGAATCAGGGTGATCAGTGCCACCGCAAAGGCCGGGAACCAGCCGGAGTGCATCGCGGCGATACCAACAATCAGTTCATGCACGAAAGCAGCAAAGGCGGCGTAGAGGATAAACAGCACCAGCATCGGCAGGCCCATCTGGCTCCACAAGCCGCCCGCCAGCGCCAGCAGCGTAGAGATAACGATGTAACCGACGGTGCCGAAACCCAGCGACCGTTTCACTTCGCTGTCGCTACGGCTGACGTTGACCTGATCATTGCGGCGGCTGCGAATCACCTGCACCACCTGAATCAACGCCACCAAACCGGCACCGACCATCACGCCGTGCGGAATATAGAGCGCGTTGATATCGATACCAGCAACCGGTTGCGCGTAAGCACGCAGCAGGAAACCAATACCGAGCATGCTCAGCGCCCAGATATTGCCGATAAACGCGGTACCAAATGCCGACATGGGAATCTTCAGCATCGAACCGACGATGCCGCCAACAATGCCCACCACCAGCAACCATGCCTGACGACCGCCTTTATCACCGGCTTTGATCGCTTCGGCTGCTGCCACACCCGGCGGCCAGGCATTGCTGGCCGGGAAGACGCGCGTATCAAACAGGCGATAGAGTAAATAAGCATCGAGCAGCATCGCCGCGCTGACGCCGACAAACAGCGGCAGCACCAGCTGCGGCTCGCCCAGCGCCCACGGCACCGCGATGGGCATCAACAGGCTGTTGGCGGCACCAAAGGTGGCAGAAGAGATGGCGGTTTGCGCAAGGTTTTGGACTTCAATGGAGCGATAGCGACGAAACCATTGCAGTGGAATACGCGCCAGCAACATGGCAAACAGCGCGCCGATAATAGAGGTATTGGGTGTTACCCCAATAGTGGTAATAAGCTGAACCCCAATGATGGCGCCTGCAACGGACAGCAGAACCAGCATTAAGGCAACGCCAACACTTTTTATTGGATTATTTTGACGCATAAGATCCCCGTATTTTCACCCTGTAGAAAACGCGTTAATTCGCAGCGCCCGACACGCGGGACATCAACGTTTTTATATTAATCGTTCCCTGATTATTGAAATAAGCAGGTCCGAAGACCTGCTATTTCCCTGGTGTGGCGCGAATAAACGCCTTCAAAACTTAAAATAGGGTTTCCTGTTCAGACAGGATTATGCGCCGTACTTTTCGGCCATCAGTGCAGCCGTTGCGCGTAGTTCGCTGAGCAGCATCTCCGGATAACCGGGCGCCGCTTCTTGCGATAAAAACGAGAGACAAAGCGCGGCACTTTCACCGCGATGTTTATTGGTTACCGCAACCGCTAACGAGCTGATGCCTGGCAGCGTCTCATTGCGCGCCAGTGCCCAGCCTTGCTGGCGAATCACAGCTAACTCCTGGCATAAGGCATCCACGCTCAGCGGCGAATTCATCGAAGCCGCCTGCCAGTTGCTGGCAAAACGATCGCCGACTTCTTCATCACTGAGCTGCGCCAGCAGCACGCGTCCGGTCGAGGTGCCGGTTAATGAAACGCGCGTGCCCGGCGGCGTCACCAGTTGGGTGAAGAAACGGCCGTGATACATGCGCATCACCAGCACATCATCGCCATCCAGCACCGAGATATAGCCCATGCAGCCGCTGCTGGCGGCCAGACGCGCCATCGGCGCCGACGCGCTATCCACCAGCGGTGTCGACAGATAGTGACCTGCCACCGACAGCAGCACACGACCAATCTGGAAGCAGCGGCTCTCAGCGTCACGCTCAAGTAAGCCTTCACTTTCCATGGTTGCCAGCAGGCGCGATACCGTACTTTTCGGCAACCCCAACGCATCCACCACCTCGGTAAAGGTTAAGCCGGGATGGCCCTGCGTCACGCCAAATCGCTGAAACAGCTTCAGTACGGCGGAGGCATTTTCGAGTGTGGTCATGGTGTCGGTTTCACTATATGGAACTGAGTTCCTCTATCAATAACCAGAAAATAAAGCGCTACGCTTTTGCGGTCAAGCGCAAATTTTAAGCCGGACGTTTCTGAGAAAATTTAAGGCAGAATAAAATACGGCGTGAAGTGGGAAATAAATGACGTAATCAGGTGAGTTAAATATTCAGCAGGAAAGTGTGTAACTTTTTTGGAATATTGCAGTTTTTCGGCGGAGATTCTTTACCCTAAATAGTTCAAGTCCCCTCATGGGGCCTACTCTTGGTGCAGGAAGGCGGCAAATGTGTGAATCCCCAGGAGCTTACTTAGGTAAGTGACTGGGGTGAACACATGCAGCCAACGCACCTGCAGCTTGGAATATGACGGGTAAAGTTAATCTTTACCGGCGTCCTCATAGCGCTCTTTGGCATCTTGCGCTTCGGCTTCGGTTTTGTGTTCGCTAATTAACGTATCGGGTTTGGGATGGTCAGCACGCAATTCATACCAGGTGACGGTTTGATCCGCCGAACCTTTTTCAACGGCGACAATACGCGCGACGCGCGGATAGGGTGGTTTAGTTGGCATAGTTTTCCCTCTTCTATCAGTTGTCCACAGACAGCGGTGATCCTCTGCCTAACGCTAAGTATAGACAACGGAGGATCGCTGCAAAAAAACAGAGAGAAATCTGAGTGTTTAGCTGGCGCGCGCCAGAGAGAGCGATTGCAGAATGTGCTCAACCACGCGATCGGGCGATTGCATCGCGTTGACTTCATGATGCGCGGTTTGACGATACAGATGGGCACGCTCACGCAGGATATCGCCCATCTCTTCGGCAATCGGGCGGCCGGTTAATGTAGGACGCTGCGCTGCTTCCGGCTGATGTTCCAGACGATCGGCCAGCACTTCCGAGGGCGCATTCAGCCAAATCACCTGACCGTGTTCGCGCATAAAGCGACAATTCACTTCAGCCAGCACCATGCCGCCGCCGGTGGCGATGACCGTATTCGGCGCGGTGACCGCACGCAGCGATTCCGTTTCGCGGGCTCGGAAACTATCCCACCCTTCAGATGCCACAATCTCTGCCACGCTGCGTTGCGTAGTGAGTTGCAGATAGTGATCGGTATCGTTAAAGGCATAGCCCAGCGCTTGCGACAGCGCCTTGCCAACAGTGGTTTTACCGCAACCGCGTGCGCCGATCAGATAGATGGGTAATGACATCCGGGCTCATCCTCCGCCGTAATGTGCCGCGCGGGCAACGTCATCAGGTCAATAATGCGTCGCATAATACCTGGATTTTATTTTATCAGCCACCCGCGAGGCACGATTTACGCGTATTTCAGTCACATCTTAAGCTAGCCGTTTGAAAAGCCAGCGAAAAACAATGCATGAATCGTGCATCGGGCCAAATGTAACAGCGGCCAACATTTCCTTACCAGGCCGCTGATTTACTTTCTTGAGTCGCGCCCTCATATATGAGGCATACCTTAAAGGAGGGTTCCCCATGCAAAGCGAAGAACAACAACTGATTGAAAACCTGTTCAGCCGCCTGAAACAGGCTGAGACGCAAAGCGGCCCGCGTGATGCTGGCGCAGAGCAGTTAATCAAACAGCATTTACAGAATCAGCCCGGCGCGCCTTATTACATGTCGCAGGCGATTCTGATTCAGGAAGCAGCGCTGAAAAAGCTTAATGCGCAGGTTACGGATCTGGAAAATCGTCTGGCGCAGGCGCAGCAGCAACAGGCACCGCAGCAGAGCAGCGGCGGTTTTCTCTCCAGCCTGTTTGGCGGCGGATCGCGCCCGGCAGCGCAACAGCAACCAGCGTGGGGGAATCCGCAGCCGCAACAGCAGTATGCGCCACCACCACAGCAGCAATATGCCGCACCGGCGGCACGCGGCACTGGCTTCCTCGGCGGCGCGTTGCAAACGGCCGTTGGCGTGGCGGGCGGCGTGGTGATGGCGGATATGCTGACCAGCATGTTCCACCATTCACAGCCGGAAGAGATCGTTAACATCATCAACGAACCGGCGTTGCCGCAGGTGGATAACAGCCTCGATACTTTTAACGGCAACGACAGCAACAACGCGTTCCTCAACAACGATAATTCGGGTTGGGATAACAACGTTGCGGATAACAATGATTTCGGCGATTTTGGCGGCGACTACGATGACGATGACAGCTTCGTTTGATCAGCGCTGACGTAACCACTTATCGAGTTCGTTAGCAAACAGTTGGCGGTCGCGTTGGCTTAAGGTCGATGGTCCGCCACTCTGAATCCCGCTGGCGCGCATCGTCTCCATAAAGTCACGCATGGTTAAGCGCTGACGAATGGTATCTGTCGAGTAACGTTCTCCGCGCGGATTCAACGCCGCAGCGCCCTTCTCCAGCACTTCCGCCGCCAGCGGAATATCGCCGGTGATCACCAACTCGCCGGGCTGTACCCGTTTCACAATCTCGTTATCCGCCACGTCGAACCCCGCTGCGACCTGCAGCGTTTTCAGCCACGGCGACGGCGGCACGCGCAGCGGCTGGTTGGCGACAAAGGTCACGGTAATTTTGGTGCGCTCGGCCGCGCGGTACAGCACTTCTTTGATGACATTGGGACAGGCATCCGCATCAACCCAAATCGACATGATGAATCCTTATTAACCGGCAATGAGGCTGATCTTGCCGTGCTGCGGCAGAATCGCAACTGTTTTTGCTGGCCGCCCGCCTTGTTATTAATCCCTGCTGACGTAAGCTTACCCCCACAGAAAATGAACCACTTAGAGGATAAAGCGATGCTGGAGAAGAAAATCGGGTTTGTCGGCTGCGGCAATATGGCGAAAGCCATTATTAGCGGACTGGTTAACAGCGGGCAGATCGCCCCCGCCAATATCTGGGTATTCGACCGCAAGCCGGCCACCAATCAGGCGATGGCGCAGCAATATGGCGTTACCGCCGCAGAGAGTGTGGAAAGTCTGGCGCGCGAAGTGGATATCCTGTTTGGCGCGGTGAAACCCAATGTGATTCTCAAAGTGCTGAAAGATCTTGCCGGCCAGCTGAAGAAAGATGTGCTGGTGGTCTCGATTGCGGCCGGCGTAACGCTGGATTCTCTGGCGTCGGTGCTCGGCCACGATCGCAAAATCATCCGCGTGATGCCCAACACGCCCTCGCTGGTGAACGAAGGCATGACCTCCGTGACGCCAAACGTGCTGGTGGGAGCGCATGAAGTGGATGAAGTGGTGGGCATTTTCGAAAGCTTCGGCAAAGCGGCGGTGGTGAATGAATACCTGATTCACGCGGTGGTCGGCGTCAGCGGCTCAGCGCCAGCGTATGTGTTTATGTTTATCGAAGCGATGGCCGATGCCGCGGTGCTCGGCGGCATGCCGCGTGCGCAGGCGTATCAGTTCGCGGCGCAGGCGGTCAAAGGCTCGGCGCAGATGGTGCTGGAAACCGGCAAGCATCCGGGCGAGCTGAAGGATATGGTGTGCTCGCCAGGCGGCACCACCATTGAAGCGGTGAAAGTGTTGGAAGAGAAAGGCTTCCGCGCGGCGGTGATGAACGCGATGCAGCAATGTATGGCGAAGTCAGAGACGTTGAGTAAGCAGTGATCGGTGCGGCTTGCCCCTCACCCTAACCCTCTCCCGCAAGCGGGAGAGGGAACCAATAGAGCATATGGCAGCATCTCCCACAGGGAGAGGGAATTGATCGTGCGTCTCCCTCTCCCTGTGGGAGAGGGCCGGGGTGAGGGCATCAGGCCGCAGAGTACGCCTCATACAACGCAATACCCTGCGCCAGCGTCATGGGCTGCTGCATCTCCTGCACCAGCGCTGCCGTCAGCGTATACAGCCCGGCAGAACACACCGCCGCAATCATCCCTTCCTGACAATAGAAAGCGATAAACTGCTTATTCTGCAGCGATCCCAGCAGCCGGTAATCATCCCACTCTTCCGCATGCCCCAAATACTCATAACGCGTCCCGTAATGCGCGGTCCAGAAGAACGGCACGCGGTCATACAGAATCTGTTTTCCTAACATATTCAGCGCCGCGATGCGCCCTTGCTGATGCGCCACGCGATAGTGCTCAATACGTTGTGGGCCCTGCACCGACGGATAACTGGCGATATCGCCGGCCACCCAGATGTTATCGGCTACGCGCAGCTGGCTGTCGGTGAGCAAACTGCCATCCTCTTCCAGCGGCAGATCGTGGATGAATGTTGTCGCCGGCACCACGCCTGTACCAAACAGCACCAAACTGGCATCAACTTTTTTGCCACTCTTCAGGCGCACGGCATTCACTTTGCCCTCGCCTTCCAGCGCCACCGGATCGCCTTCGACAAACTTCACGCCGTTACTGCGATGCAGATCGTAAAAATGGCGGCCAATCTCTTCGCCAAACTGTTGAGCAAACGGCAGCGGATGGCGCGCAATCACCGTGACATCAACATCACGATTACGCAGCGATCCCGCCATCTCCATGCCAATAAAGCTGTTGCCGATAATCACCAGCTGCTCAGTTTTATCGACCTCTTTGAGTAGTTCATCGGCCTGATTAAGCGAGCGCAGCAGATGCACGCCGTTGAGATCTTTACCCGGTATATCCAGCGCTTGCGGCACGCTACCGCTGGCAATCAGCAGTTGGTCAAACTTCACCTGCTGGCCGCCTTTGAGGATCAGCGTTTGCTCAAGCGCTTTGAGCTGCTCGACATCGCCTTGAATCCGCTCCACCGTGCCCAGCACATCCTGCTTCAGCAGCTTCGGTACATCTTCAATCGGCATTTTGCCTGACGGCACAAATTTGCTCAGCGCGGTGCGATCGTAAGGCGCAGCCGATTCCCGCTCAATCAGCACGATGTGCCCGCTAAAACCTGCATCGCGTAGCGTCCAGATCGCCGCGCTGCCCGCCGCGCCAGAACCCAGAATCACGCAAACCGGCGTCTCGTCTTGTGCAGAAGGCGCACTGGCGGGTGACATCGCCTGCGGGCTAACCAGCACTTTGCCTTGTTCGATGCGCACCGGATAACGCTTGAGATTGGCCAGCGCCAGCGGCTCGCACATCTGCCCATCCTGCAGCTGAAATACCGCTTTGTGCCACGGACAGATCAGCTTGTCGCCACACACCGCGCCCTGCTCTAACGGCGCACCGGCGTGCGGACATTTGGCCTGAAACGCCTGCACACGCTCATCATCACGAATTAACACCACATCGGTGTCGCCGACGGTAAATTTGGTGGGTTTGCGCTGCGCCAGCGACTTGAGTTCTACGACAGTTTGATAGCTCACGTTAGGCCTCCTTTATTCTGGTTTTTGATGTAAACAGCAAATCCCTACAAAGAGTAAGCCTGGCAAAGCATGGTGATTTGTCCGCAACAACAAAACGCAGCGAGAGGTAAGTCGTTGTTTAATGGCTAAAGATAATCTGCGTTTTCACTCCACACTGCAGCGCCTTGCTTCACACAACTGCGTAATGCCACGCTGCCATCCGGCTGAGCAGCAAGCAGCAACACATCGGCGGGTGCGCCGCAGGCTAAACCTTGCTGCTGCGGCAGATTGAGCTGGCGGGCCGGTCGTATGGAAGCCATCTCGATTGCCTGCGCCAGCGTCGCCAATTGCTGACGCAACAGGAAATTCACGCCATCAAGTAAACCCCGCGCCGATCCCGCCAGCAGTTGCGGTGCATCGGCGATGCTCAGGCGTCCGCTGGCGCTGAGCTGCACGCGGCCACCAATCGCCGTGTCATAGATGCCCGGCGGCTGCCCAGCAAAAGAAGTGACGTCACTGACCAGCAGCGCCTGCTCGCCTTTGGCACGCAGGAACACTTTCAGCACGTCCGCCGGCAGGTGATCGCCATCGGCAATCAAGGTAGCCGTCAGCGCATCTTCAGCCAGCTGCTGCCAGATGTAATTGGGGTGGCGCGGCAGTTGCAGATGCGCGCCGTTGCCGAGATGGGTGGAGAGCGTGGCACCCGCGTCAACCGCCGCATGAATTTGCTGTGGCGTGGCGGAAGTGTGCCCAATGGCGACGCGCACATGCTGCGCCACACAATGCTTGATCAGCGCATCGCTGTGCGGCCATTCCGGTGACAGCGTCAATAGGCGAATATGCTGCTGCGCCGCGTGCTGCCAGCTGTCGAACAGCGCGATATCCGGTGCGCGAATCGCTTCACGCGGATGCGCACCGCGCGGCCCATCTTCAGGCGACAAAAACGGTCCTTCCAGATGAAAACCGGGTACGGCGCGCGCCACGTCAGGATGATGCTGGCAGGCGCTGGCGAGTCGCTGCATCGCCTGCGCAATCTCCTCCGGCATGGCGGTGATCACCGTCGGCAGAAAGCTGGTGACGCCCTGCTGCCACAGCGCGCGCGTGGCGTGCAGCACATCCTCTTCGCTGAAGGGAAAGTGGTTGAAATCGACGCCCTGAAAGCCGTTGACCTGCAGATCGACCAAGCCCGGTGCGAGGATAATCTCCTCTTCCAGCCCGCTTAGCGCGCGCACATCGATGATGATGCCGTGCTCAATCTCCAGCTCAATCGGTTGCAACGTACGGTAATCGCGGCCGCGCAAAATGAGGTTAGTCAAACATCACCTCCGGGCAAGCATCGCTGTCGGTATAGAGCGTGCAGTTGGCATGCTGGCGCAGACACGTCGCCGGACAGGCGCTGGAGATCGCATCCTCAAGCGTTGCCCGCACCGCCGCGCGTTTAGTGGCGCCCGGCACCATGCAGAACAGTCGCGCGCCACTCATTAATGCGGGAATCGTTAGCGTCACGGCATGCGTTGGCACCGCAGCGAAAGTGGCGAAACAGCCATCGTTGACCTGCTGCTGGCGGCAGGCATCATCCAGTGGCACTACTTTCACAGTGAAAGGATCGCTGAAGTCGGCCACCGGCGGATCGTTGAAGGCTAAATGGCCGTTCTCGCCAATACCGAGGCACACCGCATCAATCGGTGCGGCATTAAGTTTTTTAGCGTAATCCGCACAAATTTCTGCAGGATCGCCGCAGGATGGGATCAGATGAACTTCGCCGGGCTGCACCACATTAAAAAGTTTCTGGCGTAAAAAGTGGCTAAAACGCTGCGGCGCATGCGCATCCAGCCCGATGTACTCATCCATATGGAAGGCGTGAATGCGCGACCAGTCGATATCCTTTGCCGCCACCAGCGCGGCGAGAAACTCGTTTTGCGAGGGCGCGGCGGCAAACACCATGCGCACCCCACGCTGTTCACTCAGCCGTTGACGCAGAAACGCAGCCACATCCTGCGCCGCATCCGCACCTAATGCTGCGCGGCTGGCAAAACGTTTGATGCGTAAGCGATCTCGGGTTCCCTGTTGTAGTAGCGTCATGTTATCCCTCCTGAGAGACGTTGCTTTTTTGCGCCCAGCGTTGTGCGGCGGGCGTATCCTGATCCTGATTGAGTGCATTGAGCAGCTGATCCACTTCCGGACGCACCGGCGCGCGGCGCAACCAGCCCATCACCACAAACAGCACCAGCGAGGACATCACCGGCGCAGCCACCACGGTGGCGGTGCTGACATCGGTAAAGACAAATTTCACGCAGAAGAAAGTGCCGACGCCGATCGCCCAACTCACCAGTGCGGCGGCGCTGCCGCTGCGACGAAACGCCGGCAGCAAACCCAGCAGCATGGGAATGGAGATCGGACCGACTAAGCCGCCAAACCAGATGATCAGCAGCGACAGCACGCCGCCGAAGTGGCTGGCGTTCATGGCAATCACTAGCGTGGTGATAATGAAGAGAAAGGCGGTGAGCCGCGCCACCAGCAGCGAGCTTTTACCGCGCTGAAAGCGTTTCGGTAGCATGCCGGGCAGGATATCGCGCGTCACCACGGCAGTAATGGCGTTGGCATCCGAAGAGGTCATCGACAGCGTGTGAGTAAACATCGCCACCAGCACCAAACCGACCAAGCCATTCGGCAGCAGTTCCATCGCCATCATCGAATAGGATCGCGACGGATCGCTAAGATTAGGAAACAGCAACGGCGCCGCCCACATCGGCCAGAACAGAATCAGCGGCCAGATCAGATAGAGCGCGGCAGAGAGGCGCGCCGCTTTGCGCGCATCGCGTCCAGCGGGCGCGGCAATAAAGCGCTGCGCCAGATTCCAGGTGCCGCCGTTGTAGCTCAGCGTGTAGATGACAAAATAAGCGAGAATAAAGCCGATGCTGTACGGCTCCTGAATGATCTGCGTGTGGGTTGACGGCAGCTTCTGCCAGATGGTGAACAGCTCAGCAAAACCGCCGAGATGCACCGCCACGGCGACCACCATCACAATCGCGGCGACAAACTGCACCACGAACTGACCGAAGTCGTTGCAGGCATCGGCCCACAATCCGCCCATCACGGTGTAAAACAAACTCAGCGCGCCGGAAACACAGATGCCAATCAGCGGATCGAGTCCGGTGAAAACGTTAATAATCACCGCAATCGCCGCCCACTTTGCGCCGACGTCAAAGGTTTTCAGCAGCACCCCGCTCCACGCCAGCACCATTTGCGTGGGCAGGTTGTAGCGCGTGGCGAGATATTCCATTGGCGATTCGATGTTCATGTAGATGCGCAAGCGCGCCCAGCGCGGCGCGAACAGGCGAGAACCGATCAACACCGCGATAGCGATGGGAAACGCCCACCAAAAGTAGATGGTGATACCCATGTTGTAGGCCTCCGCCGCATAGGCGACAAACACCGCCGCGCTGTAGCCCGACATATGATGCGACACGCCCGACAGCCACCACGGCATTTTGCCGCCGGCGGCAAAGAAATCACGCGTGCTGCCCACCTTGCGCATCGCCCACAAGGTTATAGCCACAATCATCAGCGCATAAAGCGCCATCACAGCATAATCAAGCACATTCATAGCAGACTCCACGGGTAAAGGCTGCCCAACGAACGGTCCGGCTTCGCGGGGATTAGGCGTTCAGAATAATTAGTCATCGATTAGGACTAAAGCATCCTGGCAGCGTTATCGGCGCAATTTTGTGATGAGGATCCTGATATGAGTTTTTCCTCTGACGTGATAAGTGAAATTGAATACCATTGCGCTGCAGCTTACAGCAATTAAAAAAGGGTTCACGCCAAACATGAACCCTTATTACTTTTCACGCAGATTAGATTTAATAAAACGGAGCTAACCGTTAATTAAATCAGCTTTTCTTCAGGCACGAACTCATAAACGTTTTACGTGCATCGCCGGTGAGCTTTTTATCGCCCGCATCAGCATTACAGGTTTTCATCTTCATTTGTTGCGGCGTCATATTGCCCATTTTGCTGTCTTTTTTCAGACAGTCACTCATAAAGCTTTTACGCGCATCGCCTTTCAGATTTTGTGTACCGGCGCTCTGGTTACACATGGTCATTTTTTCCTGCTGTGCAGTTTTCTCAGCCGCACTTGCTCCGCCTGCAATCAGCAAGCCTGCTGTCATTATTGCCAAAAGACACGATTTCATTACCGGATTCTCCATAGCATTATTGCCACCTAAGCATGGCACGGAATAAGCAAATACGAGAAATCGATAATGACATTCACCTGAAAAAACAGGCGATAGCCGTTAAACGCGGGGATGATGCAGCAACTTCTCTACGTAATTACGCAGCAGGGTGGTATCGGGCGTTTCAGCAGCGGGGGCGACGGGCGGCATGGCTAATTTAATAGCGGCCTCAATGTCGTGAAATTGTTCGGGATTCAGTTTACGCAGCATCGCGGTTAACACGATTTCTAACGCCTCAACCTGTACCACTAATTCTTTAGACTCTTCTTCTTTTTCAGCCAGCTTTAGAAGGAGTTCCGCAATCAGGTTTTTCATGCGACAAGCTCAATGAGAGAAGAAAAACAGACGTTATCATTGCGCTGAATAAAACAACAAGGATTTTTAAGGTTTTTCAGAAAAAAACAGCCAAACGGCAGAATAAAAAAACCGGCTAGATTTCAATATGTAATAGCGAAACGTTTCACCAGGCGTTTAAAGATTTATTGAAACGTTTCGCTTACCTATACCCTAAATAATTCGAGTAGCAGGAAGGCGGCAAGTGCAATCATCCTCAGGAGCTTACTTCAGTAAGTGACTGAAGGTGAATGCACGCAGCCAACGCACCTGCAGCTTGAAGTATGACGGGTATTAACGTGGGCCTTCGAAGCCGCGGCCCGGACCGCCACCACCATGACCGCCGCCCCAACCGCCGCCGCCCGGAGGGGGAAAAATACAACCGCTCAGCGCGGTGACCAGTGCCACAACTGCGGCGATTTTAATAATACGGACCATAATTACCTCGGAATGGTGAAATCGGGCTGAGTGTATGAGGCCGCATCGGGCGCGACAATACAGAATTCTCCGCAACACGGCGCTATTCATCTCTGCTCACCACGCTTAACAATTCACTGGCACTAAAGCGGCAAAAACATCACACAGGCGGTGTCGATTGATGCCAACGCGCTACGCAAAATTGCTGTCGAACGCTTTACAGCCGGTGCAATTTCGCGCAATGTGAGCGCATTACAATAAATGAGACCTCATCATGAGCTTATCTGCTGTATCCCTGAGTGAAATTCTGGCGCGTCGTGACTGGGAAAACCCCGTGATCACCAGCCTTAATCGGCTGGATGCGCATCCGCCGTTTTCCAGCTGGCGCGATGAAACCAGCGCGCGCGACGATCGCCCTTCGCCTTCGCGCCAGTCATTAAATGGCCAATGGACTTTCAGCTACTTCACACAGCCTGAAGCGGTACCGCAAAGCTGGCTGCTGCAGGATCTGCCCGGCGCCGATGCGCTGCCGGTGCCCGCTAACTGGCAGCTGCACGGTTTTGACGCGCCGATTTATACCAACGTGCAGTATCCGATTCCGGTCACGCCGCCTTTGGTGCCGCAAGAGAATCCTACTGGATGTTACTCGCTCACATTCAAAGTTGACGACAACTGGCTGCAACAGGGCCAGACGCGCATTATCTTCGATGGCGTGAATTCGGCCTTCTTCCTGTGGTGTAACGGCCAGTGGATCGGCTATTCGCAGGACAGTCGCCTGCCCGCCGAATTTGATCTCAGCAACGCGCTGCAGCCCGGCCAGAACCGTTTAGCCGTGATGGTGCTGCGCTGGAGCGATGGCAGCTATCTGGAAGATCAGGATATGTGGCGCATGAGCGGCATCTTCCGCGATGTCAGCTTGCTGCACAAACCCGAGACGCAACTGGCCGATGTGCAGATTGAAACCGCACTGAGCCCGGAATACCTGCGCGGCGATCTGCGCGTTAGCGTCAAAATCCATGCTGGCGATCGTCAGCCCGCACAATGCCGCTTGCGCGTCAGCCTGTGGCGCGGCGACAGCTGCCTTGGCGAGCAGGAACAGGTGCCCGGCAGCGACATCATCGACGAGCGCGGACATTATCCTGAACGCGCCCTGCTGATCTTGCCGGTCAACCAGCCGCTGCAGTGGAGCGCCGAAACGCCACATCTCTATCGCGCGGTGGTGACGCTGCTGGATGAAAATGGCAAGGTGCTCGAAGCCGAAGCGTATGACGTTGGTTTCCGCCGCGTCAGCATTGAAAAAGGGCAACTGTGCCTGAACGGCAAGCCGCTGCTGATTCGCGGTGTGAACCGCCATGAACATCACCCGGAAAACGGTCAGGTGGTGGATGAAGCCAGCATGCGCCGCGATATCGAGCTGATGAAGCGCCACAACTTCAACGCCGTGCGTTGCGCGCACTACCCTAATCATCCGCTGTGGTATCGCCTGTGCGATCAATACGGTTTGTATGTAGTGGATGAAGCTAATATCGAAACGCACGGCATGCAGCCGATGAACCGTCTCTCCAACGACCCGCGCTGGTTCGCCGCCTACAGCGAGCGCGTCACGCGCATGGTGCAGCGCGATCGCAATCATGCCTGCATCATTATCTGGTCATTGGGCAACGAATCCGGTCACGGCAGCACCCATGATGCGCTCTATCAATGGGTGAAAAGCAGCGATCCAACGCGTCCGGTGCAGTACGAAGGCGGCGGCGCCAACACGGCCGCCACCGATATCGTCTGCCCGATGTACGCGCGCGTCGATCAGGATCAGCCTTTCCCGGCGGTACCCAAGTGGTCGCTGAAAAAGTGGATTGGTCTGCCGGGCGAAACGCGTCCACTGATCCTGTGCGAATACGCGCACGCGATGGGCAACAGCTTTGGCGGTTTCGCAAAATACTGGCAGGCGTTCCGCCAGTTCCCGCGCTTGCAGGGCGGCTTCGTCTGGGATTGGGTCGATCAAAGCCTGACGCGCTACGACGACAACGGCGAAGCCTGGCAAGCCTACGGCGGGGATTTTGGCGATACGCCGAACGATCGCCAGTTCTGCATGAATGGGCTGGTTTTTGCCGACCGCTCACCCCATCCGGCGCTGTTTGAAGCCCAGCGCGCGCAGCAGTTCTTCCAGTTCCAGCGTGACGCTAACCAGCCGTATCGCTTTACCGTCAGCAGCGAATATCTGTTCCGCCGCAGCGATAACGAGGTACTGCGCTGGTCGATTGAGCAGGATGGCGTTGCCATCGCCAGCGGAGAACTGCCGCTCGAACTCGCCGCACAAGGCAGCCAGACGTTTACGCTGCCGACCAGTGACGATTTGCAGGGCAACGCATGGCTGAATCTCGCGGTGCATCAGGTCAACGCCACGCCGTGGTCCGAAGCGGATGCGCGCGTTGCCTGGGATCAGTGGCCGCTGCCCGCTGCGCTGCCGGTGCGCGTTGTAGAGAACGGTGCTACCGCGCCGGAACTGATCGCCAATCACGATCTGGTGGCGGTGGTGCTGCCGCAGCAGCGCTGGCACTTCTCGCGCCGCAGCGGCGAGATGGTGCAATGGTTTGTCGATGATGAAGAAACGCTGCTGACGCCATTGCAGGAGTGCTTTATTCGTGCACCGATTGATAATGACATCGGCACCAGCGAAGCCGCGAATGTTGATCCTAATGCGTGGGTCGAGCGCTGGAAACGTGCGGGTTACGATGAGTTGCAAGCGGTGTTGGTGGATATGCAGGTCGATAGCCTGAAACACAGCGTGCTGATTGAAACCTGGCATCAGTGGCACGCCAACGGCCAACTGGCTTTTACCAGTCACAAACGCTATCAAATCAGCGCGAACGGTGAGTTGTCCATCAGCGTCAATGTGGAACAGGCCGCCGGTCTGCCGCCGCCGGCACGCATCGGGCTGCGCGGCCAACTGGTCAAGTCACCGCAGCAGGTGAGCTGGCTTGGTTTGGGCCCGCACGAGAACTATCCGGATCGCCAGCTGGCGGCGCAGTTCTCACGCTGGCAGCTGCCGCTGGCGGCACTCAGCACCGCGTATGTGTTCCCCGGTGAGAATGGCTTGCGCTGCGGCACGCGTCAGTTACAGAGCAATAGCTTGCAGGTCAGCGGCGACTTCGCCTTCTCGCTCAGTCGCTACAGCCTTGAACAGCTGCGTGAAACCTCGCATCGCCACTTATTGCAGCCAGAAGAGGGTTGCTGGCTGCACCTCGACGGCTTCCACATGGGCGTCGGCGGTGACGATTCATGGAGTCCAAGCGTTAGCCCGGAGTTTTTGCTTTCTCAGCAGCGCTGGCACTACGCGCTGATGTTGCGTCAGTAGGTTTTTCCACACTTTCACGCTGGCTCAAAGGGGGAGTCAGCGTGGTTTTCGGGCGACGATAGAAGCGGCGCAGGAAGATCACGTTGACCAACACCACCATCGCCGTGGCGAAGAACACCCAGCGATAGCCGGTTGCCGCCGATACCGCCGCGCCCAGCAGCGGACCCGCCACATTCCCCAGATACATAAACGATTGGTTGTAGCCGAAAATACGCCCGGTGACGTTATCGCGTGAATGCCGTACCAGCAGCGTTTGCACCGCCGGCATCATCGCGCCATCGGCAAATCCCAGCAGGAAACGCAGCACGCCCAACTGCGTCGCGCTGGTGACAAACGACATTGCCACCAGCAGCAGCAACGACACAATCATAGTGGCGATCAGAATGCGCTGCGTACCAATGCGATCGCCGAGTTTACCCAGCCGTGGCGCGGAGATCAGCGCCGATACGCCCGGCAGCGCGGCAATCACCCCGCTGAGAAACGCGATGTTCTGCGCATTGGGTGCCAGCTCGCGCACAAACAGCGTCAGGATCGGATTCACCGAGCCGTTGCACATCTGAATCACCATGGTGGTGAAGAACAGGCAGATCATTAAGCGCGGATTGTCGAGGCTGCGAAACACTTCGCGCCCGCTCAGCTTGTCCTGCTTGCTGACCGGCGTATAACCGGTCTCTTTTATCAGAAACAAGGTGACGAGAAAGCTCACCATCAGCAGCACGGCGGTGACGATAAACACCATGCGTAAACCGAGCCAGTCCGCCAGCAAACCGCCAATCATCGGCCCGAGGATCACGCCGCTGATCTGCCCGGTGGAGACACAACTCAGCGCCCAGCCGCTACGTTCGCGCGGTACCTGCGCCGCCACCAGCGCCATCGCATTGGGAATATAACCGGAAGTAAGGCCCATCAGCGCGCGCAGCAGCAACAGTTGCCACGCCTGAGTGACAAACGCCTGCAGCAGAATCACCGCGCCCATGCCGAACGAGGCGCGCAGCAGCATCAGCTTGCGCCCTTTACGGTCGGCCAAGCTGCCCCACAACGGCGCGACGGCGGCAGAGACAATGAAGGTGACGCTGAAGGTGAGTCCAGACCAGACGCTGAGCGCGTTATCGCCACGAATCCCGAGCTCTTCAACGTACAGCGGCAGGAAGGGAATGATCTGACTGATGGCGAGGCCGGTAAAAAAGCAGCCAAACCAGACGGATATCAGATTAACTTTCCAGGACTCGATGGAGCGTAACATGGGCGTGGGCATCAGAAGAATGAAACGAGGGTTCAGTCTAACAATCTCATAACATTACCGGACGGCAAAACATGGCATGGGCGAAAAAACGCAGTTTTACACTGTCGAGCGTGATTCTGCTCACAGCAAATCATGCCTGAGGGCCGTTTTTTAGTGTCTTAATGTGCTGAAACAATGCTTGCCGCAAGATAAGCGCATCGCGACTGCAGGCAAACGTGAAAAAATATGTCTACACGTTACTGACATTATTCTACACCGCATCTATGTTTAAAAAACCACCAGTCTTCACTGGCGACGCGCTGTCTGTTCTGGACAGTCCGCATGATTAACCTTTATTTCCCCATGCTGCCATTATCCGGCGGTGGGCATCGTTGTCTCTGCGGAGGTCAGCTATGAGAACCCAGCCAAACAGCGCCAGTCGGGCGATTACCGACTATTTCAATAGCCCAGCCTGGCATGCACCGCATGAGAGCGACATGTTGGCGGCGATCATGCGCGAACTGATGGATGACGGACAGCCTGCCACCAGCAAAGCGATTATTGCGCGCGTGATTGATAAGCTGGAATTTGAAGGGGATGAACAGCAGCTGCAAAGCTATCGCAACTTACTGGCAAAACTGCTGGAATCGGGGCCGCAGAACTAGCGGCCCACGCCCTTATTTTACTGTACGCAGATGGTCGGCTTCGCTGACAAACGCCTTACCGCTCTGACGCTGGTACAGGCAGAGTTCGCGCCCGACCTGATTTTTCATGTGCTTTTGCGGATAGCGACCTTCCAGCAGCAGCGCATCAAAGCCCACGCTGTCATCATACTGGATCGGCTTACCGACCACTTTCACTGACTTCAGGCCGCTGGCCTTGAGACAGCTTTGCTGCATGTTCTTGTCGTTTTGCTGCCACGCCGCTTCGCTCGATGCCTGCGCCAGCGGGCTTAACATCAGCGTTAACAGCAGCAGTTTTGCACTCTTTTTCATCATCGCTCCTCTATCAGCCTTACAGGCCGAAAGATAAAAAAATTCCCGCCGAAGCGGGAAGAAATAAGACGAGCATTGCATATTCGAGAGTGACGAGGAAATCTCCGTAGTGCGCAGTTATTCTCGCCCGGCGCTGTGACAGCCAGATGACAATGCAATGTCGTTTTGGTGTTATCCGCAGTACACCCGGGAAATCTTACCGCTTTGATCTGCCGCGAAATTCACCCGACGCAGATTGAAATCCATCGTTACCGCTGAATTCCACGGAATGGCACGCACCGGCACCGCGAAGCGTTTGCTATCGAGCGTTGATAATGGCTGACCAACGTAGTTTTGATATTGCGATGCGCCGCACTGATCGGTTTCCGGATCGTGGCTGGCAGCAGCGCTGCTGTCAGGTTTGCTGGCGGACTGGCAGGCGCTGAGGGCAAATAAGGCCGTTACCAGTAGCGCTTTTCCATAATGGGTCACAAGTTTCTCCTCCTGGATTAATAGACAACCGGTTTTTGAGAGTAGCAAAGCGTGACCGTGAAGCGGAAATATTTACAGCAGATTGGTCGCGTAATTTCGCTTTAAAGCACGATCTTCCTCTCAAAAGTTAGGATTAATCGCACGCACTGTCTAAACATCAGGCGTCGGAACACTACAATTAACTAAGAATTTTCTTAGTTAGGAGGCGTTATGGAACTGGTGATTTTTGTTGGCTTCGCGGCGCTGATGACGTTTGTTGCGATCAGAGTGCGTTAAGCGGTTTCACACGAGGGTCGCCATACATGGCGACCCTACGATGTAACTTCTTCCTGCAACCGCGCATTAAACGCCCCCAGCGGCATGGGACGGCCCAGGAAATATCCCTGCCCTTCCTCGCACGACAGCGCTTTTAGCTCTTTCAGCTGTGCTTCGGTTTCAATCCCTTCTGCGGTAATGGTCAGCGCAAACGCGCGTGCCAGGCCGACTATCCCCGCCACTACCGATTGTGCCTGCTGCGATTCAGGGAACTCCTTCATCCATGAACGATCGATCTTCAGACCGTTGAACGGGAAGGTTTTCAGATAACCCAACGCCGCATAGCCGGTACCAAAATCATCCACCGTCAGCCGCACGCCAAGCGCGCGCAGTCCTTGCATGATTTCCAGCGCGCGATCCGGATTTTCAAAAGTGACGTTTTCGGTGATCTCCAGTTCCAGCCGCGTAGCCGGTAATCCACTCACCTCCAGCGCATGCGCCACGCGCTGCACCAGATCGTTATTACGAAACTCCACCGGCGAAATGTTGACGGAAACATAGCGCTGATCGCCCCAGTCGCGGGCGTCTACGCAAGCACGCATCAGCACCCAATCGCTGATCGCCGCAATCAGGCCGTTCTCTTCCGCTAAAGGGATAAAACGATCGGGCGTGATCCACTGATCGTCGGCTATCTGCCAGCGAATCAGCGCTTCCGCGCCGGCCAGTTGTCCACTTTGTAGCTGATAGCGCGGCTGATAATGCAGCGTGAAGGCGTGATTGTGCAGCGCCGCTTCAATTGCCTGCACCATGTCGCGTTTTGACTGCAGATGGTTGGCCATATCGCTGGAGTACCACACCCACTGATCGCGTCCGGCACTGCGCGCCTGAGCCAGCGCAATATCGGCCAGGCGTAACAGCGCTTCCGGATGCGCAGCATCCTGCGGTGCCGAAACGATGCCCATGCTGGCGGTAAGGCTGATATGATGCGAGCCGCTGATGATCGGTTGATGCACCATGCGCTGCAGCGCACGACAGCGGTATTCTACGCCAGCGCGCGTGCTTTCGCGCAGCAGCAAAATAAAGGCATCGCCGCCGAGCCGGGCCGCCAGTTCATTCGGCGCCAGCAGGCTTTTCAGCCGTTTCGAGATCTCATTCAGCACTTCATCGCCGACCGCATGGCCCCACGTATCGTTGATCGGTTTGAACTGATCGAGATCGAAACTGATAACAAACAGCGGATCATCCTCGCTAACGCTCTCCAGATACGCGGTTAAATACTCCTGCAGCTGCATGCGGTTCGCGAGGCCAGTCAGCATGTCATGACGTGACAGAAACTGAATGCGCGCTTCGGCGTCCACTTCGTGGGTGATATCCGACACCGTGCCGCGAAAACCCGAGCGCAGGCCGTTACGCCGAATGGCTTTCGCCATTAACTGCCCAATGCGGCGCTCGCCGTTGGCCGACATAAACTGGCAGCGCAGCGGCTCATGCTGCACCTCTTCGCCCTGGCGCATCAGCCAGGAGACCAGCGAATGGCTGGGATGGCTCAGCAGTTGATCGAGCGGACGCCCCATCCAGCTTTTCACTTCATGGCCGGTCACCGCCGCAAAGCGCGAGGAGAGATAGCAGAGACGGCCCTGATCGTCGATTTCCCAAATCCAGTCCGAGGCGGCTTCCGCCAGATCGCGAAAACGCTCTTCGCTGTTGGCTAACTCACGCTGACTGATCGCCAGCATTTCAAAACGCCGATCGGAGATCACCGCATTGTGCAGCGCATGACGCAGCACGCGACGCGTCACCAGCGCCACCGCCAGCGCGGTGAACAGCAGCAGCGGCATCATCAGCCAGATCACGCCGAAACCTGGATTTTTTGGCTGCCAGCGTAACACCAACGGCTCGCCCTGCAGCACCGGCTCAACCAGCCGAGGTTCAAACAGCGCATCGTTTAAATCGCTGGCGATGCGCGGCTCAATCACATTCAGAGATTTGCCCAACGAGAGCAGCTTGTCTGGGGTAAAGATGTTAACGAACACCATCACCGAAGCAGGGCCGGGAATGGTCGGCAAATCCGGCACTTTGCCCGGCGTAATCGGCGCGGCCACCAGAATGGCCGGATGATTCTCCACCTTTGCATTGCGTGCCACGGCATCATGCAGCGTACGTGCCGTGCTCACCAAAAGGTCACTTTGTGCGCCTAACCAGCTTTCTAACGTGACATCGGATAATTTGCCGCGAATTACCGCGTAACGGGTTTTCCCCTTGCCATCCACCACGAACACGCCGTCGTAGTGATACTCCTTGTAGAATCCCGGACCAAAGTTCTCTTCGTCCCACGCCCAGACTTTATTGATTGTCAGATGCAGGTTTTTCCAGCCTTCGCCCCAGTTAGCATAATCGCGCGCATCGACGATCATCTCCTGCTGCTGTTGCTGCCACGCCTGACGCAGCAAATTGGCATCCTGCTGGATGGCGTCGATATTTTGTCGATGGGCGATAACCAGCACCATCACCACAGAGAGAAGCAGCACGCCAAACAGCAGCGAGGACAAGGTGCGCAGGCTGCGCCGCGTTACCCGTACCGTGTGTGCTTCCATGTTGGCCCTGGCGGCCAGTGCCGCGTGCCGGTGAAACTCAGAATTCATGCGCAATGCTCGCGAAATACAGGCAGCAAAAAAGGCGGATGACAACGCAGACTGCGCACATCTCCACCCTGTAAGGGTTTGAAAGGTTATCGGCCCCGAGTGCCGCAGATTTAGTCTTGTTGGTGGAATATTTGAGCAGCGCAAATGTGCAGCACGCCACCTCGACAGCGATGATCGGCGTTGCTACTATGCGCTCTCCTCTGCTCGCTGAGTCGCCTATGGACACCCAATCCGACAAAGTTACGTTGACGCTGTTTTACGTGGGTAGCTTTGTGGTCTATTACCTTGTGACCATGTTGGTTACGCTGTTTCCCAATTACGGGATGCTGCGCACCAACGGCTTGCTGATGCCAGTGCTTTGCCTGGTGGAGTTTGCGGTGATCTATCCGCTGTACCGTTTTTACTGTCAGCGTCGCAGCGATATTCCGCTGGGGTATGTGCGTCCGATGCAGGCGCTGCTGTTTATCGGTTTGCTGTTTGCATTGATGGTGGCGCAGACGCAGTTTCTGCAACCGGAAGGCTGGCTGATTGCGCAATCGCAGCAGGGGCGCAGCTCGATGCTGATTCTGCTGCTCACCGCCGTCTTGCTGGCGCCAGTATTTGAAGAAGTGCTGTTCCGGGGATTTTTACTGCAAGGTTTTCTGCTGTGGGCGCCGAGAAGTCGTTTTGCCTGCATGCTACTCACTTCCCTGCTGTTCGCCGTGATGCACACTCAATATGTGCACTGGGAAACGCTGGTCGCCTTAACGCTGTTTTCCCTGCTGTTGTGCTATGCGCGTTTGCGCAGTAACAGCCTGGCGCTGCCGATTTTCCTGCACACGCTGAATAACCTGATCGCTATCCTGCCGGCCTGGTATTTCGCCTGACCAAAGCAAAACAGCCATCCTGAGATGGCTATTTATGATGCTTATACCTGCGTCAAACCGCCATCCACACAGATTTCTGCGCCCGCAATGTAGCTGCTCTCGTCACTGGCGAGGAACAGCGCGACGTTGGCCACTTCTTCGGATTTACCCATTCTACTGAGCGGAATGGTGCTGGTAATGCCGTTGCGCACCTCTTCAGAAGCCGCCTGCATCATATCGGTATCGATCGGGCCAGGCGCCACCACGTTTATACGGATGCCGCGCGCGGAGAGCTCGCGCGTCCAGGTGCGGGCAAAAGATCGCAGCGCGGCTTTGCTGGCGCTGTAAACGCCGTAACCCTGAGTGCCAATCACATCGGCAATTGAACCCATCAATACCACGCTGGCGCCGGGCTTCAGCAGCGGCAATGCTGCCTGCAGGGCAAACACCGGCGAGCGCACATTGAGGCCGAAGATTTGGTCAAAATGCCCGGCGCTAATCTCATCAATGGTGGCGTACTCCGCCATGCCAGCGTTGATCACCAACACATCCAGCTGGCCGGATTCGCGCCTGATCGTCTCGATAATGCGCGTTAGTTCACTCTGCTGGCTCACATCGGCACGCAGCGGATGCGCGTTGCCGTTGATGCTGCTGCTGGCGGCCTGTAACTCTTCATCGCGGCGCGAGGTAAACCAGGTTGTCGCGCCTTCACTGGCAAAACGCTGGCTGATCGCCAGACCAATTCCCTTTGCGCCGCCCAAAACCACCGCCACTTTGTTATCCAGTCTGCTCATCTGCTCTCTCCTGTTTGGGTAGAAAGCCGATGGTATATATTTTATACTTAATAACAATTACGCACTTTATTTATACCAGATATCGCGGAGTATATCGCCATGGCGGAGATCGACGGTAACAGCTTGAGAGATGTAGGAAAAACCCGGCCGGTGCTGGAGCACATCACCAATAAATGGTCGATTTTAATTCTCACCGTGCTTTGTACTAAGCCGTCGCGTTTTAACGAGATTCGTCGTCGGTTGGATGGCATCACCCATAAAGCGTTGGCGGATGCGTTAAAGCGGCTGGAGCGCAATGGGCTGGTGAATCGTGAAGTGTTAAACACAGCGCCAATCGGTGTGGAATACAGCCTGACGCCACTGGCGCAGACGCTGCAACAACCGTTTATCGCGCTGTATGACTGGGCGCTGGAGCATGGTCCATCACTGGAACGCGCGCAGGAAGCGTACGATCGCACCCACGCAGATGAGCCAGCGTAGGGTCGCCATTCATGGCGACCGCTGGCAAAAAAATTACGCTTTTTCCGCTTCGAAATGGTTTTTGAACTGCTCGTAGATCGAAATCATGTTAGAAGCATCACCCTGCAGCGGGCTCAGTTTTCCGGCGCGCACCAGTTCAATCACCAGCTGTAGGGCGGCTTGTTTTGGGTTGCTGGCTGGCTGGGCAATTTCGTTCGACATGTTAACTCACTCATCGTTTTTATCAGGGCCGCATAGTTTAGCCCAGATTGAGCTACGGTTGCGCACCGTGATGCGTATAATCTTGCGAGCCGGACACGAAAGCCGCTCAGGGTGATAATTGACTCTCAAGGCGTTTAGCTATACTGGATCAAAAAAAGGGAACGACCAGCCACACATTCCGTACCAGCGAGAAGGTGTTAAAGGAGTCTGATTATGCTGATTGGTTTTGTTTTATTAGTGAGCGCGTGTGGGCATGATGCCTGTGATGCCTTACCGGTTTCGGAGCGTATCTATCCGACCAAAGTGGCCTGTGAGCAGATGGCCGATCGCATCCATAAAGTGCGGCCAAATGTGGTCTTACTTTGTGGCGAAGTGCACCGTTAATTCGGTGCCAGCTTTATTAAAGTTGCGCAAATAGTAGCCAAACGGCATTGCAAGAATGGGTTGTAGCGTTCAAAATATAAGCTGCTTTTCACTATCATCGTTGTGAATCCAATGAAAACATCTCGCCCCCGTCGTCCAAACGGACGCTGGGTTTACTACATTTTGTATGATGGCATTCTCTGGCCCTGCCCCGTACGTTGGGAATGGGAAAGCGGCTTCGGCGGCTGGCTGCCATTCTATTTCTCGCCCACTTTTGAGTTCGTGGCGGGCGATCCACGCAAGGCCTATCGCATTGCGCGCAGCAGCGTGCGTAACGTACGCCAGACAGACAGTGAGTTCGCCTGATTGATTAGCCGATCTGCCATGGGAACCACGATGCCGTGAGCAGATAATGCAGTAACTCCAGCACTAAAATTACCATCACTAACACGCCAAGCTTGTGACTGCTGATCCACTCTTTCATCCCCATATCATCGCCGCCCAGCGAATCAGCATCAGCGCCCCGCAGATGCACAACAGCACCACGATCATTTTCCAGTGTTTGGTTGCAGCCAGTTTTTTTGCCACGCATCCTCCAGACGACAGAAAGCAACGATGCGCCCTAAGGCGCACCGTTGATTCTAACGCTGGTCACCCATTTGGGCGATTATTTATTCAGCGTGTAGTCGAGCGTGATTTCAGCATTCAGTACCTGAGAGACCGGGCAGCCCGCTTTGGCTTTCTGGATAATCTCATCAAACTTCGCCTCATCAATACCCGGCAAGACGATGGCGCTGGTCAGCGCGATTTTGGTAATGGCAAACCCGTCGCCCTTTTTATCCAGCGACACATCAGCGGTGGTATCAATGCTTGTAGGCGGATGCCCTTCATTGCCCAACATCAATGACAATGCCATGGAGAAACACGCGGCATGTGCGGCACCAATCAGCTCTTCCGGGTTGGTGCCCTTCTCGCCTTCAAAACGGGTATTGAAACCGTAAGGTTGATTGCTCAACACGCCGCTTTCCGTACTCACCGTACCTTTGCCTTTAATGTCGCCTTCCCAATGGGCCGATCCTTTCTTATGAATGGTCATGTCATTCCTCCTGTTATGTTCGACAGCTATTGAGTATAGACAACATGACTCATTCTGCTGGATTAGCTCACCGCGCGAGGACGCGCCGGACTCAAGCCCGCCTCGCTCAGCAGCGCGTTAGCCTGCACCAGCGAAGCCTGAGTAATCTCTTTGATCGATTTCGCACCGGTCAGCGTCATCGCCACTTTCATCTCTTTCTCAATCAAATTGAGCAGATTTTCAACGCCGCGCTGACCGTGCGTTGCCAGCGCATAGACAAACGCGCGTCCCAGCAGCACGCTGTCGGCTCCGAGCGCAATCATGCGCACCACATCCAACCCGCTGCGAATGCCGCTGTCGGCGAGAATAGTGATATCGCCTTTCACCGCATCGGCAATTGCCGGCAACGTGCGCGCCGACGACAGCACGCCATCCAGCTGACGCCCGCCGTGATTCGACACCACAATGCCATCGGCACCAAAACGTACCGCATCGCGCGCATCTTCCGCATCAAGGATGCCTTTGATCACCATCGGGCCATCCCAGAATTCACGAATCCACTCCAGGTCTTTCCAGGAAATCGACGGATCGAAATTGTTCGCCAGCCAGCCGATGTAATCTTCCAGCCCGGTCGGTTTGCCGAGATAGGTGGAGATATTGCCGAGATCGTGCGGACGGCCATGTAAACCGACGTCCCACGCCCATTGCGGATGCGTTGCCGCCTGCCAGTAACGACGCAGCGGCGCATTGGGGCCGCTCATGCCGGAGTGCGCATCACGGTAGCGTGCGCCCGGCGTCGGCATATCGACGGTGAACACCAGCGTGGTACAGCCAGCGGCTTTGGCGCGCTCCAGCGCATTGCGCATAAAGCCGCGATCGCGCAGCACATAGAGCTGGAACCACATCGGACGATTAATCGCAGGCGCCACTTCTTCGATGGGGCAAACCGACACGGTGGAGAGCGTAAACGGAATCCCTTTCAGCGCCGCCGCGCGCGCCGCCTGCACTTCGCCACGTCGCGCATACATGCCGCATAAGCCGACCGGCGCTAATGCCACCGGCATCGATAGCGTTTCGTTGAACAGTTTGGTTTCAAGGCTCAACTCCGACATGTTTTTCAACACGCGCTGGCGCAGCGCCACGTCGGAGAGATCGGCGACATTGCGCTTCAGCGTGTGCTCGGCGTAGGCGCCGCCATCCAGATAGTGAAACAAGAACGGTGGCAAGATGCGTTGCGCCGCGGCGCGATAGTCACTGGCAGCAGAAATGATCATCCCTTATTTTCCTTGTGCTGAGGTCATGGGTGGCCCGGCAGACGCGTAATGCGCGCCTGGCGCGCCTCATCTTCATGCAGGGTTTTCATGGTGGTGTGAACAAAACCGAGGTGATCCATCGCTGCCTGGCGCGCCGCTTCAGCGTCACCGGCCATCACCGCATCAAATATCGCCTGATGCTGTTCGTTAAGACGATTGAAAATCACCGGTTGGGTATACATGCGCTGGCGACTGTGCAGCACCGAAGATTGCAGCAGATCGAAAAAGCCGCGCATGGTCTGCAGCAGCACCACGTTATGCGAGGCTTCGGCGATGGCGAGATGAAAACGCAGATCGGCCTGCGCCGCGAGATCGGCATCGTCGCTGTGCTTAATCTTCAGCAGCGCATCAAAGGCGAAGCTCAGCTTCTCTTTATCCGATTCGGTGGCGCGCAACGCCGCATGCCACGCGGTGCTGGCTTCTATCGCGTGGCGCGCTTCGAGAATGTCATAGCGATAATCGGGATCCTCCGCCAGCAGCTGGCGAATTGGCTCAACGATGCGCTGTTCCGACCACGGCTGCTGCGGCTGACGCAGCCAGGTGCCGCCACCGCGTTTACTGATTAACACGCCGCTGCTGATCAGTTGCTGGATCGCCTCGCGCAGTGACGAACGCGACGAACCAAACTCCGCCGCCAGCGCGCGTTCGGACGGCAGCCGCATGCCCGGCTCCAGCTGGTGCTCTGTAATCCAGGCGCAGAGCCGCGCCCGCAGCGTGTTTTCCGTCATCGCATTATCCTGTGTGATACACACCCGCCACGCTAAATTGGTAGGACCAAAATGCAGCGTGGCGGACTTCGTGGAGGAGAATGGTTAATGCTTTGTTATTTCGATGCAACGAAACGGGCGGGATTTTTCATGTTATGTGACGACGCGGCCACAATTGCGCCATGCGGTAGGACCAATTACGCCGTAGTCCGACCAAAGGCCCGACCATAACTGCGCGGGTGAAAGCGCAGATTCAGCACGATCAGCCCAACCGTCACCGCCGTCTGCATCAACCAGACGCTGGAGAAACTGTGGGTCAACGCCTGCAGCTGACCGGCGATAAACGGCATGCAACCCGCGATGATAAAACCTGCGCCCTGCATAAACGCCACCAGCCGCGCACCGGCCTGCGGATGCGGCAGGTGATCGAGTGCCAGCACCATCGCCAACGGAAACGCCGCGCCCAGTCCAAATCCGGCAATCGCCGCCCACAACCACGGCGCGAACAGCGGGGCAAACAGAAAACCGCTCATGCCGATCAGCTGACAAACCA
This sequence comes from Pantoea sp. JK, assembly GCF_026130245.1. Lineage (NCBI taxonomy): Bacteria > Pseudomonadati > Pseudomonadota > Gammaproteobacteria > Enterobacterales > Erwiniaceae > Pantoea > Pantoea sp. JK. The sequence continues at coordinate 314,943 of NZ_JAINFN010000004.1, forward strand.
GGCTGATAATCAGCTGCGGACGCCGATCCGCCTTGCGCGCCAGTAGCGGCATCAACAGCGCACCCGCAACCTGACACAGAATCATCGCGCCAAGCAGCGATCCGCCAGCCTGCGCCGACCAGCCAAGATGATGATAAGCATCCGGCAGCCAGGCAACACAGGTGGCGTAACCGCCGTTCACCAGGCCAAAACTGATCGCCAGCGTCCAGGCGCGTGGCGTGCGCCACAGCGACGGCAGCGCAACGTTTTCCGTGCTGGCGGCGGTGGGCACGCGCACGTAAAGCCACAATCCAATCGCCAGCAGCACCGGCAGCGCCCAGCCGGTCAGCGCCAGCGACCAGCCAAAATGATCGCTGAGCCACGGCGATAACGCTGCCCCCAAACCGCCGCCGCCCATCAACGCGCCGGCCCATAATCCGGTGACTGGCGCGCTGCGCTGCGCAAAGCGCTGACGAATCAGGCCCGGCATCGCCATCTGCACCACGCCCACGCCGAGGCCGCCGAACAGCGCGCTAACCACCAGCCAGCTGCCGCTGTGGATCACGCCTCGCGCCGCCAGCGCCAGCAGCAACAGCGTCAATCCGGCCTGCAGTAAGCGTTGCAGCGGCACACGCTGCATCAGCGAAGCGCTCAGCAGCGCGACCGCGCCCATCATCACCATCGGTACCGCAGGCAGCAGCGAGGCCGCCAGTGAAGAGAGTCCCATCGTCTGGCGAAGCTGGCCGAGTAATGGACTAATAGAAGTGAGTAACGGTCGCATATTCAGCCCAGCCAACACCAAAGCGCCGAGCGTTAATCCGTCATAATGTCGATTCATACACAATCCTGCTGCAAAGAGGTTGTCAGCATCGCAGCAGTCGTTACTATTTGGAAATGAAATAACACCATAACGACCAGTGGAAAAATGAATCGTCAGCCGATGTTTACCCCGCAGCAACTGCTGAGTTTTGTGGCGGTGTGCGAAACCGCCAGCTTTACCCGCGCCGCCGATCGCGTGCATCTGTCGCAATCCACCGTCAGCCAGCAGGTACGTCGGCTGGAAGAGATGATCGGCAAACCGCTGCTGCAGCGCACGTCGCATCAGGTGGCGCTCACCGAAGAGGGCGAGAAGCTGCTGGGCTATGCGCGCCGCATCATCGCGCTGAACGGCGAAGCGCACGACGTGCTGAGCGATAAATGGCGTGACGGCGTGTTGCGCCTCGGCGTGCCGGAAGATTTCGCCGCGCCGACCGCCGGCTTGCTGGCCGAATTTAGCCGCGAACATCCGCAACTGCGCCTCGATGTGATGAGCGGCATGTATGTCGATCTCCATCGCGCCTGGCAGCGCGAGGAGCTGGATATCATGCTTATCAAGCAGCCGGGCGGCGAACGTCCGCTGGCTGCGCGCCCCGAGCCGCTGCTGTGGCTGGACAGCGCCGCACATCCCTGCTTTGAGCAAACGCCGGTGCCGCTGGTGGTATTCCCGCAGCTCGGTTTGTATCGTGAAGAGATGGCGCAGACGCTGGATAGCCTTGGCCGCAGCTGGCGCATCAGCTACAGCAGCTCCAGTTTGGTGGCGCTCGCCAGCGCCAGCGCCGCCGGATTGGGCTTAACGCTGCTGCCCGCCAGCTGCCGCTTGCCTGAACATCGCGTATTAGGTGAAGCCGATGGTTTGCCCAGCATCAACCATTTTGAACTGGCGCTGTTTTGCCGTGCGCCGCAGGACGATCTACAGCAGGCGTTAGCCGCCGCGCTGGTGACCTTTTGTCAGTTGCAATGGCAGTGATTTTTCCACTGCTAACCAGTGGCAAATATCGCAGCGCGCTGCGTTGAGTTTTGCCAGATTAAGCGTTTCTCATTTGATGGAACCTCTGATGCAACTAACCTCTCCCAGCCGTCGCGAATTCCTTAGCCTGACCGCCGCCGGTAGCCTGCTGGCCGCCGGCATCAGCTACGCCGCGCCCGCTTCACCGCTGCTCGCCAACAGCCCGCAGCCGCACACGCCACCGCCGCGCGTTGCGCATTATCAACTGCTCAACGTACGCCTCGAAGAGGACTTTGAGCGCGACGGTAAAGAGGTGATCGCCACGCGCACCGCGCTGTACGACATCACCATCAAAGACGGCACTTTTGCGGCAATGGATGCCGCAGGCAAAGCGCGCAACGCCGCCTTGCCACAGTGGGATGCCAACGGCGCCCTGCTGCTGCCGCGCACCCGCGATATGCATATCCATCTCGATAAAACCTTTTACGGTGGCCCGTGGGAAGCGCCGCGTCCGCGCCAGGGCAAAACCATCATGGATATGATTGCGCGCGAACAGGTGCTGATCCCGCAACTGCTGCCGACCTCGCAGGCGCGAGCGGAAGCGATCATTGGTTTGCTGCACAGCAAAGGCACCACCGAAGCGCGCAGCCACTGCAACATCGATCCGGTTAGCGGCCTGAAAAGCCTTGAGCACCTCAAGCTGGCGCTGGCGAATCATCCGGAATTCCCGTGTGAAATCGTTGCCTTCCCGCAGCACGGTTTGCTGCACTCGAAGGTCGATGGCTTGATGCGTGAAGCGATGCAGATGGGTGTGCAGTTTGTCGGCGGGCTCGATCCCACCAACGTGGATGGCGCGATGCAGGCGTCGCTGGATGCGATGTTCCAGATCGCCCTTGATTTCCAGCGCGGCGTGGATATCCATCTGCATGAAACCTCGCCATCCGGCGTGGCGGCAATTCAGTACATGATCGATACCATCGCGAAAAACCCGCAGCTCAAGGGCAAAGTGACGCTGAGCCACGGCTTTGCGCTTGGCACGCTGGAAGGCAAAGCGCTGGATCAGATGATCGCCGGCATGGCCGAACAGCAGATGAGCGTGGCCTCGACCATTCCAATTGGCAAACTGACCATGCCGCTGCCGCAGTTGCAGGCGGCGGGCATCACGGTGATGACCGGTACCGACAGCGTGATCGACCACTGGTCACCGTTTGGCACCGGCAGCATGCTGGAAAAAGCCAATTTGTACGCGCAGCTGTATCGCGGTTCCGATGAGTTTGGCTTGAGCCGCGCGCTGCATATCGCCACCGGCGGGATTTTGCCGCTGTCGAATCAGGGCGAGCGACAATGGCCGAAGGTCAACGATGAAGCCAGCATGATGCTGGTCGAGGCCAGCTGTTCCGCAGAAGCCGTCGCCCGCATCTCCCCGGTACGCGCCACCTTCCACCGCGGGTTGCCCGTATTCAGCGCCTGATGTTACCCGTAGGGTCGCCATTCATGGCGACCGTCTCAATGCACGCACCGTTTACATGGCGACCATCTCAATGGCCGCACCACCCCAACAAAAAAGCCTCCGCAAGGAGGCTTTACGTACGACATAAACAGGGCGGCACGCGCACACCCGATGAGTGCTGGATTTTACGAAAGCATCTGAATCGCCAGCGCGTACAGCCGCTGGTTTTCATCGTCACGGACAGGCTCTTCTTCCGCATAACAGGCAATCATGGAACTCACTTTATCCGAGGATAAGGTTTCTCCATGCACATGCAGCGTTAACACGGCGCGGCCGACGATTTTCAGAATGTCTTCGTTTTGTCCCTGGACAGAATGACTCAAAATGACCTCTGAAATATTATGGGTTTTTAATAATTAGCCAAATGGCGCGCTAAATATAAAGCAAATCAGCCATTCGTTTTAATCAGAATTTTACCTAACCGCAGCCATTCATTAGCGAGACACCTCTAAAAAGGGTGCCAAAAGACGTGATAACAGTTGTTTCACAACGCTAATTCTCCCTTTTCGTTAAAGATGTCTTTTTTTAACGCAACTTCTCAGGATTAAATCAACCTTAAAAGCATTAGAACTTCGCACCATTGAATGCCTAAAAAAGAGACAAGTCTGGTATAACGCTTACTGATTTCAAGTAGGAACCAGCGGCGCTTTTGCCATTGCCGATCACGCCCCTTTCTGCCAGACTGACCGCCGCAATCCTACCCGCAATTAGAGACTTTCCCGTGACTGCTTTTTCTACCCTGACGCAACTGCCCGCCAGCCAACTCGATAACCTGCGCGAGATGGGTTTCGACGCCATGACGCCGATTCAGGCTGCTTCCCTGCCCGCGATTCTGGAAGGGCGCGACGTGCGTGCGCAGGCGAAAACCGGCAGTGGCAAAACCGCCGCCTTTGGCGTGGGCTTGCTGAACCGCATCGACAACAGCCAGTTCCACACCCAGGCGCTGATTCTGTGCCCGACGCGTGAACTGGCCGATCAGGTCAGTAACGTGCTGCGCCAGCTGGCGCGTTTTACGCGCAATATCAAAATTCTGACGCTGTGCGGCGGCCAGCCAATGAGCGCGCAGCGCGATTCCTTAGTGCATGCGCCCCACATTGTGGTCGGCACGCCGGGCCGTTTGCTCGATCACCTGAAGCGCGACAACCTCGATCTCAGCCAGCTGCAAACGCTGGTGCTGGATGAAGCCGATCGCATGCTGGAGATGGGCTTCCGCGACGATATGGAAGCGATCATCGGCTTTACGCCGGAAACGCGCCAGACGCTGCTGTTCTCTGCGACCTGGCCGGATACCATCGCCAGCCTCAGCCAGCGTTTTCAGCGCGATGCGCTGGCGGTCGCCACCGAAGACAAAACCGAGTTACCAACCATTGAGCAGCAGTTTATTGAAGCCAGTGCCAAAGAGCGTCACAGCCTACTCGGCGCGCTGCTCAGCCAGCAGCAACCGGCCTCCTGCGTGGTGTTCTGTAACACCAAGCGCGAGTGTGACGACGTGGCCGCCGCGCTCAACGAACGTGATATTAGTGCGTTAGCGCTGCATGGCGATCTCGAGCAGCGCGATCGTGAGCGCGTGCTGATTCGCTTCGCCAACGGCAGCATCCGCGTATTGATCGCCACCGATGTCGCCGCGCGCGGCCTGGATATCAAATCGCTGGCGCTGGTGGTGAATTTCCAGCTGGCGTGGGATCCGGAAGTGCACATTCACCGTATCGGCCGCACCGGTCGTGCGGGTGAGAAAGGTCTGGCGGTGAGCTTTGTCGCCCCCGATGAAATGGTGCGCGCCAATGCGCTGGAAGAGTATCTGCAGCAGAAGCTTAACTGGGTTTCCTCCAGCACGCTGAAAGGCACCAGCGCCAAATCGCTGCCGGCGACCAAAATGACGCTGTGCATTGATGGTGGCCGCAAAGCCAAAATCCGTCCCGGCGATATTCTGGGTGCCTTGACCGGCGAAGCCGGTTTCAGCGGCGATCAGATCGGCAAGATCGATATGACGGCCACGCACGCCTATGTAGCTATCGACGCCGCTCAGGCGAAGAAAGCGCTGATCAAGCTGAAAGAGGGCAAGATCAAAGGTAAAAGCGTGCGCGCCATTCTGTTGAAATAAATCGTACCCGCGTGAGGGCGATCGCTCTCACGCTAAAATTTCCGTTATCTCCCCTTCATTTTTTTTCTCTTCTGCCGATAAGTTAATCACGGCGATATTGCCCTGCCCTTTACCCAGCCCAGATCTGCTCCGAGGCCATGATGGATAATTTTCAGAAAGAGATCGATGAACGCGCCAACCTTGCGCTTTCCAATAAATTCGAACTGCTGTTGTTCCGACTGGGTTCCGATCAGCTGAAAGGCAAATCTGAGCTGTACGGCATCAACGTGTTTAAACTGCGTGAAATCGTGCCGATGCCAACCATCACCCGCGCTGCGGGCATGCAATCGCCGCTGCTCGGCATGGCGAGTATTCGCGGCCAGTTTATTCCGGTTATCGATCTGCCTGCCGTGACCGGTTGCAAACCGGAAACCGGCCTTAACCTGCTGCTGGTGACCGAATATGCGCGCAGCACTCAGGCGTTTGCCGTGGAATCGGTGGAGAACATTGTGCGTCTCGACTGGAGCCAGGTGCATACCGCTGAAGCGGGCATCGGTAGCCGCAACATCACCAGCATCGCCTGTCTGGATACCGATGGTCAGAGCAACAATCTGGCGATGGTGCTGGATGTTGAGCAGATTCTGTATGACATCATTCCTTCCGTGCGCGGCGTTGAGCCGAGCGCAGAGACCGCCAAAGACTTCAATCTGAAGCCAGGTCAGGTAGCGATTGTGGCGGAAGATTCCAAAGTGGCGCGTCAGCTGCTGGAGCAAGGCCTGAAAAGCATGGGCATCCCGGCGATTATGCACAACACCGGTCTTGAAGCCTGGATCAAAATTAACGAGATGCAGAAAGAAGCCGCAGCCAACGGTGAATCGATCCACGACAAGATCGCGCTGGTGCTGACCGATCTCGAAATGCCGGAAATGGATGGCTTTACCTTAACGCGCAACATCAAGCGCGATAACAATCTGCGTCAGATTCCGGTGGTGATTCACTCATCGCTCTCCGGCAGCGCCAACGAAGATCACGTGCGTAAAGTCGGTGCCGATGGTTACGTGGCGAAATTCGAAATCAACGAGCTGTCGAATGTGATTCACGGCGTGCTGAAAAAGCCGCGTTAATTATCGTAACGCCACCCTTCATGGCGTAATGCTTGTCAGTTAAGAAAACATTTTGCTTTGAATAGGTAGCGGGCTCTGACACATCTGCTGCGTCACGGGCCGTCCTCGCGCCGCTAGCGCGATGCCTTCGGCTTCCACGTCGTGCCGACGGACCGTTCGCGGATCGGCCGTCCTGGCCGGCCCCGAACTGCCTCACGCATCCATGCGTGAGGCTCCTGGCCCAACGTAAAAGCCTCAGCGCTGCGAATAGCCCTTTTGCCGCAGCAGACGCGTCAGCGCATCTAACTTATGAGCCCTTTTCAGCAACACACACTGAAGCTTGGAAGCAGGCCGGGGACGCTTTTGGGCAGGCAATCCGCAGCGCTGAACGAAGTGAGGAAGCCAGGAGAGCCCGCAGGACGCGGGCGAAAGGCGGAGCCGGGACAAGGATGTCCCGTCTACGCCGGTCCGTCAGGCAGACGAGCGAAGTGAAGGTACCGCGTAAGCGGCGCGAGGACAGCCAGACCAAAAGTGGCCCCGGCCTGCGCACTCATCGTTGGCTTAACTAACAAGCATTACGCCATTCATCGCGACCAGTTAACCAAGTGTCCATCAATGCGCACCCTACAAAATCCTTGGCATTTCCGCCCAGCCAAAACCCAAGGTTAACGTCATTAACCAAACTGTGACGTACCTCTAAAAAATTAAAGTTAAAACATTAACAACCGATAACTGATAGCGCTTGCGCCGGTGCTGCCATACCAGCTTTGTCACGCTGCGCAACGATTTTCACCTTACAAAACATCAACCTGAAGCGGGCACCTTGCCTGCTTGTCCGTCTTGAAAACATCAATTTTTGGCATTACGGGGAGATCCAATGTTGAGCTTAAAAAATATGAAGGTCGGCGTCCGTCTGGGCATCGCCTTTGGTCTGGTGGTGGCACTGTTAATCATCGTCGGCGTCACGTCGATAACCAAAATTAACAACATCAAAACCGGCATTACCTCGATCGTTGAAGATCGCTATATGAAAGTCCGTCTTGGCTTTGACGTGCGCGACGGCGTGAACGAACAGATCAAATATCTGCGCGGCATCGTGATTGATACCACGCGTCCGGAAAATAACGTCAAACGTTATCAGCAATTAGCGGACGCCACTGACAAAACCAACAGCGCGATGAATAAAATCAAAGCGGTGCAGGTGACTGAAGTGGGTAAAAAGAAGATTGCCGGTCTGTTAGCCGCCAGCGACAAGTTTGAAGCGGAGAAAAATGCGCTGCTGAATCTGGTACATGCAGGCGATGCTGATGCCGCCAGCGCCTATGTACTGAAATCCATTACCAGCACGCAGAATGCCTTTCTCGATAGCGCCGTGGCGTTTGCCAACTCACAGTCACAACAGCTGGAGCAGGAAGGCGCAAAAATTATTGATAACGGCTCATCAGCCATTGAGATGACGCTGATCTTCTCTGCTATCGCCATTGCCGCCGCCATCGTGTTGGGCTTTATGCTGACGCGATCGATTGTGCGTCCGCTGAATGAAGCGGTGGAAATAGCCGGAAAAGTCGCAGCAGGCGATCTCAGTTCACATATAGAAGTGAGCGGCAAAGATGAAACGGCGGTGCTGATGCAGGCGCTGCAGGCGATGAACGACAACTTGCTGACCATCGTTTCCGATGTGCGCGCCGGTTCCGATACCATCGCCGTGGCATCAAATCAGATCTCCAGCGGCAACATCGATCTCTCGTCGCGTACCGAACAGCAGGCCAGCTCGCTGGAAGAGACCGCGTCAGCGATGGAGCAGATGACCGCCACCGTCAAGCACAACGCCGAGAACGCGCGCGAAGCCAATCAGCTGGTGGCCAATACCTCCAACGTGGCGAAGCAAGGCGGCGTAGTGATGGAACAGGTGATCGAGAAGATGGAAGCGATTACGCTCTCTTCGAAGAAGATCGTCGATATTATCAGCGTGATCGACTCCATTGCTTTCCAGACTAACATTCTTTCTCTTAACGCCGCCGTCGAAGCCGCACGCGCCGGTGAACAAGGCCGTGGTTTCGCCGTGGTGGCCACCGAAGTGCGTAATCTGGCGGCACGTTCGGCGTCTGCGGCGAAAGAGATTAAGGTGTTGATCGAGGACTCAGTGGCGCAGGTGGATGAAGGCAGTCGTCTGGTGACGCACGCCGGTTCAACCATTGGTGAAGTGGTTAACAGCGTGAAAAGCGTGGCGGATATCATGAGCGAAATCACCATTGCCAGCAGCGAGCAGAGCAGCGGGATCAGCGAGATCAACTCGGCGATTACGCAGATGGAAGCGGTAACGCAGCAGAACGCCGCGTTGGTGCAGGAAGCCTCAGCGGCGTCGCAGGCGTTGCAGGAACAGGCCGATCGTCTGGCGCAGTCAATGAGTGTGTTTAAAACGGCGGCAGTGTAAAGATAAACAGGTTGCCATGAATGGCAACCCTACGGGATTTATAGCGATTTTGAGTTAAGAATACGCACGACTGCTACAGCGACGGTGTTGAGGCGACATCCCAAACCGCTGAGCGAATGAGGGATTCCAGGGCGAGCCGCATGGATGCGGCGAGAGGTGGCGCTGAGCAGGAGCGAATCGCCACCGGTCCGTCAGGAATCGTGAATGAGTGAAGGTACCGCGCAGCGGCGGGTTGGGCTGGCGCAAGGCCCGGGAGTGCAGAGGGCGCGGCCAGGCGCTCTCTGCTCGGTCGCCGCACGAAGGTGCTGCAACTGCCTCAGCAACTGGCGAACGAAAGTCGCTCAATGCTTAACTGAGCGCCATTAATGGCGCCCCTACAATGCTAACTCACCAGCGAATACGCAATCGACGAAATCGCCAGCACGCCAACAATCACCACAAACAGGTTACTGATCTTCCCGCTGTACTGACGCATCGCCGGCACTTTCTGGATGGCGTACATCGGCATCAGGAACAGAATCATCGCAATGATCGGCCCGCCCAGCGTTTCAATCATGCCCAGAATACTGGGGTTCAGCGTCGCCACCAGCCAGGTGGTCAGCAGCATAAACGCGGTGGTCAGGCGATTAAGGCGCTGCGGCGTAACGGTTTTTCCGCGGCTGCGCAGCGACTTCACCACCATGCCGTTAAACCCTTCACGCGCTCCCAGATAATGCCCGAGGAACGATTTGGTGATCGCTACCATCGCAACGATCGGCCCCATCCAGGCAATCATCGGCACATTAAAGTGGTTTGCTAAGTAAGACAGAATGGTGATGTTCTGATCTTTCGCCGCCTGCAGATCGGCGGGCGACAAGCTCAGCACGCAGCTGAACACAAAGAACATCACCGTCACCACCATAAGTAGATGGGCGTTCGCCAGAATGCGCGAACACTTCTTCTCCGCGCCTGCGCCGTACTCATCGCGCTTGGCAACGGCAAAAGAGGAGATGATCGGCGAATGGTTAAAGGAGAACACCATCACCGGAATCGCTAACCATAGCGTCATCAGAATGCCGTGGCCGCTTACATTCGCGTTTAACGATAAGGTTTCCAGCGCCGCGCCATGCCAGTGCGGCACCAGATAAGCCGCCAGCAGCATCAGCACCGCCACAAACGGAAACACCAGCACGCTCATCGCTTTCACAATCATCTGCTCGCCAAAGCGCACCACCGTCATCATGCCGATGATCAGAATCAGCGACAGCAGCACGCGTGGCGGCGAAACCAGCCCCAGCTGATGCACGATAAAGCTATCGACGGTATTGGTGATCGCCACGCTGTACATCAGCAAGATCGGATAGATGGCAAAGAAGTAGAGCAAAGTGATGACCTTACCCGCGCCCACGCCGAAGTGCTCTTCCACCACTTCGGTAATGTCTTCGCCGGGATTTTTACCGGAGAGGACAAAGCGCGTTAACGCGCGGTGCGCGTAATAGGTCATTGGGAAGGCAAGAATCGCCATGATAATCAGCGGAATCAGCCCGCCTGCACCAGCGTTAATCGGTAGAAAAAGCACGCCCGCACCAATCGCCGTACCGTACAGACCCAGCATCCACACGGTATCACTCTTACGCCAGCCCTTAGCCGCCGTTTCTACGGTGCCAAGCGTACCGGTTTGTGAGTTGTCCATCTGTCTCTCCAGAATTTCAAGCTTTATCAACACGCAGCCACAAGGATGACTGCTCATCATGGCGTAGGCTGCTCCGCCCGGCCGGAACGCAAAGGATGACGCTTCATGAGATGAAATTCACGCATCCTGATGTTTTGCGCCGCACTAAATGCACGGAACATGCGCGCAATCGATTGCATGGGGCGCTATTTGACATGAGACGCGGGATGAGTGCAAGAAGGAGAAATGGAGAGTGTGCAGAAAGACGGGAGGAAAGTGGAAAGGTGTGGCAACGCTGGGCTGTTGCCACGGGTAAAGCTGAGAACATCGGGTGAAACTCCCCCGGCAACTAGCCTCTGTACAGCAAATGCGTCCAGAGACTAACACCGGGAGAATTTCAAATCAGAATGCGCGCATCCTGTAGAGTGCATAAAGAAAATAGTACGCTGTAAGTGTATTCAAATTCATAATCATGTACTTCAATTTTTCATTTTTATTCAGCAGAATGAAAATACCTTTTGAGTATTTACCCCGCTTTATTTCATTAATTTCCTGGGCTATATCCGCAGGTGAAAACGAAGAGTGATACATCGCCGTCACGATTTGCATATCCAACGCGAGTACACGTTTGGAAATGCCCTTGAGGAAATAATCGAGATTGCTGGACTGATATTTACTGATTATCGAATCATACAGTGCAGTGAGAAACTGTTTACGCACTTTCAGTTCACTGTATTGCACTTTACGCTTCGATAATGAACCCTCCACATCTTCATAATGATAAGCAGCGCCCGGTGTGACAAGGAAATTGCTAATACAACTGAAGAATTTAAGGTTAAACAACAAATCCTCGCTCATGGAGATACCTTCCAAAAAGCGCAGGTTCAGCTCATCAATAATCTGACGGCGATAACATTTGTTATGCAGATAACCGATGTTATCACTCATCTCCAGCTCACCGAGCACATAAGGAATGTCCTCGTTGCTGAAGAAGCCCGCCTGCGACACTTTTCCTACGCGGTTGTCGTTGAGGTTTCCCACCATCAAATCGACAGACTCCGCTGGCCAGGCATCGAGATTCTGTTTGAAGATCATCAGGAAGTTATCGTCCACCCAATCATCCGCATCGAGGAATAACACATATTCACCGCAGGCCTGCTGCATTCCGCTGTTTCGAGCAGCGCTGACACCGGCATTTATTTGGTGAATCACCGTGACCTGCGAATAAGCGCTAAACTCCTGCAGAATATTTGCGGTTGAATCGCTGCTGCCGTCATTAACCACAATCACTTCGTAACTGCTGAACGTCTGTTTAAGCACGCTCAGCAAGGTACGTTTAATGGTTTTTTGTGAGTTATAGACGGGAATGATAAGACTAAATAGTGGTTTTTCATTCATGATAAACTCTCTTTACTGTCTGAGGTTTTGATATTGTTGAATAACAGCCATAGTTTCCTGGGGTTGATAAATATTTGGTGAATACGCATTACCGGTTGAGCAGGGAAAAAGTAATTAAGCAGGGAGAACGATAAAAATTCGGTTAATACCACGCTCATGGCCGCGCCATTTAAACCGAAGTTAGGAACCAAAATTAAAGAAGAGGCCACGCAAATTAATAACACCACGAAGGTTTTCTTCACTAAATAGCGATATCCGTTGTACTTAATAATGAAACGATCCATCACGCTGCTCAGTACCGCGCACATCGCACCGACGCTGAGTAACAGCGTTGGCGCGACCGCATCGAGATACTCCGCACCGTAAAAGTCACGGATAAACCATCCGGACAATAACCAAATCGCCAGAATCACCAGCGACGAGACGCCAATCACCAGCAGGTGTAATTTCTGCGCTTTGATAATCGATTGCCGATCGTCACGCTCGGCAAAGAACGCCGGGAAAAAGGAAGCCAGCAAGGCATTGGGTAAAAATACCCACGCGGTGGCGAGCGTCAGCGCGACAGAGAAAATCCCCGCCTCTTTCACGCCAAGGAAATACGACACGCTGATTTGGTTAACGCGGGTATAAATCGCCACCGCAATCACAGAAAACACCAGAGAAATACCGGACGCCACCATATAGCGGGAATATTTCTTCATCTGGCGCAGTGCCGGAATCGGTACCTGACGATGGTATTTCAGGAATATCGTCAGTTTGATAGCAAAAGGAATAAAGGTCGCCAGTACGATCGGAATCGACAACAGTTGCGAATCCAAACCGTAATACGAAATAAAGAAGCGCACCGTTAGACTGATAGCCAAACCCGCCAGATTGGCGATCACATTCAGGCGCGCATTGAGCATCGCTTCGTTGTAGATATTGACCAGATCCAGCGAAGAGAAAAGACAGGCAATCGCCGCCGCGAAGATAAACACCCGCGCTTCAGTGCTCCACTCTTCGCCCATAATCAACATGCCGCTGGCCGCCAGCACGCCGTAAATCACCAACACCAGCAGAAAGGTCGCCATCATTAAGCGCATGCCGGAGTGATGATTTTGCGACAAGCGTTTCAGCAGAATCACATCGCTGCCCATTAACGCGATGCTCTGGATGAACTGAAATACCAGCATCGAGATCGAGATAATGCCGAAAGTGGTTGGCCCAACGTATTTCGCCACATAGGAGGTGATAAATATCAGGCCGAATACTGCAATCAGCTTTTCAGCGATCATCCACATGGAGTTTTTTAATTTATCTTTCACAACTTAACCTCAGCGTTTATTTCTGTGCCAGGCGGCGCAGACGCGATACCAGTCGTGGACTGACAAAAAACAGCGCAAAGTACAGGCTCCACGGATTGAACATTAATCCTGATGTGAAATAGGACTTAAAGCTGCGACGGTAGAGCGAAATATATTCATCAATAAAGGCGCGGCTGAATCCGTCGCTGTGCAGCGCTTTATAGATATAAGATGAGGTGACTTTTAAATAGAGATGGTAATAACAGCGGCTATGCTGCGCGGATAAAAACGCCTGCATGCCGTTAAACGAACGCGCAAAGGAGAAATGCTTTTCCCGTAACGCCGAACGCGTGGCAGAGTTGGTAGATTCCACATAGTGATAAACCACCTGCTGGGTGAAGATCACCTGACGATCCTGTTGCAGATGCAGGTAATTGATCACGAACAGCAGATCTTCGAAGTTATAAATCTCTTCGTTAAAACTGAGCTGATGCTGACGAATCACATCGCCACGAAACACCTTGTCGCAGATACCGTGACGCGGATTGAAATAGAGCAGATCGTTGATCGCCGCCGAAGCGGTCAGCTGGCGCGTGTCAGTCGTGTTGGCCGGGAAATCGAGCGGCTCGCCTTGCGGCGTGAAGTGCTGCGATTCGCCACCCACCATCGCAATGTTGTTTTGCATCAGCCGCACATAGGTGGCAAACGCGCTGGCTGGCAGAAAATCATCGGCGTCTAAAAAGCACAGCAGTTTGCCGCGCGAGGCTCGAATGCCTTGATTGCGCGCCGACGAGACGCCGCCATTGGTTTTGTCGATGATATGAAAATGTGGGTAATGGGCGTAGCTCTGTAATAGCGCGAGCGAGTTATCGCTGGAGCCGTCGTTAATAAATATCACTTCATAACGGCTCTCTTCCTGCTGAAGCAGGCTATCAATGCATCGTTCCAGATACGCCGCGGCGTTATACACCGGCACGATGACGCTGATTAAAACGTCGTTAACGGGATTTTGCATATAACCTCTGGACTCTGTCGGAGTAAAAGTTGCGGGCGAAAAAAGTAATCTATGAACATTGCAGTGATTCACACTGCGCGTTGCTTGCGCCCGGCTTAACATTTGTTGCTTGTCTATTTCAGAGTTTCCTCAGGTCAAATAAAACTGGCCTTTAATTCTCTGTAAAAAGATCGCTAAATAAGATAATCGCCAAATGAATCGTGCAATTTCATTCTGTTTTCATCAGCTAAACCAGGCAGGCTACCGCCCCAGGCTTGCAGCTACCTGTATACTGACCACAGTGAAACCCCTATTTTTGGCGTAAAGAGGCTGCGCTGCGCTCATAAGAGTTCAGTTAATTTTCAGCCAGTTACGTTTTTTCTTTCGGTAATTTGGCTTAACGCCATTACCACGCCAATCATGACGTACTTAAATTAAATTTTTACCTGTCTGGTAATGAACCTTAAAAAACGCTGGCGTCTTTATCGTGCTCATCACCAAAAACAAGAAATGCCGACCGGGGCTGAGAAGGTGCATCCAAAGACGGGCCTTCTCAACGAACGTCACGACATTAACGATATTTGCTGTATGCCCTGCACTTTAATTAAGCTGGCGCGTTATTCGCGCGCCGATAAGTGCAAGTGGCGTTAATTCAGTACGGCTATCGCAGCCGTACTGCAAGAGGCTTGATGCCCAAAATTTGCGATCTAATTCAAAACTTTTCCCGGCATTCTCACCACTCGGGGTTATAAGGTCAATGGCTGCCGGGTTAAAACGGAATTTACTCAGAGAAAGGAGGGATTAAATAGCGGCGCATAGATTAGCCGGGGTGAATGGGTTTTTTATTGATTGATTAGCGCCGCAGCAGGCGATGACCAGGAATAAGATGGGAATATCTCTGACATCGTGCCAACAGAAACCAGCGCCTAAGCCGCGCCGGGATTGAAGCCAGCTCACAACTTTGCTGATAGTCTGTCACTGTGCGCATTTTCGCGTGCTAGTCTCCAGCCATGCCTCTCTCCAGTTTCTCTTTACTGCAGGTTGTATGAAACGCAGATTATCTTTTCAGGTAAAACTCTTCCTGTCGCTGGTGCTGTTTTCCTGCCTGCTACTCGCCTTGCTGGGCACCATTCTGTTTCATTTTATCGATCGTCAACTGCATCACGATTTGGGACAGCGCGCGCGAGTGCAGGCCAGTGAGATTGCGCTGATGCCCGGTCTGGCGGAGAAAGTGGCGCGCCGCGATATCGCCGGTATCGCGGCGTTGATCCAGCCGCTGCGCAACCAAAGCGATGCCAGCTACATCGTGATTGGCGACACGCAGGAACAGCATCTCTATCACTCGGAATCACCGGAGCGCCTCAATTTACCGATGATTGGCGGCGACAATGCGGAGGTGCTGCAGGGCAAAACCATTATTTCGGTGCGCAAAGGCGGCATCGGCGTGTCGCTGCGCAGCAAGGCACCGATCTTTAATACGCAGCATCAGGTGATTGGCATTGTCTCGGTGGGTTATCTCACCTCCTATATTGCCAATATCAATGTCAGCTTACTGTGGCAGGCCAGCCTGTATGGTGTGGCGCTGTTGCTGCTGCTGTTTATCTTTTCGTGGATGTTTAGCCGCAACCTGAAAAAACAGATGTTCTGGCTGGAGCCGAAAGATATCGCCCTGCTGGTGCTGCAACAAAAAGCGCTGCTGGAAGCGATGTATGAAGGGGTGTTTGCGGTGAACGCGGAGCGGCAACTGATTCTTATCAACCGCGCTGCACGCGAGTTGCTGGATATCCAGCAGAGTGAGAGTGAACTGCTGGGGAAACCGCTGGATCAGGTACTGCAAATCCATCCGGCGTTTTTAAGCCAGCATGAGGTGAAAACCCATGATCACATCACCGTGCTCAATCAGCGTCAGGTGATTGTTAACCGGGTGGCGATTGAGCTGGAACCCGGCGAGCCAGGCGGCTGGGTGTGCAGCTTCCGCGATAAAAACGACATCAACACATTGAGCAGCCAGCTCAGTCAGGTGAAACGCTACGCGGATAATCTGCGCATCATGCGTCATGAACAGCTGAACTGGACCGCCACGCTGGTCGGCCTGCTGCAGATGCAGCGCTACGACGACGCGATGCGCTACATCCACGCGCAATCTGCTGGCGCGCAGCAGGTGCTGGATTTTGTCTCGGCGCGCTTCACCTCGCCCGCGCTTTGTGGGCTGCTGCTGGGGAAATATGTCAGCGCGCGGGAAAAAGGCGTCGAGCTGAAATTTGACCCCGCCTGCCAGTTGAGTCGCATTCCTGCCGCGCTGAGTGAAACGGCGTTGATGTCGGTGATTGGCAATCTGCTGGATAACGCGGTGGACGCCACGCTCAACGCCAGAACGCCCGCGACACCGGTTGAGTTATATATTTCCGGTCGTAATCAGGAGCTGTTAATCGAAGTGGCCGATCAGGGTTGCGGCATTGATGACAGCATTAAACCGCACTTGTTTGAGCAAGGCGTCACCAGTAAACCCAACAGCGGCGACGATATGCTGGGTGCAGAACACGGCATCGGCCTTTATCTGGCGGCGGGTTATGTACAGCAGGCGGGCGGCAGCATTGAGATCAGCGAGAATTCACCACAGGGCACCATTTTCTCGGTGTTTATCCCGTTCCAGCCCGCCGCGTTAACAGGACTTTCTCATGAATAATGCTAAGCCGCTTGATGTGGTGATTGTGGAAGATGAGCCGCATCTGGCCGATCTGCATCGTGAATATATTGAGCAGAACTTTCATCTGCGCGTGGTCGGTATTGCCGCTACGCTGGCGCAGGCGCGTGAGCTGATTACATTACATCAGCCACGGCTGCTGCTGCTCGATAACTATTTGCCGGATGGTCAGGGCGTGACGTTGATTGACGATCCGCTGCTAAAGCGCTTTGAGTGCTCGGTGATCTTCATCACCGCCGCCAGCGACATGCAAACCTGTAGCCATGCGATGCGCAGCGGTGCATTCGACTACCTGTTAAAACCGGTGTTTTTCCATCGCCTGCGCGCATCGCTGGAACGCTTTATGCTGCTGGTGCAGACCATGCGCCAGATGAAAAACGTTGATCAGCAGGCGCTGGATAAGCTGTTTAATTTGCCAGCCAGTGATGCGCCGTCAGCGCCTTCGACCAAAGGGATTGAAACCATAACGCTGGATCGGGTGAAAAGCTTCTTTAGCGCTGCACCAGAAAGTAGCTGGTCGGTTGAACAGGTAGTAGAACGCGTTGGCATCAGTAAAACCACCGGTCGTCGCTACCTGGAATATTGCGTGGAGATCGGTTTTATCGGCGTCGAAATGCAGTACGGCAACATTGGCCATCCGCGACGGATGTACCGCAAAATCCTGTGATCTGGCGCAGATCGCGCGCGCGGCCTGTCGTGGTTTTTATGGTGTTAATTGCCTAAACGACGCCAACAATCACACTTCGTGAAGATAACAATCCGTCACCTCTTGTGTGGAAAAGTCGATAGGCTATGTTGACCTTTAGTTCCTCAAATGTAACTAAAAGGTTAATTATAATGTCGAACACTTTCCCTCTGTCTCTGATTGCTGCAACTGTTTTTGTGTCTATGTCAGCGGTTGCTGCCCCGCCGCAAGGCTATCCAGCGGATTATCAAAGCGTGATTGATGCCGCCACTAAAGAAGGCAAAGTGGTGGTTTACTCCACCACCGACATCAAAGCTGCCGGTCCGCTGATCAAGGGCTTCGAAGCCACCTATCCCGGCATCAAAGTTGAATATAACGATATGAACAGCACCGAGCTGTACAACCGTTTTATCAGCGAACAAGCCTCGGGCGGCACCAGCGGCGACGTGGTGTGGAGCTCCTCCATGGATACCGGTCTGAAGCTGGCGACCGACTACGCGCAGGAGTACAAATCCCCTGAACTGGCGCAGCTGCCGAAGTGGGCGGTGTGGAACAACAAAGCCTACGGCACCACCTACGAACCGGTGGTGTTCATCTATAACAAGCGCCTGATCCCGGCGGGTGATGTGCCCGATTCACACACCGCGCTGGCCAAGCTGATCGCCAGCCAGACCGACAAATTCAAGAGCAAAGTCACTACCTACGATATTGAGAAATCGGGACTGGGTTTCATGCTTTCAGTGCAGGATTACAAAGCCGATCCCAACTACTTCAAAACCCTGGCCGACGTGGCGAAAGGCGGTTTAGCCGTGCAGTCTTCCACCGGCACCATGATGGAAAGGGTCTCATCCGGTGAAAACCTGATCGGCTTCAACATCCTCGGTTCTTACGCCGAAGCGCGCGCTAAAACCGATCCGTCGCTGGGCATCTCTTATCCGAAGGATTACACGCTGGTGCTATCACGCGTTTCGTTCATCAGCTCGCAAGCGCAAAACAGCCATGCCGCCAAACTGTGGCTCGATTACGTGCTGTCTGAGAAAGGACAAAGCATTCTGGCGAATCAGGCCGACATCCCTTCCCTGCGCAACGATATTGAAGGCAAAAACGACATTGATGGCATGACCAAAATGTTGGGCAACGCGCTGAAACCGATCCCGGTTGATGAAAGCCTGCTGGAATATCTGCAACCGAAAAAACGTCTGGATTACATCAAACAGTGGCGCGAAGCCGCCGGTAAATAACCGCCGTTATGAAGCGCGGCGACTGCGCCGCGCTCAGCTTTCTCTTATCTGATTTCGCCATTCAGGGTGTCAATATGCGTACATTGCATAGAAAGTGGCAAAGCCTGCCGCGCGGCGTTGTGGTGCTGATAACCGCGCTGGTTATCTACGTCCCGCTGTCGTTTATCGTCATACAAAGTTTCTTATCCGCGCCGTTCTTTGCGCCGTCGAAAGAGTGGAGCCTGGAATCGTTTGCATTTATTTTCACCGATCCCGACTTCTACAAAGCGCTACGCAGCGGATTTATTCTCGCCTTTGGGCTGGTGATCATCGCCATTCCACTGGGCGGTATTCTGGCGTTCCTGATGGTGCGAACCGATCTCCCCGGCCGACGCATCATTGAACCGCTGATCCTCGTGCCCATTTTTGTCTCGCCGATGGTGCTGGGCTTTGGATATGTGGTGGCGGCGGGCCCGGTGGGATTCTTCTCGCTGTGGGCGCAATCACTGCTGGGGTTCGTGCCGTGGAATATCTACGACATGTCGAGCATCGTGGTGATCGCTGGTCTGACGCACGTCCCGCACGCCTATCTGTATATCTCTTCTGCCCTGCGCAGCGTGGGATCGGATGTGGAAGAAGCGGCGCGTATTTCGGGTGCTTCGCCGTTGCAGGTGATGACGGCAGTGAGCTTGCCGATGGTACGCCCGTCCATTCTGTATGCCATCGTGCTGCTGTTCTTCCTCGGGCTGGAAGTGTTCGGCCTGATGCTGGTGCTGGGCGATCCTGAAGGCAACATGGTGCTGGCCACCTATCTCTATCAGCTGACCAATAAACTCGGTACGCCGTCCTATCACCTGATGGCTGCGGTGGCGGTGGTGCTGATTTGTATCACCATTCCGCTGGTGATGCTGCAACGCCGCCTGATGCGCACCGCTAACCGCTTTGTCACCGTGAAAGGTAAAGCTTCCCAGGCGCGTGCGCTGCCGCTGGGCAAATGGCGCTGGGTGGCGGGCGCAGTCGTGGCGTTCTGGCTGACGGTGACCATTGGCGTACCGCTGCTGGGCGTGGTGCTGCGTGCGTTTATCTCTAACTGGGGCGTTGGCGTTTCGATCTGGGATGAGCTGTCGATCAAGACCTTCCAGACCATCTGGGCGCAGCCCAACCTGCTGCGCGCAATCGTCAACTCAATGGCAATTGGCGTGATCGGCGGTGCGCTGGCGGTGGGTTGTTATCTGTTTATCGGTATCGCCATGCACCGAAAACCCGATAACACCACGCGCTTCCTTGATTACAGCGTGCTGGTGCCGCGTGCGGTGCCGGGTTTGCTGGCCGGTCTGGCGTTTCTCTGGGTGTTCCTGTTCCTGCCGATGTGGCTGGATAACTCGCTCAAATCGGGCTGGCTATCGGATTTCGTCTGGTCACAGTGGCTGCGCGATCACCTGATCGTCTGGCTGCGTTCGCTGCGCAGCACCATCTTCAGCGTCTGGCTGGCCTACACCGTGGTGTGGATGGCGTATGGCCTGCGCCTGATCTCCTCAACGCTATTACAAGTGGGGCCGGAACTGGAAGAAGCGGCACGCAGCACCGGCGCCACGCGCGGACAGATTACGCGTCACGTTACCATTCCGTTATCCCGCTACGGCCTGATTGGCTCATGGTTGCTGATGTTCCTGATTTTCGAGCGCGAATATTCCACCGGCGTGTATCTGCTTTCGCCCGGCACGGAAACCATCGGCTCAATGCTGGTTTCCCTGTGGGCGGCGGGCGCGATTGATATCGTTGCCGCACTCTCCTTTATTAACATCCTGCTGGTCGTGGTCGGATTGGGTATTGCCCTGCGATTTGGAGTCAAATTACATGATTGAATTATCGGTCGAGAACCTGCACTTAACGTACGGCGACAATCCGGTGCTGAAAGGCGTGTCGATGAATTTGCAGCGTGGCGAAGTGGTTTCCCTGCTTGGCCCGTCCGGCAGTGGCAAAACTACACTGCTGCGCGCGGTCGCCGGGCTGGAGAAGCCGACTCAGGGCACGATTGTGATTGGCAACAATACGGTTTACGCCGGAACGCCGCGTAGCGAGATCCCAGCGGAAGAACGTAATCTGGGATTGGTGTTCCAGTCCTACGCGCTGTGGCCACACAAAACCGTGTTCGAGAACGTGGCCTATCCGCTGAAGCTGCGCAAAGTGGCGGCGGCGGAGATCACTCAACGCGTGCAGGATGTGTTGAACCAGCTTGGCCTCGGCCACCTCGGCAAACGCCATCCGCACCAGCTTTCTGGCGGTCAGCAGCAGCGTGTAGCGATTGGCCGTGCGCTGGTGTACAACCCGCCGGTGATCCTGCTGGATGAACCATTGTCGAACCTCGACGCCAAACTGCGCGAAGAGGCGCGCGTGTTCCTGCGCGAGTTGATTATCAAGCTGGGCTTATCGGCGTTAATGGTGACGCACGATCAGAATGAGGCGATGGCGATTTCCGACCGTATCTTGCTGCTCAATAACGGCAAAATCGAACAGCAAGGCACGCCGCAGGAGATGTACGGCTCGCCAAAAACCCTGTTCACCGCCGAGTTCATGGGCAGTAATAATCGGCTGCACGGCAAAATCACCGAGTTGCGCGACGGCAAAGCGCGCATCGAGGGCAAAGGCTGGGCATTGTGGGGATTGGCAGGCGCAGGTGTGCAAAGCGGTCAGGATGCCACGGCGGTGATCCGCGTCGAGCGCGTGAAACTTGTTGAGGGGCCGGGCGAAAACCAGCTGGAACTGCCGCTGCTCACCAGCATGTATCTCGGCGATCGTTGGGAATATTTGTTCCGCACCTCCGGCGATGATTTTGTGATTCGCGCCTACGGCACCGAGGTGCGCGATCCGCAGCACTGCCATCTGGCGTTGCCGGAAAACCATGTGTGGATCTTCCCGAAAGGGTAATGTTCAACCAGGTCGCCATATATGGCGACCCTACGAAAACCTCTCCATATAACCGTAGGGTCGTCATTTATGGCGACCTTATTCATCACCGCACACTTTTCAAACAATTTTTGCAAAAAAAAAGCGAGGCCGAAGCCTCGCCAAAAAGATGCCAGCCCTCAATCGTAATAAGGAAGTTTACGATCGACACCGTTAATGTTGACCAGCACAAAGCCCGTCGGCGCCGTTTTGTTGGTCGGTGTGCCGGCTGCCGTCGCGACAGTTAGCACCCCTTTCTCATTCGCCCCAATTCCCGCCAATCCATTATGCAAACCAAAACGCGCCGCCGGCTTGAATCCACCCAGCTTGGTGGTATCGGTCACCACCGAGAAGTCCTGCTGGAACAGCGAGCAGGAACCGGTATCGAAACGCGTTGGACCGGTACATTTCAGGTTCAGCATGGTATCGCCACTGTTGGCGCGCAGTTTTACCCACACCGCCGCATAGGTGGTGCCGACACGGCTGTAACGAATATCCAGCACCGCAGGTTGCCCCATGTGATAGGCATCGGCCCACACTGTTTCCAGGCGCTGCAGATTGACCCAGGTTTTGCCGGTCGCCGCCACGTTGACCGGCGAACCCGCTGTGCCGGTGGGCTGGGTGGCATCCGCTTTACCAATAAACTCCATCACCCACTGCTGGTTGGCGTTCGGGAAGAACAGC
The DNA here is from genome assembly GCF_026130245.1 of Pantoea sp. JK. Taxonomy (NCBI): domain Bacteria; kingdom Pseudomonadati; phylum Pseudomonadota; class Gammaproteobacteria; order Enterobacterales; family Erwiniaceae; genus Pantoea; species Pantoea sp. JK. Next base: position 337,379 of record NZ_JAINFN010000004.1, read on the forward strand.
TGCCCGACGCGGTACCAATTATCGGTATCGGTGTTATTGGTAATTTTGTAGCCGCTGTAATAGCCGGCGCGCAGCGATCCGGTCATGAAGGTGCCGTAGTTTTCGTCGCGACGATAGCCATATTCAAAGGTGGACAACCAACGTCCGGCGGCGGCATCCAGGCTGAGTTTCGCGCCGGATTGCAGGTTGAGCTGGCGGATCACCACGCGCGCATTGTTGAGGTTCAACGGCGTGCCGCAATCCTCAATGTTCAGCGTATCCACCGTCCAGCCGCCGTCAGAGAGATCGCCCGGATTACGCGTGTGTTCGATCCACACGTTGCGAATAATCCCCTGCGTCACGCGCGGCATGTAGAGCGTGGCGTCGCCGTAACCGGTCTGGAAGTTACAGTTACACAGTTCAATCGCCGTGGAGTGATCCCACGCGCCTTTAGGCGAGTTTGACCAGCCAACATCAAACACGCGCGCATAGGTATACAGGGTGTAAATCTGGTCGAATTTACTGTCGAGGGTATCCAGTACTTTAATCACCGTACCGCCGTTATTCTGCGCGCGGAAACAGTAGATATTGACGGTGGTGCCTTCGATGCAGGTGTTTTCGAAGAACGGCTGCACGTTGCTGCACATATCGGAGGTGATGGTGCTTTTGTTGGTGGTGATATCGGCCGATGCCTGGCCGTTCCACGCAATACCTCGGATGGAGGTACGACGCGCCTTCACCTTGAACACCGTGTTGGCACTTTTGTCGGAAATAATGGTGGTACGCGGCAACGAACCCAGCTCCACATCATCGCCTTGCAAACCAAAGAAGGCGCGCTCGGTGCCGCTGATGTCGATCGGGCTGATCAGGAATTTACCGCCAGGGAAACGCACCGGCAACGCGGTGATATTGCCCGAATAGCTTTGCGTCCACGCCAGCATGCGGTTAAAGGCGTCGGTATCGTTGGCGTAACCATCGCCTTTGGCACCGAAGTGATACACGTTGATCTCCGACGGATCGTTAATCACGCGTTTCCAGTAAAAACCGTTACCGATCACCAGCGTACCGCCATCTTCCACCGCCGTTGTGGTGCCGATAAAACCGGTAAAATCACCGCCACCGTGGAAGGTGGAGTCCGCGTTGTAACGACGTAAGAATGCCAGATCGCCGTTTTTGGCCGGAACAGTGGTGCGCAGTTCTGCGTAAGAGTTAACTTCGATCATTATAGCCTCCTCGGCTTTTCGGGTAGGTAATGCAAATGCAAGTGAGCAGCGTTAGTGAGCCGGTTGGCCGCAGTGCTGATCCCAAAGATCGTTGTGATTGTTGATGGCGCGCACGGTGCGAACGTCCATGCGCTCGGCGTCATTGCCGTGGGTGTAAATCGGGGAAAAAAGGGTGCAGGCTGAGTCGATGACGGCGGGAGCTTCAGGGCTGGTGGTATTTCGACTGCTGCAACTTGTCGCGAGCAGCAGCGTCATCAAGATTAAGGTTGCTGGCTTCCACACGTTTGGCCTCCTCGCGCAGCTGTTGCTGCTGCTGGTTAACCGCTACCGCTTGCGCCGCAGCTTTATCGGCGCGCTCGACGGCGGATTTGGATGCTTGCTGTACCTTGCCGATTTTCTTGCCACCGAAGTAGCTGGCGACCAGCGCGGCAATCACGCCCGCCAGCGCGGCCAGCCAATGCCAGCTGCCGCCGAGCAATGTGGTGAGAATTGTCATGCTTTTTCCTCCATGGCGATTTTCTGCTGGTTAAGGCCTTTCTGGCGGACGAACTGAGCAATAACGCCCATCGCCACCATAAAGGCCCCAATCAGCCCCAAATAGTTGTGCGGCAGAATCTCTTTCACATCGGGCGGCATGCTGTTCCAGGCATCAAGCGCAGCGCTGGGAAACGATTGCACCCATGCGCTAAGCATCGAACCGAGCGACGCCAGCCACACCGACCAGGTTTTGAATAACAGCCGCGCATGTTTGACGAACTCCAGCGTGGTGAAACGCTGCATGATCAGCACCACAATAATCACCAGCAGCACCGCAATAATAAAAATCAGCAATTTCAGATTCATAGCAGTCCCCGATAGATGTCATAGGTGCCACTGCGCATCACTTCGGCATGGCGCCGCGCGCGGCCCGAGGTTTGACGCGCCCACAGGCTATCGAGCATCGCGTTCGCCGCACTATTGAAGTCGCCCTGAGTAATCGCGGTGAGCATGCTGCGAAACATCGCCAATCCATCAATACCCAGCTGATAGCCCATGCTGATCAGCACATCGCAGCGTGCTTCATTGCATTTGGCCAGTGCCTGCTGCACCAGCGCACGTTGATGCATCTGCTGCACCTTGCCCTCAACAATGCACTGCTTCCACACATCGCCCACCGGACGCGGCACCTGGAAGATGTAGTTGCTGAGCGAGGCTCCTTTTGGGCCGATGCGAATGCCGCCCGCGACCGTGGGAAAACCCAGTGTGTCGAGATAAGGCGCTTCGCGGTAACCCTCTTCGAAATTCAGGATGGCAATAATCTGGCTCATAGAAATTCCTCTTTGACGGGCGCAACAGTCCGAAAATGGCTGCGCAAAACAGCAAAAAAACATAAATTCCGCTGATCGTTTACAGCATTGAGCGCGTTGTTTGGTAAGCGAAACGCTCAAGAATGGTTAAACAGTGAGCAACAATGGAACGTTCCGTTTAAAACTGGGGAAAGTGATGCAGGTTTAGCGCACGGCGTACAAGTAAACGTGGGGCAAACAGCAGTTATCGACGCTCGCTTGCGCCTGCTGAACGCGGGCAGGCGCTAACACGGCGCAATCCACGCGCGACAGCGTCTGGCGCTGGCAGATGCGTTCAGCAGTACGTAGGGTGACATTTTCGTATTCGATGCCGAGTGCGCTATCGATGCTGCGCTTAAGGCGGCTGAGGGATTGACGTCGCCGATGGCGGCGTGTGCGTGCATTGCCGGTAAATACTGACTTCCCATATTGGATAATCGCCATAACTCCTCCTGTTAATGAGTCTTAGGCGATGGGGTGGCAGGCATGGCGATGCGGCTGATGCCGACGCGTTCGCTGTTCCTCCGGAAAATACTCGACGTCAACTCGCCCGGCTGCATTCGCGGCCAGGGTGAAGTAGAGGAGAGTGAAAAACAGAGGGCAACTGACAACGCTGCAAAGTGCGTATCCACCCCATCCCAAAGTTCACTAACTTTGGATGGTATGTATCGCGCTTGTGCAGCGCCTCAATTGTTTAAGAGCGGGCTCATCCGTGAGCAGATATGTTGTCCATCCATGCTCAAATTATTAACAGGTTCTAATGCATTGGCAAACACCAATGGTTAATTTTTTATTTACCAGCAGTTAAATTTATGATTTCAGCCAAAATATTTTTTTGTCGCAATCTGGCGTTTTGTGATCAGCCCAGTATTTGATAATCCCGCGCCTGGCTCATGATCACCCGCGCCACCACTTGCAGCGTCCTGGCTTCTTCCAGCGTGAGGTACCAGGTTTCATAGCGCTTATTATCGGAGATTACCGCGACCTTTTTGTGCTGAAGTTGCAGGCGTTTGAGATAGAGCTGATCGTCAAGCGTGAACAGATAAATGCCATCGCCGTCGAAGCGATGCACGCTGATATCGACAAACAGCTGATCGCGCGGCGCGAAGGTGCCGGCCATCGAATCGCTGTTGAGTGCGATGAGGCGAATATTCTCGGCCGGGCGGCCGTTAAACAGCACCCGCGCCTCTTCCAACCCATATTCAATGGCTTGAATGGTCTCCACCAGTTCATCGCGCGTAGAACTACTGCGCACGCCGTGCTGGCCGATATCCAAACTCTCAACGCGAAACAGCTGCTGTGGATCGACTAAACTGCGCTGCGTCAGCAACGCGGCCGGTTTTTCCATGCCAAATTGCAGCCACTCAACGCGCACGTCGAGTAACTGGCTAAGCGCCAGTAAATTATTATCATCAGGTATCGATTGTCCGTTAAACCATTTCCACACCCCCGGCGTTGAGATCTTGCATCCCCTTTCTTGCAGCGCAAGCGCAACCTGTTTGTTTCGTCCATGTCCGACAATTCCCGCGCTTTCGCATGCGGCAATCAGCCTGGCAGTGAATGCTTGTCTCGTACTCTCTTTTTTAACCATCAGTTAATAATCTGCCTTCAGTAAAAGACTGAATGTTATTTTCATTTTTGCTACCAGTTCATTTTATATTACCGGCAGTTTACTACCCAACCGCTTTTATCAATGAAGCTGGACAATCATTATCCCTTTCGGTTAGGCCGAAACCAGTGTTCAGTGCTATATCGCTTGTTCTGTCAGGGGTTTTCAGGATTGTTCTGTAGCTATAAGACCAGCATCTAAAGGAAAAAATGGGTGAAAAGCCGCGAGCCCGCCATAGATGACAGAAATAAATCAAAAAGCTCTTGGAATGAGTGGATCGAAAGCAAAAAAAATGGGCACCGTTTTCGGTGCCCATTGTCATGCAGAGGCGAACATTAACGACGCAGCGTATCGTCGCCCCAACCTATCCATTTGTAGGTGGTCAACGCTTCAAGTCCCATTGGACCGCGCGCGTGCAGCTTCTGCGTGCTCACCGCCACTTCGGCACCCAAGCCAAACTGGCCGCCGTCGGTGAAGCGCGTGCTGGCGTTAACGTATACCGCCGATGAGTCAACCTGGTTGACGAAGCGATTGGCGTTGCCAATGCTGCGCGTCAGAATGCCATCAGAGTGCTGCGTGCCGTGTTCACGTATATGCGCGATGGCTTCATCGATATCCGCCACCAGCTTGACGTTCAGATCGTTGGACAACCATTCGTCATCATAATTTTCTGCTTGCACCGCCACCACCTCGGCAGCACCGTTTTGCAGCAGCGCCAGCACATTTTCGTCGGCGTGCAGCGCAATCTTCTCTTGCGCCATGCGTTGCAGGAAAGCCGGAATGAAGTTGTCCACCTGATCGCGATGGATCAGCAGCGTTTCCAGCGAATTGCAGGCGCTTGGACGCTGCTTCTTGGCATTAACGATCACTTCCAGCGCGGCCTCAGTCTCCATGGTTTCATCAAGATAGAGATGGCACACGCCGATGCCGCCGGTGATCACCGGAATGGTGGAGTTTTCACGGCACAGCTTGTGCAAACCCGCGCCGCCGCGGGGGATCAGCATATCGACGTAGCGATCAAGCTTCAGCAGCTGATTCACCAGCTCGCGATCCGGGTTTTCAATCGCCTGCACCGCGCCCGCCGGTAAACCGTGCTGGGTCAGCGCATTCTGGATCACGCGCACCGTGGCGGCGTTGGTGCGATAAGTCTCTTTGCCGCCGCGCAGAATCGCCGCGTTACCGGTTTTCAGGCACAACGATGCCACATCAACAGTCACGTTAGGGCGCGCTTCATAAATCACACCAACCACGCCGAGCGGCACGCGACGACGTTCGATGCGCAAGCCGCTATCGAGCTGGCCGCCGTCAATCAGCTGACCAACCGGATCCGCCAGGCGACACACCTGACGCACGTCATCGGCAATGCCTTTCAGGCGCTGCGGGTTGAGCGTCAGGCGATCGAGCAGCGCTTCGCTCATGCCGTTTTGGCGCGCATCCGCCAGATCCTGCTCGTTCGCTGCCAGAATGTCCGCGCTTTCCGCTTCCAGACGATCGGCGATGCTCAGCAGCACCTGATTTTTTTGTTCGGTGGAGAGTTCCGCCAGTTTGTACGACGCAGCACGCGCCGCTTTACCCATCTCTTCTAACATCATCCGCTCCTTAACTGACGATCATGTCGTCGCGGTGCACCGCTACCGGGCCATATTCGTAACCGAGGATCTCGCCGATTTCCTGGCTGTGATGGCCGGCAATCATGCGCATGGCATCGCTGTTATAACGCGTGACGCCGTGGGCGATATCGCGCCCTTGCAGGTTACGAATACGGATCACTTCACCGCGCGAGAAGTTGCCCTGCACGTCACGGATACCTTTTGGCAGCAGCGAACTGCCGCGCTCCAGCATCGCGGCCAGCGCGCCATCATCAATGGTGATTTCGCCTGCCGGCGGTGCGCCGAAGATCCAGCGCTTACGGTTCTCCAGCGGCGATTGCTGCGCGTGGAAACGCGTGCCGACCGGTTTGCCATGCAGCACATCGCTGATCACGTCCGGACGGCTGCCGGCGGCGATGATCACATCAATGCCGGCGCGGCAAGCGACGTCCGCCGCCTGCAGTTTGGTTGCCATGCCGCCGGTTCCCAGGCCGGATACGCTGCCGCCCGCGAGGGTGCGTAACGCATCGTCAATCTGTTGCACGTCGCTGATCAACTCCGCTTCAGGATTGGTACGCGGATCGGCGGTGAACAGCCCTTGCTGATCGGTCAGCAGCAGCAGTTTATCTGCGCCACCGAGCATCGCCGCCAGCGCCGACAGATTGTCATTGTCGCCCACTTTAATTTCGGCAGTCGCCACCGCATCGTTCTCGTTAATCACCGGCACGATGTGGTTGTCGAGCAGCGCGCGCAACATGTCACGCGCGTAGAGGAAACGTTCACGGTCCTCCATATCGGCACGCGTCAGCAGCATCTGCCCGATGTGAATACCGTAAATCGAGAACAGTTGTTCCCACAGCTGGATCAAACGGCTCTGCCCCACCGCAGCCAACAGCTGCTTTGAGGCGATGGTCGGTGGCAGTTCGGGGTAACCAAGGTGTTCGCGTCCGGCAGCGATTGCGCCAGAGGTGACGATAACAATGCGATGGCCTGCCGCGTGCAACTGCGCACACTGACGAACCAACTCCACCATGTGCGCCCGATTCAACCGACGCGAACCGCCGGTGAGGACACTAGTTCCCAACTTGACCACAAGGGTCTGACTGCCACTCATGTTTTTCCTGCCATGTAAGAAAAAAATCTGCGAAGGGACGTTTTATCAGGAGTGAGCAAGGAAGCCAACAACAGCAAGGGGAAAAGCACAAAAATCCCCTGACAATGCGGTAGACCAAAAGTTCGCGATTAACAAGAAATCCGAAAAACTGTCATAAAACGTTCATCACCACCCGGTAAAAAGTTCCGTGTTTTACAAAACCTTTCACGGGTACAACAAATTTTACTCATTGGGATTGATAGCAAAATGAAGAAGAGCACACTGGCATTAGTTGTATCAGCGCTGGCACTGGCTTCCACCGCAAACGCCGCAGAAGTGTATAACAAAGACGGTAATAAACTGGACTTCTACGGCCGTGTTAAAGCTGAACACTACTTCAGCGATAACGCGTCAAGCGACGGCGACAAATCTTACGTGCGTATCGGTTTCAAAGGCCAGACGCAGATTAATGACCTGATGACCGGTTACGGTCAGTGGGAATATCAGTACAACGTGAACAACTCTGAAGGTTCAGACGCCAACGCTGGCAACAAAACCCGTCTGGGCTTTGCTGGTCTGAAATTCGGTCAATACGGTTCATTCGACTACGGTCGTAACTACGGCGTGCTGTACGACGTAGAAGCCTGGACTGACGTATTCCCAGAGTTCGGCGGTGACGGTACGGCGCGTACCGATAACTTCATGACTGCGCGTGCAACTGGCGTAGCAACTTACCGCAACAGCAACTTCTTTGGTCTGGTTGATGGCCTGCGCTTCGCGCTGCAATATCAGGGCAAAAACGACTCCACCAGCGCCAACGCCCGTGGCAGCATCACCGATACTTCGCGCCAGAACGGCGACGGTTACGGTGCGTCACTGGGTTACACCATCGCTGACACCGGCATCAGCCTGATGTCTGCCATCACCTCTTCTGACCGTACTAACCAGCAGCAGCTGCAAGCGCTGGGTCGCGGTGATAAAGCGGAATCATGGGGCGCGGGTATCAAATACGATGCTAACAGCATCTACCTGGCTTCTATCTACACCGAAACCCGCAACATGACGCCAATCGGCACGCGTGGTTTTGCTAACAAAGCGCAGAACTTCGAAGTGGTCGCGCAGTATCAGTTCGACTTCGGCCTGCGTCCGTCCCTCGGCTATATCCAGACCAAAGGCAAAGACATCGAAGGGATCGGTGACGAGGATCTGGTTAAATACATCGACGTGGGCATGACTTACTACTTCAACAAAAACATGTCGACCTTCGTGGATTACAAAATCAACCAGCTGGATGACAACAACAAGCTGAACCTAAACAACGATGACGTTGTGGCGGTTGGCCTGACGTATCAGTTCTAAGCTGTAAGCTGTACCCTCGCTGTGTCTATAAAAAAAGAGCCGGCTCATCACCGGCTCTTTCCTGTTTAAACCCTTAAATACTGATTAGGCGCTCAATTTCACCGGCTCTTCTTTAAAGCCTTCCGCCGGACGCAGATCGAGTTTCTGTTCCAGCAGCATCGCCTTCAAGCGCTCATGGAAATTACGCAGCGTGCTTTCCACTTTGGCATTGTTCTCTTTGCCTTTGATGGTTGCCGTGCCCCAATCACCCGCTTTATCAAACAGGCCAAAATGATATTCGTAAGTAAAGTGATCTTCATAGGCTTCCAGCGTCATCCACCAGCCCCAAAACTCACGTAGCTCTGGTGCAGGCTTAACATTGACACACGCTGCCAGGCAATCGAAGAAGAAGCGTGTCTCTTCGCATTTGCCTTCACGGATATACGGCCCCAATTCGGTGAAGCGCTTAAGCAGGCGACTACGGGGGTGACCACTCGGTAATGTCATCTCTTTTCCCTTAACCCTTTAAATTGCACTTCCAGCTTTCCATTAAATTAAAAAATGGAAAATCCCGGATATAAGTAGTAGCAGAGTTCAGGGATTTCGCCAGCTAGCTTTTCAACTGTTTTGCCAGCCAGTCACAAATTTGATTTAGCGCTTTGTCAAAACTGGCAAAAACCGGCTTGGCCGGAATCGCCAGCGTCTTGCCCTGCGAGGAGGAGTTGGCGATCAACTGCGCGTCCGCTTCCGGACCGAAAATATCATCCGGCCAATAAGCTGCCAGCATCGGCGTTGGCGTGCGGCGGCCGAGCAAACCTTGCACCTTCAGAGAGTAGCGATTGAGCTCAATGCGCAGATTGCTGTCCGAAGTTGACGACATACCGAGGCGGCTCGCCAGCATATCCATATACATATCCGGCAGCTGCTGCTGTTGCTGCGCATCGACAAACACGCTGTGCACCATCGCCCCCAGCGTCGCTACCGCGCGGACTCGCGGCACTTCCAGATAAGCCAGACGCGTCGCCACGTTGGCACCGAAACGGTAGCCCAGCAGCGCCACGCGGGTGTGATCGATCCACGGCACATTGCTCAGTTCACGCAGCACCTGCTGATGCACCTGGCTGGTGTCCTGATTGAGCATCCATTTGCTGCTGAAGCCTACCGACGGCATATCCAGCGTCAGCATGGCGATACCGCGCGGCGCGAGATAGTCATGGAACAGGCGATAGTGATCGCTTTGCAGCGAATCAAGCCCACCGCACAGCAGCACCGTGGGATATGGCGCTTCGGCCTGCGCTGGCATGTGCAGGAAGCCGGTTACCGGACTCCCGCCGCTCATGGGGAAGGTCAGGGATTTCAGTTCGCCCGGCAGACGCTGCGTGGCCTCTTCGTAGGCGCGATTGGCCAGCACCTGCGCCTGATCCGCCAGCTCATCGCCTTTAATATAAGGATAAGCCGCGAGGCTGAACAGATTGGCGGCGTGCAACCAATGCTGACCGGCGTCGTCATGGTTCTCGCTTTCTAACGCGCGCTGCTGCCAGATGGCTGCCTGCTTCGACCACTCGTAATTCCAGTTGCCACCGCGATAACCAATCACGGTATCGAGCAGGGCTTCATTGGTGCGCTGAAACTCGCTCACCGCAATACGCGCCAGCACTTCGCTGATCTCCTGCGGCGACAACCCGCGCCACGTCCACAGCAACTTGTTCAGCATGCGATACCAGCCGCGCTGCGTATCGCCTTCGAGGGCGTTGTGCACCTGCACGGCGGCGTGATGCTGGCGGTGCACTAATGAGGAGGTTTCCGGGTGTTTAAAACGCGGTTTGAACAGTTCTTCGCTCAGGTTTTTATCAGACATCTCAGCTATTCTCCTGCCAACAACGTGGCGATGGCTAAGAGTGTACTGCACCCGTGATATGCGCGCGAGGCGCAGAAAGCACAACGCCCGGCATAACCGGGCGTTGTTTGCGATGCATCAATCAGGCGCCTTTAACGATTGGCGGGATGTAAACCACGCCCATGTCCCACGGCTGCTCGATCCAGGTGTTCTGCGGGATATCGACAATGTAGTCGTCCACCAGCGCGCGGCCAGCTGGCTTGGCGAAGATGGTGCAGAAACGCGCTTTTGGATACATATCGCGAATCGCCTGCGCGGTGCCGCCGGTATCCACCAGGTCGTCAATGACGATGAAGCCTTCACCGTCGCCTTCAGCACGCTTCAGCACTTTCATTTCGCGCTGATGATCGTGATCGTAGCTGGAGATGCACACGGTATCGACATAGCGAATACCGAGTTCACGCGCCAGCAGCGATGCCGGAACCAGACCACCACGGCTTACCGCGATGATACCTTTCCACTGTTCCACAGGAAGCAGGCGCTGGGCCAGTTTACGGGCATGGATTTGCAACATGTCCCAGGTTACGACGTATTTTTCGCTCATATAAAGGAATCCCGGCCAAGAAACTTGGCTTAAAAAATATGCAAGGGGGAAAAGGTTGCGCGAGATTATAAGGATCTGACGCCTCAAAAACCAGCATCTGTCTTACTGGTTGCAGGTTTTTAGCGCGCCTGATTACGCACCCGGCGAGAAACAGTGATATTCTCAGGCCCATCACGTCAGATGCTCTGACGACGATTTTTACTGGAAACCCGCGTGCGTGCGGTCTGTCCGCCACGCTGACACAGGAGATGCATGGTGTCTGAATTGTCGCAACTTTCACCCCAACCGCTGTGGGATATTTTTGCCAAAATCTGTTCCATTCCGCACCCTTCTTACCACGAAGAAGCACTGGCCGAATACGTTGTCGGCTGGGCAAAAGAGCAAGGTTTTTGGGTTGAGCGCGATCAGGTTGGCAACATCCTGATTCGTAAACCCGCGACCGCCGGTATGGAAAAACGCACGCCGGTGGCGCTGCAGGCGCACCTTGATATGGTGCCGCAGAAGAACAATGACACGGTGCACGACTTCACCAAAGATCCGATTCAGCCGTACGTTGATGGCGAATGGGTGAAAGCGCGCGGCACCACGCTGGGCGCGGATAACGGCATTGGTATGGCGTCTGCGCTGGCGGTGCTGGCTGATAACAGCCTGATCCATGGCCCGATTGAAGTGCTGCTGACCATGACCGAGGAATCGGGTATGGACGGCGCCTTTGGTTTACAGCCGAACTGGCTGCAGGCCGACATTCTGATCAACACCGACTCGGAAGAGGAAGGTGAGATCTACATGGGTTGCGCCGGTGGTATCGACTTCATCACCACCTTGCCGCTGACGCGTGAAGCAATTCCTGCGGGCTATGAAACCCTGAAGCTGACGCTGAAAGGCCTGAAAGGCGGTCACTCCGGTGCTGACATTCATCATGGTCTCGGCAACGCCAACAAACTGCTGGCACGCTTCCTCGCGCTGCACGCGCGTGAGTTCGATGTGCGTCTGATCGAATTCACCGGCGGTACGCTGCGTAACGCCATCCCGCGTGAAGCTTTTGCTACGCTGGCGATCGACAGCCATAAAGTTGACGAACTGAAATCGGCTGCGGCCCATTTCCAGGCAACGCTGCTGAACGAGCTGGGCGTGAAAGAGAAGAACATCGCCGTTGTCGCTGAGTCGCTGGCACATCAAGGCCTGGCGCTGAACGCTGACAGCCGCGATCGTTTCCTCAACCTGCTCAACGCCACACCAAACGGCGTAATCCGTAACTCCGACGTAGCGAAAGGCGTGGTGGAAACCTCGCTCAACGTTGGCGTGGTGACTATGGATCAGAGCAATGCCGAAATCATCTGCCTGATTCGTTCACTGATCGATACCGGCAAAGATTGGGTGGTTGAAGTGCTGACCTCGCTGGCCGATCTGGCCGGAGCGAAAAGCGCACCAAAAGGCGGCTATCCGGGCTGGCAGCCTGATGCCGATTCACCGGTAATGGCGCTGACGCGTAAAACCTACGAAGCGCTGTTTGGCAAAACGCCCAACATTCAGGTGATTCACGCCGGTCTGGAGTGTGGTTTGTTCAAGAAGCCGTATCCGAACATGGATATGGTTTCGATTGGCCCAACCATCACCGGCCCGCATTCACCGGATGAACAGGTTCACATCGAAAGCGTGGGTCTGTACTGGAAACTGCTGACCGCGCTGCTCAGCGTGGTGCCAGAAAAAGCGTAAAGTTTACGCGATGATGACAACCAGGCTGCGGCCTGGTTTTTTTATGCCTGCGGGTCAAGATTGTTTGGTCACCCTAAATGGCGACCCTACAAAACTGTCGTAGGGTCGCCATTTATGGTGACCGCCTTTTTAATGCCATGCCAATCGCCAGCACAATCCTCTAAGAGTTGTCTTACCACCCGCGCATTTCACCAGCGCTGACTCGCCCGCCAGTTTTAGCTATCGGTATATCCAGATGTCTGGATGGCTAATAACATTCCGTGCTAGCTTATGCCCTTTCGTTCGTTGCCCAGCGTGATGGTTCGGGAAAAAATGCCCCCAACTCAACTAATTAAAGGCCCGGCTCAATGAGTGCAATCAACCGCCTGGAGATGCGTAATATCTCCATTGCCTTTGGCGGTTTCGCCGCGCTAGCGCAGGTGGATTTTCTGACCGAAGGCGGCTCGGTGCACGCGTTAACCGGCGCTAACGGTGCCGGAAAATCCACGCTGATGGCGGTGCTGGCTGGCGCACACGATCATTACAGCGGTGAGATTCTGCTGGATGATGTGCCGGTAAATATTCGCTCGCCGCGCGATGCCAAAAAGCTCGGCATTCATCTGGTGCAGCAGGAAGTGGATGTGGCGCTGGTGCCACAGCTCAGCGTGGCAGAAAACATTCTGCTCGATCGTTTAGCGGAGCCAGGTCACGCCTATAACTGGCGCGAGATTCGCCGCCAGGCGCGTACGTTACTGGCGCAGTTGGAAGTGAACATTGACGTTAATCGTTTAGTGGAGCGCTGCTCGCTGGCGGAGAAACAGCAAATCCTGCTGGCGCGCGCCCTCTCCCATCACTGCCGCTTCCTGATCCTGGATGAACCCACCGCGCCACTCGACCAGCATGAGAGCGAGCGCCTGTTTACCGTGGTGCGCCGCTTGCAATCCAGCGGCATTGGCGTGGTGTTCATCTCGCACCGCATTCACGAACTGAAAGCGATTTGTGACCGCTTAACGGTGCTACGCGATGGTCGTCTGATCGAAAGCAGCCCGATGGCGGCGCTGAGCGGCGAGCAGATCGTGGAGAAAATGCTGGGACATCGGCTCGACGATGTCTTTCCGCCGCGTCGCGCCCGTACGCCGCAGCCGCTGCTGCTGTCGGTGGAAGGCTTACACGACGATCGGTTACTGCAGGATATTTCGCTGCGTCTGCATAAAGGCGAAATCCTTGGCATTGCTGGTCTGGCGGGCGCAGGTAAAACCGAGCTGTGCAAAGCGCTGTTTGGTGCCAGCAAAAGCCGCGTGACGCAGGGTGAACTGCACGGCAAGCCGTGGCGACCGCGTTCACCGCATGATTCAGTAGAAAACCGCATGGCGCTGGTGCCGGAAGAGCGCCGCAAAGAGGGCATTTTCATCGATGAACCGGTGAGCATGAACCTGAGCATCAGCGCAGATAATAGCTTCTCGCGCTGGAGCCTGTTTGGTCATCGTCAGGCGTGGCGTTGGGCGGAAGAGGTAATTCAGCGCCTGAATGTACGCACCACCGGACCGGGGCAAATTCTGCGTCGCCTATCGGGTGGCAACCAGCAGAAAGTGGCGATTGGCAAATGGCTGCGCAACAACGCCGATGTGCTGATTTTTGATGAGCCAACGAAAGGCGTCGATATCAAAGCCAAAACCGATCTGTTCACGCTGATCGATGGCTTAGCGCGCGAAGGCAAAGGCATCATTTATGCTTCGGGCGAGTTTTCTGAATTGGTCGGTCTATGCGACCGCATTTGTGTGCTCTGGGATGGGCGCATTGTGGCAGAGATGGAGGGCACAACAGCCACAGAAGAGGCACTTTTGCTTTATTCCACCGGAGGAACACCTGCGTGAGCAGCAAAGAACTATCCCTAAACCCGCAGCCTTCTCTGCGCCATCAGCTGTTTGATTTCCTCTATAAGTGGGGCATGTTGCTGACGGTGGTGATTCTGATTGCCGCATTTGGTCTCGCTTCGGACAGCTTCCTCGAGCCGACCAACATCATCAACATCCTGCGTTCCATCGCCATCGTCACGGTGATTGCGATTGGCGTGTCGATTTCGCTGACAGTGGGCGGCTTTGATTTGTCGGTGGGATCCACCGCCTCGCTGGCCAACGCGCTGGTGATTTCGCTGTTCGTCTGGCACGGCTTTGGCACCACTGAAGCCATTATCATCACATTGTTGCTGTGCACCCTGGTTGGCTTGTTCAACAGCTTCCTGATTGTGGTGCTGCGCATTCCCGACATGCTCGCCACCCTCGCCACGCTGTTTGTGATTCAGGGCGTGGCGATGACCTACAGCTTTGGCGGCTCCATTACCGAGAATATGGTGCTGCCGAGCGGCGACATGGCCGAAGGCACCATTCCTGCAACCTTTGGCCTGCTCGGCCAGGTGCCGACCATCGTCATTATCATGCTGGTGGTCACCATTGTGGCGCAGCTGGCGTTGTCGCTGACCAAGCACGGCCGTCGTATGTATGCGCTGGGCGGCAATCCTGAAGCGGCGCGTCTCTCCGGCATTCGCACCACGCGCTATCGCGTATTGGCGTATGTGCTGGCCTCGCTGCTGGCTGGTCTGGGCGGTATTCTGCTGGCGTCACGTATCGGCTCTTCGCAGGTGAATGCCGGCGGCGGTTATCTGATGGATGCCGTAGCCGCGGCGTGGATCGGCTTCTCGCTGGCCGGTTCGGGTAAACCCAATGCGCTGGGTACCTTGGTGGGCGCGATCATTCTTGGTGTGTTGCAGAACGGGCTGGTGATGTTGTCGGTGCCCTATTACGCGATGGACATTATTAAAGGTCTGGTACTGGCGCTGGCGCTGGCGATGACTTACATCCAGCGCCGTTAAGGCGCGTTTAATCAGAAAGAGATCATAATGAAAAAAATTACCCGTTCGCTGCTGGCGGTTAGCCTGCTCAACGCCAGCGCCGCCTTCGCCGATGCCACTGTGCCTGCGGTTATCGCTAACCATGAAGGCCCGGTACGTATCGCCATCATTCGCAACCTGGGCTCCGACGATAACACCACGCAGTTTGTTGCCGGTGCGATTCAGCAAGGCCGCCAGCTGGGCTTTAAGGTCAGCACTTTCCTCAGCAATGGCGACGATGCGCGTTTCCAGGATTTCGTTAACCAGGCGATTAGCCAGAAATATGACGGCATTATTCTGTCGCACGGTAAAGATCCCTATTCGACTGCGCTGGTGCAGCGTATCGCCGCTGCGGGCATCAAGCTGTCGGTGTTTGATACGCCGGTTAATACACCGGTAGAAGACGTCACCGTGACGGCGCAGGATGATGCTTCTTTGGCTCAGGAATCGCTGGGACAGATCGTTAAAGATTTCAACGGCAAAGCCAATATCGTCAAGCTGTGGGTGGCAGGTTTCCCACCGATGGAGCGTCGTCAGGTAGTGTATGAAAAAGTGCTCAAGGAGAATCCAGGCATCCATCAATTGGAAACCATTGGTGCCGTTTCCTCTGACGTGCAAGGCGACACCGCCAATAAGATTGGCGCAATTCTGGCGAAATACCCGAAAGGTAAGATTGATGCAATTTGGGGGGCATGGGATGCCTTTAGCCAGGGCGCATATAAAGCCCTGCAGGAGAATGGCCGTACCGAGATCAAACTGTATAGCATCGACGTATCCAATCAGGATCTGCAGTTGATGCACGAGAAAAACAGTCCTTGGGTGCAAACCGTGGCGGTGGATCCAAAAACCATTGGCGCGGTGAATATGCGTTTGGTAGCGAACAAGATTGCAGGCGAAACCACACCGGCGACTTACGAGTTTAAAGCGTCATCAATTTCCCAGCAGCAGCTGAACAGCCAGCAAGGCGCGGTCAATGTGGCGTCGCTGAATAAGATCATTCCAGGCTGGGGCGAGAACAGCGATTTCATTGCGCCGTGGTTTGCGACGCTGGAAGATAAGTACGGTAAGAAGTAGTTTTCCCTCACCCTAACCCTCTCCCACAAGTGGGAGAGGGAACCCATCGGCGCGTTTTGCTTTCAGGCGCGCACATTCTCACAACCCCAATACCAACTGCCGTTCCAGTTGCGGATCCACCATCGTGACATGCAATCCCACCAGTCGTACGCCGCGCCCAGCTCGGCGTTCATCCCATGCCTGGCGCGCAACCGCGATCATGTCGTCCTTATTAAGCACCGGCCAGACGTGCTCCTGCGTGGTTTGCTGGAAATCATTGAATTTGAGTTTCACCCCTTGCCGGGCGATCTGCTTATCCGGCTTGATGGCGGTTAAGCGACGATCCAGCTCGGCATAGAGAAAATCAATAATCTCCAGACACTGTTCCCAGCTGTGAATATCTTCCATCAGTGTGCGCTCAACGCCGAGCGATTTGCGTTCGCGCTCGACCACCACATTGCGCTCATCCACGCCATTGCTGCGCTCCCACAAGATACGGCCAAACTTGCCAAAGCGTTTAAGCAGCAAAGCCAGATCGGCACGTTGCACATCGGCGCAGGTGCGCAATCCCATCTCTTCCAGCTTTTTGGTCGCCACTTTACCCACGCCAGGAATTTTGCTCAGCGGCAGCGTGAGTAAAAAATCAGACATTGCGTCAGGCGTGATCACAAATTGCCCGTTGGGTTTGTTGAGATCGGAAGCGATCTTGGCGAGGAACTTGATCGGCGCGATCCCGGCGGAAGCGGTTAACCCGGTTTCACGCAGAATATCGGCACGAATTGCCTGCGCCATTAATGTGGCCGAACCATGGCAGTGCAGGCTATCTGTCACATCCAGATAAGCTTCATCGAGTGAAAGCGGTTCAATCAACGAAGTGTAACGCGAAAAGATGTCGCGGATTTGGTGCGAGGCTTCTTTATACGCATCAAAGCGGCCAGGCAGCAGCCGCAGATGCGGACAAAGTTTCAACGCCATGCCGGTTGGCATCGCGCTACGCACGCCATATTTACGTGCTGGATAGTTCGCGGTGCTGATCACGCCACGCCGTTCACGGCTGCCGCCAATCGCAATGGGGATATCGCGCAATGACGGATCATCGCGCATTTCCACTGCTGCGTAAAAGCAGTCCATATCGACATGAATGATTTTCACGTTTGCCACTAATCCAGTATCAATCGAGACCTCAATATAGTACTGGATATTTGTACAGATGCAAAAGTATTGGCAATGCTAAAAAGCAAGATTAAAACAGGCGACGAATCTCCATGCCCTTATCGGTTCTCTTTATCTCAAGACGTTTATTTTGCGGGTGCTGAGCGATACCGAGTTCACCGAACATATCGACTTCATAGCCTAAAGCACGCTTTAGCAAATTGAGCAGACGATTACGTTTGGGGATCAGGCCTGGCAGATAATCGCCCCAGACTTCGAACAAAATGGCGGGATAACCTGAGCTCCCCAGCCACAGACGTGCACCTTTAAGCACCTCCAATTCGAGCCCTTCGACATCGATTTTAACCAAGTGCGCCGCGGGCAATTTCAGGCTATCGATGGTAGCAATGCGCACGGATTCACACGTGGTGATGTCAGTGCTGAGCATCTTCTGCTGCGCACGAATATCAGCATCCAGCGACAGCGCCCCAACATTCACTTCGTTTTGCATATCCAATACCGGAACGTCAATTTCCCCATTGACATCACCAATTGCCATCTGCATAGCATGACAGTGAAACAGCTGATTGCTGAACAGATTGGCACACAGTTGATAGTACACCTGGCGTTGCGGTTCAAAGGCATACAAGATGCCACCTTTAGTGCGAATATGATCGCCCATCGGTACCGACCAGGCACCTAAGTTCGCCCCCACATCGACCAATACCGGACGCTCAATACCTTCAATCAGCAATTGTGCAATTTGCAGCATTGTTGGCTCCCATGCTTTGCCGCTGCGTAAGTGTGCATTGATCATGTCAGGACCGGACGACAACATGTAGTGCAGATTTTCCACCTGATAAAGGGACGGGCGAGTGACGAGATCCATGAGTTTTTTACCTGTTGAAAATGACTGGCGCAGTATAGATACGCCATCGTTTTCAACACCCAAGACATGTCTTATTACTCGTCAGGATTAAATCGTTTTGAAGCCAAGCGTAAAAAGGCGATTTTTTTTGTCCATCTAATTAAAGTTTACAAATTAGTGGTCGTATTCCTTTTAGGAACGCGCCATTTTCTCGGACACTGGCTTGATTAAAAGCCAGACAATGTTAATGTTGCGCTGCGATAGCGGATATTTCCGATAATGCAATACCCGGACGCTTAGCGTCATCGTCTCTCTTCAATTCAAGGTATCTACAGAATGGGCAGAATCGCATTAACGCTTGCGATGATTCTTATGCCGGTCCTTAGCTGGGCAATTAACCCCGAGCCGACGCAACCGCTGGCTCCGGTGAGCAAAGAGTTAAAGAAACAACTAATTGGCACCCCCGTTTTTATTCAGATTTTCAAGGAAGAGCGTACGCTGGAACTGTACGGCAAAATCGGTAATGAATATCGTCTGCTGGACAGCTATCGCATCTGTAATTTCTCTGGCGGTTTAGGACCTAAACGTCGTCAGGGCGATTTCAAAAGTCCGGAAGGCTTTTATAACGTCAAGCTGAATCAGTTGAAACCGGATAGCCGTTTCTATCGCGCTATTAATACCGGTTTCCCGAATCAATACGATCGCGCTAAAGGTTATGACGGCAATTATTTAATGATTCACGGTGATTGCGTATCGATTGGTTGCTACGCGATGACAAATGCGTCAATGGATGAGATCTTCACCTACACCAATGCCGCGCTGCGCAATGGCCAGCAGGAAATTCAGGTCAACATCTATCCATTCCGCATGACCGACAGCAATATGCAACGTCATAAATACTCGACGTACATTAACTTCTGGCGTGAACTGCAGCCGGGCTATGCGTACTTTGCCAAGTACCGCGTGCCGCCAACGGTGAATGTGACGGCCACCGGCCAATATGCGGTGAACAGCACACCGGTGATCTCTACACCGGATGCTGCTTCGAAATCATTCCTGGCGCTCACCCAGGCAAAATAACGCCCACTCGCCTGGCACTATCCGGTGCCAGGTTTCATTGCCTGTCAGCGGTTGCGTGGCAATCACCGTCACCACATCTTGCGGCGTCGTCTGCTGCTGAAAATCAATCTCCACATCCTGATCGAGCAGCGTGGCTTTGCCAAACGGCGCACGGCGCGTAATCCAGTAGAGATTGGTCGAACAAAACGCCATCAGGTAGCGCCCATCCGATAACAACATGTTGAACACGCCCTTCTCACGCATTTCCGCTGCCAGCTCGGCAATGTAGCGGAACACCGCTGGCCAGTTGCCCGGCGTGCGTGGATAGCGCTCGGTCAGTTTGTGCAGCATCCAGCAGAACGCTTTCTCGCTGTCGGTTTCACCAATCGGACGGAACGGCCCGGTATCCAGCTGACGGTAACCTTTAAGCTGACCATTGTGTGCGTAGGTCCAGTTGCGGCCCCAAAGCTCACGCGTGAACGGATGGGTATTTTCCAGCGACACTTCACCGCGATTCGCCTGGCGGATATGCGCCACCACCGAATGCGATTTGATCGGGTATTCCTGCACCAAACGGGCAATCGGCGAATTAAAGCTCGGCTGCGGATCTTTGAAGGTGCGGCACCCTTTTCCTTCGTAGAACGTGATGCCCCAACCATCTTTGTGCGGCCCGGTTCCACCGCCACGCTGCACCAGACCGGTAAAACTGAAACAGATGTCCGTGGGGACATTGGCGCTCATCCCGAGCAATTCGCACATAGCAACCGCCTTAAGTTAGATCCTCTCGCACGCGGCGAGAGGAACGCATCATGACTTAACCATCTCTTTTTCAATCAACAGCATCAGGATATGGATCACTTTGATGTGGATCTCCTGAATGCGGTCGGCATAGCCAAAGTGCGGCACACGAATTTCGATATCCGCTGAACCTGCCATCTTGCCGCCATCTTTGCCGGTCAGAGTAATTACTTTCATGCCTTTCGCGCGCGCAGCTTCTACGGCTTTGATGATGTTGGCAGAGTTCCCGGAAGTAGAAAGCCCCAGCAGCACATCGCCTTCGCGACCAACCGCTTCGATATAGCGCGAGAACACATAGTCGTAGCCAAAATCGTTGCTAACGCAGGAGAGATGGCTGACATCAGAAATGGCAATCGCCGGGTAGCCAGGACGGTTTTCACGATAGCGCCCAGTCAGCTCTTCAGCAAAATGCATGGCATCGCAGTGCGAGCCGCCGTTACCGCAGGAGAGCACCTTGCCGCCCGCTTTAAAGCTGTCGGCCAGCAAAACTGCAGCGCGCTGAATCGCGTGAATGTTAGCGTCGTCACTCAGGAAGTTGTTAAGCGTATCGGCTGCTTCATTGAGCTCTGAGCGAATAATGTCCTGATACATAGGGATGTCCTTTAGAGGAAAGATTGACCCGGCAAGTTTAACGGAATGGGACTACGCCGCAAAGCGCCTGCATCCAGTAAAAGCGCGGCGCTTAGAGGAAGTTTGGCAGTTGTTGCGCATCGTGCAACGAATTTGTGAGATGTGTTGTAATTGCGATGTAAACAGATTGATAAATTTTGCCCCATATTCTAAACCTACACCCATAACAGGTCAGACCTCTTACTACTTATGGAGTGGTTCATTATGTTGGTTGCCTCAATCGTTGCGACGCTAATCCTGCTTAGCGTGTTGTTCTACCACCAAATTTCTCTTCAGCTGAGCAGCGTGATTCTGCTGCTGTGGACCGGCGCGCTGGCGGCCGCTGACGTGTGGACACCGTGGATGCTGCTGCCGCTGGCGATCATCCTGCTGCCGTTCAACCTGCCAGTGATGCGCCGCAGCATGTTCTCCAAACCGGCGCTGCACAGCTTCCAGAAAGTGATGCCGCCGATGTCACGCACCGAAAAAGAGGCGATCGACGCCGGCACCACCTGGTGGGAAGGCGATCTGTTCCGCGGCAAACCGGACTGGCAAAAGCTGCATAACTACCCGCAGCCACGCCTGACCGAAGAGGAGCAAGCCTTTATTGATGGCCCGGTGGAAGAAGCGTGCCGCATGGCGAATGACTTCGAGATCACCCATGAAATGGCCGATCTGCCGCCGGAGTTGTGGGCGTATCTGAAACAGCATCGCTTCTTCGCCATGATCATTAAGAAAGAGTATGGCGGCCTCGAATTCTCCGCTTATGCGCAGGCGCGTGTGCTGCAGAAACTGGCGGGCGTCTCTGGCATTCTGGCGATCACCGTTGGCGTACCCAACTCACTCGGTCCAGGCGAACTGCTGCAACATTACGGTACCGATGAGCAGAAAGATCATTATCTGCCACGTCTGGCGCGCGGAGATGAGATCCCGTGCTTTGCGTTGACCAGCCCGGAAGCGGGTTCGGATGCGGGCGCCATTCCTGATACCGGCGTGGTGTGCATGGGTGAATGGCAAGGTCAGCAAGTGCTGGGCATGCGCCTCACCTGGAACAAGCGCTATATCACGCTGGCACCGATTGCCACCGTGTTAGGCCTGGCGTTCAAACTCTCGGATCCGGATCACCTGCTGGGCGATACCGAAGAGCTCGGCATCACTTGTGCACTGATCCCAACGCACACGCCAGGCGTAGAAATTGGCCAGCGCCACTTCCCGCTTAACGTGCCGTTCCAGAACGGTCCGACGCGCGGTAAAGACATTTTTGTACCCATCGATTTCATCATTGGCGGCCCGTCGATGGCCGGTCAAGGCTGGCGCATGCTGGTGGAGTGTCTGTCAGTGGGTCGCGGCATTACGCTGCCTTCGAACTCAACCGGCAGCCTGAAAAGCATTGCGCTGGCAACCGGTGCGTATGCGCACATCCGCCGTCAGTTCAAAGTCTCTATCGGTAAAATGGAAGGGATCGAAGAGCCGCTGGCGCGCATTGCCGGTAACGCTTACGTGATGGACGCTGCCGCGACGCTGATCACTAGCGGCATTATGCTCGGTGAAAAACCGGCGGTGCTGTCGGCGATTGTGAAGTATCACTGCACCCATCGCGGTCAGCGCGCCATTATCGACGCGATGGATATCGCTGGCGGTAAAGGCATTATGCTGGGCGAAAACAACTTCCTGGCGCGTGCTTATCAG
Source organism: Pantoea sp. JK (assembly GCF_026130245.1). NCBI lineage: Bacteria > Pseudomonadati > Pseudomonadota > Gammaproteobacteria > Enterobacterales > Erwiniaceae > Pantoea > Pantoea sp. JK. The sequence continues at coordinate 359,786 of NZ_JAINFN010000004.1, forward strand.
GGCGCCCCGATCGCCATCACCGTAGAAGGCGCTAACATCCTGACGCGCAGCATGATCATCTTCGGCCAGGGCGCCATCCGTTGCCATCCGTGGGTGCTGGAAGAGATGAACGCCGCAGCGAAAAACGATCTAGTAACTTTTGATCGCGCGCTGTTCAGCCATATCGGCCACGTTGGCAGCAATAAAGTGCGCAGCCTGTGGCTGGGCTTGACCGGCGGTCGCACCAGCGCCACGCCAACCCGCGACGCCACGCGCCGCTACTATCAGCATATCAACCGTTTAAGCGCCAACCTCGCGCTGCTGTCAGATGTGTCGATGGCGGTGCTGGGCGGCAGCCTGAAACGTCGTGAACGCATCTCGGCGCGTCTCGGCGATGTGTTGAGCCAGATGTATCTTGCGTCGGCTACCTTGAAACGTTATGAGGATGAAGGCCGCAACGAAGCTGATTTGCCGCTGGTGCATTGGGGCGTGCAGGATGCGCTGCATCAGGCCGAAGTGGCGATGGATGATTTGCTGCGCAACTTCCCGAACCGCATGGTGGCCGGTGCGCTGCGAATGGTGATTTTCGCCGGTGGTCATCACTGCCCGGCACCGTCCGATAAACTGGATCACAAACTGGCGAAACTGCTGCAATTACCTTCCGCGACGCGCACCCGTTTGGGCCGTGGTCAGTATCTGACACCAAGCGTACATAATCCGGCGGGTCAGCTGGAGCAGGCGCTGCAGGATGTGATGGCCGCCGAAGTGATTCACGATCGTCTGTGCCAGCAGCAGAAAAAACACCTGTCGTTCACCCGTCTGGATGCGCTGGCGCAGCGTGGTCTGAAAGAGGGCTGGATTGATGAAAGCGAAGCGCAGGTGCTGATCCGAGCTGAGGCCAGCCGCCTGAAAGCGATTAACGTCGATGATTTTGCGCCGGAAGCGCTGGCGGTGCCAAAGACGCAGACGAAAACCAATTCGCGAGCCAGTGAAGCCGCATAAAACACAAAAGCCTCCGCAGGGAGTAATGCCAGTCAGTTAAGCCTGACTGGCATTTTTTCTTTTGGCTGTCGGGTACTTCCAGGGCCTCTCTTTCACCACTCTCGGGAACGACCTCTCCCGTCGCCCCGGCAGTTTGACTATCTGCGCCATCGCGCCCACATTTTTCACCAGTTCCGGGATCCGCCCCGGTAACGCGCCCTCAAGCGTCCAGAGCAGCTTCATTACCCAAGCCGCAGACTCGCTGAAGCTCAGCTGATTAGGCCAGTATCCCTTAAGCGTCGACGCCATTTTTATCATCTGATATCTCACCAGATTATACGCAAGCAGCACGCCCCACAGCTCCTGACGCACCTTCTCCGGTTTTTTGCTGCGCAGCGTCAGCCGGTTATTCTGCAGCCCCTGCTTGATTTCCCGATACCGGAGCTCTCTACTTCGGCGACGGCGCGCACGGCGGCTTCACTGCAGCTGAGTTTGGTGGCGGCGTTCTTAAAATCCTGATCGGTTAGCGTCTGCGACATAACGAATATCCTGTTTGTGTCGCACGTCTTGCGCCAAAGGGGGGGGTTGTTCGTTGAGATTCTATATCTCTCGTTGTTGTTTTAACAACGCCAATGGCAAAGCGTGATCGTAAAAGCTGTATTGATTACCAACTCTAATTATTTCTGGTTCTGACAATATGAGGGATGTAACATAAACCTCAGTTACTACATGGATTAAAGGTTAGGGATTAACGATGCCAATTATCGGTAAGATGATTTTGAACGGCGCAGATTTCGTGCCGTTGAATCTGTATGGCGTGGGCGTCTTCATGGCGTTTTCCGGGAAAGGTGCCTACAGAAATATTCCTGCATGTATGGCCGTCCCAAACGTTGGGCCTATCCCACCGGGTAATACTGGATTGTTGAGCGTGGGAGGGGTGGCCTGCTTTCATGGGCTAAGGCAAAGTCACAGGATTTATATAACCGCGTTTTTAACGGTGCTGAATTTGATCGCGATGAATGGTTTGCTTTATATCGTGACGATCTGAGCATTGATGATGAAACGTGGATTAATGACGTCAGACGCGGATTATTTCGCCTCCATCCCGGCCGCGTATCTGAAGGATGTATAACTCTCCACCTTAATTCAGACTATGCGCTAAGTCGTAATGCCCTTCTGAGAACAGCGCCGATCCCGGTTCCTTGCATGAAAAATTTAATGGCGCGCGGATACATTGAGGTGATTGCCAGTGGTTATTCAAACACTTGCCCGTAGAGCGGCCAAAGTCGCTTGTTTTCTCGCGCTGATGCTAGTTGTCGCCCGTACTCTGGGCCCGCCAGAGTTATGGTTTAACGAACAATTAGCCTTGAAAATCGGCCAAATGATCTACGGGAATGAAGAGATTGGAGCGGATCGTTTTTACGACATCTATTTCTACATGTCCGTATGCACAGTGATTCCCATCACGGTTGTTATTTACATTTTAACAATGAAGTTAATCAAAAAAATAAGGAGCAAATAAATGCCAATTCCTCCGTATATGTGGCTTAAAGACGATGGTGGCGCGGATATTAGAGGTTCTGTCGATGTTCACGAACGTGAAGGCAGCATTGAAATTATCGGCCTGAGCCACGGTATTAACCTGCCGGTAGACACCGCTAACGGCAAAATAACCGGCACGCGCCAGCATTCATCAATGATGATCGAGAAAGAGGTGGATAGCTCAACGCCTTATCTCTATAAAGCAGCGGCCACCGGCCAGACGTTGAAAAGCGCCGAAATTCGTTTCTACAACATCAGCGATGCGGGCCAAGAGGTGTGCTATTACACCGTGCTGATGGAAAACGTGAAAGTCACCGGCGTTAACTGCGGCGTGGCCAACACAAAACTGTCGGGCAATGACAAGCTGAACCACACGGAAAGCGTTAGCCTGCAGTATGAAAAAATCACCTGGCGTATTGTGGATGGTAATATCCAGTACACGGACGCATGGAACGAACGTCCTTCTGCGTAATCCGTTAGTAATTAACTTTCACTCAGCAAATAAAGTTTTTCCAATGAACTTCGAAGAATTTTATGCCTTGCCACAGTCTGAACGTGACAAAATGATCGCAAGCCCTGATGTTTTTAGCATCGACTTAAACGTTCACACCGATAAGATTGTGCGTGGCCGCCTGGATGACATCAACGCAGGGAAAATTACTGTCATTGAATCGTCCCTTCAGCTGTTACCGAATGAGCCGGGTGTTGAATACATCGTTATGAAGCTAAAAAATCCAGCTTAAACGTGAAATAAAAAAAGCCCCGGAAACGGGGCTAATGCCAGTCAGTTAAGTCTGACTGGCATTTTTTCTTTTGGCTGCCGGGTACTTCCAGGGCCTCTCTTTCACCACTCTCGGGAACGACCTCTCCCGTCACCCCGGCAGTTTGACTATCTGCGCCATCGCGCCCACATTTTTCACCAGTTCCGGGATCCGCCCCGGTAACGCGCCCTCAAGCGTCCAGAGCAGCTTCATTACCCAGGCCGCAGACTCGCTGAAGTTCAGCTGATTAGGCCAGTATCCCTTAAGCGTCGACGCCATTTTTATCATCTGATATCTCACCAGATTATACGCAAGCAGCACGCCCCACAGCTCCTGACGCACCATCTCCGGTTTTTTGCTGCGCAGCGTCAGCCGGTTATTCTGCAGCCCCTGCTTGATTTCCCGACACCAGCATCAACCCGCCTGACGAATCCGCGCAATCAGCGCATCCACATCGGCAATATGATCGGCAGCCAGAATCAGCGTGCGTCCTAGCGTGATACAGCTGCGAATACACTCGGTGCGCATGGTCTGATCTTCGATCTGTTTGAAGTCCGCAACGTGAGACATCCCCACCGTGCGGCGAATCAACTCAGTACCGCAATAACCCAAGGTATCGCGCCACACTTTGCGCAGGAAGGATTCGGCATAACCGGGATAAGCCAGCGCCATATCGCGGGTTTTCTCTTTCGCCAATTCCAAAAAGCGGCTGGCAAATTGATTGCACACTTCCTGTACATCGCTCAAACGACGTTCACGCCCTTCTGCCGCCTCACGCGGTGCCAGCAGGCCCGGCAGGCAGCAGTAATTAATCAGCAAATTGCCAATCGCGCTGCCAACGTCAAAACCAATCGGCCCAAAGTAACCGAACTCCGCATCAATCACTTTCAGGCTGCCATCGGCGACAAAGATCGAACCGCTGTGCACATCGCCATGCAGCAAGGCTTCCGCATCAGCGAAGAAGCGATGCTTGAGACCGGCCACGGCGATTTTTAGCGCATCGTCGCTGCGCAGGCTGACCACCAGCGATTCCAGCGCCGCAGGATATTGATTGCGCTCATGATCGATAAACGGATCGTTGAAGAATAGGTCTTCAGTGATTTCGCACATTTCCGGATTAATGAAACGCGCCACTTCGGCTTTTTTCTTATGCGGATGCAGGAAGAAATCGGAGGTATGGAACAGCGTCTGCGCCAGATACTCGCCAACCTGGCGGCCAGCCTGCGGGTAATAAGCGCCCTTCACCAGTTCGCTGCGCCAGATACGATGGCTGGAGAGATCTTCCATCACCATTACCGCCAGTTCGGCATCGTAATGGGTGACGTTGACGGTGTGCTGCGGACAGTGTTTGTAGTGTTCAATCAACGTCTGCGCTTCGAGACGCGCGCGATCCAGCGTCAACGGCCAGGATTCGCCGACGCAGCGCACATACGGCAATGCCTGCTTCACCACCACACGGCTGCGGCCTTGATTATCGAAAATCTTAAACACCAGGTTAAGGTTGCCATCACCGATCTCTTCGGCGCGCACCAGCGCAGACGGATCGTCCACGCCGCCAAATTGTTTCGCATATTCCACAGCATCGGCAGCATTGAACGTACGGTATTGCGACATTGCCTGTTCCTCGATTATCGATAGTAATAAGCCGTTCAGACGTCTATACATCCGTTACGCATGTTGGCACAATAGCCAGCATTAACGCAACAGGGATTTCACACCATGCAAACACTTCGTACCACCAGCCTTGAGGTCCGCGATAATCAACTGTGGATCCTTGACCAGCAAGCGCTGCCACAGCAACAAAACTGGCTGCCTGCGCACAGTGTCGCGCAGTTGGTTGAACATATTCACGCCTTGCGCGTGCGCGGTGCGCCGCTGATTGGTCTATCAGCCAGTTTGCTGCTGGCGCTGCTGGGCGAGCAAGGCGCAGCGCGCACGGAATTAGCGGCAGCGCTGGAGGTGCTTCGCGCAGCGCGCCCAACGGCCGTGAACCTGATGAATAATCTGGATCGCATGAAAGTGGCGTTGGCCGAAAGTGATTTCGTTGCAGCGCTGAGCAGCGAAGCGCTGCGTCTGGTGTCCGAAGATAAGCAACTGTGTGACAACATCGCGCGCGCGGGCAGCACGCTGGTGAAACCGGGCAGCCAACTGCTGACGCACTGCAATACCGGCGGGCTGGCGACTGCGGGCGTCGGCACTGCGCTCGGCGTCATCTCCTACGCTCATCAACAAGGTCTGGTGAAAAATGTCTGGGTGGATGAGACACGACCGCTGCTACAAGGTGGTCGCTTAACCGCGTGGGAACTGGGTGAACTGAACATTCCTTATCAGCTGATTACCGACTCGATGGCCGCCAGTTTAATGGCGCGCGGCGTGGTCGATGCTATTTGGGTTGGTGCGGATCGTATCGCGGCGAACGGTGATGTCGCGAACAAAATTGGTACCTATAGCCTGGCCGTGCTGGCGCACTATCACCGCATTCCGTTCTACGTCGCCGCACCGCACACCACGCTGGATCGGCAATGTCCGAACGGCGATGCCATCCCTATTGAGCAGCGCGCCGCCAGCGAAGTGACCGGCGTATCAGGCAGCTTTGGTAGCGTGCAGTGGGCACCGCAGAATGCGGCGGTTTATAACCCGGCCTTTGATGTGACGCCAGCGGCGTTGATTAGCGGTTGGGTGCTGGATACTGGCGTGGTGACGCCAGCGCAGGTAAAGGAAGGGATTTTTCAGCCGTAGGGTAATGGGTAATGTGCGGTTGAGAAAAAAGGTCGTCATGAATGACGACCCTACAATCACGCTAAGCGCGGATACGCATCGGCAATCTTGTCGCCGGTGAAATTCGCCACCCAACCTTCCTGATTATCGAAAATACGGATCGCGGTAAAGTGCGGCTCAGAACCCATATCAAACCAGTGCGCTGTGCCAGCAGGCACTGAGATCAGATCATTCTTCTCACACAAAATCTGATACACCTCGCCATCCAGATGCAAGCAGAACAGCCCTGAACCTTCAACGAAGAAGCGCACTTCATCTTCGCTGTGCGTGTGTTCGTTGAGGAACCTGGTGCGCAGCACCTCTTTCTGCGGATTATCCGCCCGCATGCTCAGCACATCCCAGCTCTGATAACCCTTCTCGGCCACCAGACGATCAATCGCATGTTGATAGGCTTTGATCACCGTCTCTGCATCGGGATTCGCACCCAGATCGCGATCGGCTTCCCAGCGTTCAAAGCGCACGTTTTTCGCGTTGAGATGATCGCGAATCGCTTCGGCATCGGTGCTGTGCCACACCGGTTGATGGGCTTCGGTATCGGTAAAAATGGTCAATGCACTCATGTTAAATCGACTCCGGTTTAATCTGGGAAAAATCGGTGACCTGGTGATGACGACTGGCGTTATCCGCCTCGCCACGAATTAACTGCACGGTATGCCAGCCCGCATCCGCTGCTGCATCCAGCTCCTGATGAATATCTGACAGGAACAGCAATGACGCAGGCGCAAGGCCGATTTTTTCGGCGATATTGCGATACGATTGCGCCTCACGTTTCGCGCCGACGCCGGTATCAAAATAGCCGCTAAACAGCGAGGTTAAATCACCTTCATCGCTGTAGCCAAATAACAGTTTTTGCGCGGCGACCGATCCCGAGGAATAAACATACAGGCCAATCCCCTGCTGCTGCCAGCGCTCAAAAGCCGGCAGAACGTCGGGATAAAGGTGACCGGTAAACTGGCCTTCCACGTAGCCGGCGCGCCAAATCATGCCCTGCAAGGCTTTAAGGCCCGGCGATTTGCGATCCTCATCGATATAATTCGTGAGCGTGGTAATCAGCTCCTCCAGCGAGGCCTGAGGCGCAGCGGACTCTTCACGTACCGCGTTAAGTGCGGCGGCGACGTTTTCATCTGCGTGATATTCCCGCACGTACGCTGCTAAATGCTGGCGCGCATAAGGGAATAACACCTGATGCACAAACTGGATATCGCTAGTGGTGCCTTCAATATCGGTAACAATGGCGCGAATCATTTGGCCTCCAGCAGGCGACGTTGCAGTTCACATTCAAACAGGAATTCCAAACCTTCCAGATGGCGACGCGCTTCGTTCACGTCCTTGCCCCAGCAGGTCAAACCGTGGCCGCGCAGCAGAAAACCATATTGCAGCGGCGTATCGGCGGCAAAAGCTTCGATGCGCTGCGCCAGTGCCGTAATGTCCTGATCGTTATCGAACAAGGGGATGGCAACGGTATTTAGATGCGTCTGCTGCCCAGCCAGGGTTTTCTGCATCTCATAGCCGCTGAGCAGCAATGCATCGCCCTTCTCCACCCGCGACAGCACCGTCGAGTTGACCGTATGCGTATGCAGCACCGCGCCCGCCTGCGGAAAAAGACGATAAATCAAAGTATGCAGGCCGGTTTCCGCCGATGGCGTGCGGCCCGATGGCACCGCGTTGGTGGCGATCTCAACCTGGATAAAATCATCACGTGTCAGGCTGCCTTTATCTTTGCCGGACGCACTCAGCAGACAATACTCCGCGTCCTGCCGCACCGACATATTACCGCCGGTCGCGGGTGCCCAGCCTTTGCCACCAATCCAGTGGCAGGCGGCCACTAAATGTTCCAGTGGAAGAAAATCCGTCATAGCGATATACAGGCTCCGCAGGTTAGTTTAGACGTCTAAGCGTCTCGATTGCCAAATGTTAACATCCTGTTTATAGTGGCAGCAACACAGGGTTTCTCCGCAACGACATTCGCGCTTAAGGCCACAAAACAATGACGCAGCACAACCTGATCCCCGAGAGCAAATTACCGGCGCTCGGTACCACCATCTTTACGCAAATGAGCGCGTTAGCGCAGCAGCACAACGCCATCAACCTTTCGCAAGGCTTCCCCGATTTTGACGGTCCGCGCTATTTGCAGCAGCGCCTGGCGCATCACGTCAGCGAGGGCGCCAACCAATATGCACCGATGATCGGCGTACTGCCACTGCGTGAAGCGATTGTTGAGAAAACCGCTGCGCTTTACGGCCACACGCCTGACGTTAACAGCGACATCACCATCACCGCAGGCGCGACCGAAGCGCTCTACGCCGCAATTACCGCATTGGTGCGTGTCGGTGATGAAGTGATCTGCTTCGACCCAAGCTACGACAGCTACGCGCCTGCCGTGCAGTTGGCGGGGGGCATGTTGAAACGCATCGCCCTGCAGCCACCGGGTTTCCGCGTTGACTGGCGCGAATTCCGCAGCCTGCTGAGCAGCAAAACCCGCTTAGTGATTCTCAATACGCCGCACAATCCGTCCGCCACGGTGTGGCGCAAAAGCGATTATGCCGAACTGTGGCAGGCGATTGCAGAGCAAGAAATCTACGTGCTGAGCGACGAAGTGTATGAGCACATCTGTTTCGCCGAAGAGGGCCACGCCAGCGTGTTGGCGCATGCTGAACTGCGTCAGCGTTCGATTGCGGTGTCGTCATTTGGCAAGACCTTCCACATGACCGGCTGGAAAGTGGGTTACTGCATTGCACCGGCGGCGATCAGCGCTGAAATCCGTAAAGTGCATCAGTATCTGACCTTCTCGGTGAATACCCCGGCACAACTGGCGATTGCCGATATGCTGCGTCAGGAGCCAGAACACTACCGTGAACTACCGGAATTCTACCGGGCGCGCCGCGATCGCTTTATTCAGAAGCTCTCCGCCAGCCGTTTCAAAGTGCTGCCGTGTGAAGGCACTTACTTCCTGCTGGTCGATTACAGCGCGATTTCCGATCTGAATGACGTGAGTTTCTGCCAGCTGCTGACCAAAGAAGTCGGCGTGGCGGCGATTCCGCTGTCGGTGTTCTGCGCCGAACCCTTCCCGCACAAGCTGATTCGCCTGTGCTTTGCCAAACAGGAAGCGACGCTCGACGCCGCTGCGGAGCGCTTATGTCAGCTTTGAAAATTACCGTTCTGCAGGAAACCCTGAGCTGGATGGATGGCGCAGCCAACCTGCGTCATTTCGATGGCGTGCTAAAAGGCATTGAAGGCCGCGACATCATTCTGCTGCCGGAGATGTTCACCACCGGTTTTGCTATGGAAGCCGCCGAAAGTTCGCTGCCGCAGAGTGAAGTCGTGGCGTGGCTGCACGCGCACGCGCAAACCAGCAACGCGCTCGTCGGCGGCAGTGCGGCAATCCAGACGGAAAAAGGCGCGGTGAACCGCTTCTTGCTGGTCGAGCCGAACGGCACGCTGCATCAGTATGACAAACGTCATCTGTTCCGCATGGCCAATGAGCATCAGCACTATGTGGCGGGCGAAAGGCGTGAAGTGTTTGAGTGGCGCGGCTGGCGTATTCTGCCGCAAATTTGCTACGACCTGCGCTTCCCGGTGTTCTCTCGCAACCACAACGATTACGATCTGGCGCTGTATGTCGCCAACTGGCCGGCTCCGCGTGCGCTGCACTGGCAGTCGCTGCTGTTAGCCCGTGCGATTGAAAATCAGGCTTACGTTGCCGGTTGCAACCGCGTCGGCAGCGATGGCAATCAACATCAATACAGTGGTGACAGCCGCATTATTTCGCCGCTGGGTGAGATTCTGGCAAGCGGTGAGCCTTTTGAGCGTGCGCGTCTTGATGCGGAGTTGTCTCTTGAAGAGCTGCAAGCCTACCGTGAACGCTTCCCGGCATGGCGTGATGCGGATGGGTATACGCTGAAGTAACAAAAAACCCCGGCAAGCCGGGGTTTTTACTTTCTTTGCTGTAGATTACAGCTCAAAGCGATCCAGATTCATCACTTTGGTCCATGCGGCGACGAAGTCGGTGACGAACTTCTGCTTCGCATCGCTGCTGGCATAAACCTCGGCCAGCGCACGCAGGATAGCGTTCGATCCAAACACTAAGTCGGCACGTGTGGCACTGAACTTAACTTCGCCGTTCAGACGATCGCGACCTTCAAACAGCTCTTCGCTCTCGTCAGTGGCTTTCCACACGGTGCGCATGTCGAGCAGATTAACGAAGAAGTCATTGCTCAGTACGCCAACGCGATCGGTGAACACGCCGTGCTGGCCGCCGTCGAAGTTAGTGCCGAGAACACGCAGACCACCAATCAGCACCGTCAATTCTGGCGCGCTCAGCGTCAGCTGCTGTGCTTTATCTAACAGCAGTGTTTCGGTTGAAGAACCTTTCGGGCTGCGACGATAGTTGCGGAAACCATCGGCCAGCGGCTGCAGGAAGTTGAATGACTCAACGTCGGTTTGATCCTGACGCGCATCCACACGGCCCGGCGTAAACGGCACTTGCGTTGCCACGCCAGCGGCTGAAGCGGCCAGTTCGATACCCACGCTACCCGCCAGCACAATCACATCTGCCAGCGACGCTTTGCCGGATTCCTGCTGAATCTTCTGCAAGGTTGGCAGCACATCATTGATTACGCTGGCATTCACCGCCCAATCTTTTTGCGGCGCTAATGCCAGACGCGCACCGTTGGCACCGCCACGTTTGTCGCCGCCACGGAAGGTTGAGGCTGAAGCCCAGGCCACAGAAACCAGCTGACTGACGCTCAGACCTGAAGCGGCAATGCGCGCTTTAATCTCGCTGATATCGGCAGGCGTTGGCTGATGAATCGCCTGCGGTAACGGATCCTGCCACAGCAGATCTTCCTTCGGCACTTCCGGACCGATGTAACGCGCTTTTGGTCCCATATCGCGGTGCGTCAGTTTGAACCAGGCGCGGGCAAAGGCTTCGTTGAACGCCTGTGGATCGTTAAGGAAGCGGCGCGAAATCTTGCCAAACTCTTCATCGAAACGCAGCGTCAGATCGGTTACCAACATGGTCGGTTTACGTTTTTTCTCCGGATCAAACGGATCCGGGATAATCGCTTCCGCATCAACGGCTTCAAACTGGATCGCGCCCGCCGGGCTGTGCGTCTGTACCCATTCGTATTTGAACAGGTTCTCGAAGAAGTAGTTGCTCCACTGCGTTGGGGTTTGCGTCCACACCACTTCCAGACCTGAAGTGATGGCATCTTTACCCACACCGCTGCCGTAGCTGCTGGTCCAGCCAAGGCCTTGCGCTTCAATCGGTGACTCTTCCGGATCAACGCCAACGTGGCTGGCTTCAGCCGCGCCGTGGGTTTTCCCCAGGGTATGACCACCAGCAATCAGTGCCACGATCTCTTCGTCGTTCATGCCCATGTTGCCGAAGGTGGCACGAATCGCCGGCGCCGCTGATTTCGGATCGCCGCTGGCTTCCGGACCTTCCGGGTTGACGTAAATCAGGCCCATTTCGGTGGCACCCAACGGTGCATTGGCGAGCGCTTCTGGATGGCGATGCGCCAGCCATTCGGTTTCGTGGCCCCAATCCACATCCATATCCGGTTCCCACACGTCTTCACGACCGGCACCAAAGCCGAAGGTGCGGAAGCCCGCGTTTTCAAGCGAGACGTTGCCCGCCAGAATGTAGAGATCGGCCCAGGAAATTTTCTGACCGTATTTCTGCTTCACCGGCCACAGCAGGCGACGCGCTTTATCAAGGCTGACGTTATCCGGCCACGAGTTCAGCGGGGCAAAACGCTGCTGACCACGACCAGAACCGCCGCGCCCATCAATGGTGCGATAGGTACCCGCGCTGTGCCACGCCATGCGAATGAACAGCCCAATATAGCTGCCCCAGTCGGCTGGCCACCAGGATTGCGAATCGGTGAGTAGTGCGCGGATATCGGCTTTTAATGCGGAGTAATCCAGCTTGCTGAATTCGTCGCGGTAGTTGAAGTTGTCACTAAGCGGGTTGGAACGGTTGGAGTGTTGGTTTAACAGATCGACGCGTAACATATTTGGCCACCAGTCGCGGTTGGATGTCCCGCCACCGGCGCCGCGCGCCAGAACACTCTTATCTTCAGACGCCCCGTGATGAAAGGGGCACTTGCCTGCGGCTGCTGCATTATCGTTATTGTCGTGCGTGCTCATGTTTATCGGCTCCATTGGCTTCATATTGCTTTCTATTATGCGACTAAGATTAGCCGCACTTTCGCCAGGAATATATTTGGATGAACCGAAGGTTTTGATAGTTGCTGGCTTTCAAGCGCAGCGCGTGATGCGCTTCGCAAAAACAGGTCGCCATGAATGGCGACCCTACAATCAGCTGCCGCGATAGGTTGACCATGACCACGGCGAGATGAGAAATGGCAGATGATAATGGCTGCCTGTGGCACCAATCACGAAATCGATTTGCGCGCTCACGTAAAGCGCATCGCGCCCTTCGGCAGCAAAATAGTCGCCGATCTCTGCCGTCAAACGGTAATGCCCCGGCGCCAGCGGTTCGGGCGTCAGATCTTTGATGCGTCCGTCGCTGTCGGTTTTGCCTTCCACCCGCGGCAGCCAGCCTTCTGGGCTGTTTTGCTCGAGCGAAACCGCCACGCCAATCGCCGGTTTGCCCAGAGCGGTATCGAGAATATGCGTCGTAATGGTGCTCATGTGATGCTCTCCTTCAGCCGCAACAGGGTAATTTCTCGCAGCTGCGCCAGCGCTTCACGCTGTTCACTCGCTGCATCGTTGTTAAGCCGACGCTGCAATTCCGCCAGCATCTCTTCGCCGCTGCGCCCTTTGGCGCGAATCAGAAACACCCGGCCAAACCGCTGCTCATAGGTTTGATTGCCCGCCAGCATCGCCAATTGCAGCGCGCCGTTCGCCTGCTGCATCGCCGACTGCTCACTGCGCGACAGCGTAGCTTCTTTATTCGCGCCTGCCACTTTGTCGCCGATGCGCGGATGGGCACTCAGCGCCTGCTCAAGATCAGCGGCTTGCCACCGCTGCGCCAGGCGATCGGCTTCGGCCTGTAACGCCGCAACGTCGGCATAGGGCCGCGCCGCCACCAGCGCCTGTTGCCATCCGGGAATCGCTACGCAGTGGGCAATCGCCGCCTGCGCGGCTTCGGGTGACAACTGATTAAAACTGACCAAATCCATCTTTATTCCTTAGCGCGTGCAATGTCGCAAACCGCTTGCAGATACGCCTGCACGCCCAGCGCCACATCATCTGTTTGTACTGATTCCGCCGGATGATGGCTGATGCCGCGATGGTTGCGCACAAACAGCATGCCAACCGGCCAGCGCTCGGCGATGGCAATCGCATCGTGTCCCGCGCCGCTTGGCAGCGACAGGCTGCGCCCTTGCACGGTTTCCACCGCGTGGCTCAGCGCCTGCTGCAAGCGCGCATCACAGCCGGTGGCGGCAATCTGGTAATACACGTTGGAGTTGAAGGTTAAGCCGCGACGCAGCGCAATCGCCTGCGCCTGCGTCAGCAGCGTGGAGAGCAAACGCTCCAGCGGCTCATCCTGCGGACCGCGCACGTCGAGCGACAGCTGCACTTCGCCAGGGATCACGTTGACCGCGCCCGGCAAGCAGCTCAGCGTGCCGACGGTCGCCACCAGCTGCGGATCGTGCTCCTGCGTGGTGTGTTCAATAAACACCATCCACTCGGCGGCGGCGGCCAGCGCATCTTTGCGATGCATCATCGGTACGGTGCCAGCATGGCCGGCTTCACCTATAAAACTGCAATTCAGACGACGCGCACCGTTGATTGCCGTCACCACACCAAGCGCCAAATCTTCCTGCTCAAGGCACGGACCTTGCTCGATATGCAGTTCCAGATAGGCGGCGATCTCATTGACATCACGCGCCGCGTCGAGAATTTTCGCTGCATCGAAACCGACATCCTGCATCGCTTCCGCCACCGTGATGCCGTTGCCATCCGGGTGCGTCACCCAGCTTTCCGGCCAGCTGCCGGTCAAGCCACGGCTACCGAGCAGCGTAATGCCGAAGCGCGTGCCCTCTTCGTCGCCGAAGCCGACAATCTCAATCGCCAGCGGCAAACGCTGCTGCCGATCGTGCAGCCACTGCACGGTTTCGATGGCGCTTAACACGCCGAGCATGCCGTCGTAGCGACCGGCGTTACGCACCGTATCCAGATGCGAACCAAGCAGCAGCGCCTGCGCGCCCGGCTGCGCCGCTTCGTAGCGACCGCAAATGTTGCCCACCGCATCCTGCCAGGTCGTCATGCCCGCGGCCTGCATCCATTCGCCGACGCGCGCGTTAGCACGCAGCTGTTCCGGCGACAGATAAACACGGGTCAGGCCATCTTCGCTTTCGCTGATCTCAGCCAGCGCATCACAGCGCGCCATGACGCGAGCGGCGGCGATCTGCGCCTCGCTGGCGGTCATCAGGCTTTTATTCATGCGCGGCTCCCGTAAAGATCCCACGCCGCCTGCATCGCTGCGCCTTGCGTGGTGCGGAAACCAACATGATTCAGCACCGCTTCCAGCGCGCTTAACGTCATCATCACGCAATCTTTACGCGCGTTATAACCCATGGTGCCAATGCGCCACACTTTGCCGTGCAACGGACCAAACGAAGTACCGATCTCGATACCGAAATCTTCCAGCACCAGTTTGCGCACCTGATCGCCATTCACGCCCTGCGGGATCACCACGCCGAGCACGTTATTCATTTTGTGTTGCAGATCGCCGAAGGTTTCGAGGCCCATGCCCTGAATGCCTTTCAGCAGTGCATCGCCGTGCAGCTTGTGGCGCGCAATACCGTTATCCAATCCTTCCTGCATCATCAGGCGCGCACATTCACGCGCCCCGAACAGCGCGGTGGTAGCTTCGGTGTGGTGATTAAGGCGCTCCGGGCCCCAGTAATCCATGATCATGCCGAGATCGAAATAGTTGGAGTAGATCATCTCGTCATCGCCATCCTGATGATCGGCGGTGCGGATCCCCTCTTCCACGCATTTACGTTTGCGGATCACCGCTTCCATCTGTGGGCTCAGCGTGATTGGCGAGGTGCCGGACGGCCCGCCGAGGCACTTCTGCATGCCAGCTGATACCGCATCCAGGCCCCATGCATCGGTTTCCAGCGCATTACCGCCGAGTGATGCGGTGGCATCGGTGTAAAACAGCACGCCATATTTCTGGCAGATCGCGCCCAGCTCTTCCAGCGGCTGCAGCATGGTGGTCGAGGTATCGCCCTGCACCGTCAGCAGCAGACGCGGCTGTACTTTTTTGATCGCATCTTCGATTTGATCCGGCGTAAACACTTCGCCCCACGGCACTTCGATGGTGTGCACTTCCGCGCGGCAGCGGCGGGCGATTTCACACAGCAAATGACCGAAACGGCCAAACACTGGCACCAGCACTTTGTCGCCCGGACGGATCGCCGACAGCAGGATCGCTTCGATACCGGCGCGTGAAGTGCCGTCGATCAGCATGGTCCAGCGGTTTTCAGTGCGGAATACGCCACGGTACAGCGCCATCACTTCGTTCATGTAGTGTGTCATCGCCGGATCGTACTGGCCAATCAGCTGGCTCGACATGGCGCGCAGCACGCGCGGATCGGCGTTGATCGGGCCCGGTCCCATCAGCAGACGCTGTGGCGGATTAATTTGCGAAAATTGGCTGATATCCATGTTGTATTCCTTAAAGAAAACTTAGAGGCGGACCGTGGAGATAAATTGCTTCAGCTCCGCGGTTTGCGGATTGGCGAACAGCGTTTTGCTGTCGCCCTGCTCCCAGACGCGCCCCTGATGCATAAAGACCACGCGATCGCCCACGTCGCGGGCGAAGTTCATTTCATGGGTGACGAGAATCAGCGTCATGCCTTCGGCGGCCAGCTGCTCCAGCACTTTCAGCACTTCGCCGACCAGCTCGGGATCGAGCGCGGAGGTGATCTCATCACAGAGTAAAACTTTGGGCTGCATCGCCAGCGCACGGGCGATCGCCACGCGCTGCTGTTGACCGCCAGACAGATTGGCCGGGTAGTAATTGATGCGCTCACCAAGGCCGACTTTTTCCAGCATCTGCGTCGCCAGTTCACGGCATTCGGCTTCGCTTTTCTTCAGTACGCGGCGCGGTGCCAGCATCACGTTTTCCAGCGCCGTCATGTGCGGGAACAGATTGAAGTTCTGGAACACCATGCCGACCGAACGGCTGATTTCACGCGCCTGCGATTCGCGGTCGGTAATCGTCATGCCGCCGAGTTTGATGCTGCCTTCCTGATAGCCTTCCAGCCCGTTCATGCAGCGCAGCAAGGTGCTTTTGCCCGATCCGCTGCGGCCGATAATCGAGATCACTTCGCCGTGATCGACATCGAGATCGACACCTTTCAAGACGTGGTTGTCGCCGTAGTACTTCTGTACCTGATTAATGGTGATGAGCGGCATTGAATTTTTTCTCCAGGTACTGGCTGTAACGCGACAGCGGATAACACATCAGGAAGTAACCGAGCGCCACCAGGCCAAACACCTTGAACGGCTCATACGTCACGTTATTCAAAATGGTGCCGGCTTTGGTGAGCTCGACGAAACCGATAATCGAAGCCAGCGCGGTGCCTTTAATCACCTGCACGGCAAACCCAACCGTCGGCGCGATCGCGATGCGAATCGCCTGCGGCGCCACCACGCGAAACAGCGTTTGACCAAAGGTCAGGCCGAGACAGCGCGACGCTTCCCACTGCCCTTTTGGCAGGGCGCGAATACTGCCGTACCAGATATCCACCAGAAACGCGCTGGTGTAGAGCGTTAAGGCCAGCGAGGCGGCGGTCCATGGCGCCACATCGATGCCGAACAAGCCGACGCCGAAGAAGGCGAGGAACAGCTGCATCAGCAGCGGCGTGCCCTGAAACAGCTCGGTGTACGCGCGCACCAGGCGCATCGGCCATTTGCGTTTCAACAGGCGCATAAACAGCAGCGGTAAGGTCACCAGCGTGCCGCCAAAAAACGCCACCAGCGAGAGTAAAATTGTCCAGCGCGCTGCCAGCAGCAGGTTGCGCAGGATGTCCCAGTCGGTAAATTGCGTCATCATGCCGGCTGCGCTCCCAACCATTTACGTCCCAGCGCCAGCAGCAGTTGGCGCATGGCGATCGACAACGCCAGATAGATCAGCGTGGTCACGAAATAGACTTCAAAACTCAAAAAGGTGCGCGACTGAATCAGGTTGGCGGCAAAGGTCAACTCTTCGTACGACACCTGCGACACCACCGATGAACCCAGCATCACAATGATGCATTGGCTGACCAGCGCCGGATAAATGCGCTGCAGCGACGGCGGCAGCACCACGCGGATAAAGGTTTGCGTGCGGGTCAATCCCAACACGCGCCCCGCTTCCCACTGGCCGCGCGGCGTCACCTGAATCCCGGCGCGAATAATTTCGGTGCTGTACGCGCCAAGGTTAATCAACATCGCCAGCAGCGCCGCTTCGCCCGCCGTTAGTTTCAGACCCAGATTGGGCAAACCAAACACGATAAAAAACAGCTGCACCACAAACGGCGTATTACGGATCAGCTCGACATACAGGCCCCAGATGCGGCTCGCCCAGCTCGGTTTACCGCTGCGCAGCGCCGCGCCGAGAATCCCGAGGCTGACGCCGCCCACGGTGGCGAGCACGGTGATCTGAATCGTGACCCACAATCCGGCCAGCAACTCTGGCCAGTGCGGCCAGAGATCGGCAAAGTTAAGTTGCGCCATGCTTTATGCGCCGAGGTTGGCTGGCAACGGCGCTTTCAGCCACTCTTCCGACAGCTTGTTCAGCGTGCCGTCTTTGATGCCCTGCTCAATCAGCGCATTCACTTTCTCTTTCAGCGCTGGCTCATCTTTTTTCAGGCCGATGTAGCACGGTGAATCTTTCAGCATGAACTGGGCAACCGGTGCTTTCGCGGCGTTCTGACGCGCAATGGCGGCGACAACCAGGTTACCGGTGGCAACGTACTGCACTTGTCCCGACAGATAAGCCGACAGCGTGGTGTTGTTATCTTCATAACGCTTCACCTGGGCATCTTTCGGCGCGATATCGCTTAACACCATGTCTTCTACCGCACCGCGCGTGACGCCGATGGATTTGCCGCTCAGCGCTGCCGCATCTTTCAGGGTTTCACCTTTCGGGCCAAATACGCCAAGGAAGAACGGCGCATACGCTTGGGTAAAATCGATCACTTTTTCGCGCTCGGCGTTCTTGCCCATGCTGGAGATCACCAGATCGACTTTATCGGTCTGCAGATACGGCACGCGGTTGGCGCTGGAAACCGGCACCAGCTGCAACTTCAGTTTCATCTGTTTGGCGAGATACTTCGCCATGTCGATATCGTAGCCCTGCGGTTGCAGGTCAGTACCCACGGAACCGAACGGCGGGAAATCCTGTGGAACCGCCACGCGGATCACGCCGCGCTTCTGGATATCCTGCAACTGATCGGCCATCGCACTTCCAACCTGCGCCATCAGCAATGCCGCGCCCGCTACCGCTAATAATACTTTTTTCATTATGCACCCCGGTGAGTTTACGTGAAACAAAAGATTCTTGATGAATCATTCTGCAACTAATGTGCCAACCGCAGTGCCGGGAGAAGAAAGGGAAAAAAACGTGGATTTACCGCGTCGCAGGCAGCAAAAACGGGCATCGCGCCCGTTGGAATTAACGATCAAAAACAGTGCATTGCACCATGATGGCGCCCGTTATCGGTGTTCCAGCTCGTCGAGATGTTGATAAAGATCGGCAATTTGATGGATGCGCTGACGGCCCTGCGACAACATTTCATGCAGCAACGCATTCGCCAGCAGGTTTACCAAACTCATGGCGGAGGCGTAGCTATCAAAGGCGGAAACGCTGTCGAGCGGTGCGCAAAGCTGCCAGCGCGCCAGCGTGATAATGCCCTGCGCCTGCGGCTCACACAGCGCCAGCACGGGAATGTTGTTCTGCTGCAGTTGCTGCATCAGCGGACGAATGATGCGTGGTCGGCGGCGAAACGCCATCACCACCACGATATCGTCGGGCGTGATATCCACCAGCTCTTCGCCTAGCGTCTGACCCGGCTGCGGCAGCACATGCACCTGTGGACGCGCCTGCATCAGCTGCTGACGCAGGTGCAGCGCCACCGGATAGGCGTTACGCATGCCGATGATAAACACCCGTTTTGCCGCGCCCAGCGCGCTAATCACCTCGCCAAACTGCTGCGGATCGATGCTGTTAACCCACTGCGTCAGATTGGCCATCTCCTGCTTATAATGCCGCGACAGCAAGGTGTTGCCCTGCACCGCATCGCGGTTGTCGGTAAGCGGCATGCCGCTCTGGCGCAGGATGCGCAGCTCATCGCGCATGTCCTTGTACTTCTCGTAACCGAGACGCTTGAACAAACGGCTAACCGTGGCCTTCGACACGCCGCTCAGCCGCGCCAGCTCGGCGCTGTTGTAGCTGATCAGGTCATCAAAATGGTCAAACACGAAGTCGGCAATGCGCTGCTCCTGCGGCGACAGTTGCGGATAGTGACTACGAAGGCGTTCATCAAGTTGTTTCATCATCGGTCCTGTAACTTTCGTTTCACCACAAGCTAGCATAAATCGATCCAGATTGGTGTCCGACCAAAACTGGAACAGCTCTTGCTTCCTATTAACCACGTACCCAGAAAAAGAGTTCACTATGATACAGAGCAACATGGCGCCGTTAGGCATGGCCGTTACGCCACATCATCTCGCCAGCGAAAGCGCCTTAGCGGTGCTGCGCGAAGGCGGCAATGCGCTGGAAGCGATGGTGGCCGCCGCTGCCACTATCGCCGTGGTTTACCCGCACATGAACGGTTTGGGCGGCGACGGCTTCTGGCTGGTGGTACCGCCAAACGGCGATCCCATCGCCATTGACGCCAGCGGCGCGGCCGGTTCGCTGGCACATCTCGATTTCTATCACGGCGAAACGCATATTCCGCATCGCGGACCCAAAGCCGCCTTAACCGTTGCGGGCACCGTGAGCGGTTGGCAGGAAGCGTTGACGCTGGCGCAGGAACTCGGCGCTACGCCGCTGCCATTAACCCGCTTGCTGCGCGATGCGGTTCGCTATGCCGCCGACGGCATTCCGGTCACCGCCTCGCAGGCCGCCGCTACCGCCGCCAAACAGCACGAGTTGCAGCATCAACCCGGTTTTGCCGCCACCTTTTTACCGGACGGCAGCGTGCCAATTGCAGGCAGCCGCTTCACCCAACCGGCGCTGGCGAACACGCTCAGTATGCTGTGCGATCACGGACTCGAGAGTTTTTATCGCGGTGAACTGGCGCACCATCTGGCGCGCGAAATGAGCGCGCTGGGGATGCCAATCACGCTGGAAGATTTGCAGACGCATAAAGCCCGCCGCTGCACGCCGCTGCATCTGGCGCACAGTGAAGGCGATATCTGGAACATGACGCCACCAACGCAGGGTTTGGTGTCGCTGGCGATCCTCGGCATTACCGATCGGCTCAATATGGCTGACGCCAATGAAGCACAAACCGTGCACCGCATCGTCGAAGCCACCAAAAAAGCCTTTGCGCTGCGCGACAAGCACATCACCGATCCGCGCCACATCGACATTGATGTGCAGAGCCTGCTGGATGCTGAACATCTCAGCACGCTGGCGGCGCAGGTGGATGATCACCAAGCCGCTGCGTGGGGCACAGGACGCGGACCGGGCGATACCGTGTGGATGGGCGTGATGGACAGCAGCGGGCTGGCCGTTTCGTTTATCCAGAGCGTCTATCACGAATTCGGCAGCGGCGTGGTGCTGCCTGGCACCGGCATCACCTGGCAAAACCGCGGTGCGGCTTTCAGCCTGCAACCCGACCATTTGCTGGCGCTGCAGCCGGGCAAACAGCCGTTCCACACGCTTAATCCCGCCGCCGCGCGCCTCAAAGATGGTCGCACCATGGTGTACGGTTCGATGGGCGGCGACGGTCAACCACAAACCCAGGCAGCGATATTCACCCGTCACGTGATTCAGGGGCGTCCGCTGCAACAGGCGGTGAGCGCACCGCGCTGGCTGCTGGGTCGCACGTGGGGACAATCATCCGATTCGCTTAAGCTCGAAGCGCGCATCGCACCGGAAACGGTGCAGCAGCTGCGCGCACTCGGCCATGAGGTTGAACTGCTGCCCGATTTCAGTGAAGTGGTCGGCCATGCAGGCGCGATCGTCAGACACAACAACGGCATGCTGGAAGGCGCGTTCGATCCGCGCAGCAACGGCAGCGCCGCCGGTTTCTAACGGAGATTATTGATGAGTTCACAACCGGACTGGGCCACCTATATCGCCCAAATGGAGCAGATTCTGGCGCTGGAGCTGGATGATGCGCGTCGCGCCGAGCTGCTGACGCAGTTCAACCTTATCGCCGCGATGGCCCAGCCGCTGATGGCGCTGCCGCTCGACGATCGGCTGGAAGTGGCGGGAGTCTTTCATCCATGAAACTGTCGTCTTTATCGATTAACGCGTTGCAGCAGGCGCTGGGCCAGGGCGAGATCAGCGCCCGCGATATCGCGCAACATACGCTGGCGGCGATTGAACAACATAATCCGGCGATCAACGCCTGGACCGAAGTCACCGGTCAGCGCATGCTGCGCGAAGCCGATCAAATCGATCAGCAGCGCCAGCGCGGCGAAACCTTGCCGCCGTTGGCCGGCATCCCTTACGCGGTGAAAAACCTGTTTGATGTCGCTGGACACAGCACCTTAGCCGGAGCCAGCCTGTTCAGCGAACGCGCGGCGGCCCGCGAGGATGCGTGGGCGGTGAGCAAACTGAGCCAGTCTGGCGCGCTGCTCTCCGGCATGCTGAATATGGACGCCTACGCGTACGGCTTTACCACCGAAAACACCCATTACGGCGCGACGCACAATCCGCGCGATTTAACCCGCGTGGCGGGCGGATCGTCCGGCGGTTCGGCAGCGGCGGTGGCGGCGGGTTTGGTGCACTTCTCGCTCGGCACCGACACCAACGGCTCAATCCGCGTGCCGGCTTCGCTGTGCGGCATCTTCGGTCTGAAACCGACCTTTGGCCGTTTATCGCGTAGTGGCAGCCATCCGTTTGTCGCTAGCCTCGATCACATCGGCCCATTCGCCCGTTCGGTTGAAAATTTGAGTCTGGTGTACGACACCTTGCAAGGTGCCGATGCCAGCGATGCCTTCCAGGCCGCGCAGCCCGTTGCGCCAGCCAGCGCCGGGCTTAGCAAAGGCACAGAAGGCGTGCGCAGCGCCGTACTCGGCGGCTTCTTCTCAACCTGGTGCAGCGATGACGCGCGCGCCGCCGTGGCCGTTGCGGCTAAGGCGCTGCAGGCCATCGATGAAGTAACCTTACCGAATGCAGAGATCGCCCGTTCGGCGGCCTTTATCATGACCGCCGCAGAAGGCGGAAATCACTACTTGCCGATGCTGCGCACGCAGCCCGAGCAGTTCGAGCCCAACTCGCGTGAACGCTTGCTGGCCGGTGCGATGCTGCCCTCGGCGTGGTACGTGCAGGCGCAGCGTTTCCGCCGTCACTTCCAGCAGCAGGTGCTGCCGCTGTTTGAGCAGTTCGATGTGCTGATTGCGCCCGCCACGCCCTGCACCGCCACCACCATCGGCCAGGAAACCATTCACATCAACGGCCAGCATTTACCGACACGCGCCAGCATGGGCATGCTGACCCAGCCGATTTCGTTCCTCGGCTTACCGGTCTGCACCGTGCCGCTGCAAACCACCAGCGGCTTGCCGATTGGTTTACAGCTGATCGCCGCACCGTTTAAAGAACATCTGGCACTGCGCGCCGCCTGGGCGCTGCAACAGCAAGGGCTGACACTGCCACAAACCACCTTAATGGACGCCTGAAGATGACACCTGAACATATCGATCGCCCGGCAGTGCTCGCCGAAGTTACCGCCGCCTTTTGCCGCTACGAGCAGGCGCTGATCAGCAATGACGTTGAAGTGCTGGATGAACTGTTCTGGCACGACAAACGCACCGTGCGTTTGGGCGCGGGCGAGAATCTGTATGGCATTGATGAGATTCGCGCTTTTCGCGCGGCGCGTCCGTCGAAAGGGTTGGAGCGCGAGTTACGTAATACGGTGATTACCACTTTTGGCGATGACTATGCGGTGTGCAGCACCGAGTTTACGCGTGAAGGTGTCGAGAAGATTGGACGCCAGCAGCAGACATGGGTGCGATTGCCGTGCGGCTGGCGGATTGTCGCGGCGCAGGTGAGTTTGATGAGTTAAGTTGGGTGCGGTTTGTCCCTCACCCTAGCCCTCTCCCGCAGGCGGGAGAGGGAATGATTAGGTGGTGCGATTTGTTGAATCGGGGCGGGAGAAGGTTGGGATGAGGGGCTAAGCGCTCGGTGCCGGATGCGTTTCGATCCAGTGATCGGCGATCTGCTGCCGCGTACACACCCACACATCTTCATGCTGCTGAATGTGATCGAGGAAGCGCTGCAAGCCACGGAATTTTCCCGGACGTCCCAGCAAACGGCAGTGCATGCCAATCGACATCATCTTCGGCGCGGTTTCGCCCTCTTCGTACAGCACATCAAAGGTGTCGCGCAGATAGGTAAAGAACTGCTCCGCGGTGTTGAAGCCCTGCGGCGAGGCGAAGCGCATGTCGTTGCACTCCAGCGTGTAAGGGATGATGAGATGCGGTTTGACCGTGCCGTCCTGACAAGTGACCTGCGTCCAGAACGGTAAATCGTCGCCGTAATAGTCGCTGTCATAGCTAAAGCCGCCCTGCTCAACCACCAAACGTCGGGTGTTTGGGCTGTCGCGGCCGGTGTACCAGCCGGTTGGCGCTTTGCCGAACAGATCGGTTAACACGTCCACCGCCTGCTGCATATGCTGGCGCTCGGTTTTGGCGTCCATTGCCTGATAGTGGATCCAGCGCCAGCCGTGGCTCACCACGTCGTAATCCGCCGCTTTAATCGCTTCGACGATCTCCGGATGCCGCGCCAGCGCCATCGCCACGCCAAATACCGTTAGCGGCAAACCGCGCTTTTGAAACTCATGGTGAATACGCCAGAAACCGGCACGCGAGCCGTATTCATACAGCGAATCCATCGACATATGACGATCGGCGTAGCTGGCCGCACCGATAATATCGGAAAGAAACTGCTCGGAACCGGCGTCGCCATGCAACACGTTGTTCTCGGCACCCTCTTCGTAATTAAGAACAAACTGCACCGCGACGCGCGCTTTGCCCGGCCACTGCGCATGCGGCGGGTTGCCGGCATAGCCGATCAGATCGCGTGGATAGTTTTTGTTGAAGCTGTACTCTTTCTTTCCAGATACATCATTCATTCTGTAAGTTCCTGTCGCTCAACCAGTGGTTAGTTTAGGTGCTGAAAGGCTCCACTGAGCGGTTTTTCGAGGGGATAATCGAGATCGCCGTGCTTGCTGGTGCCAAAGCCTAACGCCACCAGCGACTCCACCATTTTTACTGCGGCGCTGACGCCGTCGATCACCGGCATGCCCAGCTCTTTGGTGAGATCCTGCGCCAGCGTGGCCATGCCGCCGCAGCCCAATACAATCGCACCGCTGCCATCTTCGCGTTTGGCCTGCATGCAGCGCTGACGGACTTTCTCCTGCGCCACGCCGCTGCCGTCTTCCAGCGCCAGCACCGGCAGATCGATGGCGTGCAGCGCAGCACAATGGTGAGTGAAGCCATATTGCTGCAGCAGATGGCGCGCTATCACCAGCGTACGCGGCAAGGTGGTGACAATCGAAAAGCGCGTCGCCACCAGCGTGGCGGTGTGCATGGCCGCTTCCGCGATGCCAATCACCGGTCCGCTCGCCAGTTCACGCGCCGCCAGCAATCCCGGATCGCCGAAGCAGGCAATGATATGACCGCTCACGCCTTGCGCTTTGCCTCGCTTCACCTGCTCCAGCACACCAATTGCCGCGATGGCTTCATCAAAATGGCCTTCAATCGACTCTACACCGTGCGTTGGACACACCGCCAGAATCTCGGTGCCCGGTGCGGCGACGGCGCGCGCGGCGGCGCCAATGGTTTCCGTCATCGCTAAGCTGGTGTTGGGATTGATAACCTGAATCAGGCTCATGATGCCGCTCCTTTGTTACCGGCAAATAATCGGGTGAAATCAGGCAAGGTTTCGCCGCTGCGCTCAAAGTGCAGGCTGGCAACAATGTGTTCGAAGTGATGCTGCAGCGCCGCCGTCAGCGCCGGCAGATCTTTTTGCCGCAGCAGATCCACCAGCCGATCGTGATGATCGCAACGGCAGCCGCGCTGCCACGGTGCACCGTAAGCGGCAATGACCAGCGACGAACGCTGCGTCAGGCGCGTCACCATATCGGTGAGCACTTCGTTTCCGGAGATCGCTTGCAGCTGAATATGAAAAGCGGCCGAGAGACGAATCGCGGCGGCACCATCGTGCTGGTCGTGTGCTTGCTGCTCTTCTTCAATTAGCACGCCGAGTGCCGCTAAGTGTGGCGCCTGCACGTGGCTCAGCACCGCCGGCAGATTGGCGCATTCTAATAAACTGCGGGTGGCAAAGATGTCGCGGGCTTCATCAACGCCCGGCGTCGCCACCTGTGCACCACGTCGGGGCGACAAGGTGATCATTTGCACCGCGGCGAGGCGTTGCAGCACCTTGCGGATGCCGGTGCGGCTCACGCCGAAGACCTCTGATAACGCTTCTTCCGGCAATTTACTGCCCGGCGGCAACTGATGCTCAACGATGGCGGTCAGCAGCGCCTGATAGATAGGTTCATCGCGATCGTTCAGATCGGCAGCCGTTTTCTGGCCTGTTTCACTCTTCATTACCTGCTCCGGTAAGTGACTGTGTGTTGCACATCGTATACGTGAAATTAAATTTTTGTATACAAGAAATCAATTCTGGCCTGGATCCTGCAATACCGTTTCACGCTGTGATTATTATTCCATGATGTAGAGAGGAGCAGGTTTCATGCCAAATCATTCTGAAGTGACCTCTGCGGTGGCCTCTGAAGCCAACGCGCAATACAGTCCACGCCTGTGTAATGAAGATCTGGCGCCGACGCGCGACCAGAACTGGTCGTGGTACAACATCTTTTCTTTCTGGATGTCGGACGTGCACAGCATGGGCGGCTATGTGGTGGCCGCCAGCTTCTTTACCCTTGGACTGGCGAGCTGGCAGGTGCTGCTGTGCTTGTTAGTGGGCATCTGCATTGTGCAGCTATGTGCCAATCTGGTGGCCAAACCGAGCCAGATGGCGGGCGTGCCCTACGCGGTAATTTCGCGCCAGGCCTTTGGTGTGTTCGGCGCGAATATCCCGGCGATTATTCGCGGGCTGATCGCTTTCGCGTGGTACGGCATCCAGACTTATCTGGCGGCCAACGCGCTGATGCTGGTGCTGCTGAAGTTCTTCCCCACCCTGAGCAGCATGACGCAAAGCAGCTGGCTCGGCTTATCACAGCTGGGCTGGTGCTGTTTCGGCGTGATGTGGTTGCTGCAGGCGATGGTGTTCTGGCACGGCATGAGCGCGATCAAACGCTTTATCGATGTCGCCGGTCCGGCGGTGTATGTGGTGATGGTGGCGCTGGCGGGCTGGATTGTATACAAAACCGGTTTTGACGGTATCTCCTTCACGCTGGCCAGCAAGCAGTTGAGCACCGGCGAGCAAACCTGGCAGATGATCACCGCCACCGCGCTGGTGGTCTCCTACTTCTCCGGTCCGCTGTTGAATTTTGGTGACTTCTCACGCTATGGCAAAAGCATGGGCGAAATTCGTCGCGGCAACCGCTGGGGCTTACCGTTCAACTTCCTGCTGTTCTCAATTGTGACCGTGGTAATCGTGTCGGGTACGCAATCACTGTTCGGCAGAATGATCACCGATCCGATTGAAACCGTCAGCATGGTGGGTAACGACGTGGCGGTGGCGATTGGCCTGCTGACCATGATTATCGCCACTATCGGCATTAACATCGTGGCGAACTTTGTCTCGCCAGCGTTCGACTTCTCTAACTGCTCACCACAGAAAATCAGCTTCCGCACTGGTGGCATGATCGCTGCGGTCGGATCGGTGTTACTGACGCCGTGGAACCTGTTCCAGTCGCCAGAACTGATTCACTACACGCTGGATGTGCTCGGCTCGTTTATTGGGCCGCTGTTCGGCATCCTGATTGCTGATTTCTATCTGATTAAACGCAGCAAAGTCTACGTTGATGATCTGTTTGATGACACGCCGAAAGGCCGTTACTGGTATCGCGGCGGCTTTAACCCGAAAGCAATTGCTGCGCTGCTGCCGTCGGTGGGCATTTGTCTGGTGATCAGCTTTATTCCTTCACTGCATGCGGTGGCGAACTTTAGCTGGTTTATCGGCGTGGCGCTGGGTGCAGGCTGCTATCGCTGGCTGGCGCGTGCTGATCGCGAAGAGTCTGTGGCGGCGTATCGCGCGACGGTGGCGGTGCAGGAGGATTAAGTTGGGTGCGCGCTGGCCCTCATCCCAACCTTCTCCCGCAGGCGGGAGAAGGGGCAGTCCGCGCGCTATCTCCCTCTCCCATGGGGAGAGGGCCGGGGTGAGGGGCTCAGACCGCAACCATCTATAAATGACAAAAAGCAAAAAGCCGATGCATTTCTGCATCGGCTTCTTTAAATAGATTGGCGGAACGGACGGGGCTCGAACCCGCGACCCCCTGCGTGACAGGCAGGTATTCTAACCAACTGAACTACCGCTCCGCGCTTTGTTCCCCGTCGAGAACGAGGCGCATATTAATTGCAGCTCTCGTACCCGTCAACGCTTTTTATGTGGGAATGTTTCGTTTGGCGTTTTTTTCAGCTTAACGTCGATTTTCCACGCAAAATCAGCCGTTTTTACACACGCCACAGGCAGCTACCGCCCTTCTTCTGCACTAAATCCAGACGACCTTCATGCGCAATAATCTCTTCATCGCTGGCGCTGACCACGCGCAAACCTGAACTCGGACGCACAATGCGCTGAATATTCTCACCGCCGCCCTGATTGTTCTGCTCACCATCAAGTGAAAAAGCCAGCGAGGTTTGACCACCGGTCATCATCAGGAACACTTCGGCCAGAATCTCGGCATCTAGCAGTGCGCCGTGCAGCGTACGCTTGCTGTTGTCTATCTCATAACGGTTGCACAATGCATCGAGGCTGTTGCGCTTGCCGGGATACATCTTACGTGCCATCGCCAGGCTATCGGTGATCTGGCAGAAGGTGTCGGTTTTGCCGATATCCCGCTTCAGCATGCCGAATTCGTAATCCATAAAGCCGATATCGAACGATGCGTTATGGATCACCAGCTCCGCGCCACGGATGTACTCGAGAAATTCGTCGGCGATATCCGCAAACATCGGCTTATCGAGTAGGAATTCATCGGCGATACCGTGAACGCCGAACGCTTCCGGATCCACCAGCCGATCGGGCTTCAGATACATGTGGAAGTTGTTGCCGGTCAGGCGACGGTTGATCACCTCAACCGCACCAATTTCAATGATGCGATGTCCTTCATAATGCACACCGATCATGTTCATGCCGGTGGTTTCGGTATCGAGGACGATCTGGCGGTTATTTGCAGTGCTCATAGGACTCGTTTTATGTCAGACTTGGCGTTTTGTCAGAAGGAAGTCTACCAGAGATGCGCAAACAGGTAGAAATATTCACCGATGGATCTTGCCTGGGCAATCCCGGTCCCGGCGGCTACGGCGCCATTTTACGTTATGGCGCGCATGAAAAAGAGTTCAGTACGGGTTATCGCCTCACCACCAACAATCGCATGGAAATGATGGCGGCTATCGTGGCGCTTGAAGCGTTAAAACAGCCGTGTGAGGTGGTGCTTAGCACCGACAGCCAATATGTTCGTCAGGGCATCACCAGCTGGATCCACAACTGGAAGAAGCGCGGCTGGAAAACCGCCGATAAAAAACCGGTGAAAAATGTCGATCTGTGGAAACGCCTCGATGTGGCGCTCAGCAACCATGAAATTAAGTGGGAATGGGTAAAAGGTCACGCGGGGCATCCGGAGAACGAACGCTGCGACGAACTCGCGCGCAGCGCGGCGGGAAATCCTACTCAGGATGATATCGGTTATCAGGTTGAATCCTGATCCTTCACTTCACGAAACTGGCGCGTAACGTTAACCGTTTGCCGTAGCTGGCTTTGACTGAGATTCTTCTTCATTTTGGTGGGCGTTAACGGGAACGTGCGTTTACGTGCCACCACAATGTTCAAACAACCGAGCGCCGGTAAATGCGCGCTGATCACCCTGCCGCCCTGCCGATGCCACGGCACCACCTGAAAACGCGTGCGGTACACCACTTCATAATTCAGCAGGCTCAGCCAGTCGAGCAGCCGCACCTGGCTGAACATGCGTCCACTCCATGGCGCGCGCGAGTGCAAACCCGGAATGCCTTTGCTGATCCCTAATAGACTGAAAGGATTGAAGCCGCTGATGATCATCCAGCCATCATCGATCAATACCCGATCGACTTCACGCAACACGCGGTGCGGATCCTGACTCCACGCCAGCGTATGCGCCAGCAAACAGGCATCAACGGATTTAGATTCAAAGGGTAATTGCGTGTTATTGGCGATAACCTGTAACTCATCGCCCTCAATGCCCACATTCACCTGATGCGATATGGCACACTGGCTGGTGTTGATTTCTGCGCTGAGGCTGCCAATTTTAAGCATATGGAAGCCATACAGCTTGCCGAGATAAGGCTGCAGTTGCTGAGTGAGCGCATCGCGAAAATAGTCTCCCATTGGCATATCGCGCCAGGAGCGCGGTGCAGTCAGGATTTGGCGTGTTTTAGCCGGCTTCATGCTCTACCATTTTCCTTTTTCTACGACCTGAGAGGTGTTTATGAATCTTATCAGCATTCCCGCATTGCAGGATAACTACATCTGGACACTGATAGATGATGACAATAAGTGTTTGATTGTCGATCCCGGCGAAGCACAGCCCGTGCTGGATAAAATCAGGGCCAATCATTGGCAACCCGTGGCGATTTTGCTGACGCATCATCATCACGATCACGTCGGCGGCGTGGATGAACTGCTGCAGCACTATCCCGATTTGATGGTTTTCGGTCCTCAGGAAACGGCAGATAAAGGAGCAAAGCGTATTGTGGCCGAAGGCGATGAATTTGCCGTCCTTGGGCTAAATTTCCGTGTCATCGCAACACCCGGTCACACTTTAGGACATATCTCATATTTCAGCTCACCTTATCTTTTCTGTGGAGACACCATGTTTTCCGGTGGCTGCGGGCGTTTATTTGAAGGCACTGCGGAACAAATGTTCGAATCATTTCAAAA
The DNA here is from genome assembly GCF_026130245.1 of Pantoea sp. JK. Classification (NCBI taxonomy): domain Bacteria; kingdom Pseudomonadati; phylum Pseudomonadota; class Gammaproteobacteria; order Enterobacterales; family Erwiniaceae; genus Pantoea; species Pantoea sp. JK. Next base: position 390,080 of record NZ_JAINFN010000004.1, read on the forward strand.
ACTTAATCAACTCCCTGCAGATACGCTTGTTTGCTGTGCGCATGAGTACACTTTATCCAATATGAAGTTTGCTGCGGCTATTCTGCCCCATGACCCTAAAATTTTGGCAAGGTATCAGCAAATTAAGGACTTACGCGCAGAAAACCGCATTACTTTACCGACAAAACTGGCCTTAGAGCGGGAAATAAATTTATTTTTACGCACGCAAGACACTGATTTAAAAAAGGCTTTAGGCACTAATGTCTCATCGTCAGCGTTATGGCAAACTTTCGCTGTTCTACGCGAGAAGAAAGACCGCTTTTGATATTTGAGGTTGTGTTGTGATGGACCGTCACGTATAGTTGCTCGTCTTTTAAGCGAACTATTGACACACACATGAAGGCTAAAGCGATCTTACTCGCCTCGGTCTTGCTGGTAGGATGTCAGGCATCAAGGAATGACGCCAATATCCCCGTACAGCATGCACAGAGTCTGTCTTCAGCTGGTCAAGGTGAAAATGGAAAGTACGGAGATCGATTGTTATCGCCGCGATGGCAGGATGATGGAACAAGCCTCGCAGAAGATACTGATCTCTGGAATCACATTAGTGACGAGTTGAAGATGGGGATTCCGGAAAACAGCCGGATCCGCGAACAAAAAACAAAATTTTTAAAAAATAAGAGCTATCTCCACGATGTAACATTACGGGCAGAGCCGTACATGTACTGGATAGTCGAGCAGATACAGAAACGTAAAATGCCGATGGAACTGGTACTGCTACCCATAGTGGAGAGCGCTTTTGACCCACACGCAACATCTTCTGCGAATGCCGCCGGCATCTGGCAGATTGTTGCACAAACGGGCAAAAACTATGGTTTGAAACAGAACCAATGGTACGACGGACGCCGCGATGTGGTGGCCTCGACCAAAGTCGCGCTGGATATGATGCAGCGTCTGAACGGTATGTTTGACGGTGACTGGTTACTGACCATCGCCGCCTACAACAGCGGTGAAGGACGTGTGCTGAAGGCGATGAAACAGAATAAGGCGCGCGGTAAGCCGACTGATTTCTGGAATTTATCGCTGCCACGCGAGACTACGGTTTACGTACCTAAAATGTTGGCCTTGAGTGAGATTCTCAAGAACAACAAGCGTTACGGTATCAAATTGCCGACCCCGAATGAGAGCCGTGCATTAGCTCGAGTAGAGGTGGGACAGCAGATTGAACTGACGCAGGCCGCCGATATGGCCGGTATGTCTCTCAGCAAGCTGAAGACATTTAATGCCGGTTATAAAAACGGAGCCACAGCGCCAAATGGACCGCACTATATAATGGTGCCGAAGTCCAACGTTGCTAAGTTGCGCGATTCACTGGCTTCCGGTGATATCGCTTCCGTGCAGCCTACCGAGATGGCGAAAGTCAGCGCGGCAGGAAACAGCTACACGGTACGCAAAGGCGACACCTTGTCTGGTATTGCCAGCAAGCTTGGCGTAAGCGTCAGTGCACTGAAACAGCAGAACAATCTGCGCAGCGCTTCTGTTCGTACCGGTCAGACTCTGACCGTGAGCGGCAAAGCGAGCACGCAATTGGCTGATAACGGCAACAGCATCACCTACCGTGTACGTAAGGGTGATTCTTTTGCCAGTATTGCAAAACGTCACGGTGTGAATACCAAAGACGTTATGCGCTGGAACAGTGACGCTAAAGACATTCAGCCGGGCGACAAGCTCACGCTGTTTGTCAATAATAGCGCAACACCTGATACCTAATGCCCCGAAAAGGCTGACATTTGTCAGCCTTTTTCATTTTCTGCTTCCGCTAAATTCTGCATATCGCCTGCTCAGGCACTAACTGCCCCTTCGCAGTATGACTTCGATTGTTGCTAGATGGGAGCTAGAGCGTATTGGCTTAACGCTCGATACCATAGAGAGAGTTGAATTCAACCAATAGCGGATTGTGATCTGATGCGCGCGTCACCAGCACTGAAGCTTCACTGACCTTCATATCACGATAGAAAACGAAATCCAGTGGGCGACCGAAGGCTTTGCGACGATGGTCATCGGTGAAGTTCACTTCACGCAGTGACATCTCCCGCGCAAAGCGATACAGCGCATTCATACGCTGACGGCTCCAGGCGTTAAAATCTCCCGCCATGATCACCGGTCCGCGATGATGCTGAATCTGTTCGCCAATCGGCCCGAGCTGTTTGCTGTAGACATCGACACCCAGACTGAAATTGACCGCGTGAATGTTCACCACCATCAGCATTTCGCCCGTAGGCAACGGATATGCCGTTACCAGCGCAGATTTAGCCAAACGCAGCAGCGGCTCGCGCTCGCGCAGTGGGCAGCAGTAGACAGGATGCGCAGACGCCAGCGTCATGACGCCAGAAGGATGTTGCGGTAAGACAAAGGCTGGCACCTGATCGGCCGCGAGATAGTTACTGGTGGCGAATTTGACCAGTTCGGGCGTAGCTTGCGCCTCCTGCAGCAGAACAAGGTGGGCATCTTTGCCAAAACCTTGCAACACCGACATCCAGTCTGCGCGCTGTTGCTTGAAGATATTCCAGACTAAAACTCGCAGCGTGGGATCGGCTGGCAAAGGTGCGCCAGGCGGTAATGCCTGCCCAAGATGCAGCATTGCCCCCGGCGGAAATATCCGCTCTGCTGGCTGACCTGCTACATAACGCATTGAATAAGTTTTTTTCCGCACTTTCCCGCCTGACTGGTTTACGACTCGTACTTCACCTGACTGTTATAGGGATTTTAGCGCGGGGTTTCAATTGGTGTTCTTGATTGTCGGAATTCGCCTCACAGCATACCAATGCAAAAGCCTGCCAGTTGGCAGGCTTTTGCGCGTGTTATTCCATCGCTATCGCCGTTTGAGGTTTATCGAGTTGACCACTCAATCGCACCAGCAGCAGCGCGCCAAGCACAATCACCGCACCAACCCACGGCGTTTGCGCCAGTCCGTAATGCTCGACAATATAACCACCTACCGTGGAACCCAGAGCGATACCGATATTGAAGGCCGCAATATTGAGGCCTGATGCAACATCTACCGCACCTGGGGCATAATGCTCAGCTTTCTGCACCACGTAAACCTGCAACCCCGGCACGTTGGCAAAGGCGAAGATACCCATAACTAATACTGTTGCCACTGACATAAAGTGCATGCTGGCGGTGAACTGGAACACCATCAGCAGAATGGCCAGCGCCATAAAGATCAGTGTCAAAGCAGGCACCGCGCCACGGCGATCGGCAAGTTTCCCGCCCCAGATATTACCGATGGCGACCGACACACCATAACCCAGCGCGGTAATCGCATAAATCAGCAGCAGACGTGGATTGATCATCACACGCGCTTGCTGGGCGAATGTTGTTGCCAGCGGCTGAGCAATATTACGCGGGATAAGCAGTTGGCTTGCCACCAGAGCAATGACACAGCCAGGAAACTTTCACGCCAGCCAAAGTGTTGCCCGATGAGCGTACCCAGCGGCACGCCAGTCACCAACAGCCAAACATGATGGCAATGGCACTCGCTGCCTTCTCTTTGCTTACGAGGTTGGTCGCTATCGTGGAATCGACGGAGAAGAACACATCGTGAGCAAGGCCGGTAATCAGTCGGGCAATGATCAGCGTTTCATAGTTTGCTGCCAGCCAGGCAACCAGGTTGCCAACGGTGAAGAGCACCATCAAACCCATTAATAATTGCTTACGCGCTAACTTACTGGTCAAAGCAGTCATCACCGGCAACGCCCAGAGCATAAATAGAGAGTGGCATGATTAACTCCCATGAAGTTTTGATGGCCGTTAGTATTGCCTCATGCTTTAATGACAAAAAGATGCAAAGTGAGAATTGACTTTTGCTTTTGGAGGGATAATGAAGGCATCGTCCGATGAGCTTAAGGTGTTTATCGCTGTGGTGGAGAGCGGCAGCTTTAGTCGTGCAGCAGCACAGTTGCAGATGGCCAATTCAGCGGTAAGTCGCACGGTTAAAAAGCTGGAAAATAAGCTGGGTGTCTCGCTCTTAACGCGTACTACGCGTCAGCTAGCACTTACTCATGAAGGCGAGCACTATTTTCGCCGCGTGCAAAAGTTGATGCAGGAGATGTCGACTGCCGAGAGCGAGCTGATTGAGCGGCAGCTGGCGCCTCAGGGCGTGCTGCGCATCGATGCAGCTACGCCCGTGATTCTGCATCTGTTGCTGCCAATGATTAAACCTTTTCGTGAGCGCTATCCAGACGTCACGCTATCGCTGGTCTCTTCGGAGAGCTTTATTAATCTCATCGAACGCAAAGTCGATGTGGCGATTCGCGCCGGCAATTTGACAGATTCTACGTTGCGCGCTCGTCTGCTCTTTATTAGTTATCGCAAATTAGTGGCCACGCCGGCTTATCTGGCGAAATATGGCGTACCGGTATCGGCAGCTGATTTGGCGCTGCATGAATGCCTCGGCTTTGTTGAAACGCCACGCTTAAATCGCTGGCCTGTCACAGATGAAGGTGGCGAGCTTTATGACATCACGCCGGGTATGTCATCTAACAGCGGCGAAACGCTCAAACAGCTAGTGCTAGGCGATCAAGGTATCGCGTGTTTATCAGATTTTATGGTGGATAAAGAGATAGCGGATGGCACTTTTGTTGAACTGCTAGCTGAACAGCGCGTACCAGTTGAAATGCCTTTTAATGCGGTCTATTACAGTGACCTGGGAGTTAGTCAGCGCGTTCGGGCGTTTATTGATTTTCTAAGTGAATGGGTTAAAGATCAGCCCTGGCGAGTGCAGGGCTGAAGAGGTAAGTCGCGATTAATCCCAGTTTGGTGCCAGACCTTCAGGACTTACTAAACGCTGCTGACGATCCAGCGCGGCAATATTTGCCATATCTTGATCATCTAACTGCAGATCAACTGCTGCCATGTTGCTCGCCAGGTTTTCACGTTTGGTGGATGACGGGATCACCGCGTAACCTAACGTCATCGCCCATGCCAGAACCACCTGAGCTGGAGTGGCTTTGTGCTTCTGTGCAATTGCGTTGATTACCTGATCTTTCAGCGCGTCGCCATAAGCCAGCGTCATGTAAGAAGTGATGTGAAGATCATTCTTTTGAGCAAATTCAACCACCTGCCGGTTCTGCAGGAAAGGATGCAGCTCAATCTGGTTAGTGGCAATATTTTCCGCACCAACCGCGTCAATCGCCTCTTGCATCAAGGCGATTGGGAAGTTTGAGATACCAATCTGACGCGTCAGGCCTGCTTCTTTTGCTGCCATCAATGCCAACATGCTCTCTTTCACTGATACCGCCCCTTCTGGAGAAGGCCAGTGGATCAAGGTGAGATCGACATAGTCGGTGCGCAGTTTTGCCAGGCTCTCTTCCAAGCTGGGAATCAACTTCTCAGCCGAAAGATTCTCAATCCAGATTTTGGTGGTAACGAACAAGTCGCCACGTGCTACGCCACTTTCAGTGATCGCCTGACCCACAGCTGCTTCATTTTCATAGATTTGCGCGGTATCAATTGTGCGATAGCCAAGTTCCAAAGCTGTTTTAACTGAAAGGATTACAACATCGTCTTGCAGACGGAAAGTACCTAAACCAAAGGCGGGGATTGTCATGATTTCCTCATCGGATAGCGTTGTGTTCGATGGGAAATATTCTGGCAGGTTTATTGTTGATGAAAAATCCGCTTATAAGCAGAAGAATTTTGATTTTTTATCAACAATATTAGCGGAATTACAGACATGAAAAAGCCCTGACTTTGCAGTCAGGGCTTATCAATTAAGTGGCGGAACGGACGGGGCTCGAACCCGCGACCCCCTGCGTGACAGGCAGGTATTCTAACCAACTGAACTACCGCTCCACCGATTCTGTACTGATATCAGACAATCGTTCTGATTTCAGGTGTTTCGCCCTTTCCGCGTCACTGGGAAGGTCACGACCCGATAATGGGTCTTAATTTGATGCCTGGCAGTTCCCTACTCTCGCATGGGGAGACCCCACACTACCATCGGCGCTACGGCGTTTCACTTCTGAGTTCGGCATGGGGTCAGGTGGGACCACCGCGCTAAAGCCGCC